>NZ_CP110680.1:2400000-3095407 GCF_028583725.1 Cellulomonas fimi | reverse complement strand
CCAGCAGGGGGTGCCGTCGTCGAGGGCGCACCCAGGCTCGCCACGAAGGCGACGGTCGGACGCGTCGACCTCACCGGTGCGGCCGGCCACGTGCTCGGTGTGGACCTGCTCGTCCCGCACCCCGACAGCGACGTCGTGCTGGCCCGGCTGTCGGCTCCGGTGCGCGACATCGCCGCGGTCAGGGTCGCGAGCACCCCGCCCGTCGTGGGCGAGACGCTCACGGTGACCGGGTACGGCCGCACGGGGACGCAGCTCGTGCCCGACACCGCGCACGCCGCGACGTTCACCGTCGCAGCCGTCGCCGCAGGGACCGTCGACGTCCAGGCGCAGAGCACGGGCGCGACGATCTGCAAGGGCGACGCGGGCGGCCCCACGCTGCGGACGACCACGTCGGGCGTGGAGCTCGTCGGGATCCATCACACCGCCTACCAGGGCGGCTGCCTCGGGTCGACCACGACCCGGCAGGGGGCGACCGAGACGCGCGCGGACGCGCTCGTCGGGTGGATCACGCAGAACACGGTGAAGGCCTGCGCGCCGACGCCGGTCGCCGCGCCGTCCCAGCAGGTCGTCGGCGACGGCCAGCTGATCCGCGTCCCGAACGGGACGATCTTCATCGTCGCCGGCGGCGCGAAGTTCCCGCTGTCGTACGCGCAGTGGGCGGCGATGGGGCTGCGTGGCTACACGGACGTGTCCGACGCGACCGCCGCCACGCTGGTCGACGTGCCGCGCGACGGCACGTTCCTGCGCAACCCGGCCGACGGGGGCATCCACAAGATCGTCAGTGGCACCCGGTACCGGCTGTCCGCGGCGGAGTGGCAGTCGCTCGGTTCGCCGGGCTACACCGACGTGCCGGTCGAGTTCATCAACCGGGCGCCCGACGTCGCCGCCGGCGGACCGGCCCTCCTGCGTGACCCCGCGAACGGGTCGATCTACCAGGTCGTCGGCTGCTCGCGGTACGGGCTGTCGCTCGCGCAGTGGCAGGCGCTCGGGTCGCCGGCCTTCCAGCCGGCGCCCGCGGGGCTGATCGCGCGCATCCCGACGGGTGCGCCGAACGAGCCCGCCCTGGTGCGCGACCGCACCGACGGCGGCATCTACCAGCTCGCGGGAGGCGCGAAGTACCGGCTCTCGCTCGCGGAGTGGCAGGCGCTCGGGTCGCGGCCGTACACGGAGGTGGCGCCCGCGATCCTGGCGCAGGTCACGAAGTCGGTCCCGACGCGGTACGTGCTGATGCGGAACCCGGCGGGGGAGATCTTCCAGGTCGTCGGCGGCGCCAAGCGGAAGCTGACGTTCGCGCAGTGGCAGGCCCTCGACGACCAGGCCTACGTCGAGGTCCCGGCGGGCTGGCTCGGGTCGATCCCGAGCTGGTGACGCCCCGACGTCGCCGGGTGGGGGACGCCCGCCCGGCGACGTCGATGTCGGGGGGTGCTCGCACCCGACCGCGACAGGCGCGCCCGCGCCGCGGCGGGTGGCGGCGCGTCGGCACTGGTGCGAGCGGCGACGCGCCGACGACCCGCCTCCGCGGCGAATCGCCCCGGAATCAGTCATCGGGGCATTAACATCCCACGCCGAGGGGTATGTCTCGTTCTCCGCAGGTCTCGGCCACGGCCGTGACGCGTCGCCGGACGTACCCGTCGCCCACGTCCCAGCGTCCAGCCGACGGCCTCGTGCGTCGGGTCGGGCGCGCGGGGCGAGGGGTGCGGGGTCGGACGTCGTCAGCAGGTGGCGAGGGCGGTCGTGGGCGCAACGGCGCGCCCGACGACGCGTCACGGAGGGGGAGCTGTGGCACGCATCGGTATGCGGTCGTTGGTGGCGGGTGTCGTCGCGGTGGTGCTGGGGCTGACAGTGGGCGGAGCCCCCGCCGCAGCCGACGAACCCCTCGACGACGGCGACGACAGGTCGTGGGCCGCGGCACTGCTCACGACCGGCACGCCGTCCGTCCGTCGCGCGGCCGAGGCGGCGCTGCTGGGCTCCGACGCGCAGCTGGCCGCGTTCGTCGACACCGGCTTCGACGCCGCGCTCGCAGCCGACTACCGTGCCTCGGCCCAGACGCTGGGCAGCACCGACGGCCCCGCCCTGAGGTCGGCGGCGACGACGGCGCTGGCGGGCACGGACGCGCAGGTGCGTGCCTTCGTCGACGGCGGCTTCCGGACGGCGTGGACCGCCGACGAGCGGCTGCGGGTGGTGCGCGCGCTGGACAGCGGCGGCCCCGCGACGCGGGCGGGTGCGCAGCAGGCGCTCGCCGGGGAAGCCGCGGCGTGGTCGGAGTTCCTGGCGTCGGGCCTGCCCGCGGCGCGCTACGCCGACGAGCGGCTCATGGCCGCGACGATGCTGACCGGGGCGGCGAACAACAGCGGCCCCGCGCTGAACTCCGCGGCGCAGGCGGCCCTCGCGGGCTCCGCCGAGGAGCTGCACGAGTTCCTGACCAACGGGCAGCTCGTCGCGCGGGCGCGTGACGCCGAGATGGCGTCGATCCGCGGCCTCACCGAGCAGGCGAAGCAGGCGGGACAGGTCACCGCCACCGAGGCAGCCGCGGCGGCCGAGGCCTCCGCCCGGGCGGTCGGCGCGGCCGAGCGGGCCAAGGCGGCCGCGGAGGAGGCGCTCGCCGAGGCGCGGGCGGCGGGCGGTGCCGCGCAGGGTGCGTCGGCGGCGGCCGGGAGGGCGGCCGACGCCGCCGCGGCGGCGCGCGGTGCGGCGGCCGAGGCCACGACCGCGTCGGCGGCCGCGCTCCGTGCGGCCCAGACGGCCGCCGACGGCGCCCGCCAGGCGACGGCTGCCGCGTCGCTGACCGCACGCGCGGCGGCGGCGGCGCAGTCGGCGGCCGCGGCAGCGCGTACCGACGCGGGGAAGGCCGCAGCGGCGCGGACGGCGGCGCAGGCGGCCCGTGACGCGGCGGCCCAGGCGGCGGCGCTCGACCAGGTGAAGGCCCAGCGCGACGCGGCCCTCGCGCAGGCGCGCACGGCGGCCACGGCCGCGGCGGGCGCGAGCCGGAACGCCGACGCCGCAGCGGCCGCCGCCGACGAGGCGTCGCGCCAGGCCGGCGTGTCGTCCGAGCAGGCGAAGCGCACGCAGGCGGCCGCGGCCGCGGCCAAGTCCCAGGCGGCCGTCGCCGCACAGGCCGCGCAGCGCAGCCTCCGGTTCGCCGAGGACGCGGCGGCGGCGTCGGACCAGGCGTTCGAGTTCGCGCGGCAGGCCGGTCAGCACGCGACCCGCGCGGCGGCGGCCGCCGACGAGGCCGCGGCCCAGGCGGGGATCGCCGCGCAGGCCGCGGCGAAGTCCGCGGAGCACGCGTCGCAGGCGACGGCCGCCTCGGAGCTCGCGGTCGCGGCAGCCGCCCAGGCGGTGACCGTCGAGAAGCTCGCCCGTGAGGCGGACGCGGCGCGGTTGGCCGAGGCCACCGAGACGGGCGTCGCACAGGCGCAGGAAGCACTCGCCGACGAGCAGACCGCGAAGGCCGCCGGCGAGGCCGTCGGCTGGGACCGGGGCGTGCGGTGGGACACCTCGGAGGACGCCCGCATCCCGGCGTCGACGCGTGCGCTCCTCGTCGCGGCGACCGCCGACGGCGCCTCGACGCAGGTCGTGCTCGACAAGGGCCGCCGCGCGGCCCTCGCGCTCATGGCGACGGGCGGCGAGTGGACGAAGGCCGCGGCCGAGGAGGCGGTGGGCGGCGACGAGCTCGCGCTGCGGTCCTGGCTCGCCGACGGTCGGGAGTCCGCGGCGGGGCAGGACGACCGCGCGCGGGTGTGGCACCTCGTCGACACCCTGCCGGACGGGCAGGAGAAGACGGCGGCCCGCACGGCGCTGAACGGTGACGACGCCGCCGTCGCGACGTTCCTGCAGACCCGCGCGTACCCGCGCAAGATCGTCGACGACCGGCTGGCGATGTCGCGGATCCTCGCGTCCAACCCCGGGCCCGCCCTCTACGCGGCGACGCAGAAGGCCCTCGCGGGCACCGCGCAGGAGGCGCACGAGTTCCTCCGCACCGGCCAGCACGTCGCGCGCGCGGCGGACCAGCGGGTGGAGATCGCCCGCGTCATGGACGCCGGCGGGCCCGAGGTGAAGGCCGCCGCGCAGGTCGCGCTCGCCGGCCCCGCCACGTACGCGTCCTACTTCCTGGGCGTCGGGCAGTTCCAGGCCGCGCAGCGCGACAAGGAGCAGGCCGCGCACGTCCAGGCGGTGCAGGGCCTCGTCCAGCAGGCCCAGCAGTACGCGCAGAAGTCGCTCGCGGACGCCGCCGAGGCGCGTCGCGTCGCCGCCGTCGCGAAGGGCGCTGCCGCGGAGGCGGCCGCTGCCGCGAACCAGGCGTCCGCCGCCGCCCAGCAGGCCGCGACCTACGCGGCGCAGGCGACACAGTCCGCGACCGCGGCCAAGGCGTCCGCGGACCAGGCGGCCGCCTCGGCGCAGACCGCGAAGGACGCCGCCGCACGCGCGCAGACGTCCGCGGACAACGCCGCGCGCTCCGCGGTCACGGCGTCGGCCGCCGCCAGCCAGGCGGGCAAGGACGCGGCAGCCGCGCAGGAGGCGAAGCAGTCGGCTCGCGCGTCGGCCGACGCGGCAGGCCTCGACGCGGCCGCCGCGCAGGACGCCGCCGACGAGGCCGTCGCCACGTACGAGACGCGGCTCGCGCAGCAGCAGGTGGACCAGCGCAGCACCGCGGCCGGGAGCGGTCCGGGGGGCACGGGCACGGCGAACGACACCCACCGGTACTGGAGTTGCCTGACGTCGATCGACTCCGCGCTCGGCTCACCGGCCATGTGCATGGAGGGCTTCACCGCGTTCGGCGAGGTCATGCTCAACCCGGCGAAGTGCGACACGCCGGCCGCCCGCGACTCCCTCGGCTGCCAGATGTACGACGAGTTCCAGCAGTTCGTCGGCGACAACGGCGACCTCATGTGGGACGTCGCCCAGCTCGCTCTCGGCCTCTGCGGCCTCATCCCCGGCGTCGGCGAGGTCTGCGACGGCCTCGACATGGCCATCTCCGCCTACCGCGGCGACTGGGGTGGGGCCGCGCTGTCGCTCTTCGCGATGGTGCCCGCCGTCGGCGCGGGAGTCGGCATCGCGAAGGTGACCAAGCAGGTCGACCGCCTGCGCGGCAGCATCGACGAGATCCTCGACGCGCTCGACACCCGCGCCGCCCAGAACCTCGTCGCGCGCAACCCGCGGGACGCGGCGGTCAACCCCAAGCCGCCCGCCGCCCTGCCGCTCAACCGGCCCGTCGGGCAGAGCACGACCCAGAACGCGTTCGTGCAGAGCCGGATCCAGGACCTGCAGGCGCAGGGCGCGACCAACGTCCGGGTGAACCAGCAGCAGGTCGACGTCAACGGCGTCCGGGTGGGGATCAACAGGCCCGACCTGCAGTACACGCTGAACGGCCAGCGCCGGTACGAGGAGTTCGACACCAGCGCGTCGACGCGCGGTCCGGAGCACGAGGCCAGGATCCTGTCCAACGATCCCCACGGGGCCGTCGAGCTGTTCGAGGTGGACTGAGCGTGACCGAGCACGACCTGACCGCAACCCTCTGGGACGACGCCGTCGCTCCCCTGACCTCCGCCATCGGGTTCCTCCGGGCACCGATCGAGGTGGTGGCCGACGGCCTCACCCAGTGGCGTCGTGCGATCCACGGCTCGGCGGAGGCGGAACGGCTCTCGGGCGGCCTGCGCGACCACGTGACCGCCCTCGCACCGCTGACGGCCGGTGTCCGCCCGCGCGAGCTGGTCGTGGCGACCGCGAACCCGGAGTGGACCGCGGTGCTGGACTGCGGCTACCCGCACGGCGACCCGGTCTCGACGATCGGCCACCTCGCGCGGTCCTTGCAGCTGCACGGCGTCGCGATCACCTCGATCCCGGGGTCGTCCCGACCGGACGGCCCCGCACCGTTCGGTGCGCGGAAGCTCGAGATGTTCGGACCGGCGCCGACCGACTTCCTGAACTACGTGCGCACCGTCTCCGTCGTGCAGGACGGCAGCAGGTGGCGGTTCGACGCCAACGGCATCGTCCAGGACTTCGAGGACCTCGACGCGTACCAGCGGCGTCGCATCGCGGAGCGGTTCACCGCGTCGATGCTCGTCGAGTACGCCGCCGCGCTGGGCCTGCGGCCGTTCGACGAGGACTTCTACCCGGGGCCGAGCGTCCTGGTCCGCAACCCGGCCGTCGCGCCGCCGGGGGTTCTCGTCCTCTCCCTCGCCGACGCGCGGGAGCGGCTCGGGATCGGGGTCGGTCGCTGACGGGAGCCGGGTGGCAGCGAACCGGCGGCGACGGCCCGACGCCCGGCAGCGGGTGCACGACGTGCAGTGGTGGGTCCGGATGGATGACGTGATCGGAGCGTGGACGTGAGACGAGTCGTAGGTGCGCTGGGAGCGGCGGCCGTGGTCGCCGGCGGCGCGGTGGTGTGGGCGAGCGGTGCGGGGGCTGCGGACGCGCCGGTGGAGGTGCAGTCCTCGTTGGTGGAGGACTTCGCCTACCCGGGTGCGGACGCGATCCTGGCGGAGCACGGGTTGAAGGTGTTCACCGGTGACGGGCACGTCGTGCCGGTGTCGTCGGGGGAGTTCGGGTCGGGGACGTGTGCGCCAGGGCTCATCCAGGTGGAGACGATGGTCGAGGAGGAGCCGTACGGCGCGTACTACTGCTTCCGCACGTCGGGCACGCGGGGGTTCCTGACGCTGGAGGTGCCGCACACGTTCCTGCTGCGCGGTGGTGACAAGCCGGTGGAGGCGACGGCCGAGCTCGCGAGCGGGGCTGAGGAGACGTACGAGGTCGCGCCGAACACGTCGGTCGCGGTGGACCCGGGTGAGGGGTCGGCGATGCCGCAGGCGATCCTCGTCGAGCTCCGGTTCGGTGCCTGGTGAGCGCGCGGATCGGCCTGCGCGCCGTGGGTGAGCGCCGCGCGCGTCACGGATCTACGACGGCCACCCGGTGGACGGCGCGGCTCGGAGCGGCGGCGCTGCTCGTCGTGGGCGTCGGCGTACCGGCGGCCTCCGCGGTCCAGGGCACCACGCCGACCGGCGCCACCGCGGCGGCCACCGTGCGGCTGGAGATCGGTGCCGAGCGGGCGTGCTCCGGGGCGCTCATCGCGCCGACGTGGGTCGTGACCGCCAAGTCGTGCTTCGCCGACGCGAGCGGTGCGGTCGCGCAGGGCGCACCGAAGGTCACGACGAAGGTCACGGTCGGGCGGGTGGACCTCACGGGCACCGCCGGCCGGGTCGTGAACGCCGACCTCCTCGTGCCGCACGCCGAGCGTGACGCCGTGCTGGTCCGGCTGGCCACCGCCGTCACCGACGTGACGCCGGTGAAGGTCGCGACGACGGCGCCCGTCGCCGGCGAGTCGCTGACGGTGACCGGGTACGGGCGCACCACGACACAGCTCGTGCCCGACACCGCGCACGCCGCGACGTACACCGTCGGCGGCCTCACCACCGCGACGCTCGCCATCCAGGCGCAGGGGACCGGCTCCACGATCTGCAAGGGCGACGCCGGCGGCCCCGCGCTGCGGACCACGGCGACCGGCGTCGAGCTCGTCGCGATCCACAGCACCGCCTACCAGGGTGGGTGCCTCGGAGCGACCACCACCCGGCAGGACGCCACGGAGACTCGGCTCGACAACCTCGGTGCCTGGATCGACCAGCAGATCCCTCCGCTGCTCACGACCCTCGCGGCCGGCGACTGGAGCGGTGACGCGCACGCCGACGTGATCGGCGTCGACGTCCGGGGCGACGTCTGGTACTACCCGCACAACGGCAACGGCCTGTCCGCGCGCGTCAAGATCGGCAGCGGTCTGGCGTCCTTCACGCACGTGATGGCGGCCGACTACAGCGGCGACGGCAAGGCCGACGTCGTGGGCGTCGACGGCGCGGGGAAGCTCTGGTACTACCCGCACAACGGCAACGCCCTCTCGGCGCCGGTGCAGATCGGGTCCGGCTGGCAGTCGTTCAAGCACGTCACGGCCGACGACTGGAACAGGGACGGCAAGGCCGACATCCTCGGCGTGGACGCCAACGGGCTGCTGTGGGTGTACACGAACGTCGGGCTCAGCCTGCCCGCGCGGGTGCAGATCGGCAGCGGCTGGGGATCGTTCACGTACGTCCTGGGCGCCGACTACAGCGGTGACGGGCACGCCGACGTCGTCGGGGTCGACTCCGGCGGCAAGCTCTGGTACTACCCCCACAACGGGGCGGGGCTCTCCGCGCCGGTCCAGATCGGTGCGGGCTGGAGCACCTTCAAGGAGGTCATGGCGTCCGACTGGAGCGGCGACGGGCGGGCCGACATCCTCGGCGTCGACTCCGGCGGCAGCACGTGGGTCTACGAGAACAAGGGCGGTTCGCTGCCGAGCCGCGCCGCGATCCCGGGCGCACCCCAGATGAGCTGACGCACCAGCCGCGCCGCCGGGACGTCGTCGACGGACGACCCGGCGGCGCGGTCGGTGCCGTCCTGCTCTACCGGACGGTGTCCCACCCCAGGCGTGCCGCCACGACGTCGGCCGTCGACGACGGGAACTCGTCCCAGCCGGGCTCGAGCACGTCCCTCGCCAGCGCGTGGAGCGCGCGCGCCGCGTCCTCGACGGGTGCCGCCAGCGCCGACGCGAGGCGCGCCGCGATCAGCGGGTACGCGATCTCGAACCGGCGGGCCGGGTCGATGGACTCGCGGTCGGTCACCACCGACGGGACGCGGGCGCGGATCGCCAGGACGAGGTGCTTCACGGCCCACTGGCGCACCATCTCACCGCCGCTCAGCACCTCGCCGCGCCGGGCGCGACCGACCCCGACCATGAGCTTCACCAGCGCGAGCGCCGCGTCGTTCGCCGGGTCGAGGTGCGGCTCCGCGGCCGCGCGGCGGCTCGACGCGTCGACCAACGCCGCCAACGTGCCGTCGCCGTCGAGGACCACGTCGTGGTGCACGAGCACCGCACCGCCCAGCTCGGAGCCCGAGGCGGCGGCGAACTCCATGAGGTGCCCGTCGTCGTAGAGCACCGCGAACCCGATCGCCCCTTCACGCGCGACCGACACGACCCTGTCGGCGTCCGGCAGCCACGCGCGCACGTCGCGCACCTCGTCGCCTTTGCCCTCCGCCGCGACGACGAAGAAGTCGTGGTCCGACCACTCGTCGCGCCGGGCGGCCTCGGACCGCGCCGCCGAGCCGAGCAGCACCAGCCCGACCGCGGTCGGGTGGGCCCGGACGGCGGCGACGAGCGCGTCGGTGCGGCTGTCGAAGGTGCGGTCGAGCACGAGGATCTCCGGAGGACGCGGGAGCACTGGCACCCGGAACCTAGACCCTCGCACCGCAGATGCCCGTCATGCAGGGGGTGTGCGGCACGACACGTCGCGCGCTGCGCTCGTCATTCCAGGTGTTTGAGCTCCTCGAGCTTGGGGAGCGTGAGGTGGTGGTACTCCGCCGGGAGCTCCTTCCGGCTCACCTCGACCATGTCCTGGAGGAGCGCGACGAGGTCGTCCTGCTCGGACGGCGAGAACTCCCCGAGGTCGAGCCAGGACACTCCGGCGTCGGCGTGCTCACGCGCGAGGTGTCGGACGTTCTCGCTGCCAGACGACTCGGCGATCTTCTCCAGCAGCCAGACGAACAGGCCGTTGCGGGCCTCCCACCATGTGTCGTTGCGGCCGTCGATCGTTCCCCAACCCATGTCGACTCCCCGTGCCTAGGCGATGAGGTGTCGGAGCCGTTGTGCCGGAGTGCCCACGCCCATGACGCGAGTCGCTCGTCGGCACGCGGCCACCTCGTGAATCAGGGGTGCAGGGCCACCGCGTCCACGTCGCGCGCGCACGAGCAGATCAGGTCTCGTGCCAGGTGAAGGTGCTCCATGCAGGTGGCAGCTCGGCCCGATCGGCCCATCGGGCCGTTCCCGGCGCGACGCTGATGCCGTCCGCGACGCGCCAGTCCGGCGTCCAGGGATAGATCGCGGATTCTGCGGACACCGTGGAGGGGTCGAGCCATGCCTCGCCGCCGCTGTCGCAGAACAAGATGACGTCGCCCGTCGCGGTGACAAGGGGACAGACCAGTCCCTGGTCATCGTTGGGGCACTCGGTCAGCCAGAACACCGTCACATCCCCATCGGGATGCCGGCGACCGGGTACGAAGAGATCACGTTGTCCCCCTGCAGCACGAGTTTGACGTAGGTCACCGAGGGGTTTCCTGACGCGACACCGCTTTGGCCGCCGACGAAACCCACCTCTCGATGCATGTTCACGAAGTAGACCGTACGGGGCCCTTGGGGCTGCGCGACGGCGGCCCCTCGCCGGACCGCTACCCATGCCTCGTCCGTCGCTGGAAGAGCATCGACCGTGAAGACGCCATGAGCGCCGGGCCGGTTCGGGATGTCGGAAGCATGGTTGAGAACGTGATCGACTCGCGAGTCGAAACGCGCGTCCGGATCTGATCCGTAGAGGAGGCCTGCGGGCGACCGGAAGCGCCCATCGGGAAGCACCTCGAGACCGAAGCTGCTGCGGGCGCGCTCCGCATCGGCGACGGCTCCTGACGCAGATGTGAGGTCGTCCACGACGATGCTCGTGGTGCTGGCCGGGAGCAGCCGTGGGGTGATCGTCGCGTCATGCAGCACTGCGCCGACACGACCGGTCGTCGAGGCGGTCCGGGCGCCCTTGAGCAGCGCGCCTGCGCCGCCGACGCCGGGGAGGAGGAACAGCGCGACGGACGCGGCGGCGCGCGCAGGGTCGTCCTGCCAGTCATCCCACGCGACCAGGGACTTGGCTGCCTCGAAGCGAGCGTCCGAGCCCCGGGCGTCCGCCCGGAACAGGTCGCCGACGAGGGACCACGATGTTGCTGCGTAGGACCAGTCGTGGTGCCACGACTCGTCGAAGCCGACCAGACCGGCGGCACCCACCACGCCGCCCCAGACGTTGTCGACGGCGATGCCGTCCCAGAGGAAGTGCTTGATCTGGACGGCGGCGGCCTTGGGGCAGGGGTCGTGGCGGCGGACGACCTGGCCCCACGGCTGGTCGTCCGCCGGGAGCGTGGTGGCCCGGGAGACGTGCAGGCCGTCGGGGGTGCACTCGCGGAGGGCGGTGTCGCCGCGCGTGGCGGCGCGGATGCGGAGGGCGCAGACGCGCGCCGCCTCGTCGAGGAGCGACTGCTGGACGCCGACGGCGTGCACGAGGCGGGTGTTCTCGTCGACGAGGTCTTGGTCGCCGTCCCACCGCTCCCGCAGCACGGCTCGGGCGCGGAAGGAGTAGGCGTCGTCGCGGAGACGGGCGAGGTCGCGCTGGACCGGCCGGATGGTGTCGGCGTAGTCGCGCACGGCCGCCGCGACCTGGCCGAGCGCGTCGGCGTAGCGCGCGGTCGAGGGCTCGACGGGGAGGACGTCGTCGAGGAGCGCGGGCGCCTCCGGGGTCTCGTAGACGGTGGACAGGCCGCGCCAGCGGTCGACGACGTCGGCACCGCCCGATCGGACGCCGTGGGAGGTCCCGAGGAGCTCGGTGGCGAGCCGGTCGAGGGTGTCGGGGCGCAGGTCGCGGCCGGGGATCACCTCGGGGTCGATCCCGGGGTAGGTCGTCACGACGTCCACCCCCACGTCGTCCGGGCGGCGGTGAGGATGTCGCGGGCCATCTGCTCGTCGCCCGCCTGGTAGAGGGCGGACGCCTCGGCGGCCGCGGTGGCGACGGCCGCGAGGCGGGCGAGGTGCGTCGCGGTGAGCGCGGTGTACGTCTCGACGAAGGCGACGAGCTCGGTCGCGACGACCATCTCCTGCGCTGCCTCCATGATCCCGACGCACGTGTCGGTCGCGTGGCCCGCGGCGACCGCGAGGTCCGCGGACGCGGTGTCGACGCGCTCGAGCACGCCCGCGACGCCTGCCGGGTCGATCCGCCAGCCGGTCACCGGTCGCGCCGCCGTGCCGCTCCGGCAGCGCTCGTCGTGCCTCGCGTCGTGCGCATCGCGTCCCCCTGCGTCGGTCCTCGGGCGGTCACCGACCCGCTGGGGGACCGGCGATGACCTCCTGTCGAGCGCCGAGCGTGCCCGACCTGCGCCACCTCGCGTGGAAGTTGTGCACAGGTCCGCGACTCACAGGTGGTGCACGGGTCCGCTCCAGTGCCCGTCCGGGTTGGCGGCGTTGTGTGGACCTCGACGACGAACGACGCGTGAGCCGAGGAGGACACGATGGACGACACGACGCGCACCGGCGGCACGCCCGAGGACGAGACGCCCCGCACCCGACCAGAGGCGACGACCGGGGGTGCCGACACGCCCGCGCACCCGGAGATGACGCCCGCGTCGGTCGAGCCGGCGACCACACCCGACGCGAGGTCGACCGAGGCGCTCCCGTCGACGCACCCGGCCGGCGCACCGACCCCCGCGCCCTCCGCGCCGCCGTACGGCCCCGGACCGGGCTACCCGACGGCGACCGCGGCCGGCCCGACCGGCCCGTACCCACCGGGTGCGAGCTTCGGGCCGTTCCGGGCGCAGCCGGTCGCAGCGGCACCCGCGGGGCCGCGGATCCCGAGGCCGCCGCTGAGCGTGCGGCGCGGTGCGGCCGCCGGGGTCGTCGGCGGCACCCTGGTGCTGGGGCTGCTCGTCGGCGGCGGCGCCGGGTGGGGCATCTCGAGCGTGCTCGACGGGAACGAGCGCACGCACGTCTCGGACGCGGAGTGGCCCGCGCGACCGTGGTCGGACGGCGATCGGCCCACGATGCCGGGCCTGCCGGACGGGCAGGCGCCGGACGGGCGGGTCGGCCCGGGGTCGGCGGACGGCGACGGTGACGGTGACGGCGCGGGCACGACGAGCGCGCAGACGGCGACGGCCGCGACCGACGCGCAGCAGGTCGGCGTCGTGACGATCGCCAGCACCCTCGGGTACCAGGGCGGCGAGTCGGCCGGGACGGGCATGGTCCTGACGAGCGACGGGCTGGTGCTCACGAACCACCACGTCGTCGAGGGCGCGACGGCCATCACTGTCACGGTCGAGTCGACGGGGCAGGCGTACGACGCGACGGTCGTCGGGTACGACGCGTCCGCGGACGTCGCGCTGCTGCAGCTCACCGGCGCGTCGGGGCTGGACACGGTCACGCTCGACGACGACGGTGGCGCCGGGGTCGGCGACGCGGTGACCGCCGTCGGCAACGCCGAGGGCACGGGCGACCTCGTCGCCGCGGCGGGCACGGTCAGCGGGACGGACGAGACGATGACGGCGGCGACGTCGTCGTCAGGCGGCTCCGAGACGTTGAGCGGGCTCCTGGAGTTCTCCGCGGCGGTGGTCGGCGGCGACTCGGGCGGTCCGGTGCTGGACGACGAGGGCGAGGTCGTCGGCATGACGACGGCCGCCTCCGTGGGCCGCACGGCGACGGTCGCGTACGCGATCGACATCGTGGACGCGGTCGCGGTCGTGCAGCAGATCGAGGCCGGCGACACGACCGGCGGCGTCGTCGTCGGCTACCCGGCGTTCCTCGGGATCGGTCTCGGAGCCGACGACGGGTCGGGCGCGCGTGTCGCGGGCGTCCTCGACGGGACCCCGGCGGCGACCGCCGGGCTGGCGGCCGGCGACGTCATCACCGCGGTCGACGGCACGCCCGTGACCAGCGCCGACGCGCTCGCGCAGGCGCTCGCCGGGCACGAGCCCGGCGACACGGTGACGCTCACGTGGACGGCGGCCGCGACGGGTGCCTCGACGCAGGCCGCGGTCACGCTGACGCAGGGCCCGGTCGGCTGACCGGAGCCGACCAGGGTCGACGGGAGCGCGACGGGGGACGACGGGCGGTGCCGCCGGAGGGGACGGCACCGCCCGTCGCCGTGTCCCGACCCGCACCCCGACGACGACGGGCCTGGTCGGCACCCCGCGCGTGTCGGATCGGGTCCCTAGCCTGGGGCGATGACGACCGACGTCCGGCCCGCGCACGGTCGCTTCGACGACTTCCGGCTCGTCGTCGGCACCAAGAGCCCGACGGCGGGCGGCTGCTGGTGCACGGCGTACCGCGACTCGTCGGTTCCGAACGACCAGCGGGCCGACTACATGCGGCAGCAGTGCGAGACGGAGCCCGGCCCCGGCGTCCTGCTGTACGTCGACGACGAGCCCGCGGGGTGGTGCTCGGTCGCGCCGCGCTCGACGTACCAGCGGCTGATGCGCTCGCGGACGATCCCGTTCGTCGACGACCGCGACCCGTGGAGCGTCGTGTGCTTCGTCGTGCGGCCGCCGTTCCGCAAGCGGGGCCTCATGCACGTCCTGCTCGCGGGGGCGGTCGAGCACGCGCGGGCGCACGGTGCGCAGGTCGTCGAGGGCTATCCGATCGAGGCGGGCGGCAGCCGGGTCGACGTCATCTCCGGGTACGTGGGGAGCGTCGAGCTGTTCGAGGCGGGCGGCTTCGAGGTCGTCGCGCCGACGACGGGACGGTCCGGGCACCGGCCGCGCGTCGTCGTCCGTCGCGAGCTGTGAGGCGCGAGTCGCGCGCGGCGAGCGGGCGGCGTCACGACCGGTCGACGAGGGCCGTCGCGAGGTCCGCGCGCGTCCGCACGCCGAGCTTCGTGTAGACGTTGCGCAGGTGGTACTCGATCGTCTTCGGACTGAGGAACAGCGCCGCGGCGGCCTCGCGCGTCGTGCGGCCGGCAGCGAGCGTGCGGGCGACCTGCAGCTCCTGCGGGGTGAGGTGGTCGAGGCCCGTGACGTCGCGCCGGTGGGCGGTCGCACCGGTCGCGCGCAGCTCGGCCACGGCCTGGTCCGCCCAGGGGGCGGCGCCGAGCGCGTCGAAGGTGGTGAGCGCCTCGCGCAGGTGCGTGCGGGCGTCGGTCCGACGACGGGCGCGTCGCAGCCGTGACCCGTACGCCAGCTGCGTGCGCGCGGTCTCGAAGACGTCGGGCGTGCGGGCGTTCGCGGCGAGCGCGGCGCCGAACCAGGTGTCGATCTCGGAGTCGGCGGCGACGAGCCCGCGCGCCCGGGCGGCGCGCGCGACCGACCACGGCTGGCCCTTCTCCTGCGCGCGCCGGGTCAGGTCGTCGACGAGCGGCACCGCGTCGTCGGTGCGGTCCAGCCGGACGAGAGCGTCGACCATGTCGGCCGCGGGCGAGACGTCGACGTCGCCGAAACCGAGCTCGACGAGCAGCTCGACGAGCCGGAGGTAGCGGTCGAGCGCCTCCTGCGCGTCGCCGGCCCCGAGCGCGAGGTCGCCGAGCGCCGCCATCGCCCAGGCGCGGAAGAACCCGAGGTGCAGTGTCGTCGCGAGGTCGAGCGCCTCGGTCGCGTGCGCGCGGCACGCGTCGGCCTCGCCCTGCCGGGCCTCCAACCAGGCGAGGCCGGCGAGCCCGGCAGCGAGGTCCGACGACTGCCCCGCCTCGCGCGCGAGCCCGACGCCCTCCGTGTAGGTGGCGGCGGCGTCGCTCCAGCGGTCCGTCGTGGCCTGGTCGCGCGCGACGTAGAACAGCAGCATCGGCAGCACGCCGAGGTCGGCCCGGCGACGCAGGTGCGCGACGACCGCCGGGATGACGGCCCGCGCGGTGCCCTCCTCGCGCAGGTAGAGCGGTCCGATGACGAGCCACGGCGCGAGCGCCGGGTCCTCGAGCAGCGCGGGGTCGTCGGCGACGTGGGCCGTCGCGTCGTGCAGGCGGTCCGGACCGCCCGCACCCGTGAGGATGTCCGCGACGCCGACCGCCATCGACCCGAGCCAGCGCGCGCGGTCCGTGCGCAGGTCGGGCAGGAGGCGCTCGACGTGCCGGCCGACGTCCGCCGCGGTCGCCATGTCCCCGGCGAACTGCGCGGCGAGCACACCCTCCGCGAGCAGGGGGACGGCCGTGTCGGGGTCGTCGGCGCTCGACCCGGCCGCGACGAGCACGTCCCGCGCCCGCTCGACCGACCCCGTCCGCGCGGTCACCGCGCCCTCGAGCGCCGCGGCGCGCAGGACCAGGTCAGGGGTGCGGGGGAAGGACGAGGACGCCGCGAGCAGGTCGAGCGCGGTCTCCGCCTGTCCGGCCCGCCACGCGGACTCGGCGGCGGTGACGAGCCGTCGTGCACGATCGGCGACGTCGGGTGTCAGGGTCGCGGCGCGCTCGAACCCCGCGGCGGCGACCGCGTGCGCCCCGCGGTCCCGCGCCGCCGTCGCCGCAGCGTCGAGGGTCGTCGCGACGTCCTCGTCGGGAGCCGTCGTCGCCTCGCCCAGGTGCCACGCGCGCCGGTCCAGCGCGCCGGGCGGGACGACCGCCGCCAGCGCGCGGTGCACCTCACGACGCTCCGCGGGCGTCGCCTCCGTCCAGACCGCCGAGCGCACGAGGTCGTGCCGGAACGTCACGCGCCCGGCGTCGACGGAGACGAGCCCCTTCGCCGCGGCCTCGTCGAGGTCGGACGCGTCGACGCCGAGCAAGGTGCACGCGGCCGCCGTCGCCGCCGGGTCGCCCGCCGCCGCCGAGGCGACGAGCAGCGCGGTCCGCGCCCGGGTCGACAGGGCGTCGGCGCGGGCCGCGAACGCGCGGGCCAGCGACGCGGGCACGGGGATCGGGGCGCCGTCGGGCAGCGCACCGAGCGTGCCGTCGTCGGGCAGCTCGAGCAGCGCGAGCGGGTTCCCGCCCGTGGCCGCGAGCAACCGGGAGCGGTCGGGTGCCGAGAGGCGACGCCCCGCGCTGCGCAGGAGCGCGTCGGCGTCGTCGTCGGGAAGACCGGCGAGCGTCAGCGTCGGAAGACCCGCCTCGACGACGGTCGACGGTTGCCCGGCGCGGACCGCCAGCAGGACGACGACCGGGTCGGCGGTCAGCCGGCGGGCCGCGAACGTCAGGGCGTGCGCCGTCGGCGGGTCCAGCAGGTGCGCGTCGTCCACGACGAGCGCCAGCGGTGCGTCCTCCGCCGCCCGGCTCAGCAGCCCCAGCACGCCCGCGCCGACGGCGAACCGCTCGCCGGCCGACCCCGGTCGTAGCGCGAGCGCCGCGCCGAGCGCGTCCGCCTGCGGCGCGGGCAGCCCGTCGAGATGGTCGAGGACCGGCCGCAGGAGCTGCAGGAGCCCGCCGAACGGGACGTCACGCTCGCCGACGACCCCCTGCGCGCGCAGCGTCGTCATGCCGTGCGCGGCCGCGTCCTCGGCGGCGTCGTGCAGCAGCGCCGACTTGCCGATCCCGGCCTCACCGACGACGACGAGCGTGCCGCCCTGCCCGACGCGCGCGCCGGCCGCCAGGGAACGGATCACCTGGCGCTCGTGCTCGCGGCCGACCAGCACCGTCCCACTCTAGGGAGGCCCCAGGGGGACCCCCTGATGCGACGCGGTCGTGCGCCCCGCGAGTCTCGGACTCGGACATTCCGTCCACGACGTCCCGATCAAGGAGTACCACCGTGACCCTCCAGGCCGATGCGCCGCAGCGCACCCTCGACCCCGACAAGCTCATGTCCTTCGTGTTCCGTGCCGTCGACGAGGTCGGTGCGACCCTCAACACCGCGCTCGTCGTCATGGGCGACAAGCTCGGCTACTACCGCACGATGGCCGACGGCGAGCCGATCACCCCGGCGTCGCTCGCCGAGCGCACCGCGACAGCCGAGCCGTACGCGCGGGAGTGGCTGTCCGCGCAGGCCGCCGGCGGCTACGTCGAGTACGACCCGGCGACGCGCCGCTACACCCTGCCCGCCGAGCACGCCGCCGCGCTCGCCGACCCGACGAGCCCCGCGTACCTGCCCGGGTTCTTCCAGCTCGCCGCAGGCACCGTCCGCGACGCGCCCGACATCCTCACCGCCGCGACCGACGGCGACGGGCTCGGGTGGCACGCGCACAACGGCGACGTGCACCACGGGTGCGAGCGGTTCTTCCGGACGATGTACAACGGGCACCTGCTGAACGAGTGGCTGCCCGCGCTCGACGGCGTCGTCGAGAAGCTGACGGCGGGGGCGCGCGTCGCGGACGTCGGCTGCGGGCACGGCGCCTCGACGATCCTCATGGCGCTGGCGTTCCCGCGCTCGACGTTCGTCGGGTCGGACTACCACGCGGCGTCCATCGCCGTCGCGCGGGCGCGGGCCGAGGAGGCCGGGGTGGCTGACCGCGTGACGTTCGAGGTCGCGTCGGCGACCGAGTTCACCGGGCAGGGGTTCGACCTCGTGGCGATGTTCGACTGCCTGCACGACATGGGCGACCCCGTCGGCGCCGCGCGCTACGTCCGCCAGGCGCTCGCCGACGACGGCACCTGGATGGTCGTCGAGCCCAAGGCCGGCGACCGCGTCGAGGACAACCTCAACCCCGTCGGGCGCACCTACTACGGCTTCTCGACGCTGCTGTGCACGCCCGCGTCGCTGTCGCAGGACGTCGGCCTCGCGCTCGGCACGCAGGCGGGTCCCGCGAAGATCCGCGACGTCGCGACCGCGGGCGGGTTCAGCGGCTCGTTCCGGACCGCGGCCGCGACGCCGTTCAACAACGTGTTCGAGATCCGGCCGTGAGCAGTCCGCGAGCCTCGCGCGCGTCGCGTGCGCCCCGGGCCGCGGGTGCGGTCGGTCCGGGGCGAGGGGGTGACCTGGGGGCCGTGGCGGCGCAGACTGCGTCTGTGAGCCACGGCTCCCGGGCCACGCCCGAGCCCTCGTCGTCGGCGTCGCGTCCTGCGCCCGGCGATGCGACCCTGCCGCGGGTTCACCACCCGAGCCGGTCGGCCGACCCGGACGTCGAGGGCGTCGCGACGCGCGGCGACGTGCGGATCTCGTGGGCCGTGTACGGCGACCACCACGACGCGTCCGTCCCGACCGTGGTGCTCGTGCCGACGTGGTCGATCGTGCCGTCGCGGTTCTGGAAGCTGCAGGTCGGCTACCTCGCCCGGCACTTCCGCGTCGTCACCTTCGACGGGCGAGGGAGCGGCGCGTCCTCGCGACCCGTCGGCGCCGCCGCCTACACCGACGCCGAGTACGCCGCCGACCTGCTCGCCGTCCTCGACGCGACCTCGACGTCCGCGCCCGTGCTGGTGACCTTGTCGTGCGGCGCCGCGTGGGCCGTCCACCACGCCGCCCGGCACCCGTCGCGGGTCAGTGGCATCGTCGCGATCGCCCCGTCGTGCGGGCTCGACGTCCGCACTCCCGACCGCGACCACGTGCCGTGGCACGAGCCGCTCGACACGACGGACGGCTGGGCGAAGTACAACAAGCACTACTGGCTCGGCGGCGGGTACGACGACTTCGTCGACTTCTTCTTCCGCCGCATGTTCCCCGAGCCCCACTCGACGAAGCAGATCGAGGACTGCGTCGGGTGGGCGCACGAGATCACGCCGCAGGTGCTCGCCGACACCACCGCCGGGCGGCTCGGTTGCGACGGTGCCGTGTGCGAGTCGCTCGTGCCGCTCACGGCCGCCGTGACCTGCCCGGTGCTCGTCGTGCACGGGTCCGACGACCGGATCCGGCCGCTCGCGTTCGGCGAGCGGCTCGCCGAGCTGACCCGCGGTTCGCTCGTCGTCCTCGACGGTGCCGGTCACGGGCCTCCCGCGCGCGACCCCGTCCGGACCAACCACCTGATCCGCTCGTTCGTCGAGCGCGTGGCGGGCCCGTCCGGTGCGCCGCCCGTCGACGGGCCCACGCCGCTGCCCGCGGCCGGCACCGTGTCGCGCCGCACCTGGACGCGTGCGCGCAACCGTCCGAAGCGTGCGCTCTACCTGTCGTCGCCCATCGGCCTCGGGCACGCGCAGCGCGACGTCGCGATCGCCGCCGCCCTGCGCGAACGACGGCCCGACCTCCAGGTCGACTGGCTCGCGCAGCACCCCGTCACCCGGGTCCTCCAGCAGCACGGCGAGCGTGTGCACCCCGCATCCGCGTGGCTGCGCAACGAGTCCGGGCACGTCGAGCACGAGGCCGGCGAGCACGACCTGCACGCCTTCCAGGCGATCCGCCGCATGGACGAGATCCTCGTGCACAACTTCATGGTGTTCTCCGACGTCGTCGAGTCCGGCGACTACGACCTCGTCGTGGGCGACGAGGCGTGGGACGTCGACTACTTCCTCCACGAGAACCCGGAGCTCAAGCGCTTCGCGTTCGCGTGGATGACCGACTTCGTCGGCTGGCTGCCGATGCCCGACGGGGGAGCCCACGAGGCCGCGCTCACCGCCGACTACAACGCCGAGATGATCGAGCAACGTGCTCGCTTCAGGCGGGTACGTGACAGGTCGGTGTTCGTCGGCTCGCTCGACGACGTCGTCGACCAGCCCTTCGGCCCGGACCTCCCGTCGATCCGCTCCTGGACCGCCGACAACTTCTCCTTCGCGGGCTACGTGACGGGCTTCGACCCGGTCGCGGCCGCTGCCGAGGCGCCCGCCGTACGCGCGTCGCTCGGTGTCGCCCCCGACGAGCGGCTGTGCGTCGTCACCGTCGGCGGCTCGGGCGTCGGCGGGCCGATGCTGCAGCGTGTGCTCGACGCAGTCCCTGCCGCCCGGTCGCTCGCCCCCGACCTGCGCTTCGTGGTGGTCGCCGGACCGCGGATCGACCCGTCGTCGTTGCCCGTGCCGTCCGGAGCGACCGTCCTCGGGTACGTCCCCGACCTGTACCGGCTGTCCGCCGCGTGCGACGTCGCCGTCGTGCAGGGCGGGCTCACGACCTGCATGGAGCTCACCGCGCTGCGCAAGCCCTTCGTCTACGTCCCGCTCCGCCACCACTTCGAGCAGACCTTCCACGTCCGCGCGCGACTCGACCGCTACGAGGCCGGCCGCCACCTGCCCTACGCGGAGGCCGTCGACCCTGACGGGCTCGCCGAGGCGATCGCCAAGGAAGCCCGTCGCGAGGTGGCCTACCGCCCGGTCGAGACCGACGGCGCCGCCCGCGCCGCCGACCTCCTCGCCGACCTCGTCTGACCGCCGGGCTCGCATGTCCGACGCCGGCCGGGGTCGCGCGTCAGCAGTCGTCGGGTTTGGGGATGTCGGTGCACAGGTCGTCGACCAGTCGGGACCGGCGCTCCTCGACGGTGAACGGGGCGCTCGTGGTCGAGGTCGTCGCCGTGCCGTTGACGTCGCGCCACACCGTCGTTCCGTCGACCCGGTAGCGGCCCTTCCACGTCGTGGTCAGCGTGACCTGGACCGTGCCGAGCCGCTCGTAGAAGTGGTAGGTGTCGTGGTTCGGCCACTCGTGCCCGGGACTGGTGGTGACGAGGTCCGTCGATCCGTCGCCGAAGTCGTACCGGTAGGTCGCCGGGCTCGCGATGACGTCGACCCCGTACCCGAGCAGGTCGGTGCGCAACGTCTGCTCCGCGGGATCGGTCATGACGATCGTCTCCTTGTTGACCAGCACCCACCCCCGATCTGGCTGCAACCGCAGCACCGGCGCCGCCAACGGCAACCGCCGGAAGTCCGCCGCCGTCATCGTCGGCACGGCATCCTCAGGACACGAATACCCGTACGCGAAGGTCCACGCGGCTGGCCACGGGTCCGTGGGCTCCTGCCGAGTCTGACGCCAGAGGGGTAGCACCGGCGGCCCGTCGACGCATGCCGGGATCGGAACCGTTGTGTTCGACGGCCCGCAAGCGACTCTGCCGTCGCCATCAGTGTCGCCTTCTCCGAACACGTCGTCGGCGTCGCCCATTTCCAGGTCGCCGCCCGTCGCCATGTTGCACATCGGTGCGCGCACATATCTTGTGGTCGCCACGGCAGGGTTGCCGGAACGAGCGCGCTGCATCTCTTGTGCGGCCTCGAACGCATTCATGATGAGGCTCGAGCCTTCGGCGCGGTCGTCGATCTCGAGGGCGCCCGCCGAAGGACACGACGCGACGACCAGGATCGCGGCCACCGCCACTGAAGCGGCTGCGGTACGAGTCACGCGATGACCTCGTACGACACCTCACGAACCGTCCAGGCTCCGCCTTCGTGAAGGACCACGGCGTCGATCGTGTAGGTGTGACCGGGGTAGGTCTTGAGGGTGACGCCAAACTTGTCGACCTCGGACGACGGTGCCTCGACCAGCGTGAGACGCAGCGCGTACCAGTTGCCCACGACGACCTCGGACCCGGACTGGTCGGAAATCGTGTATCCCCCACCGACCGACCGGTCGCCCCTGGACGTGAGCTCTTCGATTCCGGAAGTCATGCTCTCGCAGAACACGCACTCCGGGTGGCTCATCGCCTTCGCCTCGGAGACGTCGCCAGCCTGCTGCGAATAGGGGAGCAGCTGCAGCCAGTACGTCAAGACCGCTTGCGCCGACTCGACACTCGGCGAGCCGTCGAGTGCGGCCGGGCGATCGGGCTTCACGCCGTCCGCGAGTGCGGGGATCGTGCTCGGCCTTGCCGGAGACGGGGTGGGGGTGGTGGGCGCCGGCGTGTCGGTCGGCGTCGTCGACGGGCTCGGACTGCCGGACGGGTCGGCTTGCGCAGCCCCAGGCGTGCAGCCGGCCAGGCCGAGGGTGGCGAGTAAGGCGATCGCGGCCCAGACGGCCGTGCTGGTGCGGCCGTGCCCCCTTGCGCGGTTCGACATGGGGCCGAACGTAGTCGAATCGGACATACCGGCGTCGTCGTCATCCACAGCCCGGGCATCATCGCGCCGCAGTGTCGTCGGCGGGGCTGGGGACGGGAATCAGTGCGACGAGGGCGGTGTTGGGGCAGTAGGCTGGACCGTGCCGCTCCGCAGGTGAGCCTCGGGTCGGCAGCTTGAAAACTGAACATGGGGGTGATCGGTTTCGACGGTGATCGTCGAGCCAGGAGAAGCGGGTCGAGGACGCACGGTTATCTCGTCAACGCTCCGTGCAAATCATAGGTGCCGATAACAAGCGCACCGACTTCGCCCTCGCCGCCTGAGCGAGCCTCGAAGTCCGTCGGCCTAAGTACGCTCTCGACTTAGTTCCCGGCGTCATCTAGAGAGCCACTGCTGATCCTCATCGTCAGTGTGAGGATCGGGACTTCTAGCTGACTGGGCCTGTCCACCTTCTCGTCCGTGGGAGTGGTGGAGGCCGAGAAAATCCATCACGGACTGCACCCGGAGAATCCCTGGTTCCACGTCATCGGACGCGGGTTCGATTCCCGCCACCTCCACTCTCGGGACCTGCGCACGCAGGTCTCCCACGAAGGCAGCCGTCGATCGCGACGGCTGCCTTCGTGCGTTCCGGGGGCCCGCAGACGGGGCGCCGGTGATCGCGAGGTCCGGCCTTTCGTCCCGGCTCGCGAGGCGGTGCCGGTCAGTAGCGTCGACGCGGCGGTGGTGGAGCGGTGCGGCGCACCGGCGCTCGCCCCTGACCGACGCCCGCTCCCGGAGGCTCACGCTATGGACGCGCTGCGTGACGAGGCGCTCGACGCGCTCGACACGGTCCCGCTCAACACGATGTTCGCGGCGGCGGCGCTCGACGCCGGTGCGCCGCTCTGGGCGGACCGGGCGGTCGGCGCGCAAGCGTTCCACGTCGTGCACCGCTACGGGATGTCGTTCGTCTGGGGCCCGGCGGTCGGCGACGCGTTCTCGCTCGTCGTGGCCCACCTCGCGGCTCGGCGCTCGGGTGAGGAGTGGTTGCAGGTCGAGCCGCGCTGGTCGGGGCTCGACTGGGAGGGCGCGGTGGGCGCGCAAGCGGGCTGCGGCGATGCGGGACCGGCGCGAACAGTCACCGTGGCGCGGCACGCGCGGGTGGGCTTCGTGTTCGACGCCGGCGCGTTCGCGGCCCGTCGAGACGTGCTCGTGTCGCCGGAGGGCTGGGAGGCGCGACGTGCGACGGCGGCGGACTTCGGGTGGCCGGGCTCGGTCGTGCCGAGCCTGTTCTGGCCGGACGCGACCACCTTCCTCGCCGCCGGCGGAGGGGTCGTGCTCGAGAGTGGGGACGGCATCGGGGCGATGGCGTTCGCGTCGTACCGCCGCGGTGACCGGCTGGAGATCGGGATCGAGACGGCGGACCCGTGGCGGCGCCGGGGTCTGGCGGTGGCTGCCGCGGCAGCGATGATCGGGTCGACGCTGGCCGACGGGGTGACGCCGGTGTGGTCGTGCCGGGACGGCAATGTCGGCTCGTACCGTCTGGCCTGCTCGGTGGGGTTCCGGCCGACCACCCGCACGCCGTACTTCCACCTCCTCGCGCCCGACCTCGGCGTTCGTGTGTGACTGTGGGCCGATGACGACGTGGCGGCTGTCGGTCGACGGGCACGAGTGGCTCGTCCGGGACCGCTCGGGCGCTCCCGGTGCCTACGACTTCGACTGGCTCACCGGGCCAGACGGCTACGGGTTCTCGATGGGCTCGTCGAACGGCACCGCGTTCGACGAGGCCGCCATGCGGACGGCGATCGCCGGGTTCCTCGCGGAGGTCGACCCCGAGACCGGGTACCTGGACTGACCGGCGCGGCATGTCGCGTGGGCGGCAGCTCGGCGAGCGGGATGTCCGAGTCGGCGGGAAGGGGACGGTTGACGGCCCCACCGGCAAGTCGACAGTAGAACCTGCGTATCACCTGGAGACTATAGCCCCCAGTGCTATACTCGACCGCATGGGCGAGCGCGGGAACCTGTTGCGGGACGTCATGGTCGGGTCCGGGACGACTCAGTCGGAGCTGTCTCGGGTCAGCGGTGTGCGTCAGCCGAGCATCAGCAACTTCGTCTCCGGCAAGATCGAGCTCAGCGACGAGATGCTCGATCGGCTGCTGTCGTGCATGGGGTATCGGCTCGAGGTCGTCCGCCGACCGGTACCGCCCGTGCTCACGCGCTCAGAGCGGCGCTCCTGGCTGCTGCACCGCACCCTCTCCGGAGAGCTGACGTCCCAAAGCCTGGGCGAGTGGACTCCGACGATCGAGGGGAACCTGCGGCGCCTTCGTCAGAGCGTGACAGGCGAGCCGCACGAGCGGAACCTGACGCGGTGGTCGGAACTCGTGCGCGAGCACGACGTGAACGGGCTGCATCGCGTGATGACTGGGCTGGATCGACTCTCCATCGAGATGCGGGAGGTGTCGCCGCTCAGCGGGCTGCTCTCGGACGCGGCACGTCGGGCGGCCCTCGCCGGTGCCGCCTGATGCGCCGCGACCAGCTCGAGCACGCCATCCGCGCCTCGTGCCAGATCATCGGCCGGCCGGAGGTCATCGTGGTGGGATCGCAGTCGATCCTGGGGACCTTCCGAGACGACGCTCTCCCGGCAGGGGCGACGATGTCGGTCGAGGTCGACATCCTCCCGATCGCCGACGGCAACGACGAGACGGCACGCCTCGCCGACCTCATCGAAGGGGTCGCGGGCGAGTTCTCGCCCTTCGAGCAGCTGCACGGATTCAGCATCGACGGCGTCGATCTGGAGACCACGGTCCTGCCGGAGGGCTGGCGCGGACGTCTCGTGAAGGTGCAGAACGCCAACACGGCGGCTCCGAGCGGTGAGCCGAGGTTCACCGGCTGGTGTCTCGACAAGGAGGACCTCTGCGTCGCGAAGCTCGTCGCTTTCCGGGAGAAGGACCGGAACTTCGTCGACGCCCTGCTGGAGGCGGGCCTCGTCGATCGCGCCGTCGTCACGACGCGGCTCGTGACCCTCCCTGAGCGGTTCCGTGAGGCCGCCCGACGCGCGGCGGCCTGGCTGGACGCCGCGACGTCGTGACCCCGAGTCCGGCGTCGGTCAGAACACCTGGCGGAGGTTGGCGCGGGTGAGGTCGAGGAGCTCGTCGCCGCGGCCGGACAGCAGCGTGCGCAGGGCGTAGAGCGCGAAGCCCTTGGCCTGGTCGAGCTTGACCGACGGCGGGATGGTGAGCTCCTGACGCTCGGTGACGACGTCGATGAGCGCGGGGCCGTCGTAGGCGAATGCCTCGGCCAGCGCACCGTGCAGGTCGGCGGACGCGTCGACGCGGAACGCCTTCAGCCCGGCGGCCTCGGCGATGGCGGCGAAGCTCGGGTTCTCCAGGCCGGTGGCGTTGGTGACGAAGCCCGCGGCCTTCATCTCGAGCTCGACGAAGTTGAGCGACGCGTTGTTGAACACGACGACCTTCACGGGCAGGCGGTTCTGGGTGAGGGTCAGGAGCTCGCCGAGGAGCATCGCGACGCCGCCGTCGCCGGACAGCGCGACGACCTGGCGGCCGGTCGCGGCGGCGGCGCCGACGGCCTGGGGGAGCGCGTTCGCCATCGAGCCGTGGATGAACGAGCCGATGAGCGAGCGGCGGCCGTTCATGCGCAGGTAGCGGGCGGCCCAGATGACGGGAGAGCCGACGTCGGGGATGAAGACGGCGTCGTCGGCGGCGAGCTCGTCGATCACGCGAGCGACGTACTGCGGGTGCAGCGGCTGGGTGCCCTTGCGCGGGGTGGCGAGGTCGTCGAGCTTGGTGCGCGTCTTGGCGTAGTGGCCGAGGGCCTCGTCGAGGTGCTCGCGGTCGGCCTGCTGCGGGAGGAGCGGGAGCAGGGCGTCGACGGTCTCGGCGACGTCGCCGACGAGGCCGAGCGCGAGCGGGGTGCGGCGGCCGAGGTGCTCGCCGCGCAGGTCGATCTGGACGACCTTCGCCTTCTCGGGGATGAAGGCGCGGTAGGGGAAGTCGGTGCCGAGCATGATCAGGGTGTCGGCGGCCTCCATCGCCTTGTAGCCGGACGCGAAGCCGAGCAGGCCGGTCATGCCGACGTCGTAGGGGTTGTCGTGCTCGACGAACTGCTTGGACCGCAGCGTGTGGACGACGGGCGCGGCGAGCTTCCCGGCGAGCGCGACGACCTGGTCGTGGGCGTGCTCGGCCCCGGCTCCCGCGAGGATCGTCACGCGCTTGGCGTCGCTCAGGAGCGCGGCCGCCTCGTCGAGCTCGGACGATGACGGCAGCACGCGCGGACGCGTCGCGCGGACCGGGGTGGCGGTGGTGTCGAGCGCCTCGGCGAGGGCGATGTCGCCGGGGATGACGACGACGGCGACGCCGCGCTTCTCGAGCGCGGTCTGGATCGCGGTGCGCAGGATGCGCGGCATCTGGGTCGGCGACGAGACGTACTCGGAGTAGACGGACGCCTCGCGGAACAGCTCCTGCGGGTGCGTCTCCTGGAAGTAGCCGCTGCCGATCTCCTCGGTGGGGATGTGCGCGGCGATCGCGAGGACGGGCACGCGTGAGCGCTGCGCGTCGTAGAGGCCGTTGATGAGGTGCAGGTTGCCCGGTCCGGCGCTGCCGACGGCGACGGCGAGCTCGCCGGTCAGGGCGGCCTCGGCGCCCGCGGCGAACGCGGCGGCCTCCTCGTGGCGGACGTGCACCCAGTCGATGCCCGAGCCGCGCAGCGCGTCGGTGAAGCCGTTGAGCGAGTCCCCGGGGATGCCGTAGACGCGCTTCACGCCGGTGGCGACGAGGGTGTCGACGATGGTCTTGGCGACGGTGGTCATGGTCCTTCTCTCGGGTGGTGGTGTCGTCGCGAAGTCAGGACGCGGCGGGGGGTGCGGTGGTCGGTGGGGCGACGGCGGGCCAGACGAGGTCGCAGACCTGGCGGGCGAGGTCGTCGTCGAGCGGGGCGTGGCCCCAGACGAGCCGGTGGTAGACGGGGGCGAAGAGGACGTCGACCACGAGGGTGGTGTCGACGTCGGGGCGGACGCGCCCCTGCTGGACGCCGCGCTCCAGGTGGTGGGCCGCGGTCGCGCGACGCGGTTCGAGCCAGCGTTCGAGCATCGCGACGCCGACCGCGCGGTCGCTCGCGGCCGCCGCGAGGAGCTGACGGACGAGCTGCCCGGCGGGGGTGTCCCGCAGCAGCGTGACGAGGGCGTCGACCTGGAGCGTCAGCGCCTCGCGGACGGGCAGCGTGTCGTCGAACTCGATGCTCTCGTGGAACCGGTCGAGCAGTCCCTCGGCGAGCACCGCGGCCGGTGACGGCCACCACTTGTAGATCGTCGTCCGGGAGACGCCGGCGCGCGACGCGACGGCGTCGATCGTCGGCACCCGGCCGCCTGCGAGCGCGAGGTCCGTGGCGGCGTCGAGGATCGCGTGGCGGGTGCGCTCCGAGCGGGGACGGCCCGCTCGGGGAGGCGTCGTATTACTGGACACGCTGTCCACTATAGGCACGTCGTGACGCCCGGTGCGCGGTGACGTGGCGAGCGCCACAGGTGGCCAGGACGCGTCGTGCCGTGCCGGCGGCGGGCGCGCTCGCTGCGACGAGTGGCAAGGTGCAGAGAGTGCGACGTCGACGAGGAGGCCCGATGGCAGACGCACCCGTCCCGTTCCAGGTCCACGAGTCCGGGGCCTACCTGCACGGCACGAAAGCCGACCTGGCGGTCGGGTCGCTGATCGAGGCCGGTCGACGGTCGAACTACGGCGCCGGCCGCGCCGCCGGCTTCGTCTACGTCACGCAGACCCTCGACGCCGCGACGTGGGGCGCCGAGCTCGCCGCGGGCGAGGGGCGCGGGCGGATCTACGTCGTCGAGCCGACGGGCACCCTCGAGGACGACCCGAACGTCACCGACCAGCGCTTCCCCGGGAACCCGACGCGCTCATACCGGACGCGCGAGCCGGTGCGCGTCGTCGGCGAGATCACCGACTGGGTCGGTCACCCGCCGGAGCAGCTCGCGACGATGCGCGCGCACCTCGACGAGCTCGCCCGGCAGGGCGTCGAGGCGATCGAGGACTGACGCCTCGCGCGCCGCCGCTCTACACCTCGGTGCAGGTCGGTCGCCCCGACGCGGATGACGCCTTCAGATCACGATCGCCGGTGCCGAAGGCTCTGGGGTGATCGAGGTAGCCGTGAACCGCTGGCAGCGGTACGGGAAGGACCGGCTCTACGTCACCGCTCGTGACGGCGTGCAGCTGGGGTGGCACGACCTCGTGTCCGGCGCCACGCACTGCGACCGCCCCGAGCGAGCGGACGAACTCGCGCGCGCCGTGGCGACCTGGCGGACGACGAACGGGATGTCGCACGCCACTGCTGCCGGAGCCACCGTCGACCCGACCGAAGCGCCGCGGCCCGCCGAGCCCGCCGCCGTCGACCTGGAAGGGCGACCGCCGGGAAGCGGGCCGCGCGCGAAGGTAGCCGAGTTCGAGGAGGCGATCGCGGCAGCACGCGCCCCGGAACATCGACTGATCGAGATCGAGCAGGCGCTACGTGCGGAGGACCGGCGCATCCGTGCGGAGGCGCCCGTCAAGCACCTGCTTCTGACACTGTTCGGACGGCGGACTGTCGAGCGACGCGCGCTTCGGGAGAGGCTCCGGGCGACCAGGGCCGAACTGAACATGACGCGCGCGGTGGCCGATGGGCAGTTGTGCGGGCTGTGGTCCGAGAGGGAGTCCTGGGCGGTCGGTCTCGAGGGCGAGATCCTTGTCGGGCGCGTGCTCGACGAGCTGGTTCGGGACGACCCGCGATGGCACGTCCTTCATGGTGTCCCCGTCGGCACCCTCGGCTCTGACATCGATCACGTGCTGATCGGGCCGACCGGGGTCTACACGCTCAACACGAAGCATCACCGGGGCGCCAACGTGTTCGTGGCGCACGACGCCTTTCTCGTCAACGGCACGCGTCATCCGTACGTGCGCAACTCACGACACGAGGCGCAGCGGGCCGCGCGCCTGCTGTCCACCGCATGCGGCAGACGTGTTGACGTCACTGCTGTCATCGTCGTCGTGCGGCCCGGGCGCCTGACGCTCAAGGCGCAGCCTCGCGACGTCGTCGTCGTCCCGCACAGCCAGGTGCGACGTCGCCTGTCCGGGGGCGCGGTGACGCTCCGGCTCGGCGACGTCGAGGAGATCTACGGCGTGGCGCGTCGCTCGACGACGTGGTCGCCGATGTCGGTCAAGTCGGCCGGCGAGGAGTGACCGGGGCGTCGCGAAGCCGATCGGCGGCCCGTCGCGAGGTCGGGTCGATGGTCCCGACCGCGGCACCCCCGTCGTCACTAGCGTCGAGAGGACGACTCGGGGTGGAGTGGCCATGACCAGCATCAAGGAAGCAGCGGACACGTTCCTGGAGTCCCGGCGGATCGCCGTCACGGGCGTCTCGCGGACACCGGAGAGCCACGGCGCGAACGTCGTCTACCGGCGGCTGCGCGAGGTGGGGTACGAGGTGTTCGCGGTCAACCCGCACGCGGACACGGTCGAGGGCGACCGGGCGTACCGGGACCTCGCCGCGATCCCGGGCGGGGTGGACGCGGTCGTCGTCGCGACCCGGCCGGACCACGCGCGGGCGACGGTGCAGGAGGCGGTCGACCTCGGGGTGCACCAGGTGTGGATGCACCGCTCGGTGGACCGGGGGAGCGTCGACGACGAGGCGACGCGGCTCGGGCGCGAGCACGGGCTGACCGTGATCGACGGCGGGTGCCCGCTGATGTACGGGCAGGCGTCGGACCGCGCGCACCGCGTGATGTGCCGGCTGATGACCCTGACGCGGCGGGTCCCGCGACAGGTCTGAGACCACGGGTCGGCGCCCCGGCGTCCTGACCTGCGGGCCTGGGCCGGAGGTCCCTAGGTGACCCGCGTCACGCCCCCTAGCGTCGGCGTCGAGAGCCAACGGCGGCTGTCTTCGCGCAGCGTCCCGTCCGGGCCGCCCGCGCGCAGCCTGGCCACGGACCGCGGGAGGTCGTGTGCACGAGGTCGGCGAGTCGGGGCGCGTCACCGTCACGGTGGACGGGCGGCAGGTGCGGCTGCGCGCGGGGACGACACTCCTGCGCGCGTTGCAGGCGGAGGGGATCGACGTCCCGTCGCTCTGCCACGACGGGCGCCTGGAACGGGCGAACGGCAGCTGCGGGCTGTGCGTCGTCGAGGTCGGCGCGGACGCCGCCGGGCACGGGGCTCGCGACGTGAAGGCGTGCATCACGCCGGTCGTCGAGGGCATGGTCGTCACGACGGTGAACCCACGGCTGCGCGAGTACCGGGCGGTGCGCCTGGAACAGCTGCTGTGCGACCACAACGCCGACTGCGTCGCGCCGTGCGTGCAGACGTGCCCGGCGAACATCGACATCCAGACGTACCTGCACCACGTCGCGACGGGGAACTTCGAGGCCGCGATCAAGGTCATCAAGGACCGCAACCCGTTCCCGTCGGCGTGCGGCCGGGTGTGCCCGCACCCGTGCGAGGCGGAGTGCCGGCGCAACCTCGTCGACGAGCCCGTCGCGATCAACCACGTCAAGCGCTTCGTCGCGGACTGGGACCGCAACCGGGAGGAGCCGTGGACGCCGCGGCTCGCGGAGCCGAGCGGCAAGCGGATCGCGGTCGTCGGTGCGGGTCCGTCGGGGCTGTCGGCGGCGTACTACGCGGCGATCGCCGGGCACCGGGTCACGGTGTACGAGAAGCAGGACCGGCCCGGGGGGATGATGCGCTACGGCATCCCGGAGTACCGGCTGCCGAAGGCGACGCTCGACGAGGAGATCGCCTTCATGCAGGCGATCGGCGTCGAGATCGTCACCGGGACGGCGCTCGGCACGCACGTGCGGCTCGACGACCTGCGGCGCGACCACGACGCCGTCTACCTGGCGGTCGGGTCGTGGCGCGCGACGCCGTTGCAGCTCGACGGCGAGCACCTGCCGGGCGTGCACCTGGGGATCGACTGGTTGCGCGGCGTCGTGCAGGGCGTGGACGACCCGGTCGGCGAGACGGTCGTCGTCATCGGCGGCGGCAACACGGCGATCGACTGCGTCCGGACGGCGCTGCGCAAGGGCGCGCGCGACGTCAAGCTCGTGTACCGGCGCACGCGTGACGAGATGCCCGCCGAGCCGTTCGAGGTCGAGGAGGCGCTGCGCGAGGGCGTCGAGATGGTGTTCCTCGCCGCGCCGACCGGCATCACGTCCGTCGACGGGCGGCTGCGCGTCGGTCTCGTCCGGATGGAGCTGGGGGAGCCGGACCGCTCGGGTCGCCGCCGCCCGGTGCGCGTCGAGGGGTCGGACTTCGTCGTCGACGCGGACACCGTGATCGGCGCCATCGGCCAGACCACGGACACCGGCTTCCTGTGGGACGACCTGCCGGTGCGGCTCAACGAGTGGGGCGACGTCGACGTCGACGGCCGCACGTTGCAGAGCTCCGAGCGGAACGTCTTCGCGGGCGGCGACTGCGTCACCGGCCCCGCGACGGTGATCCAGGCGGTCGCCGCGGGCCGACGGGCCGCGCAGGCGATGGACGGGCTGCTCCGCGAGGGGTTCGTCCGGCCGTCGCAGGAGGACTTCACGTGCTCCCGCGGCACCCTGGAGGACCTGCCGCGCGACGAGTTCGAGGTCGTGCCCCGCGCCCGCCGGGTCGAGATGCCCGAGCTGCCGCCCGCCGAGCGCACCGGCAGCTTCGTCGAGGTCGAGCTCGGGCTGACCGAGGCGCAGGCGCGGGCCGAGGCGGCGCGGTGCCTCGAGTGCGGCTGCTCCAAGCAGAACCGGTGCGACCTCCGCGACGCGGCGACCGCGCACCACGTCGAGTTCGCGACGCCGCTGCACGTGCGGCCGTACACGCCCGTCGTGCAGGACCACCCGTTCATCGTGCGCGACCACAACAAGTGCATCTCGTGCGGGCTGTGCGTCGCCGCGTGCGCGCAGGTCGAGGGTGTCGACGTGCTCGCGTTCCAGTTCGACGCCGGCCGTCTCACCGTCGGGACGCGCGACGACCAGCCGCTCGGGCTCACCGACTGCGTGTCGTGCGGCCAGTGCGTGCGGGCGTGCCCGTGCGGTGCGCTCGACTACGTGCGTGAGCGCGGCGGCGTGTTCTCCGCGATGCACGACCCCGACAAGGTCGTCGTCGGTTTCGTCGCCCCCGCGGTGCGCAGCGCGGTCGCCGCGCACTACGGCCTCACGGCCGAGGAGGCGTCGCCGTTCCTGGCGGGGCTCATGCGTCGCGTCGGGTTCGACAAGGTGTTCGACTTCGCGTTCGCGGCCGACCTCACGATCCTCGAGGAGACCACCGAGTTCCTCGAGCGCGTCGGCAGCGGCGACCGGCTGCCGCAGCTCACGTCCTGCTGCCCGGGGTGGGTCAACCTCGTCGAACGGCGCTTCCCCGAGCTGATCCCTCACCTGTCCTCGTGCCGGTCGCCGCAGCAGATGATGGGCGCGACCGTGAAGCACCACTTCGCGCAGCGCACCGGCATCCCCGTCGAGCGCCTCTACACGGTGTCCGTCGTGCCGTGCCTCGCCAAGAAGTACGAGGCCGCGCGGCCCGAGTTCGCCCACGACGGTGTGCGGGACGTCGACGCCGTGCTCACGACGACCGAGCTGCTCGAGATGGTCGAGATGCTGCGCCTCGGGCCGGACGACGTCGAGCCGTCCGACTTCGACGAGCCCTACGCGCGCGTGTCCGGGGCCGGCGTCCTGTTCGGCGCGTCGGGCGGCGTGGCCGAGGCCGCGCTCCGGATGGCCGTCGAGAAGCTGACCGGCGCTCCGCTCGCCGACCTCGACGTGCACGAGGTCCGCGGCCTCGACGGGATCAAGGAGGTCACCGTCGACGCCGCCGGCACCGCCGTGCGCGTCGCCGTCATCAGCGGTCTGGGGAACGTCGACGCGCTCGCGCGGCGCATCCGCGACGGCGAGGACGTCGGGTACGACCTGATCGAGGTCATGGCCTGCCCCGGCGGGTGCGTCAACGGCGCCGGTCACCCCGCGCCGCGCGACGCCGCCGAGACGCGCTCCCGGCAGCAGGTGCTCGTCGACATCGACCGCACGTCGCCGCTGCGGCGCTCGCAGGCCAACCCCGACGTGCTGCGGCTCTACGACGAGTGCTACGGCTCGCCCGGGTCGGAGCTCGCGCACGAGCTCCTCCACACGTCGTACGCGCCGTTCCGGCCGTCCCGCGCAGCGACGGACGCGCCGGCCCCGGCGCACGCCGGACCGGAAGGCGTCTCGTGACCCGGCGCGCGCCCCGCCGGACCGCGGTCGCCGCGGTCGTCGGGCTGCTCGCCGGAGCGCTCACCGGGCTGCTCACCGGGTGCGGCCCGGCCGCGGAGCCCGCGGCGTCCCCGACCACCGCGACCCCGGCCGCCGACCCGCAGCCCGTCGCCGCGGAGCGCACGACGATCCGCATCGCCTCGCTGCGGGGGCCGACCACGATGGGCCTCGTCGGGCTCATGGACGACGCCGCGCACGGCCGCGCCCGGCACGACTACCAGGTCACCGTGCACGGCACCGCCGACGAGGTGCTGCCGCAGATCCTCCAGGGGCAGGTCGACGTCGCGCTGCTGCCCGCGAACCTCGCCGCCGTGCTGCGCGCGCGGACCGTCGGCACGCCCGCCGCCGTGCAGGTCGCCGCGATCAACACGCTCGGTGTGCTGCACGTGGTCGAGGTCGGGGACACCGTGAGCACGCTCGCCGACCTGCGCGGACGCACGGTCTACAGCACCGGCAAGGGCACCACGCCCCAATGGGTGCTCGAGCACCTGCTCGCCGCGCACGGCCTCGACCCCACCACCGACCTCACCGTCCAGTACCTCAGCGAGCCGACCGAGGTCGCGGCACGCCTCGCCGCCGAGCCCGGGGCCGTCGCCGTGCTGCCCCAGCCGTACGTCACCGTCGTCACGTCGCAGGTCCCCGGTGCGCGCGCCGCGCTCGACCTCACCGACGTGTGGGCCGACGCCGAGCCGTCGTCGCAGCTCGTCACCGGCGTCGTCGTCGTGCGCACGCAGTTCGCCGAGGACCACGCGGCCGCGTTCGACGAGTTCCTCGCCGACTACGCCGACTCCACCGCGTTCACCAACGAGCACCCCGACGACGCGGGCGAGCTCGTCGCCGCGGCCGGCATCGTGCCCGCCGCGGCCGTCGCGACCGCCGCCATCCCCGGGTCGCACGTCACCTACGTCGACGGCCCCGCGATGCGGACCGCGCTCGCCGGGTACTACGGCGTGCTGCGCGACGCGGACCCGGCCGCCGTGGGAGGGGCACTGCCCGATGACGACTTCTACTACGGCGCGGACGACTGACCGCTCCGGACGACGGACGACCGGCACCCGCACCGGCCGGTCCCTCGCAGCGCGCCGCCGACGGGCCGGTGCCGACACCCGCCGGGCGTGGCGTCGCGCCGCGCGGCCCGTGCTCGTCGTCGCGTTCTGGCTGGCCGTCTGGCAGGTCGCGGCGCTCGCCGTCGGGCAGCGGCTGCTGCTGCCCGCACCCGCCGAGGTCGGGGGGCGGTTCGTCGAGCTCGTCGTCGAGCCGTCGTTCTGGACGACCGTCGCGCGCTCGCTCGTCCGGGTCGCTGCGGGGTTCGTCGCCGGGACGCTGCTCGGGACCCTGCTGGCCGTCGCGGCAGCCACCTGGCGGACCGTCCGCACGCTCGCGTCACCCGTCGTCGGGGCCGTGCGGGCCGCGCCCGTCGTCAGCTTCATCATCCTCGTGCTGGTCTGGGTCGACACCGACCGCCTCGCGGTCGTCGTCAGCGCCCTGATGGTCCTGCCCGTCACCTACGCGGCCGTGCTCGAGGGGATCGGGCAGCGCGACCCCGCGATGCTCGAGGTCGCCGTCGTCTTCCGGGTCCCGCGTCGCCGACGGCTGCTCGCGATCGACGTCCCCGCCGTCCTGCCGTTCTTCGCCGCCGCCTGCCGCGTCGGCGTCGGCCTCGCCTGGAAGAGCGGCATCGCCGCCGAGGTCATCGGGCTGCCCGCCGGGACCGTCGGCGAACGCCTCTACGACGCGAAGCTGCTCCTGCTCATCGCCGACGTCTTCGTCTGGACCGCCGTCGTCGTCGCCCTGAGCCTCGCCGCCGAACGCCTCGTCGCCGCGACGCTGCGGCGGCTCCCGTCCGCACAGCCCGACCACCCGGAGGTGGCACCGTGATCGCCGTCCGCGACCTGCACGTCGAGCTCGGGGGACGCACCGTCCTCGACGACCTCGACCTCGACCTGCCCGACGACGGCGTCGTCGCCGTCATGGGCCCCAACGGCAGCGGCAAGACGACGCTGGGTCGCGCCCTGCTCGGGCTGCTCGAGCCGACCGCCGGCACCGTCGACCGCGCCGACCGCCGGTGCGCCGCCGTGTTCCAGGAGGACCGGCTGTGCGAGCACCTCGACGCCGTCGCCAACGTCCGGCTCGTACTGCGACGCGACGTCCCCGCGTGCCGCGTCGCCGCCGAGCTGCGCGCCCTCGGGCTGCCCGACGACGCCCTCCACCGGCCTGTCCGCGAGCTGTCCGGGGGGCAGCGACGCCGCGTCGCGATCGCGCGTGCGCTGCTCGCCGAGGCCACGCTCGTCGTGCTCGACGAGCCGTTCACCGGCATCGACGCCGAGGGCCGCCCCGAGGTCCTCGCGTGGGTCGCGGCCGCGTGCCACGGCCGCACCGTCGTGCTCATCACGCACGACCTCGCCGACGCCGTCCGGCTCGGGGCGCGCGTCGTCGACCTCACGCCCGTCCTGGACGCGGCGGCGCTCTAGGTGTACTGACCCGCAGCGTTGTTGACGCGGTCGATGGGTCGTTGGCCGCCGATGCGGAGGTGGGGTCGGTCGAGGTTGTCGTGCTCGAGCCGCACTATCGTGACCACCTGGGGCCGGCTCGCGCCGCTGTACCTGAGCTCCGGGGTTGGCAACTGCCGCTGAGGCTGAGAGGAATCAGACGATGGACCTGCTCCTTGTCGCCGTCGGGCTAGTCCTGGGTGCCGGTATCGGCTTTACCGCCGCATGGACCGGGCGACAGCTCGCAAGCATCGCGCTGATGCTCGCATGGGCCGCGCTCGTTGTGGTCGGTCTGCTGCACCCTGACGTCCCCGGCAGCCTCTCCGGCAGTTTCGCGGTGGGAGGCGTCCTTGGCTACGCCGCAGCCGCTGGCGTGGCATACCGCCGACGGCATCTCGCGGTTCGCGCATAAGCGCCGCGAACGCACGTCGACAGCGGTGCCGCCACAAGTCGAAGTGGCGGCACCGCTGTCGTCGCACTCGTGGGCTTGCGGGCTACTGCCAGACGTCGATGACCTCGGAAAGCTGCTCGGATGCGTCGACTTTGCGAACGGCACTCGCGGACCCCGTGCGCGCCGATTCATCGACTGGCACCGAGAGCACGTCTTCGCGCCATAGTCGTCACTTGATCGCCGGAGCTAGGTGTACTGACCCGCAGCGTTGTTGACGCGGTCGATGGGTCGTTGGCCGCCGATGCGGAGGTGGGGTCGGTCCAGGTTGTCGTGCTCGAGCCAGGCGGGCAGGAGGGCGGCGCGTTCGGCGTTGGTGTCGAAGACGCGTGAGTAGGCCCCACTCGGTGGCGAGGGTGCGGTTGAGGCGTTCGGCTTTCCCGTTGGTCCAGGGGCAGTGCGGTCGGATGAGCTTCAAGGTGATGCCGAGCTGGTCTGCGGCGTCGTGAAACACCCGTGAGAGCCGGTAGTTCTTCGCGTTGTCGCTGATCACGCGTCCGACGCGGATGCCATGGGCGGCATAGAACGCGGCTGCCCGGGCCAGGAAGCCGGCGCAGGTGGTGCCCTTCTCGTCGTCGTGGATCTCGGCGTAGGCCAGCCGGGAGTGGTCGTCGATCGCGGTGTGCACGAAGTCGTCGCCCAGCCCGCGCTTGTCGTTGGGGCGCGCTCGGCTCGCCCGTGCACGCGCTAGCCACCGCCGTCGGGGATACGGCCGAGCTTCTTGACGTCGATATGCCCAACGAGCCCGGGTGCGGGTGCTCGTAACGGTTCGCCGAGCGTCGCGTCGCGCGGATCAGCGCGCCGGTCAACGGGTCGCACTCGCGCAGCAGCGCGGTGCGGTGGCGGGCCAGGACCCGCCCCACGGTCGAGGCCGGCAAGCCCAGGTTGTGCCCGATCCAGACCGGACCGCGCCGTGCGAGCATCCGCGCGATCCGCACCCGCGTCTCGACGCAGGGCGAGGTGCGCCGCGGGTGGGTGCGGGCCACGCTCGAGCGGTCGACCAATCCCGCCCGGCCTTCGTCCTGGAACCGGCGCCACCACCGCCACGCTGTGGTGCGTGAGACGCCCATCTCCGGGCGACATGAGCGACCGGGCGCCCGGCCGCGATGCGCTGCACCATCACGAACCTGCCGGCCGGGGTCAGCCGGGCATGAGCGTGAGACACGAGAGACCTCCGTTGGTCGAAGCGGGTTCCTTGAGCAGTTCCCCCTCGACCCGGAGGTCTCTCGCTACGTCAACAACGGTCGTGGTCAGTACATCTAGCGGGAGCGGCGGGCCGTCAGCTCGCGTCGAGCGAGACGCGGACCCCGTCGTCCTCCTCGGCGACGTACAGCGTCCACGTCACGCCATCGACGACCTTCGTCCACGTCACCGACCCGTCCGTCGCGCTCGGGTCCTCCCAGCCGGAGTCCTGCGCGGCCGCCGTCAGCGCGGCGACCACCTCGGCCGTGGTCGTGCCGTCCGCCGGGACCACCGTCTTCGCGGCCTTCGCCACGACGCGCTGGCCCAGCGACGACCCGCCGTCGCGCGTCACGACGTCCTCGACGGTCGTGCCCGGCACCTCGAGCGTCCACACCGGTTCCGCCTGGAGCCGGGACAACGTCCCGTCGCCGGACGAGCACGCCACGAGCGCCGCGAGCGCGAGGACGGCGACGACCGTCGCGGTGACGCGGCGCCACGTGGCGTGCACTCAGTCCTCCTGACGACGGGTCCGGCGGGTCGCGACGGCCGCCCCGAGCACGGTCAGAGCACCCACGACCACCGCCAGCATGGCCCAGCGGAGGACCGCACCGGTGTCGGAACCCGTCGTGGCGAGCGGGGACGACCCGGACGGTCCAGCGGACAGCACCTGCGAGTCCGGCTCGCCGCCCGCGGTGGGGCCCGACGGCGCGGTGGTCGCACCCGTCGTGGGCTGACCCGTCGGGGTCCCCGGGCCGGCGGCCGGTCGCACCCCGAAGCCCAGGCCGGTGACGCCCGCACCCACGCCGGACAGCACGACCGACTCGACCGACGTCCCGACGACCGTGCCCCCCGCGGTGCCGGCGCCCGACCCCGCGACGGCCGTGCCCGGCCGGGCGGCGACGGCACCGGCCGCGTGCAGCGAATACGTGCCGGGCAGGAGTCCCGTGACCGACCACGAGCCGTCCGCCGCGCTCACCGCGCTCGCGGTCACGGGCAGACCCCCCGCGTCGGTGCCCGTCAGCGTGACGGTGACGCCGGCCACCGGTGCGTCGCCCGCCTCCGGGGCGCCGTCCGCGTCGGCGTCCTCGAACACCACGCCCGAGACCGTCGAGGACGCGACCACGCCGGGGGCGTCCGCCTCGAACACCACGACGTCCGGGTCGGTCTCGAGCGCGTACGGCGTGGGGTCGCACGCGTCCCCGACACCGTCGGCGTCGTGGTCCTCCTGGCCCGGGTCCGCGACCGTCGGGCACACGTCCACGTCCGCGGGCGTCTCGTCGCCGTCGTCGGTGATCGCGAGCGGGGTCGTCGCGATGCTCGCACGCCCCGCGGAGTCCGTGACGCGCACCGCGAGGTACGCGTCGACGAGCGTGCCGAACGTGTGCTCCAGCGTCGGGGTCGACGTCGTCATGTCGTACGTGCCGTCGCCGTCGAGGTCCCACTCGAACGACACGAGGTCACCGGTGGTCGCGTACGAGCCGCGCGCGTCCAGGTGCAGCGTGTCGCCGACGCGGGCCACGTACGGGCCCTGGACCCACGCGTACGGCTTGTCCATCGCCCCCGAGATCGTGTCGAGCAGGGTCTCCGCGACGTCGAGCGACGTCGTCCCCGACCCGCCGGTCCCGGCCGCGACGCCCTCGACGGTCGACGCGAACGAGCCCCCACCCACGTCGATCGGGAACACCTCGACCGGGTCGACCGCCAGCGCGTTCGCGATCACCGTGGCCGACGTGAGGCCGCTGAACGGCTCCGGGTCGTGCGCGGGCGCGTCGCTGATCGGGATGAGCACCTTCTTGACGCCCGGCCGCCACGGCAGGTCGATCGCGGCCTGCATGCCCGACAGCGCCGTCTCGGGCCAGTCGCCGCCGCCGTCGGCCTGCATGCCGGCCAGGGCCGTGCGGATCGCGTCGGCGTCCGAGGTGAACGGCAGGTCGACGCGCGCCGCGTAGTCGCCGTCCCAGCCCGTGTAGACCGGGTCGTCGCGGAACGTGACGAGCGCGAACCGGTACGAGCCGGAGCTCGCCGCGAGGTGGTCGACCATGCGTGTCGCGGTGTCCTTCACGGACTGCAGCACCCAGTCCATCGACCCCGTCGTGTCGATCGCGAAGACCAGGTCGATGCTCCCGGCCGACGCCGACGGCACCCGTCCGGGGATGCTCGACGACCGCAGCAGCGTCGACTCCTCGTAGTGGCCCTTCGTCGTCGGGTGGTACCACTCGGCCATCGTGAACGAGTCGAACTCGTGGATCCACCGGTCGTCGTTGCGGTTCGTCGCCGACGGGTCGGGCTCGTGCCCCGCGAAGTGCTCCTTGACCGTGTCGACGTACGAGACGAACGACGTGCCCGCGGCCGCGTTCGCGCGCGCCACCGCGGCGCGCTGCGCCGCGTCGCCCTCGTCGCCCAGCGCCCGCACCTCGTGACCGATGTCGTAGGTGTCGCCCGACACGAACGGGAGGCGGTCCTTGAGGCTGCGCAGCACGAACGAGTCCGTGTTCGACAGGTACGGGTACGACAGCAGCACGACCTTCGCGTCGGGACGCATGCGCGCGCGCAGGCGACCCAGCAGGTCCGTGAGGTCGTCCTCGAGCTGGCCGATCCCGGCGCGCGCGTCCGTGACCTTCTCGCGGCAGTCGCCCGGGTCGCGGAAGCCGACCGCGAAGCACTGCTTGACGATGTCCGCGAACCCGAGGTCGTTGCCACCCATCGTGAAGACCACGACGTCGGTGTCACGCCCGACCGCCTCGATCTGCGCGCGCAGGTACCGCTGGCAGTCCACCGCGAAGGTGCCGCGGACCGTGTCCCAGATCGCGACCGAGTACTCGAAGTACTCCTCGTCGACGTACTTCGTCGAGCACACCTTCGCGGCCTTCGCCGCGGCGAGCCCCTCCTCCTGCGTCCGGCCGATCGTCCCGCCCGGCACGTACGCCAGACGCGAGTCCATCTTCCGGTCGGTCAGGACGTTCTGCGACACGGCCCCCGAGCACGCGCGGGTCACGAAGGTGACGTGGTTGCCCTCGTCCGCGAGCCACTCGCTGAACTCCGCCGCCCAGCTGTCGTGCGACCGATAGCAGTCCGCCGGCCCGTAGTAGGCGCCTGCGCCGTTGCCCGCCGAGTAGGAGTCGCCGATCTGCACCACCTTGATCGCGTCGCCCGACGGCGGCGCCGCCTGCGCGGGTGCGAGCCCGACGGCGACCAGGAGGGAGGCCGCGACCGCGGCCAGGGTGGCCGCGGCCGTGGCGCGGTGGAGGAGGGGGCGTCGCGGACGCATGGGGGGCCTTTCGCCGGGGGAGGAGCAGCCGCGACGCTAACGACCGATCTGTCCGGTTCCGGGTGGTTCGCGCGCGCGTCACCCGTTTCCCCGGAACTGTCACCCGGGTGGCCGCGCCGCGGGTGACGGCGCGGGCGTGCGTGAGGGGCTCAGCCGGTCGTCCAGGGTTCCGCGGTCGCCAGCCGGCGCCGCGTCGGCTCGCCGCCCAGCCGCTCGACCTCCGCGCGGGGGCCGACGACGACGAGCAGCGACCGCGCCCGCGACATGCCCGTGTACAGCAGGGACCTCGCCCGGGCCGGGTCGCGGAAGCCGTTGACCGCGAGCACGACCGCGCTCCGCTCCAGGCCCTTGAAGCCCAGCACGTGCCCGTAGAACACGTCGTCCCCCGCGAAGAACGCGTCCCAGTACGCGTCGTGCCCCGAGCCGGTGAGCTCGATCTGCAGCGGGTGCCGACGGCCCGTGGCCAGGAGCGCGACCGACCCCGCGGGCCAGCCCTCCGCCAGGAGCGTGTCGACCATGTCGTCCGCCGCCCCGATCGCGGCGTCCGCGGGGACGTCGACGACCCGGACGGGAGCACCGTCCGAGCCCCGCGGGCGCGTCACGCCGTCGCGCAGCGAGCCGCACAGCTGGGCGATCTGCTTCGTCGAGCGCAGGTTCTCGTCGAGCACCACGGGGGCGACGTCGAGGGGCGCCACGCCGTCCCGGGCGAACACCCGCTGCGCCTCGTCCAGGAAGACGTACAGCCGGCCACGGAGCGGGTCGCGCAGGCACTGGAGCAGCGGCGGCCACCAGGCGACCCCGAAGTCCTGGGCCTCGTCCACGACGACCGTGTCGAACAGCTCGTCGGGCGACCGTCCGGCGGCAAGGCGTCCGAGGTGCGCGGGCAGCTCGGACTCCCAGTACGCGCTGTCGTCGTCCGAGCCCGCCGGCGCCCCCCACCGCACCGGCAGGTCGTGGAAGAGCCCGACGAACGCGGGTCGCTCCGCCGGGCGCCAGGTCTGCGTCACGCGGGTGAGGTACCGGGCCAGGCCGCGCGAGTAGCAGAGCAGCGCCACGCGGTCGCCGTCCTTCGCGCGCCGCCGGGCCTGCTCGAGCGCGAGCCACGTCTTGCCGGTCCCGGCGCCGCCGACGACCTGCAGGCGGGTGAAGCTCCGCAGCGCGTCCAGCAGGTGCGCCTGGTCCCGGGTCAGCTGGTCCAGACGGTCCTCCTGCTCCGCGGCGCGGCCCAGCGCGTCCACCTGCGACGGGAAGGCGCCCGTGAGGTAGTCGACCAGACGGTCGAGCGCCTCAGGCTCGAGCCCCGCCCGCCCCGTGCCGTGCTCGTCGATGGCGCGCTTGACGATCGAGGCGACGTGCGGCAGGTCGTCGCGGTCGACCAGCATCGTCCGTGGCAGGTCCGGAGCGTCCAGGTCGCGGGGCACCGGTGTGTGCGGGAGCGCGACGAGGTGGGTGATCCGGGCGTGCTGTGCCGGCTCGCCGCGGTCGCGCAGGAGTCCCGACAGCACGTGCCGCGCGTGCTGGACCTGGTGCACCGGGTCGATGGGGTGGCGGTGGTCGCCCGAGCCCTGCCACCACCGGCCGTCGCGGCGCGTCACGTGGCCGCCCTTGACCTCGATCGCGGCGAGCCCGACGTGCGGCCACGCGACGAGCAGGTCGATCTCGCGCTCCGTCGCGCCGTCCTGGAGCCCGACGCCCGCGAACACGACGGCGTCGTCCGGGAGCTGCCGCACGAGCGACTCCCAGACCGTCCGCTCGGCGACGCCGTCGTCGCGGACGGGTGGTTCGGCCGGGAACGTGCGGGCCATGTCGCCTGTCTAGCGCAGGCCGGGCCTGACCGTCAGCGGCGGTCGGGTGAAAGGTGGGCTGACCAGTGCGCGACGACGGCAGACGCCCGCTCCGGGCGGGCCGGCGGCACGCTGAGCGTCCCGCGCGTCAGGCCGGGTCGGTGCGGCGGGTGCTCGGGTCCGTCCGGACGTCCGGGTCGATGCGGTCCGCGGTGCCCAGACGCTCGTCGAGCTCGGTGCGGGCCTCCGTCGCCTCGCTCGCGCGGGCGCGCGCCTCGTTCTGCATCGCGGCGGCGTCGGCGGCACGCGCGTCAGCCTCGGCCTGCGCGAGCCGGGCCTGGGCGTCGAGGCGGGCCGCCTCGGCCTGCCGGCGCTGCACCTCGACCTCGTGCGCGGCGGCCTCCTCGCGGATCTGCTGGGCGCGGGCGCGGTCGGCCTCGACCCGGTGCGCACCACGGCGGCGGCCCAGCACGACGGCCAGGACGACGACGAGGAGCACGACGACGACGGCGACGATGATCCAGCCGGTGGTGTCCATGGCAGTTCCTCCTCGAACGGATACCCGTCCTGGCATTGGACTGCCGTCCGGGACGCGTCGCAACCGGGCCCGACGGCCGGGCTGGACGGCCGCTGGGGGAGGCGACCGTCCAGCCGGGGACCGGATGGGGTCGCGTCAGTCGCGGTCGCGGGACAGCAGGAGCGCCTCGCCCTGTCCGCCGCCCCCGCACAGCGCGACGGCGGCACGGCCGCCGCCGCGGCGGGCGAGCTCGAGGGCCGCGTGGCCCGCGAGCCGGGCGCCGGACGCGCCGATGGGGTGGCCGAGGGCGATGGCGCCGCCGTGCAGGTTGGTGCGTTCGAGCGGGTAGTCCAGGTCCCGGAGGGACTGCGCGACGACGGATCCGAACGCCTCGTTGATCTCGACGAAGTCGAGGTGGCCGACGTCCCAGCCGGCGCGCTTGACGGCCGACTCGATCGCGCGCGCGGGCTGGGAGTGCAGGGACGTGTCGGGTCCGGCGACCTGGCCCCACGCACCGACCGTGCACAGGACCGGCCAGCCGCGGGACCGGGCGACGTCCCCGGCGGCGACGACGACGGCCGCCGCGCCGTCGGTCAGCGGCGACGCGTTGCCGGCGGTGATGGTGCCGTCGGGCGCGAAGGCGGGGCGGAGCGCGCCGAGCGACTCCAGCGTGGTGGTCGGCCGGATGCCCTCGTCGGCGTCGACGATGACGGGGTCGCCGCGGCGCTGCGGGACCTGGACGGGGACGATCTCCTCGGCGAACACCCCCGAAGCGACCGCAGCGGCGGCGCGCAGGTGGCTCGCGAGGGCCACCTCGTCCTGCGCGGCGCGCGTGATCCCGAGGGCGGTGTTGCCCCGCTCGGTGGACGCGCCCATCGACTCGTGGTCGAACGCGTCGGTGAGCCCGTCCCAGGCGAGGGAGTCGACGGCGGTGACGTCACCGTAGGTCCAGCCGCGACGCGAGCCGGGGAGCAGGTGCGGCGCGAGGCTCATGGACTCCTGGCCGCCGGCGACGACGACGTCGGCCTCGTCGCACGCGACGAGCCGGGCGGCGTCGATGATCGCGGTGAGGCCCGACAGGCAGACCTTGTCGACCGTCGTCGCGGGCACGGTCCACGGCAGGCCGGCGAGGTGCGCGGCCTGCCGGGCGGGGTTCTGCCCGGCTCCGGCCAGCACGACCTGGCCCATGATCACCGCGTCGACGGCGGTGGGGCGGATCCCGGCCCGCTCGACGGCACCGCGGATCGCGGCGGCGCCGAGCGTCGCGGCCGTCAGGGTGGACTGCGCCCCGCCCAGGCGTGTCATCGGGGTGCGCGCGAACGACACGAGCACCGCGTCGCGACCGGTCATACCAGCACCATCTCCCGCACGTCGTCGCTCGTCAGCAAGGGGACCGCGGAGGTCGCTGCCACGACGTCGGACACGCTGACGCCGGGCGCGCACTCGCGCAGCACCAGGCCGTCCGGGGTCACGTCGAGGACGGCGAGGTCGGTGATGATCCGGTCGACGACCCCCACGCCCGTGAGCGGCAGGGTGCACGACGGCAGGATCTTCGCGGAGCCGTCGCGTGCGACGTGCTCCATGAGGACGACGATCCGGCGGGCGCCGTGCACGAGGTCCATCGCGCCGCCCATGCCCTTGACCATCTTCCCGGGGATCATCCAGTTGGCGATGTCGCCGGCGGCCGACACCTGCATCGCGCCGAGGACCGCGACGTCGACCTTGCCGCCGCGGATCATCCCGAACGACGTCGCGGAGTCGAAGAACGACGCCCCGCGCGACAGCGTGATGGTCTCCTTGCCGGCGTTGATGAGATCGGGGTCGACCCCGTCCTCGGTCGGGTACGGGCCGACGCCGAGCACGCCGTTCTCGGACTGCAGCACGACCTCGACGCCGGGTGGCAGGTGGTTCGGGACGAGCGTGGGCAGGCCGATGCCGAGGTTGACGTAGGCGCCGTCGGGGAGCTCGCGCGCGGCCCGGGTCGCCATCTGCTCGCGGGTCAGGGTCACGACGCGCCCCCGTCCCGCAGCGTGCGCCGCTCGATGCGCTTGTCCGCGGCCTCCGCCTGCGTGAGGGGGACGACGCGGTCGACGAAGATGCCGGGCAGGTGGATCGCGTCGGGGTCGAGCGCGCCCACGGGCACCAGGTGCTCGACCTCGGCGATCGTGACCCGTCCCGCCGCCGCGCACAGCGGGTTGAAGTTGCGGGCCGACCGGTGGAAGACGAGGTTGCCCGCCGCGTCGCCGACGGCCGCCCGGACCAGCGCGAAGTCCGCGGTGATCGCCTCCTCGCGCACGTACTCGTGCGCCTCGCCGCGCACCGTGAACGTCTCGACCGGCTTCGGGGGTGAAGCGACCGCGACCGCGCCGTCGGCGTCGTACCGCCACGGCAGACCGCCCTCCGCGACCTGCGTGCCGACGCCGGTGCGCGTGTAGAACGCGGCGATCCCGCTGCCGCCCGCGCGCAGCCGCTCGGCGAGCGTGCCCTGCGGCGTGAGCTCGACCTCGAGCTCGCCCGCGAGGTACTGCCGCGCGAACTCCTTGTTCTCGCCGACGTACGACGCGACGACCCGGCGGAGCCGGCGCTCCTGGAGCAGCAGCCCCAGGCCCCAGTCGTCGACGCCGCAGTTGTTGCTCACGACCTCCAGGTCCTGCGTGCCGGCGTCGAGCAGCGCCCGGATCAGCACGCTCGGGATGCCGCACAGCCCGAACCCGCCGACGGCCAGCGTCGCGCCGTCGGGGATGTCGGCGACCGCGTCGGCCGCCGAGCGGACGACCTTGTCCATCGTGCCCCTTCCTTCCCGAGGTCCGTGCTGCCCGTGCGGTCAGACCATCGCGAGCACCGAGGCGGGCCGGGCGAGGACGCGACCCACGTCCGCGAGGAAGCGCGACGCCTGCTCGCCGTCGACCACGCGGTGGTCGAACGAGACGGTGAGCGTGAGGACGTCGCGCAGCGCGACCGCGCCGTCGTGCTCCCACGGCTGCCGGCGTGCCGCGCCCACGGCCACGATCGCCGACTGCCCCGGCACGAGGATCGGCGTGCCGCCGTCGACGCCGAAGACGCCGACGTTCGTGATCGTGAGCGTGCCGCCCGACAGGTCCGCGGGTGTCGTCGTGCCGGTGCGCGCAGCGTCGGTGAGATCGCGCAGCGCGTCGGCGAGCTGCGGCAGACGCAGCGTGTCGGCGTCGTGCACGACCGGGACGAGCAGCCCGCGCGGCGTCGCGGCGGCGATGCCGAGGCCGACGTGGGCGTGCCGCACGATCTCGCCCGCGGGCTCGTCCCAGCGCGCGTTGAGGTCCGGGTGGTCCCGGACGGAGAGCGTCACGGCCTTCGCGACGAGCGCGAGGAGCGTGAGCCGGTGGCCGTCCATCGACCGGTCCGCGCGCAGGTCGGCGAGCAGCGCGGTCGTCGGCGTGACGTCGACCTTGAGGAAGACCGACGCGTGCGGGGCGGTGAACGCGCTCGCGACCATCGCGGCCGCGGTCTGCCGTCGGACCCCCGAGACGGGGATGCGGACGTCGTCGCGCGACGCCGTCGTGCTCGCGGTCCGGGGTGCGGGTGTCGCCGGGGCCGCCGACGGACTCGTCGTCGGCGGTGCAGCCGCGGACGTCGTCGTGGCGGAGGGCGGTGCTGTCGACACCGCGGGTGTCCCGCGGGGAGGCGTGGTGCCGGTCGGCGCGAGCGCGTGGAGCACGTCGTCGCGCGTGATCTGACCCGACGGGCCCGTCCCCTGGACGCGCTCGAGGTGCACGCCGAGGTCGTGCGCGAGCTTGCGGACGGGCGGGGTCGGTCGCGGGGGAGCGGCGACGGTGCCGCCGGGCTCGCCGGCGCCGACGTCGTCCGCGGGGTGGGCGTGCGACCGGCCGTGACCGGGTCCGTGGCCGTTCGCCGTCGGGTGCGCCGCGAGCCAGGCCGCCGAGCGCGGCCGGCGGTGCGGCCGGGCCGACGCCTCGACGAGCGGGCCGTACCCGACGAGCACCGACGTCCGCTCGGGGACGGCCTGCGCGGCGGGCTCGACGACCTCCGCGGACTCCGTCGCGGGCGCCTCGACGCGCGCAGCCGTGACCGAGGCGCGTGGTGCGGTCGGCCCGGCGGGCACGACGTCGGCCGCGGCCTCGGGCACGCGCGCATCGGGCACGCGCGCATCGGGCACGGGGGCGAGGTCGGGTGCCGCCTCGGCCGGGGCGGCCGACGGCGACCGGCCGGCGGTCCCGGCGGTGTCAGGCACGGCGATCGTCAGGAGCGGGCCGCCGACGGGGACGGTCGTGCCCGGCTCGACGAGCAGCGCCTCGACGACGCCCGCCCACGGGGAGGGCAGCTGCACGAGCGCCTTCGCGGTCTCGACCTCGGCGACGACCTGGTTGAGCGTGACGGTGTCGCCGACGGCGACGAGCCACTCGACCAGGTCGGACTCCGTCAGGCCCTCGCCGAGGTCCGGCAGCGTGACGGTCCGGACCGTCACGTCGGCGCTCACGACGCGCTCCCGACGGTCGCGGCACGGGCGTGCTCGGCGGCGCCGTCGACCGCGGCGCCCGGTGGGTCGTCGACCGCGTGCACGGTGGGCGTGAAGCCGCTCAGCGAGTGCGGCCGGCCCAGGACGCGGTCGACGGCGTCGAGGATCCGGTCGAGGTCGGGCAGGAAGTGCTCCTCGACCTTGGCGGGCGGGTAGGGGACGTCGAACCCGGTGACGCGCGCGACGGGCGCGGTGAGCACGTCGAAGCAGCGCTCGGTGACCGACGCGGCGATCTCCGCGCCGAGCCCGCCGCTGCGCTGCGCCTCGTGCGCGACGACGAGCCGCCGGGTGTGCCGGACCGACGCCTCCAGGGTGTCGAGGTCGAGCGGCGAGAGCGACCGCAGGTCGACGACCTCGACCGACAGGCCGTCGTCGCGCGCGGCGAGCGCGGCGTCGCGGGCCGTGAGGACGAGCGGGCCGTACGCGGCGACGGTCACGTCGTCGCCCGACAGGACCACGCGCGCGCGGTCGAGCGGCAGCGCGTCGTCGAGCTGCTCGTCGACGTCGCCCTTGACCCAGTACCGGCGCTTGGGCTCGAGCAGCACGACGGGGTCGTCGCACGCGACCGCCTGCCGGACCATCGCGTACGCGTCCTGCGGGCCGCCGGGCGAGACGACGCGCAGGCCCGGGGTGTGCGCGAAGTACGCCTCGGGCGACTCGGAGTGGTGCTCGACCGCGCCGATGCCGCCGCCGTACGGGATGCGCACGGTGATCGGCATGCGCACGGCGCCGCCGGTCCGGTAGTGGAGGCGTGCGACCTGCGTGACGACCTGGTCGAACGCGGGGTACATGAACCCGTCGAACTGGATCTCGACGACCGGCCGGTAGCCGCGGTACGCGAGCCCGACGGCGACGCCGAGGATCCCGGACTCGGCGAGCGGGGTGTCGCGCACGCGGTCGACGCCGAAGTCGCGCTGCAGCCCGTCGGTCACGCGGAAGACGCCGCCGAGGCGCCCGACGTCCTCGCCCAGCACGACGACGCGGTCGTCGTCGGCGAGCGCCCGGCGCAGCCCCGCGTTGAGCGCCCCGGCCAGCGTCAGGGTGCTCATCGGACCGCCTCGTCGTCGAACATCCCGAGGTACGCGGCGTACTCGTCGCGCTGCCGGCGCAGGGTCGCGGTGGGCTCGACGAGCACGTGGTCGAACAGGCTCAGCGGCGGTGGCACCTCGAGCCCCAGGCAGCCCTCGCGCATCCGGTGCGCGAACTCCTCCGCCTTCTCCTTGACCTCGTGCGTGCGCTCCTCGGTCAGCGCGCCGCGCTGGTGCAGGAGGCGCTCGACGCGCAGGATCGGGTCCCGCTCGGCCCACCGGGCGTGCACGGCCGTGTCGACGTACCGCGTCGGGTCGTCCGACGTCGTGTGCGGGCCCTGGCGGTAGGTGACCGCCTCGACGAACGTCGGGCCGTCGCCGCGGCGGGCGCGGTCGAGCGCCGCGCGCGTGACGGCGAGGACCGCGAGCACGTCGTTGCCGTCGACGCGCACGCTCGGGATGCCGTACCCGGGGGCGCGGTCGGCGAGCGGCCGGCGGGCCACGAGGTCCACGGGCTCGGAGATCGCGAACTGGTTGTTCTGGCAGAAGAAGACGACGGGCGCGTCGCCGCTCGCGGCGAACACCATCGCCTCGTGCACGTCGCCCTTGCTCGTCGCGCCGTCGCCGAAGTAGGCGATCGCGGCGGTGTCGGAGCCGTCCATGCGGCAGCCGAGCGCGTAGCCCGTCGCGTGCACGGCCTGCGACGCGACCACGATCTGGGGCGTCGCCATGTGCAGCGACCACGGGTCCCAGCCCGAGAGCGCGGTGCCGCGCCAGACGCGCACCAGGTCGGTCGGGTCGGCGCCGCGGCAGTACGCGACGCCGTTCTCGCGGTACGAGCTGAACACGAAGTCGTCGGGGCGCATCGCGCGAGCCGAGCCGACCTGCGCGGCCTCCTGCCCGATGAGCGGCGGCCACAGCCCGAGCTGCCCCTGCCGCTGCAGGGCGGTCGCCTCCACGTCGAACCGCCGCACGACGACCATGTCCTCGTACAGCGCGACGAGCGCGTCGTCGTCCACGTCGGCGACCCAGGGGTCGTGCTCCGGGTCCTCGACCCGTTCGCCGGTGGTCGTGACGAGCCGGACGAGACCGTCGTCGGCGTCGCTGCCGTCGCTGCTCCCGACCCGTGCGGGGTCGTTCGAGGACCCCGTCGTCCGCTGCTCCGCACCCTCCCGGGCATGCCCGGCTGACACATCTGAACGCAACATGTTCCGCTCCGTCGTCGGCGGAGCCGTGCTCTTGTGAAGCGGTGGCCCCATTGCCTGATGTCCCGCCAGGCTAGATCCGCAAGGGACCTTTCGCCTATCACCCGCGCTCGGCGCGCGTGCCGCCGGTCAGCCGGACGGGTGGTCCTCGGGGTGACCGAGCGCGGCGAGGGCCATGCCCTCCAGGAGCGTCCGGGTGCGGGCCGGCGAGAGGCCGCGCGCACTGTGCGGGGTCGAGTTGAGCAGGCCGAACGTCGCCTGCGCGCGCAGCCGCAGCTCGGGCCGGTCGGCGGTCGGGGAGAGGCGTGCGAGCACGTCGACCCACGCGTCGACGTACCGGCGCTGGACCACCCGGACGGCCTCCTGGTCGGGTGCGGCGAGCGCGGCCAGGTCGCGGTCCTGGACGCGGATGACGTCGGGCTCGGTGAGTGCGAAGTCGGCGTGGAACCGCACGAGCGCGCGCAGCGCGTCACGCGGGTCGGGGGTCCGCGCGACGACGTCACGGCCGCCGTCGAGCAGGCGCTCGCTCGTGCCCGCGAGCAGCGCGAGGAGGACGGCCTGCTTGCTGGGGAAGTGCCGGTAGACCGCCGGGCCCCGGACGCCGACGGCGGCACCGAGGTCGTCGAGCGACACCCCGTCGAACCCGTGCCGCGCGAACAGCCGCGCCGCTGCGGCGAGGAGCGCGTCCCGCCGCTCGGCCTTCGCCCGCCCCCGCGCGGTGGTGGGGACGTCGACGTCGACGGCTCCCTCGGGCATCGGGCCTCCTGTCGTGGACAAGTCGCTGGTCGCACACTAGCGTCATTTCAGTTAGCGATCGTTAACTCAAGGAGCGTCGATGGAGACCCTCCGGACGGCGGCCGACCCGAGCGCTCCCGACCACGCGGCCAACGCCGCCGCGCAGCGCGCGCTCGTCGACGACCTGCGCGACCGGCTCGCCACCGCGGCGCTCGGCGGACCCCCCGCCGCGCGGGAGCGGCACGTCGCGCGCGGCAAGCTCCTCACGCGCGAGCGGATCGACGTCCTGCTCGACGAGGGCAGCCCGTTCCTCGAGGTCGCGCCGCTCGCCGCGCACGGGGTCTACGACGACGACGCGCCCGCCGCCGGGGTCGTCGCGGGGATCGGGCTCGTCGCCGGGCGGCACGTCATGGTCGTCGCCAACGACGCGACCGTGAAGGGCGGCACCTACTACCCGCTGACCGTCAAGAAGCACCTGCGCGCGCAGGCGATCGCACGCGAGAACCGGCTGCCGTGCGTCTACCTCGTCGACTCCGGCGGCGCGTTCCTGCCGATGCAGGACGAGGTCTTCCCCGACCGCGACCACTTCGGCCGGATCTTCTTCCACCAGGCGCGCATGTCCGCCGAGGGCGTCCCGCAGGTCGCGTGCGTGCTCGGCTCGTGCACCGCGGGCGGCGCGTACGTGCCGGCGATGTCCGACGAGACCGTGATCGTGCGCGGGCAGGGCACGATCTTCCTCGGCGGGCCGCCGCTGGTCCGGGCCGCGACGGGCGAGGTCGTCACGGCCGAGGAGCTCGGTGGCGGCGAGCTGCACGCGCGCACGTCGGGCGTCACCGACCACCTCGCCGAGGACGACGCGCACGCGCTCGCCATCGTCCGCGACATCGTCGCGACCCTGCCGCGCCCGACGACGACCGCGTGGGACGTCGTCGGGCCCCGGCCGCCCGCCGTCGACCCCGACGACCTCTACGGCGTCGTCCCCACCGACCTGCAGACGCCCTACGACGTGCGCGAGGTGATCGCACGGCTGGTCGACGGCTCCGAGCTGCACGAGTTCAAGCGCGAGTACGGCGCGACGCTCGTCACCGGGTTCGCGCGCCTGCACGGCCACCCCGTCGGGATCGTCGCGAACAACGGCGTGCTGTTCAGCGAGTCCGCGCTCAAGGGTGCGCACTTCGTCGAGCTGTGCGACCAGCGCGGCGTCCCCCTCGTGTTCCTGCAGAACATCTCCGGGTTCATGGTCGGGCGCGACTACGAGGCCGGGGGGATCGCCAAGCACGGCGCCAAGATGGTGACGGCGGTCGCGACGACGCGCGTCCCCAAGCTCACCGTCGTCGTCGGCGGGTCGTTCGGCGCCGGGAACTACTCGATGTGCGGGCGCGCCTACTCGCCGCGGTTCCTGTGGATGTGGCCCGGCGCGCGCATCTCCGTCATGGGCGGCGCGCAGGCCGCGTCCGTCCTCGCGACGGTCCGGCGGGACCAGGTCGAGGCCCGCGGCGGGACCTGGGATGCCGCCGACGAGGAGGAGTTCCGCGCCACGCTGCGAGCGCAGTACGAGACGCAGGGCAGCCCGTACTGGTCGACCGCGCGGCTGTGGGACGACGGCGTGATCGACCCGCTCGACACGCGCCGCGTCCTGGGCATGGCGCTCGACGTGTGCGCGACCGTCCCGCTCGACGCGCCCCGACCCGCGCTGTTCCGGATGTGACGGGCGTGACCGCCACCGACCCCGCGGCGACCCCGCCGACCGACGCGCCCGCACCGCCCCGCGCGCCCGCTGCACCGCTGTTCGGTGCCGTGCTCGTCGCCAACCGGGGCGAGATCGCGTGCCGCGTCATCGCGACCCTGCGCCGGCTCGGCATCCGGTCGGTCGCGGTGTACTCCGACGCCGACCGGGACGCGCGCCACGTCGCGCTCGCCGACGCGGCCGTCCGGCTCGGACCGGCGGAGCCGCGCGCGAGCTATCTCGACGTCGACGCGGTGGTCCGGGCCGCGCGCGTCGCGGGCGCCGACGCGATCCACCCCGGGTACGGCTTCCTGTCCGAGAACGCCGACCTGGCGCGGGCGTGCGCGGCCGCCGGGATCGTCTTCGTCGGTCCGGGCGTGCGGGCGCTCGACGTCATGGGCGACAAGGTCCGCGCGAAGGACCACGTCGTGGCCGCGGGCGTGCCCGTGATCCCGGGCGTCGCGCTCGCGGCGATGACGGACGACGAGGTCGCCGCGGCGGTCGGGCGGCTCGGGTACCCGGTGCTCGTGAAGCCGTCGGCGGGCGGCGGGGGCAAGGGCATGACGGTCGTGCGCCGCGCGGAGGACCTCGCTGACGCGCTCGTCGCCGCACGCCGGGTCGCCGCCGCCGCGTTCGGCGACGACACGCTGCTGGTCGAGCGGCTCGTCGCGACCCCGCGGCACATCGAGGTGCAGGTGCTCGCGGACTCGCACGGGCACGTCGTGCACCTCGGCGAGCGCGAGTGCTCCCTGCAGCGGCGGCACCAGAAGGTCGTCGAGGAGGCGCCGTCGCCGCTCCTCGACGCGGCGACGCGCGCCCGGATCGGCGCGGCGGCGTGCGACGTCGCGCGCAGCGTCGGCTACGTCGGGGCCGGGACCGTCGAGTTCCTCGTGTCTGACGAGGCGCCCACGGAGTTCTTCTTCATGGAGATGAACACGCGCCTGCAGGTCGAGCACCCCGTGACCGAGCTCGTCACCGGGCTCGACCTCGTCGAGCAGCAGCTCCGCGTCGCGGCGGGGGAGGAGCTGCTGTTCGGGCAGGACGACGTCCGGCTGTCCGGGCACGCGGTCGAGGCGCGCGTCTACGCCGAGGACCCGTCGCGCGACTTCCTGCCGACGACGGGGACGGTCCTGGTCCTCGACGAGCCGACGGGCGAGGGAGTCCGCGTGGACAGCGCGCTGCGGACCGGCCTGGAGATCGGCACGACGTACGACCCGATGCTCGCGAAGGTCGTCGCGCACGGCGCCGACCGGGCCGAGGCGCTGCGCCGGCTCGACGCGGCGCTCGCGCGGACGGTCGTCCTCGGCGTGCGCACGAACGTCGGCTTCCTCCGTCGCGTGCTCGCGGACCCCGACGTGCGCGCCGGCCGGCTCGACACCGGCCTCCTGGCGCGGCTCCTGAGCGTGCCAATCGAGACCGGCGCGCCGAGCCCGACCGGCGACGCGCCCGCCCCCGCGAGTGCCGACCCGGGCGCGCGGGTCCCCTCGGAGGGCAGCGACGCGGTCGACCCCGACACGACCGCCGCCGTCGCCGCGGTGCTGTGGCGGCACGCGGCCGGTCCGTCGGCCGACGACCGAGCTCGCGGGGTCGGCGGTCCGTGGCGGCCGGACGGGTGGCGGATCGGAGGTGCCGTCCCGCGCGCGTACCGCGTGGTGGCGGACCGCGGTGCCGTCGACGTGACCGTCACGGCTGCCGCTCCGGAGGCGTCGGACCCGTGGCGGCCGGCGGAGGCGACGGCGTACGGCCGCGACGCGCGCGTCACCGGCCCGTCCGGGATCCCCGACCTCGTCGCCGGCGTCGCGGACGTCACGGTCGGACCGGCGGGCACGGCGGGCACGGCGGGCACCGCGGGCACGGCGGGCGCGGCGGCGAGCCGGGTCAGGTTCGTGCGGACCGGGCCCGACTCCGCGGACGTCGAGATCGCGGGTGTCGTCCACCCCGTGCGCGTCGCCGTCGACGGCCCGGTCACCTGGGTCGCCGTCGACGGCGCGACGCACGACCTGCGCGTCCGCAGCCGTGCCGAGCAGCTCGCCGACGACCGCACGGCCGGTCCGCGCGGCGACGGCCCGACCGCTCCCGAGGTCCGCGCCCCCATGCCCGGCGTCGTCGTCGCCGTCGACGTCGCGACCGGTGACGAGGTCGTCGCCGGTCAACCCCTGCTCACGATCGAGGCGATGAAGATGGAGCACCGCCTCGCCGCCCCCCGCGACGGCGTCGTCACCCTCACGGTCCGACCGGCCGACCGGGTGCAGCTCGACCACGTGGTCGCGACCGTCACCCCCCACGAAGGGACCGCACCATGAGCCACGACCTCACCCCCGAGCAGCGCAAGCTCCGCGACGAGGTGCGCGACTTCGCCGACCACGTCGTCGCGCCGGCCGCGTACGAGTACGACACCAAGCGCGAGCTGCCGTACGAGATCCTCGCGCAGATGGGGGAGATGGGGCTGTTCGGCCTGCCCTTCCCGACCGAGTACGGCGGCCAGGGGCGCGACATGTTCGACCTGTGCCTGGCCGTCGAGGAGCTCGGGCGCGTCGACCAGTCGATCGGTGTGACGCTCGAGGCGGGCGTCGGGCTCGGCGCTATGCCGGTGTTCCGGTTCGGCACGGACGCGCAGAAGGAGGAGTGGCTGCCGACGCTCACGTCGGGGCGCGGGCTCGCGGCGTTCGGGCTGACCGAGGCCGACGCCGGGTCGGACGCGGCCGGGACGCGTACGACGGCCCGGCTGGAGGGTGGCGAGTGGGTCATCGACGGCAGCAAGCAGTTCATCACCAACTCCGGGTCGAAGATCACGCGCCTGCTGACGATCACCGCGGTGACGGGCGAGCGCACCCGCGACGACGGCACGACGGCGAAGGAGCTGTCCGCGATCCTCGTGCCCGCGGGCACGCCCGGCCTCACGGTCCTGCCCGCCTACGACAAGGTCGGCTGGCACACCTCGGACACGCACCCGCTCCGCTTCGAGAACCTGCGCGTGCCGGAGGAGAACCTGCTCGGGACGCGCGGTCGCGGGTTCGCGCAGTTCATCCAGGCGCTCGACGAGGGTCGCGTCGCGATCGCCGCGCTGTGCACCGGAGCGGCCCAGGGCTGCCTCGAGGAGGCGATGCGGTACGCCCGCAGCCGCAACGTGTTCGGCCACCCGATCGGCGAGAACCAGCACATCGCGTTCAAGCTCGCGCGCATGGAGGCCCGTGTGCACGCCGCACGGCTCGCCTGGTACGAGGCCGCGCGGTTGCTCGTCGCCGGCCGGCCGTTCAAGCTCGAGGCGAGCCTCGCAAAGCTGCTCGGGAGCGAGGCCGCGATGGACAACGCGCGCGACGCGACGCAGATCTTCGGCGGGTACGGCGTCCTCAACGAGAACCCCGTCGCGCGGCACTACCGCGACTCGAAGATCCTGGAGATCGGCGAGGGCACGACGGAGGTGCAGCTCATGGTGATCGCGCGCGAGCTCGGGTTCGCCGGCGCGGGTGTCGGGGTGTCCGCACGATGACCGACGTCGTGCAGCGGGGGCTGTACTACGACGAGCTCGAACCCGGCACCCGCTACCTGCACCGCCCCGGACGCACGCTCACCGAGGCGGACAACGTGCTGTTCAGCACGCTGACGATGAACACCCAGGCGCTGCACCTCGACGCCGCGTGGTCGGCCGACCAGCCGTTCGGGCAGCGGCTGGTGAACTCGATGATGACGCTCGCCGTCCTGGTCGGGACGTCCGTCACGCAGCTCACGCAGGGCACGATCGTCGCGAACCTCGGGTTCACCGGCGTCCGGTTCCCGCACCCGCTGTTCCACGGCGACACGCTCTACTCCGAGACGGTCGTCGAGTCGAAGCGGCCCTCGTCGTCGCGCCCGGGGCAGGGCGTCGTCACGCTCGCGCACACCGGCCGCAACCAGGACGGCGTCGTGGTCGCGGAGGCCACGCGCACGGTCCTGTTCTGGACGCGGGACGCGGCGCCGTGAGCACGTTCACCCTCGGCCCCGCGCTGCTGTTCTGCCCCGCCGACCGCCCCGACCGGTACGCGAAGGCCGCCGACCGGGCGGACGCGGTGATCCTCGACCTCGAGGACGCCGTCGCGCCCGACGCCAAGGGGCGCGCGCGCGACGCCCTGCGCCGCACGCTCCTCGACCCCGCCCGCACGGTCGTCCGTGTCAACGCCGCGTCGACGCCCGACCTGGCCGAGGACCTGCGCGCGCTCGCGGAGACGCCGTACCGCACGCTCATGCTCGCCAAGACGTCGGGTCCCGACGACGTGCGCGCGCTCGCGGGGTTCGACGTCGTCGCGCTCGTCGAGACCGCCGCCGGCGTCCTGCACGCCGCCGAGATCGCCGCCGAGCCGTCCGTGGTGGCCCTCATGTGGGGTGCCGAGGACCTCGTCGCGTCCCTCGGCGGCACGTCGAGCCGTCGGCCCGAAGGGTCCTACCGCGACATCGCCCGGTACGCGCGCGCCGTCGTGCTGGTCGCCGCCGGGGCGTACGGCAAGGCCGCGATCGACGCCGTGCACCTCGACCTCGACGACCTCGCGGGCCTGGCCGAGGAGGCCGACGACGCGGCCGCCACCGGCTTCACCGCGACCGCGTGCCTGCACCCCGCGCAGGTCGACGTCGTGCGCGACGCGTACCGGCCGGACGACGACGAGGTCGCGTGGGCACGTGCGGTCCTCGCGGTCGCCGTCGGCGCGCCCGGGGCGTTCCGGTGGCACGGGCGGCTCGTCGACGGTCCCGTCCTGCGGCACGCCGAGGTGATCCTGCGCCGCGCGTCCACCGCGTCCGGCTCGACCGAAGGCTGAGGGCTGACGGGGGGCGGTCCGCCGTATCTGCGGGTCGCGGCGTGCCTCCTTGTCGGTGGTGCCGCGTGCGGTGCGCGGTGCCTCACGGGGGAGGGACGCTGTGGACACGACGAGGAACCCCGACGACGACGGGCCCGGCGCGGGCACGGGCCCGGGGGACACGGCCGCGGCCGACGAGGTCCTGAGCGCCGCACCGGCTCCGCCGCCGCCCGTCGGCGTCGGCGGGGTACCGGCCTCCGGAGCGGGCGGCGCGCACGCGCCGACGGGCGGCGCGACGGCGGCGAGCTGGACACCTCCCGCCGGCGGCGGCCCGTCGTCGGTCGCGGTTCCCCCGCAGCCGACCGACCGTCGCTCGCTGCTCGTCGGCGTGGCGGCGGGCGTCGGCGGCGTGGTGGTGCTCGGTGCGCTCGTGTACGCGCTGTGGCCCGACGGGGGCAGCGACGCCGGCTCCGGCGCGTCCATGGTGACGAGCACGGCGCCGGCGGAGACGCCGACCCCGACCCCGACCCCGGAGGAGCCCACCGTCACCGTCGTCGACCGGGCCGTTCCGGCGACCCAGGTGTGGACCCCGATGGGCGTGACGTGCGTGACGGGCGACGTCTTCGGCATCGAGATGAGCGGGTCCGTGTCGCACGACCAGTCGGCCGGCGGGACCGTCGGACCGAACGGGCTGCTCGACCCGTTCTTCCACCAGTTCAACGTCGAGGGCTTCCCCGACGCGAACACGGTGACCGTCATCGGCAGCCTCGACGAGGACCCCGACACCTTCTTCGTCGTCGGCGAGCGCGCCGCCTACGTGTGCCCGCGGGACGGCCAGCTGTACCTCGGCGTCAACGACGCCGGCGTGGCGAACAACAGCGGCGCCTTCCTCGCGACGATCACCCTCACGCACGACTGACCTCGGCGGCCCGGGAACGCGGGGGTGCCGGAGGCCGTCGACGCGCAGCTCCGTCCCGGCACGAGCGGGCCCGGTGTCACGACCGGGCGACGGGCTTGGCGGACGCGCCGAGGACGGTCACGGTGCCCGACGACGACACCGCGACCGCGACGACGACGACGGCCCGCACGCGGAGCGCGGTGCGCCACCCGGGCTGACCGACGGCGGCCGCCAGGACGGGGTCGGTGAACTGCAGGAGGTCGTCCGCGGACGTCGACGAGATCGTCACGTCGGCGTCGAGGGTGAGGACCGCGACGGTGCCTCCGCCGACCGCGAACGCGCGAGACGCCCCGTGCGGACCGAACGGCGCGGCACGGTCCCCCCAGGGGTCGACGGTGACCGACTGCACGACCGCGCCCAGGTCCCCGAGCAGCAGGTCGTGGCGCACGTCGCCGAGGGCGCCGACCTCGTGGATCGCACCGGCCTCGCCGGTCCGGAGGTAGTCCTGCACCGCGCCCAGCGCGTCCTGCGCCCGGCCGAGGTCGGCCTCGTTCGGCGCGTGCCGTGCGCCCGGGTCGCCCCGGTGCAGGACCGTGCCCTCCGCGACCGTCGTCTCCGCGAGGACGTGCCAGCCGTCCAGGACGTCGCGCCGCTCGGACAGCCGCAGGAGCGGCGGCGCCGTGGCGTCGCCGTCCTTGCGTGTGACCTCGACGCGGAACAGCGGGTAGGCCGTGAACGCGGGGTTCAGCTCCTCCAGCGTCGTCAGGCCGTACGTCGAGCCGTCGACGGGCGTGCCGTCCTGCGCCGCACGTGCGAGCGCCACGCGGGACTCGAGCTGCTGCGCCTCGAGCTCGGGGCCGCTCAGCACCGCCGCCCACGCGTCAGGGTCACCCGCGGCGGCCGCCGCGGCGGCCTCGGAGTACGGGTGCTGGCCCGGCCCGGGCGCGTCCCGCTCCGCGTCCGTCACCGCGAGCCGCTCCGGCTCGGACGGGCGGATCACGACGCCCGGTCGCGCGGCGCACCCGGTCAGGCTCACCGCGGTCGCGACCGTCACGACCGCGAGGACACCGGCGCGCCGTGACCGGGTCGCGACGTGCGCCGGCGGTGCTGCGGCGCGTGAGCGCCGGACGTCACCGGCCACGGTCACGCCGACCTCGTCCGGCCCGATCGCGCCCCTCGGACCCCGCGGACCGCGTCGTCGCACGAGGACGATCCCGAGCGCGACGAGCGCGGCTCCCGTGAGGGCCGTCGCCGTCGCGGCCAGGAACGAGGACGGCACCTCGACGCCCACGACGACGTGGAGGCGCGCACCCGGGTCGGCCGCGACGGCCGTGACCGCCACCGGGTCGTCAGTGAGCACCACGTCGAGCGCACGCGTGCCGCTGCCCGCGTCGTCGGCGGTCCAGAAGGTCGCCGCGGCGAGGTCGAGAGGTGTGTCGCCGGCGCGTCCGCGCACGTCGCCCACCGGTCGGCCGTCCGTGCCGGCGCGCAGGAGCACGAGGCGTCGGGTGGTCGAGACGTAGGAGGAGACGTCGACCGGGTGCGCCGCGCCGACGAGGACGTCGCCGCGGTCGGCACGCGCTCCGACGTGCAGGGTCACCCCGCTGAGCGGGACGAGGTCGTGCGGCACGACGACCGCGCGGACGCCCGCCGGTGCGGCGAGCGGTCGGAGGTCGACGCGGTCGTCCGGTCCGACGAGCGTGGCGGCCGCCGTCCCGACCAGGAGCACGACGGCTCCGACGACGAGGCAGAGCAGAGCGATGACACGGCGCATGAGGGCCCCCCTTCGAGTGATCGGGGCCGAAGGTAGTGAGCGCCGTGACGCGCCGGTCAGGCTCATCCACAGGCGAGGTGCCAGCGGGTCGTCGCGCGGGCCCACACGGTGCTCGGGACCGACGTGCGCTCCCGTCCTGCGGGCGCCCTGGACCGGGCCTACCGTCGAGGGACCCGTGGGGCAGCGGCGGGATCGACCCGGAGACCGGGGGAGAGACCCATGAGCACCACCGACGAGCAGGGCGACGCCGGACGCGCGGACGAGACCCAGGAGCTGGCGGAGGGCGGCGGCGTGGGCGTCGGCTCGGGCGAGCCGACCACGTTCGAGCCGGAGGAGGACCCCGACGCACCGGCGGCCGAGCCACCCCGCTGACCGCCGGTGCGGCGCCCGGTCGTCGCGCCGGTGACCGTCAGGTCGCCGCGGGACGGTCCGGGACGTCGCGGCGGGGCGGGCCGTCGTACCGGCTCAGCGGGCGGATGAGCGAGTTCGACGCGAGCTGTTCCATGACGTGCGTGGTCCACCCGACGACGCGCGCGGCGGCGAACAGGGGCGTGAACGTCGGGGTGTCGAAGCCCATGAGGTGGTACGCGGGACCGGTCGGGTAGTCGAGGTTGGGCAGGATGCCGGTGCGCGCGGTCATGGCGTCCTCGAGCGCGACGTACAGGTCGAGCAGGTCCTGCCGGTCGTAGTGCTCGACGAGCTTCCCGAGCCAGCGCCGCATCGTGGGGACGCGCGAGTCGCCGTGCTTGTAGACGCGGTGCCCGAAGCCCATGACCTTGCGCTTCGCGGCGATCTCGTCGTCGAGCCAGGACGCGGCGCGGGACGCGGACCCGATCTCCGCGAACGTCGCCATGACCGCCTCGTTCGCGCCGCCGTGCAACGGGCCCTTGAGGGCGCCGACCGCGCCGGTGACGGCGGAGTGCAGGTCGGACAGCGTGGAGGCGATGACGCGCGCGGTGAAGGTCGACGCGTTGAAGGAGTGCTCGGCATACAGGATCAGCGAGACCTCGAACGCCTTGACGACGACGGGGTCGGGCACCTCGCCGAACGTCATCCAGAAGATGTTCTGGGCGAACGGCAGGTCGTCGCGCGCGGGGATCGGCTCCTGGCCACGGCGGCGGCGCTGGTCGATCGCGACGACTGCCGGGAGCTGCGCGAGCAGCTGCACGGACTTCGCGAGGTTCGCCTCGCGCGACGGGTCCTCCGCGCGCGGGTGGTGCGCGCCGATGGCGCTCACGGCGGTGCGGACGACGTCCATCGGGTGGCACGTCGTCGGCAGCGCGAGCACGGCCTCGACGACGGGGGCGGGCAGCGTGCGCTGCGACCGGCCCCGGCCCTGGAACGCGGCGAGCTCGTCGGCGGTCGGGAGCTCGCCGTGCCAGAGCAGGTACGCGACCTCCTCGAAGAGGCAGCGTTCCGCGAGCTGGTCGACGGGGTAGCCGCGGTAGAGCAGGGAGTTGCTGTCGGGGTCGACCGACGAGATCGCGGTCGTGTCGACGACCACGCCCGCGAGCCCCTTGTGGATCTCGGTCATGCACTGCCTCCATCGCCGTTGACGGAAACGCGGCGACGCCCGGGTGCGTGGGCGTCACAGCCTGAAGTTGAACACGCCCTCGTCGAACCGGTTGTACGCGGGGTAGTCGAGGAGGTCGTAGAGCTCGGCGCGCGTCTGCATGCGGTCGAGCAGCCCGGCCTGCGTGCCGGTCGCGAGGATCTCGTCGAGCCCGGCCATGGCGGCGCCGATCGCGAGGCGCAGCAGCGTGACGGGGTAGATGACGATGTTCATGCCGAGGTCGTCGAGCTGCTGCGCGGTGAGCAGCTCGCCCTTGCCGAACTCGGTCATGTTGGCGAGCAGCGGCACGTCGAGCGCGTCGCGGAACGCCGCGAACTCGTCGGGGCTCGTGAGCGCCTCGGGGAAGACGGCGTCGGCGCCCGCGTCGACGAGCGCGTGCGCGCGGTCGATCGCGGCGTCGAGCCCCGCGACGGCGCGCGCGTCGGTGCGGGCGACCACGAGGAAGTTCGGGTCGCGCCGGCCGTCCACCGCCGCGCGGATGCGCCGCAGCGCGGTCTCGTCGTCGACGACGTCCTTGCCGTCGAGGTGGCCGCACCGCTTGGGGTTGACCTGGTCCTCGATGTGGCAGCCGGCCAGGCCCGCGTCCTCGAGGCCCTGCACGGTCCGTGCGACGTTCATCGGCTCGCCGAAGCCGGTGTCCGCGTCGACGATCGACGGCAGGTCGGTCTGCCGCGCGATCTGGCCGGCGCGCTGCGTCACCTCGGTCGCCGTCGTGAGGCCGATGTCCGGCAGCCCGAGGTCCGCGGACAGCACCGCGCCGGACACGTACACGCCGTCGAACCCCTTCGACTCGATGAGCCGCGCCGACAGCGGGTTGAACGCACCCGGCAGGCGCAGCAGCCGCCCCGACCCGAGGGCCTCGCGCAGCGCGACGCGCTTCTCCGCGGCGGTCGTCGTCGCGTACAGCATCAGAAGAGTCCTCCCGGGGAGCGGACGGCGTCGAGGACGGCCGCGGGCGCGACGACCGTGAGGCCGGCGAGCTCGTCGGGCCGCAGGGACGGCAGGCGCTGCGCGACGTCGAGGAACCGCTCGACCTCGTCCTCGCCGAGCACGTCGGTCGCGAGCGCGCGGAACTTCTCGACGTACTGGGCACGGGCGAACGGCCGGGCGCCGAGCGGGTGCGCGTCGGCGACCGCGATCTCCTCGACGACGACCTCGCCGCTGGTCGTGGTGATCTCGAGCCGCCCGCCGAACGCCTTCTCGGCCGGGTCTGTCGAGTGGTACCGCGCGGTCCACGCCGGGTCCTCGGTCGTGGTGATCTTCTGCCACAGTGCGACCGTGTCCGGCCGCGCCGCACGCGACGGCGCGTACGAGTCGACGTGGTGCCAGCGCCCGTCCTGCAGCGCGACCGCGACGATGTACGGGATCGAGTGGTCGAGCGTCTCGCGCGACGCCGTCGGGTCGTACTTCTGCGGGTCGTTCGCGCCGGACCCGATGACGTAGTGGGTGTGGTGCGACGTGTGGATCACGATGGACGCGACGTTCGCGGGGTCCGCCAGCTCCGGCCGCGAGCGGTGCAGGCGGCGGGCCAGGTCGATGAGCGCCTGCGACTGGTACTCCGCCGAGTGCTCCTTGGTGTACGTGTCGAGGATCGCCGTCTTCGGCTCGCCCGGGCCGGGCAGCGGCACGTCGTACGACGCGTCCGGCCCGTCGAGCATCCACGCGACGACGCCGTCCTCACCCTCGTAGATCGGGCTCGGCGCGCCCTCGCCGCGCATCGCCCGGTCGACGGCCTCGATCGCGACCTTGCCCGCGAACGCGGGGGCGTAGGCCTTCCACGACGAGATCTCGCCCTTGCGGGACTGCCGCGTCGCGGTCGTGGTGTGCAGCGCCTGGCCGACGGCCTGGAACGTGACCTCCGGCGCGAGACCCAGCAGCGTGCCCAGGCCGGCGGCGACCGACGGGCCGAGGTGCGCGACGTGGTCGATCTTGTGCGCGTGCAGGCTGATCGCCCGCACGAGGTCGACCTGGATCTCGTACCCCGTGGCGATCGCGCGCACGAGGTCCGCGCCCGACCGGCTGACGTGCTGCGCGACCGCGACCAGCGGCGGGATGTTGTCCGCCGGGTGGGAGTAGTCGGCCGCGAGGAACGTGTCGTGGAAGTCGAGCTCGCGCACCGCGACGCCGTTGGCCCACGCGGCCCACTCGGGCGAGACACGCACGTCCGGCGCCAGTCCGGAGACCGTCGACCCGTGGCGCTCCGACGACGGCGCGTGCGGGTGCGCGACCGCCTGCGCACGCGCGGCGACGACGGGCGGGCGGGTCAGCGACGCGGCGGTCACGGCGGCGTTGTCGATGACGCGGTTGACGACCATGTCGGCGACGTCGTCGGGCACCGGGACCGGGTCCGCGGCGACCTCCGCGATCGCCCAGGCGAGCTGGTCGGAGCGCGGCAGGCGGTCCGCGCTCGGGTGCACGCGCAGGTGGTGTGTGCGGGGCATGCGCCTCCGTCCCTCGTCGGGCTGGTCGCGGGCCGACGGCCACGACGACGCCGACCGCTGCGGTGCGGTCGGCCACGTCGAGGCTATCCGTCACCGGCGTGCGCGGCCCGTCCCCGCGGGCGGCCGTGGGTCGACCGGGTGACGTGCGTGGGCGTCCCGCCGCCGTGTCGGACGACCGACCTAGACTCCGCGCCGTGCCGACCCGAGCCTTCGCGACCCCGTCCCACCTGGGCGAGGACGGGCTGACGCTCGGCCTCGCACCCGCGCTCACGCCCGGCGGCGTCGTCGACGACCCGAGCTTCTTCCACGGGTTCGCGGCGCACCCGCAGGTGCTCGCGCGCGGGCTGCTGACGCTCGCCGACGTCACCGCGACGCGGTACTTCCAGTACACGCCGTCGACGCTGCGTGACCCCGTGCTCACCGCGCACGGCGACCGGCTGCGCGCCGAGTGCTTCTCGGCGTGCAACAGCGTCTACGCGCGGCTCGACCTGCTGCCCGACGGGTTCGACTCCGGCGAGGTCGGGCACGGCACGACGAACGTCGACATCGGGCTCGCGACGCGGTCCGCGCTCGGACGGGTCGGGCGCGAGCGCCTGCTGCACCTCGACGTCGGCCGCGGCGGGCTGACGGTGTCGAGCCCCGAGGAGACGGCCGTCGAGCGACCCGTCGAGATGCCGGGGCGCTGGGTGCGCGCGCTCGGGAACGTCGCCGAGCTGCACCACGGCCTCCCGCTCGCGTTCGCCGTCGGCACCGTTCCCGCGCGCGCGTTCGTCGCCGCGCTCCCTGCCGCCACGAGCGCCGCCCGGACCGGCTGGCTCGTCGCCGAGCGGACGGGCGTGCGCGTCTCGACGCGGCCCGCGCGCGGCGGCGTGCTCGTGTCCGGGCTGCACCGGCTCAGCGCCGTCAAGCGGCTCCTGCCGCACGTCACGGGCATGACGGTGCACGGCGGCGCGGACGCCGGGCCGGTCGTCGTGACGTTCGACGTCCCCGGTGCGCGCCTGGTGCTCGGCCTGACCGACGAGGCGTGGCGCGGGCACTCGGGTGAGGGGTCCCTGCTGACCGCGCTCGCGGGGGAGACGGTCGCCGAGGACGCGGACCTCGTGAGCGCGCTCCTCGCGTTCGAGCCGGTGATCGACGTGCCGCGGCTCGCGCGGGAGGCCGGGTGCCCCGAGCCGCGCGCGCGGGCCGCGCTCGCCGTGCTGGCCGCCGACGGGCGGGTCGGCTGGGACGTCCGCGACGACGCGTGGTTCCACCGCGAGCTGCCGCACGACCCCGACCGCGTCGAGAAGGACAACCCGCGGCTCGTCGCGGCGCGCCGCCTCGTCGCCGACGGCGGGGTGGTGCCCGCCGCCGACGGGTGGACCGTGCGCAGCCGCAGCGGCGGGCCGGACCACCGCGTGGCCGCCGGCGGTCGGTGCACCTGCCCGTGGTTTCTCGCGCACGGCACCGGCCGCGGGCCGTGCGCGCACGTCCTCGCCGTCCAGATCGCCTCGGAGGCCCGCGCATGACGCTCACCGCCCGCCAGACCGCCGCGATCGAGGTGTTCCGCTCGCTCGGGTGGGCGTCGGCGTCCGTCGAGGACGTCGAGCAGCTGCCGCTCGGGACCGCGGAGGAGCAGCGCGTGGCGCGCGACGGGCTCGCGTCGGGCGAGTGGGGCGAGTTCGGGCGGACGGGCGAGAACACATGGGGCTGGATCCCCTGGACGGACGTCGACCAGGGGATGCTCCGGCTGTTCGCGGTCCGCGTCGGCGTCGACGCACGCCGGGCCGCCCGCCTGCTGGTGACGGCGCCCGGCGGGGACGAGCTGCTGACGCGTCTGGTGTCCGCTCGTGGTGACGCGTACGCGGCGCGGTTCGTCGAGGCGGCCGACCGCGCGGGGCGTGCCTGGGAGCACAGCACGAGCATGCTCGGCGGGGTCACCGTCCGGCTCGTCGACCGGAACGACCTGCCGGTGCCGCACAGCGTCGAGTACCTGAAGGACTGGGCGGTGCACGCGTCGATCGTGCTCACCGGCGTCGGCGAGCTGGTCCGCGCGGAGCGTGAGCCGTGCGGTGCGGACGTGGTCGAGCGGCGGTTCGCCGAGCACGTGCGCGCCGCGGTGGCCGTCGGGGTGCCGGCGACGGGTCCGTTCGGTGGGGTGCCCGCGGCGGGGGTCGCGCGCGGGTGGCTGGACCGTGACGAGGCCGTCGACCTCGTGCTGACGGCGCTCGACGCCGCGCAGCGCCCGGGCGACCGCAAGGCGTGGACGCAGGTGCTGACGGGCGCGCTCGCGCTGACCGACGACGAGCTCGTGGCGCACGCCGACGTGCTGGTGGGCGTCCTCGCGCGTGGCGACGCCCCGGTGGTCGAGGCCTTCGCGCCGCGGCTGATCGCGCGCGCGGGCGACGACGTGCTCGGCGACGTCCTCGCCGTCACGCTGCCCGTGCGCACGAAGAAGGTGGTGCTCGCGCTCCTGACGGCCGCGGCCGCGCGGCCGCGACCCGGTGACGACGTCGTCGACGCCGTCGCGCCGTTCGTCCGGCAGCACGTCACGGGGACCGATCGCCCCCTCGCCCGCGCCGCGCAGGCGCTCGCCGACGCGTGGGGGATCGTGGACGCACCGGCGGGGTCCGAGGACGACGCGCCCCCGATCGGGCTCTGGCAGGCCACGCCGCCCGTGTGGGACGTGCCGAGGTTCACGGTGGGCGAGGTCTCGGCCGCCGCTCTCACCGACGCCGCGGCCGCACTCACCGGCCGGCCGGAGGGTGTCGTGGACGTCGAGGTCGAGCGGTTCCTCGCGCTCGCGACCGCCGTCGCCGCGGCCGACCGGGACGCCGCGCGCTCGGCGCTCGGCGGCGTCAGGCCGTCCTGGGTCGGTGGCCTGCGGTGCGTCCCCGCGTGGGTCCGCGGCGAGGACTCCGACCTGCTCGACCGCCGCGGCGGCGCCGACGGCTGGGGGAGGGTCGTCTGGGACCCGTGCGACGCGCGCGAGGCGTCCGTCGTGCGCCGGCTCGGCGAGGTCGCGGTGCTGCTCTCGACGCCGACCTGGGTGGACCTGCGCGTCGACCCGTCGGACCTGGTCGACCGGCTCACGACCTACGCGGCGGCGGGTGCGGTGGCGAGCGAGGCCGACCTGTTCCTGGCACTCACGCGGACCGACGGCGCGCTCGTCACTGCCGACGTGCTCGCCGCGCTCGACACCCTCCGGGTGCCGGTCGTGCTCCAGGACGGCACGCCCGCCGCGTTCACGGCGGGACCCGCCGCGCGCGCCTACCTGACCGACCCCGTGCGCGAGCCGGCGCTCGCGATCGAGGGCTCGTGGCGGCACTGGGCGCCGCAGCCTCTCGCGCTGCCGGAGTCGTTGCAGGCGTTCCCGTCCCGGCTCCGCAACGACAACGCCTACGACCGCGTCGGTCCCGAGGTCTTCCCCGCCTGGGGCGACGCCGCGGCGACCGGGCTGTCCTCCTCGGAGTCGGCCGACCTCGGGCTGCGGCTGCGGCAGGCCGCCCGACGGGCCACCCCGTTGCCGCCGGGCCTGACCGTGAACCTCGTCGCAGCGCAGCGGGGATTCCACCCGGTCGCGGCCGCCGACGGGTCGGCCGCCGTGCTGGAGGCGTGGGAGCGCGGGCTGCTGCGCCCCGGCACCGCGGACGTGCGCCTGCTGGACTGGACCGAGACTCCGTCCAACCTGGCGGCCCTCGCACGGGCGTGCGCCGAGCTCGCCGGTGAGGGCCTGCTGAGCGTCGTGTGGCCGCTCCTCGACGACGTGCTGGCCGTGTCGCTCCGGGCGTCGCGGCTGCTCGCGGGCACGTCCGAGGTCGCCGAGACGATGCGCGCGCTCGCGCCCGCGGTGCTCACGGCCGTCGCGCGCGGCGACGCGGACGCGGCGGTGCTCGACGTGCCGGGCACCCGGACGCTCGCGGCCCGGTCGGGGTCCTCCCGGGCTGTGGTCGCCGCGCGCGCCGTCGTGGACCTGCTGCCGGCGCCGGTCGCCGTCGCCGAGCCGGCCGAGCCCGACGAGCCCGTGGTGCCGGCCGCGACGCCCGGCCGGGCGTTCGACGAGGTCTGGGCCCCCGGGGCAGGGACGGGCCCTGCCGTGGTCGACGGCGCGACGCTCACGACGACGTGGGTCGCGCGGACCGGGTCCAGCCGGATGCTCGCGGTCGACATCGACCTGCCGGGGGATCCCGCCGGCCCGTACCGCGTCGCGAAGACCTGGTTCTACGACCTCGAGCGCGAGGGGCAGTGCGCGGCGGTGTCGGCCGCCGGGCAGGCGTCGGCGTCGGGGTCGGGCACGCCCGACGCGTGGCTGCACTGGGACGAGTCCGCGGGGCGGCTCGTCGCGATGCCGCACCGCGACTGGCTGGCGGGGCGCGACCGCCCGCTGGAGCGCGGAGGTGCCCCGGTGCCGCCGCTGACCGCGTCGATGGTCGCGGTGGTGCTCGCCTCGATGTGCCACGACGACCCGCCGCGGTACTACGTCCGGGAGATCGTCGGCGAGGGTGTCGTCGGCTCCGCCGCGGTGACGGTCGCGATGCGGGCGCTCCTGCCGCACGCCGACTTCAGCCCCGCGCGCGTCGTCCGGCTGCTGGAGGACGACCCGACGACGCTCCCCGTCCTGTGGCCCGTCCTGGTCGAGTCCGTGCGGTTCGCGGCGACGGTCGAGGGCACGCCGCCGCGGTGGCTCAACCGGGTGCTCGACGTGGCGCTGGTGCATGCCGCGCACCTGCGGGAGGCCGCGCGTCGCGGGCTGCTCCCCGCGGAGGCGGCGGCGTGGCCGGGACTGTCGGACGTCGCGGCCCGGCGGGGTGGGGCCGCGCCGGGCAAGGCGCGCGACCTGCTCGCGCGCGTGCGGCCCGCCTGACGCAACACCGACGCCGGCGCGACCTCCGCCGCCCGCGCCACCGCCGGCCGCGCCACCCCGACCTGCAGCGGATGCGCGACGGAAAGATCCGTCCCAGCATGGGCGCTTCGGGTCCGAGGACGGGCCCGGCTCATCCGAGGACGACGAGGTTCGAGGGGGCACCATGCGCACGCACGCACGACGGTGGATGGCGACAGGCGGGGCGGCCGCGATCGCGGCAGGCCTGACGACCGGGGGGCTCGTGACGAGCGGCCTCACGACGGGCGACCAGGACGTCGCGGGCGGTGATCGCGGCGGCTCCTCGCGCACGGCGAAGAACGTCGTGCTGATCGTCGGCGACGGCCTCAGCATCGCCGCGCGCGAGGCGATCCGGCTCAGCACCGTCGGCAAGGACGGCGAGACCGCGATGGACTCGCTGCGGTACGCGGGCTGGACGCACACCGACTCGCTCGACCCCGAGGAGGCCGTCACCGACTCGGCGGCCGCGGCCACCGCCTTCGCGACCGGCGTGCGCACCTACAACGGCGCGGTGAGCGTCGACCTCGACGGGAACCCCGTCGGGACGCTGCTCGAGCACGCGAGGTCGCTGCGCAAGTCCACCGGCGTCGTCACCACCGCGCAGGTCACCGACGCGACGCCCGCCGCGTTCGGCGCGCACGTCCCCGACCGCGGCGACCAGACCGAGATCGCGCGCCAGCTCATCGAGGAGTCGCGGCCCGACGTGATCCTCGGCGGCGGCGAGGACTGGTGGTACCCCGCAGGCGACGAGGGCGCCTACCCGGACGACCCGGCCGACCCGCGACCCGAGGTCAGCCGCAGCGACCAGGGCAACCTCGTCGAGCGTGCCCAGGCCACCGGGTACGAGTACGTCACGACCGCCGAGGAGCTCGCCGCCACCCGCGCCCCGCGCATCCTCGGGCTGTTCGCCAACGAGGAGATGTTCGAGCAGGCGCCCGAAGGCCAGGGCGACGAGTACGCGCCCGTCGTACCGCTCGTCGACATGACCCGCAAGGCGCTCGACGTGCTGTCGCGCGACCGGCAGGGCTTCTTCCTCATGGTCGAGGAGGAGGCGGTCGACGAGATGTCGCACGCCAACAACGCCGCGCTCACGCTCACCGCCGGGCAGGCGCTCGACGAGACCGTCGCGCTCGTCCACGCGTTCGCGAAGCGCCACCCCGGAACCCTCGTCGTCGTGGTCGGCGACCACGAGACCGGCGGGCTCGCGATCGAGAACGTCGACGCGGACGACGAGAGCGGCGACCCCGCGAGCACGTCGGCCGAGGTGCTGCAGAGCCTCGAGGACGGGCCGTTCCCCGTCGCCGGGACCGACCTGGAGTTCACGATCGACTGGACGACCAGCGGGCACACGGGCGGTGCCACGCCGCTGACCGCGGAGGGACCGAGCGCCGAGCGGCTCGCGCGCTCGCAGCCGAACACCGACGTCTTCGTCGTCCTGCGCGACGCGATGGGCGGGCGCCGGTAGCCGCACCGACGTCGCCCGGCGGCCGGTCCTAGGACCTTCGACCGCCGGGCGACGGCCGCGCCCGCCCTACGGTCCGGGCATGGCCGACCCTCGGGGCTTCCTCACCACGCGCGTCCGCGAGCTCCCGCCCGACCGGGCGGTGGCCGTCCGGATCCTCGACTGGGACGAGGTGCACCGGCACCCGGTGGGCGACGCCGCGTACCTCGACACGCTGCACCGGCAGGCGGGGCGCTGCATGGACTGCGGCGTCCCGTTCTGCCACCACGCGTGCCCGCTCGGCAACGTCATGCCCGAGTGGAACGACCTCACGTGGCGCGGGCAGTGGCGGGACGCGAGCGACCGGCTGCACCTGACGAACAACTTCCCGGAGGTCACCGGCCGCCTGTGCCCGGCGCCGTGCGAGTCGGCCTGCGTCCTCGGCATCCACGAGCCGCCCGTCACGATCCGCAACGTCGAGCTCTCGATCGCGGAGGAGGCGTTCGACCGCGGCCTCGTCGTGCCCGTGGTGCCCGGCCGGATGACCGAGTGCACCGTCGCCGTCGTCGGCTCCGGGCCCGCCGGGCTCGCGGCCGCGCAGCAGCTCACGCGCGCCGGCCACCACGTGACCGTGTTCGAGCGGGCGGCGGCCCCGGGCGGGCTGCTGCGGTTCGGCATCCCCGAGTACAAGCTGCCCGCGGCGGTCGTCGAGCGGCGCCTCGACGTCATGCGCGCCGAGGGCACCGTGTTCCGGTGCGGCGTCGACGTCGGGCACGACGTCACGGGGGACGAGCTGCGCCGACGGTTCGACGCCGTGCTCGTCACGACCGGCTCGACGGTGCCGCGCGACCTGCCCGTCCCCGGGCGGGACCTCGCCGGCGTCATGCCCGCGATGGACTACCTCGTGCCCGCCAACCACGCCGCGGTCGGCGCGCCCGTGCCCGGTGCGCCCGTCGCGACGGGGCTCGACGTGGTCGTCGTCGGCGGCGGCGACACCGGCGCGGACTGCGTCGGCACCGCCGTGCGGCAGGGCGCCCGGTCGATCGTGCAGCTCGAGATCCTGTCGCAGCCGCCCGAGGAACGCCCCGACGACCAGCCCTGGCCGACCTACCCGGCGGTGTTCAAGGTCTCGACGTCGCACGAGGAGGGCGGCGAGCGCCGGTTCGCGGTGTCGACGCTCGGGCTCGACGGTGACGACGACGGCCGGGTCGCCGGCGTCCGCGTCGTCGACGTCGAGCGCGTCGACGGACGGTTCGTCCCCGTGCCCGACACCGAGCAGGTCCTGCCCGCGCAGCTCGTGGTCCTCGCGCTCGGCTTCACCGGCCCCGAGCGCGACGGGCTCGCCGAGCAGCTCGGCCTGACCACCGACGCGCGTGGCGCGTTCGAGCGCACCGACGACTTCGCGACGGCCACACCCGGCGTGTTCGTCGCGGGCGACTGCGGGCGCGGGCAGTCGCTCGTCGTGTGGGCGATCGCGGAGGGCCGCGCGGCGGCGGCCGCCGTCGACGCACACCTCACCGGCCGCACGACGCTGCCCGCACCGGTCCGGGCGAGCAGCGTCGCGATGCGCGCCTGACGGCGAACCGGCATGTGCCGCCCCCGGCCGGCCCCGCGGCCGACCCGTCAGGCCGAGGTGAGCACCTCGCGCAGCCGGGCCGCGAACGCCTCCGGCTGCCCCGCGTACCCGTGCTCGCCGCCGAGGAACCCGCCGTGGTGGCTCGGGAACAGCGTGAGGTCCTGACCGAGCAGCGCGGCGAGCGCCTCGGTCGCCCGGAACGTCAGCAGGTCACGGCTCTCCTCGCCCGCGGCGACGACGACGCGCGTCGGGCTCGCGGCGATCGCCTCGACGTCGGGCCGGAACGCGGTGACCGGGTCGGAGACGCCCGACAGCAGCGGGTCGTCGCGTGAGCCGTCGTCCTCGGTGGGCAGGCCGAACTGCGCGGGGTCGACGGGGTCCTGCGCGAAACGGTCGGGGAACGGGCCCTTCCACGACGACACGAGCATGAACGTCGCCATGCCCGCACCCCAGCCCTGTGCGGCGTACACCTCGCCGACGCGACGGCCGGCCGCCCGCGCGTTGTCGGCGTCGGGGAGGATCTCCACGAGCGGCGGCTCGTGCGCGACGAACGTCCGCACGTCCTGCGGGTGGGCCGCGACGAGCGCGAGGCCCGTGATCGCGCCGCCGCTCGACCCGAACAGGTCGACAGGGCCGACGCCGAGCGCCTCGACCAGCACGTGCAGGTCCTCCGCCTGGACGGCCGGGTCGTTGACCGTCGACCCGTCGTGGCGCGCGCTGCGCCCCAGGCCGCGCGGGTCGTACGTGACGACGGTGCGCTCCGGCAGCAGCGACGCGAGCGTCGTGAAGCCGCTCGCGTCCATCGGCTGGCCCACGAGCAGCAGCGGCGGTTCGCGGTCGGCCGTGGGCAGCGGACCGCGCACGTCGTAGGTGAGCGTGGCGCCCGGCACGTCGAGCGTGCGGGTGTCGGTCGTGGTGGTCATGGTGCGCTCCTGTCGCGGCGGTCGGTGGTCGCTCGTCGTCGGCTGCGGACGGGCTCACCGTGGTGACCCGGTGCACGCCCGGAACTCATCGGGCCCATCGTGGACCGCCCGCGTCGTGCGCGCGTGCGGGACGCCCCCTGTCGCATGTCGGTGGTCGGTGGGAGCGTCGGGTGTCGCCGTGGACCGTCCGCCGGCGACGTCGTCTGGAGGTCGCATGTCGAGCACCCTCGCCGACGCGCTGTCGGCGCACGTCCAGGGCCCCGTGCTCGTCCCCGGTGCGCCGGGGTACGACGACGAGGTCGCCGCGTTCAACCTCGCGGCACGGATCCGCCCCGACGTCGTCGTCGGGGCGACCGGCGTGGCCGACGTCGTCGCGGCCGTCCGTGCCGCGCGCGAGCACCGCGTCCCGCTGCGCGTGCAGTCCACCGGCCACGGGGCGGAGCGCCCGGTGACGTCGGGCGTGCTCGTCACGACGCGCCGGCTCGACGAGGTCGTCGTCGACCCCGCGTCCCGCACCGCGACCGTGGGCGCGGGCGCGCGGTGGGGCGCCGTCGTCGAGCGCACCGCCGAGCACGGGCTCGTGCCCGTCGTGGGCTCGTCGTCGAACGTCGGCGTCGTCGGCTTCCTGCTGGGCGGCGGGCTCGGCCCGCTCGCCCGCAGCCACGGCTTCGGGTCCGACCGGCTGCTCTCCGCCACGGTCGTCACGGGAACGGGCGACGTCGTCGAGGCCGACGACGGCGAGCACGCCGACCTGCTCTGGGCGCTGCGTGGCGGTGACGCCGTGCCGGGCGTCGTCGTCGCCGTACGGATCGCCCTGGTCGAGGTCCCCGCCCTGTACGCCGGGGCGCTCGTGTTCGACACCCCGCACGTCGAGACCGTGCTGCGCGGGTGGCTGGACTGGACCGCGCACGCCGACGACCTCACGACGACGAGCGCCGCCGTCGTCCGGATGCCCCCGATCGACGCCGTGCCCGAGCCGCTGCGCGGGCGCACCGTCCTGTCGCTGCGCGTCGCGCGTCCCGGCCCCGTCGACGCGGGGGAGCGGGCCGCCGCCCCGCTCCGGGCGCTCGCGCCCGCGATGATCGACGGCCTCGGGCCCCTCGCCGCGCGTGACTCCGACCGCATCCACGGCGACCCGACCGCGCCCGCACCCGTCTGGACGGGTGGGGCGCTCCTCGCCGGCGCCGCCGACGGGTTCGCCGACGCCTGGCTCGACACCGTCGGCCCGGGCACCGAGCACCCGTTCGTCGCGGTCGAGCTGCGCCACGTCGCGGGAGCGGGCGGGCGAGCGTCGGGTGCGGACGCCGTCGCCGGTCGGGACGCGGCGTTCACGCTCGGGCTCGTGTCCGTCGGGCCCGAGGCCCGCGCGTCCGGTCCCGGTGCGGCCGAGCGTGTGCTGGCGGCGGTCGCGCCGTGGTTGGCGGACGAGGCGAACCCCAACATGAGCGGTGCGCTGCCCGGACGGTGGCGGGCCGACGTCGCTGCGCGCCTCGACGAGGTGCGGCGGCGCTACGACCCGGACGACGTGCTCGGGTCGCGCGCCGCGGTGCCCTCGGGCGTGCACTGACGCCGCTGCCGTGGAACCCGCCGACGTCGACGTCCGTCCGGCCCACGCGGTCCCGTGGGAGGACGTCCGCACGGTGCTGGACTCGCGCGCCGACGGTCGGCGCTGCTCGTGCCAGCGCTGGAAGATGCAGCCCGGCGAGTCGTGGGCGTCCGTCGGCGCCGAGGCGCTCGCCGCGCGGCTGCGCGAGCAGGTCGGCTGCGACGACCCCGACGCGACGACCACGGCCGGGCTCGTCGCCTACCTCGACGGCGAGCCCGTCGGGTGGTGCGCCGTCGAGCCGCGCAGCGTCTACGGCCGGCTGCTGCGGAACGCGCGCGTGCCGTGGGACGGCCGGGACGAGGACCGGTCGGACGCGGGCGTGTGGGCGGTCACCTGCGTCCTCACACGCGCGCGGTACGGCGGTCGGGGGATCGCCACGGCCCTCGCGGCGGCCGCGGTCGAGCACGCGCGGCGGTCCGGCGCGCGGGCGGTCGAGGCCTACCCGATGACGACGACCGCCGCGCTGCCCGTCGAGATGCACCCCGGCACCGTCGCGATGTTCGCCGCGGCGGGGCTGCGGCCGGTCGTGCCGCCGACCGCCCGCCGCGTCGTCATGAGGCTCGAGCTGTAGGCGCGCACCGCGAGGCCGTCACGGCGCCGTGCGGCGCTGCGGCGGTGCGAGGGGCCGCGGGGGTCCGCCCGGCTCGTCGGGGTCGGGCAGACGCAGCGGCTCGACCGGCGGCGCGTCCCAGGTGCGGATCGTCTCCGTGACCCAGAAGGCGAGGAACAGCAGGACCTCCCACCACTCGACGACCAGGATCGCCTGCGCGAACCCCGCCAGCGCGAGTGCCGCCCACAACGCGAGCCCCGCCACCATGAGGCCCGCGATCGTCAGGTAGATCCGGCGGTACCGCGCGTCCGTGGCGGCGTCCGTGGCCGGCCAGCCGTGGCTCAGCACCGCGAGCGCGAGGCTCACGACCAGCACGACGGCCGCTGCACCGTGCAGCCACGCGAACGTCGTGGCCGGCTCGACGAGGCGCACGACGAGCAGCCCGAGCACCGCGACCCCGAGCACGGTCATCAGCCAGAACACCCAGCCGCCGTCGCGCGACGTCCGGGCGGCGTGCGCCGTCGCACGGGCCGTCCGCCGCTCGACGAGCAGGACGGCCGCCGACACGACGAGCAGCGACCCGAGCACGATGCGCGCCGGGAGCGCGGCCTGCGCGCGCGCGGCCCCGTCGAGCCGTTCGAGGTGCGCCGTGAGGCTGTTCGGCACGAACGCCACGACCAGCGCGAGGAAGCCCGCCCAGTTGAGCGTGTAGTCCTCGACCGCGGGGAAGCCCCGGTACGCGACGAGGCACACGGCGACGCCGGCCAGCATCGCGACCAGGACGTCCCGCAGGTCGCCCTCGTAGTAGTCGCTGATGGACCGCTCGAAGCGGCCTCCCGACAGCCAGACCAGGAACGACGCGAGGAGCAGCAGCAGCGGCAGCGCGACCAGGGTGAGGCGCAGGAGCCGGTACGTCGCCCGCGCGATCGGGTCCGTCGTCGCCGTCGCGGCGGGGGTCGGGCCGCCGACGCGTGCGCGGGGTGGTGTTGCCGCCGCCGTGCGGTGGTCCGCGTCGTCGGTCGTTCCGGTTCCTGCGGGTTCGGGCATGCCGCGAGCGTCCTGCGGTCCCGGCCGACGGGCAACCGGAGCGCGGCGACTGCGGCGCGGCGGACGGGTGGCGTCGCCCGTAAGCCCCTCACGTGCGGGTTCGCGCGGTCGATGCGGAGGACGTGACCGCCGAGGGGTCCCGACCGCTGCCGTGCGACGTGCCGACGTCGCCGAGCGGCCGCGCGCCCGGGCGGGTCCCCGACGAGCACGCGGCGCGCGAGGGGCAGGTGTGCGCGCGGTGGGTCGGGCTGGCTCGGCAGACGACGGCCCCCGGGCTGCCAACGCAGGCGTCGGCACCGGCCCTCGAGTCGACCACCCTTGCGTCGCCCTCGGACGAGGAGCCGGCGGGCGACCGGCCGCGGGCCGCCGCCGCGCCGCGTGTCGAGCGCGCGCGCATGCCGTCGGACCGGTGGCGTCGCCGGCGCGGCAGCCCGACCCCGAGCACGCTCGCGCTCGGCGTCGTCCTGGGTCTCGCCGCGACGACCTTCGGGCCCGGTGTGCTCCACGACGCGCAGCGGGTGCTCGCGCCCGTCGTGCACGGCGTCCCGTGGCTCGACGCGGTCGTCGGCGGGATCGTGCACGCGCCCGTCACCCCGCCCGCGGGCCTGGAGGAGGCCGGCGACCCGATCGGCGTCCCGCCGTCGCTCGCGCGGGTCAGCGGGTCGTACGCCTACCTGCAGACGCAGGCCGACGGCCGGACGCCGGTCGCATGGAGCCCCTGCCGCCCGGTGCACTACGTCGTGCGCCCCGACGGCGAACCGACCGACGGGCGCGCGGTGGTCGACGAGGCGGTCGAGCGCCTCGGTCGGGCGACCGGGCTCGTGTTCGTCGCCGACGGCGAGACGACCGAGGCCCCGACGGTGGACCGGCCCGCGTACCAGCCCGACCGGTACGGCGACCGGTGGGCGCCGGTCCTCGTGACCTGGTCGGACGCGTCCGAGGACGCGCGCCTCGCCGGGGGCGTCGCGGGCGTCGCCGGCCCCGTCGCGCTGGAGGCCGTCGGGCAGCCGAGCGTCGCCGTCTCGGGCAGCGTGTCGCTCGACGCCGAGCAGCTCGGGGCGATGCTCGACGAGCCCGGAGGGCGCGCGATGGCGCGCGCGGTCGTGATGCACGAGCTCGCGCACGTCGTCGGGCTCGGGCACGTCGACGACCCGACCCAGCTGATGGCGCCCCGCACCGACCCGTCCGTGACCGACTTCCAGGCCGGCGACCTCACGGGACTCGCGCTGCTCGGCACCGGCCCCTGCGCGCCCTGGCTCTGACCCCCGGCGCCGCGCGCGGCGTCCGAGCCGGCGGGGGACGCCCGGTGGCGCGCACGAGCGCCGCGGACCCTCCCCCCGGGAGCCCGCGGCGCTCGTCGGGTGCGTCAGGCCGAGCGGCGGTCCGCCGCCGTCCGCACCCCCACAGGAAGCCGTAGGTCTGCCGCCCGCCGGTGACCACCCGGGTCGTCGAGCGCGCGTTCGGCAGACAGGAGCGGGCGCCGTGCGGGGGGATACGGCGACCGCGGGTGATCCTCGGCGGGGATGCGCTTGCCTGTGACGTCCGCCTCAACGGCCGCTCCCGGGCGGCAGGCGGGAACAGCCCGCGCGTACCGTCGGTTGCGATCGGTGGCCGCGGTCGAGCGGTCACCCCCCGTCCTGGAGCTGCCCCGCGTGAGCCTGCACCTGACCGAGCGCCGTGCCGTCGACCTGCGTCGGGTCGCCAGCGCGCTCTGTCGGCTCACCCGCCGCCCCGGCTGCTGACCCCGGAAACGGGTCGCTGACCGCCCGGACCTCCGGGCCTGCCGGCCGGATCGCGTCGTCGCCGGCCCTCCGCCACGCCCCGCGGGTGTGGTTCGTCCCCTCCTGACGCTCCCTCACGGACCTCCCTCGTGGCGCGCCCGCGCCCCGGAAAGGCAACACACCCGTGTCTGACACCATCACGCAGCCGACGCGCCGGCTGCGGTTCCCCTCCTTCACCGTCCAGGTCCTGCTCGGCCTCGGTCTCGGCGTGCTCCTCGGCTGGATCGCGCTGCAGATGGGCCCGACGCCCTCGGGCGACGCGAACTGGCTGACCACGACGCTCGACACCCTCGGGTCCTCGTTCGTCACGCTGCTCAAGGCCATCGTGCCGCCGCTCGTGTTCCTCGCGATCGTCACCTCGATCGCCAACCTCGAGCGCGTCACCAACGCCGCGCGACTCGCGTGGCAGACGCTCCTGTGGTTCGCGATCACCGCCGCGATCTCCGTCGGCGTCGGCATCGGCCTGGGACTGCTGCTGCAGCCCGGTGCGCGGTCGACCCTCAGCCCCGAGGACGGCTTCGAGGCCGGGTCGAGCGGCTCGTGGCTCGACTTCCTCAAGGGCCTCGTCCCCGGCAACTGGCTCGGGATCGGCGCCGGCACGCAGGTGTCCACGGGTGCCGACGGAGCCGTCGAGGCCACGACGTCCGTGTCGTTCAACGTGCTGCAGATCGTCGTCGTCGCGCTCGTCGTCGGCATCGCCGCGCTGCGCACCGGCAAGGCCGCCCAGCCGTTCCTCGCGTTCAACCGGTCCGCCCTCGCCGTCGTGCAGAAGATCCTGTGGTGGGTCATCCGCCTCGCGCCGCTCGGCACGCTCGGCCTCATCGGCAAGGCCGTCGCGACCTACGGGTGGGACCTGCTCGCCCCGCTCGGCACGTACGCCGCCGCGATCTACCTCGGCCTCGCCGTCGTGCTGCTCGTCGTCTACCCCGTGATCCTGCGGGCCAACGGCCTGCGCGTCGCGTCGTTTTTCCGCGGTGCGTGGCCCGCGATCCAGCTCGCGTTCGTGTCGCGCTCGTCCGTCGGCACGCTGCCCGTCACCGAGCGGGTCGTCGAGCGGAACCTCGGCGTGCCGCGCTCGTACGCGTCGTTCGCGGTGCCGCTCGCGGCCACGACCAAGATGGACGGCTGCGCCTCGATCTACCCGGCGATCTCCGCGATCTTCGTCGCGCAGATCTTCGGCGTCGACCTGTCCGTCACGGACTACGTCCTCATCGCGTTCGTCTCCGTCGTCGGCTCCGCCGCGACCGCGGGGCTGACCGGCGCCGTCGTCATGCTGACGCTCACGCTGTCGACCCTCGGCCTGCCGCTCGCCGGCGTCGGCCTGCTGCTGGCGATCGACCCGATCCTCGACATGGGCCGCACCGCGGTGAACGTCGCCGGGCAGGCGCTCGTGCCGACGGTCGTCGCCAAGAGGGAGGGCATCCTCGACGTCGAGCGGTACGCGTCGGCCTCGGCCGACAACCTGTTCGCCGACGACGCGGCCGACACCGCCGACGAGTCCGCGGCGGTCGACGACGGGGTCCGCGACGGCGCTGCCGTCCCCGCCCAGCGGGAGCCCGTGACCGCCTCCTGACCGTCGACGGCCCACCGCGCGCCCGGTCGCCCCTCTCGTCTCCGAGGGGCGACCGGGCGCGGTGCGCGGCGCGGGCAACACCCGCGACACACGAGCGCGCGACGATGCGACCCGCACCGAGCGCCTCCGCGAGGGACCGCGACGTGCTGCTCGGTATCCGCACGCGAGAGGAGTGCCTGGTGCAGGCGACCGTCCTGACGATCGACGTCGACGACCCGCTGCGGCCCGACGTGCTGGCCCTGCTCGAGCAGCACCTCGCCGACATGTTCGCGACGTCGCCGCCCGAGTCGGTCCACGCGCTGGACCCGGCAGCGCTCACGGACCCCGCGGTGACCTTCTGGACGGCGCGCGACGGCGACGGCGCCCTGCTCGGCACGGTGGCGCTCGCGACCCTCGACGGGGGTGCGGCCGAGCTCAAGTCGATGCGCACCGTCCCGGCCGCCCGCGGTCGGGGTGTCGGCGCGGCCCTGCTCGACCACGCGCTCACGGAGGCGACCCGTCGCGGGCTCGCGAGCGTGCTGCTGGAGACCGGGACGCAGGACTACTTCGCCGCCGCCCGTCGTCTCTACCGCCGCGCGGGGTTCGTCGAGTGCCCGCCGTTCGCCGGGTACGTCCTCGACCCGCACAGCGTCTTCCTGCGCCGCGACCTCCGCTCGACGGATCTCCCCGCCGCGACGCCGTAGCGCCGCCACTCCGTCCCGCGTCCTCGGGTCTCGCCGTCTTCGCTGCTCGGGTCTCGCCTTCGCCGCGATCTCGGGTCGTGCGTGCGCTGCCTACAGCGCGTGCCGCAGGCCGCTCGCGCGGCGGATCGGCCGCTCCACGGCGGCACGGACCGCGGCCTCCGACCCGACGACGTGCACCGAGTCCCGCGCCCGCGTCACCGCGGTGTACAGCAGCTCGCGGGTGAGCAGGGGCGACGTGGCGGGCGGCAGCAGCACCGTGACGCGGTCGAACTGGCTGCCCTGCCCGCGGTGCACCGTCATCGCGTGCACGGTCTGCACGGCGGGCAGCCGGTGGGGGCGCACGAGGTGTGGACGGTTCGCGTCGCCGAACGCGACCACGACCGCGTCCTGCGTCCCGTCCCCGCCGACGTCGCGGACGACCACGCCGGTGTCGCCGTTCGACAGGCCGCTCGTCACGTCGTTCTCCGTCACCAGGAGCGGCCGCCCGGGCGTCCACGGGCCGTCGTCGCCGCGTCCACCGGTCACGGCGTCGACCCACGCCTCCGCCTGGGCGGCCCAGTGCGCGACGCCCGCCGGTCCCTCGCGGTGCGCGAGCAGCAGCCGGTGGCGTGCCAGCGCGCGCAACGCCCCGGACGCGTCGCCCGCACGGGCCGCCGCGACGAGATCCCGGCCCGCGGCCTCCAGGTCGTGCCGCAGCCCGGCCAGCTCCGCCGGTGACGCGAGGTCAGCCGCCGTCTCCGTGAGCCGCACGTGCGCGCCGCCCGCGCGCAGCAGCGTGAGCGTCCCGTCGGCGTCGCCCGCGCGGATCGCGGCCGCGAGACCGCCGAGCTCGTGGCCGAACCGGTGGGTCCGGGTGAGCCGCACGACCGCGCGTCCGTGCAGTGCCTCGACGAGGTCGCCCAGCACCGCGCCCGCCTCGACGCTCGCGAGCTGGTCGGGGTCGCCGACGAGCACGAGCCGGGCCTCGGGCCGCAGCGCCTCGACGAGCCGCGCCATGAGGGGCAGCGACACCATCGACGACTCGTCGACGACGACCACGTCGTACGGGAGCCGTCGGGTGCGGTCGTGGCGGAACCGGGTCGAGCTGCCGGGCCGTCGGCCGAGGAGCCGGTGCACCGTCGACGCGCTGAGCGGCCCCACGCCGTTCTGGTCGACCGCGCCCAGCCGTGACACCTCGGCGTTGACCGACTCCTGCAGGCGTGACGCCGCCTTCCCGGTCGGGGCGGCGAGCGCGACGCGCAGGTCCGGCCCGACGACTTCCTGGAGCGCAGCGACGAGCCGCGCGACCGTCGTCGTCTTGCCTGTGCCCGGTCCGCCGGTGAGCACGGTCAGCAGCGAGGCGCCCGCGACCCGGACCGCCTCCCGCTGCCGGTCGTCGGCGTCGTCGGGGAACAGCCGCCGCGCGGAAGCGTCGAGCGCCGTCGAGTCAGCCGCCAGCGGTGTCCCGACGCGCGCCTCGACCTCGCGGCGGACCGTCAGCTCGTCACGCCAGTACCGGTCGAGGTAGACGCGGTCGTCGACGTACCGGACGGGCCGGTCGGCCGGTCCCGCCGTGCCGTCGGCCACGAGCGGGCTCCGCCGGACGGCCGCGCGCCAGCCGTCGGGCCCGTCGAGCGCGGGCCACGGCAGTCCCGCACCCGCACCCGCACCCGCACCCGCGCCCGTGCTCGTCCCGGTGTCGTGGTCGCCGAGGTCGGCCGCGACCGCCGCGGGCGCGTCCGTGAGGTCGACGCACACCGAACCCGACCGCACGGACGCGACGGCGAGCGCGATCGCGAGGTGCACGCGCTCGTCGCGCTCGCCCCCGATCGCCCCGAGCCGTCGGGCGACGTGCACGTCCGCCGACACGAGCGCACCCGCGGCGACGAACGGGGCGAGCAGCCCGTCCACGCGCCACGGCACGCGCGGGTCCGGGTCGCCGTCCCACGTGCCGGTCGCCGGTGCCGTGTCCGCCCGTCCCGGTCCGGTCACGCTCACGTCGACTCCTCGTCCCACCGGGCCCCGGCGGCGCGCCACGTGCCGGTCGTCGGCCCGACACCGGCGGCGTCGCGCCGGTGCGCCCGTGCGGTGCTCGTCACGACGCCTCCTCGCGGTCGCGCGCCGGACCGCGTGCCGGCCCGCCCGCGAGCAGGTCCGACAGGGCGACGACGAGTGCCGGGGGTGGGCGCCAGGACATGACGCCGGTCGGCACGTCGCCGACGACGGGCGTCTCCGCGCCGACCATCCCGCGGACGAACAGGTAGAGGCCGCCACCCAGGTGGCGCTCGGGCGAGTAGCCGGGCAGGCGCCAGCGCAGGTAGCGGTGCAGCGCCGCGGAGTACAGGAGCAGCTGCAGCGGGTAGTGCGAGTCGGTCATGGCCCGCACCAGCGCCTCCGGCCGGTAGTGCCACGTGGTGAGCGGCTCGTCGTGGGGTGCGAGGCGGTTGGTCTTGTAGTCGACGACCAGGTACCGGTGACCGTCGCCGTCGGGGACCCGCAGGACGGCGTCGATGCTGCCCGTGAGGTAGCCGCGCAGGCGCGTCCCGGCCAGGTCGCCGTCGAGCCGGTCGGCGTACCCGGCGAACGGGTCGTCGGGCGGGAGGTGCTCGCGCAGGAGCGCGGCGACGTCGCGGAGCGAACCGGCGGCCTCGTCCTCGCCGCCGGGCGTGGCGGGGCCGTGGGCCGGTCGGTCGCCGCCGGCGAGCGGCAGCTCGAACTCGAGCTCGGCGAGGCGGTCCGCGGGGGCGACGTCGGCGAGCGTGCGGCCGGCCGCGAGAGGGCCGAGCGGCGTGTGCAGCGCGGGCAGCAGCGCGTCGGCGAGCGTCTCCGGCTCGACCCCGAGCGGGACGGCGAGGCCGGTGGCGCGGCACGCGGCGACGACCTCGGCCCGCAGGTCCGCGGCGTGCGTGTCGACGTGCTCGAGGACCGCGTGCGTGAGCGTCCCGAACGCGGTGCCGCCGGGCAGGTCGGCCATGCGCGACGGCACGGCGCGGAGCGGGGTGTCGGGGTCGCCCGCGGGAACGGGTGCGGTGCCGAGGTCCGCGTCGGGCTCGTCCTGGATCCCGGGACGCTCCGGCTCGTCGCCCACGCCGGCGTGGTGGGCGTGCGCGGTCAGGCCGGAGTAGGACGTGCGCCGCCAGCCGAGGTCGACGTCCCGCCCGAGCACGGCCACGTCGAGGTCGGCCGCGGGCGGCCGGCTCGGTCGCCACCGCACGGCGTCAGGCGCGCGGTCCACGACCTCGTGCACGAGCGCGCCGCCCGACCCCTCGGCGAGCGCCGCGAAGCGTGCCGTCGCCTGCGCGTCGTTCGGCACGGTGACGCGGGCGGCGGGTGTGCCGTGCTCGTCGCGGGGTGCGAGCAGGAGGCGGCTGAGCGCGGACGACGCGGAGTTCACGCTGGGCGCCCACCACACGACGACCTGCGAGTGCGCGCGCGTGAGCGCGACGTACGCGAGCCGCAGGTCCTCGCCGCACTCGTCCGCGTCGTGGCGGGTCAGGCCCTCGGCGTAGCCGGGGCTGCCCGGTCCGCCGACGTGCAGGACGCGCTCGTCGTCGCGGTGGAAGCGGAGGACCTCCGGCGACCGCGGCGACCAGCGGTTCCACGCGAACGGCACGAGCACGACCGGGAACTGCAGGCCCTTGCTCGCGTGCACGGTGATGACCTGGATGGCCGCGGAGTCGGTCTCCAGCCGGCGGCTGCGCTCCTCGGCGTAGTCGACGCCCGCCTCGTCGATGCGTGCGCGCAGCCACTCGGTGAGCGCGGCGGCGCCGAGCCCACCGTCGAGCGCGGCCTCGTGCAGGGCTTCCGCGACGTGCCGCAGGTCGGTGAGCCGACGCTCGCCGTCGGGCGCCCGCAGCAGCCGCTCGCGCAGCCCGGCGGCGGCCGTCGCCTCCAGGAGGGCCGCGACGCCGTGCTCGTCGAGGACGTGCGCCCAGCCGCGCACGCGGTCGGCGAGCGCGTCGAGGTCGTCGTCGCCCGCCAGTGCGAGCCGGGCGGCGTCCCACCCGACGAACGGGGTGAGCGCTGCGGCGGCGACGCTGCGGCTGTCGGCGAGGCGGGTCAGCGCGGTGAGCAGCGTGAGCCAGTCGGTCGCGGACGTGCTGCCGAAGACGCTCGCGAGCCCGGAGATGACCGCGGGCACGCCGGATCCCACCACGGCGGCGTGCACGGCGAGCGCCTCCGCGTTCGTCCGCACGAGCACGGCGACGTCGGCCGGCCGGGTGGGTCGGGTGGTCGCGCCGTCCCCGTCGCGCAGACGCGTCTCGTCGAGCGTGCGCACCACCTGGGCGGCGACGTCGCGGTAGACGAGCTCGCGCACCTTGGCGACGGCCGGCTGCTTGCCCGACGTCGCTCCGACCGCGTCGCGCGTGACCTGGCGGAGCACGACGGGCGGTGCACCGACCAGCCGGCGATCGGTGCGCGCCGCCGTGACCGGGTGCACGACGATGCGCGGGTCGCCGAGCGCCGCGCCGCGCAGGATCGGGGCGAGACCGTCGAGCACGGGCCCGTCGGTCCGCCAGTTGCGGCCGAGCGTCTGCGCCTCGGCCGTCTGCGCCGCCCGCAGGTACGTCGCGACGTCCGCGCCACGGAAGGCGTAGATGGCCTGCTTCGGGTCGCCGATGAGGACGAGCGTCCGGCTGCCGTGGAACGCGAGCCGCAGGATGTCCCACTGCACGGGGTCGGTGTCCTGGAACTCGTCGACCATGACGACGCGGTACGGGCCGCGCACGCGCTCGACGGCCGCGGCGCCGGTGACGGGGTGCGCGAGGGCGTCCCGCAGCAGGACGAGGAGGTCGTCGTAGTCGACGACGCGGCGGGCGCGCTTGCGCCGGCCGAGCTCGTCCCGGACCGCGCGCGCCAGGCCGTACCGGTGCTGGGCGGCCGAGCCGGTCGCGGCGTCGTCGGGCTGCAGGGTCGCGGCGTGGTCGCTGATCGCCGCACGCGCCACGGTCCGCGCGGTCGCGACGTCGAGCACGGCGCTCTCGGTGCCCGCGTACTTGCGCAGGTAGAGGTCGTCGACGACCTCGGCCTCCAGGTCGGCGACGTCGGGCAGCAGCGTCGCGTCGTGGTCGACGTCGCCGACCGTGCCGAGCTCGGTGAGCATCTGCTGGCAGAAGCCGTGCGTGGTCGTGATGGTCGCGGCGTCGACCTCGGTGAGCGCGCGGGCGAGACGCGAACGCCGTAGGGCGAGCTCCCCGGCGTCGGCGTCGGCGAGGTGCCGCACGACCTCGTCGGGGGAGGACGCCGCCGCGGGGTCCTGCAGCGCGCGCTCGACCTCGACGAGCCGCCCGCGGACGCGGTCGCGCAGCTCCGCCGTCGCGGCGCGACCGAACGTGACGAGCATGAGCTCGGGCAGCCGGGCGACGCCCTCCGCGACGTACCGGGCGGCGAGCGACGCGATGGTCGTCGTCTTGCCGGTCCCCGCGCTGGCCTCGAGCACGACCGTCCCCGTCGGCAGCGGGCCGCAGACGTCGAAGAACGCGCTCATGCGACCACCATCGCGATGGTCTCGTGCGTGAGCATGGGCTCCCACAGCGTCCGGGACAGCGCACCGAAGCGACTGGTGTCCTCGGGCCAGCGGGTCAGGTCGACCGGCGAGGGCAGCCCGGCGATCGCGTCGAGCGTGAAGCCCTCGCCCCACACGAGCGCGTGCGACGTCTCAGCGACCTCGAACCCGCCGCGGCCGTTGCGGCTGTCGTCGAGCGTGCCGAGCTCCTTGCGTGCGGCGGCGAGCGCGTCGTCGACCGACTGCTCGGACCAGCGGGCGTGGCCGTACGCGCAGCTCGTGGCGAGGGGGAGCGGCAGCGGCTCGCGCAGCGCCGCGTCCGCCAGGTCCGCGAGGTCGCCGAGGACCGCCAGCGCCGCGGCGCGCCCGGGGGAGCGGAGCTCCGAGACGCGCGCGCCGCCACCCGGCCCGCGCCCGACGGTCACGGCCCGCAGCTCGGCGGCGTCCACGGACGCGTCCGCGGCGGCCGCGAGCAGGAGCACCCACGCCCGCAAGCGGTGCTTCGGGGCGAGGCGCGAGTAGACGGCGGTGACCAGCACGTTCCCGTGCAGCGGTCCGACGGTCCCCGCGAGCGGACGCCCGTCGGGCAGCACGAGCCGCACGTCCCGCGTGCGCGCCTCGCCGACGCGCCACCGCTCGACCGCGTCGAGGAGCGGCCGGACCGACGCCGCGACGCCGTCGAGCGTCGTGCCGCCGAGCGTCCCGGGCGGGACGTGCCCGCGGCGGCGCTCGGCCGCCACGGCGTCGTCGAGCGTGGCGCCGTCGAGCGTCGCCTCGAGCAGCCGGCGACCGACGTCCCAGCGCTCCAGCGGGTCGAGCTCGAGCGGCAGCCGGTCGTCGAGCTGCTCGGTCTCGCGCGGCGGCACGGCCCCCAGCCGCCGGCGCACGAACGCGCGGACGGGGTGCGTGAGGATCTCCGCGAGGTCGCCCACGTCGTCCACGGGGTCGGTCGGCGGCAGCGGCTCGCGCACGAACGGGCCGCGCTCGACACGGTCGCCCCGCCCCGCGCGCGCGGCCGCGAGGTCGAGCGCGTCGAAGCTGAACGGCCCTGGACGCCCGAGCGTGCCCGCGACGAAGTTGCGCTCGTCGACGGTCTGCAGCGGGTGGTGGACCACGACGTGCGCGCGCGCGTCGCGGCCGTCGCCGAAGTCCACGGCGTCGTCGAGGGCGTCGAGCAGCTCTCCGACCGGCACGGCCGGCGGGCGGGGTGCGCCCGTGCGCTCGTCCGCACCGGAGTGCAGGACGACGAGGTGCTCGGTCGCGCTCGTCACGGCGTCGAGGAAGAGGCGACGGTCCTCGGTGCGGCGGTCGCGCTCGCCGACGAGCGGGTCACGGGCGAGCAGGTCGTCGCCGTCGCGGCCGCTTCCGCGCGGGAACACCCCGTCGTCGACGCCGAGCAGCACGACGACGCGGTGCGGGACCGCGCGCATCGGCTCGAGCGAGCACACGGTGAGCGCGCCCGTCCGGAACCCTGCGCGCGTCGGCCGGCCGCGCAGGTGCGGCTCGAGCAGCGCGACGAGGTCCGGGAGCCGCAGGTCCCGGCCGTGGTGCTCGGCCGCGACCCGCACCTCGCCGAGCACCCGGGCGGCCTCGACCTGCTGCCAGCGGTCCTGCGGGGCGACGTCGGTGAGCAGCCGCAGCGCGCGGTCGACGGTGTCGAGCCAGCCGGTCGCCGGTCGTGTGCCGTCGAGGTCGTGCAGGACGACGGTCAGCCGGTCGAGCAGCTCGGCGAGCCGCCCGACGAGGTCCACGTCGGTGCTGTCCACGTCGTCGACGGGGAGCACCGCGCCGACGTAGCGCTGGTCCTCCTCGGCCATCGCGACGCCCAGCAGCAGCCGGTCGAGCGCGGCGGACCATGTTCCCTGGGCGACGGCCCCGAGCCGGTAGCGCTCGCGGCGGGTGACGTCCTCGCCCCACCGGACCCCGGCCTGGAGCGCCCACGACCGCAGCCGGTCGAGCGCGACGTCGTCGAGCGCGAACCGCCGCCGCACGGGTTCGAGCCCCGCGAGGTCCACGACCGCCGACGCCGTCACGCGCGAGCCCGCGAGCTCGAGCAGCGTCGCGACGAACGCGAGCAGCGGGTTGGCGCGCGCGGGTGCGCGGTCGGCGACGCGGACCCGGAGCCCGCGTCCGGGATGCTCCCACCCGGACGCGGCGGGACCGGTGTCGCCGAACGTCGCCGACACGAGCGGCGCGAACGCCTCGACGTCCGGGCACATGACGACGACGTCCCGGGGCTGCAGCGTCGGGTCGTCGGCGAGCAGCCCGAGCACGGCCTCGCGGAGGACCTCGACCTGCCGGTGCCGGCCGTGGCACGCGTGCACCCGGACCGTGCGGTCGTCGGGCGCCACCGGACGCCGCGGGCCCTCGGCGGCGTCCGCGCGGATGCGCGCCTGGAGCGCGCCGAGCACGGTCGTCGGCGGCGCGGGGGCGTCGTGCAGCGCGACGGCGGGGGCGAGCGGTGCGAGCCGCACCTGGAGCTCGACGGCGTCGCCCGCCATCGAGGCGAGCAGCGGGTGCGACGCGACGACGGGGAGCGCACGCCGGTGCCGGTCGGGGGGCGTCAGGTCGGCGACCGCGCGCCACAGGGCCAGGGACGGGTGCGGGAGCCACAGGTGGACGTCGCGGTGCCGTGCCAGGCCGGCGAGCACGCGCACGTGCGCGTCGGGCAGGCGAGTCGCACCGAGCACCGAGAGGCGTGCCGGGAGGTCGACGAGCGCGGGGTCGCGCGTGAGCACGTCGAGCGCGTCGTCGAGCCGTTGCGCCGGGGCGGGCGACCCGACGCGCTCCCGCACGAGCCTCCACAGGTGCGCCTGCCACGCGAGGTCGGCCGGCAGCGGCGCGCCGGCGCCGTCCTCGTCGCGCCCCTGCGCCCACGCGCGCACCACGTCGGGACGCTGCGCGTCGTACGACAGCAGGAGACCGGCGAGGCGCTGCGCGAGCCTCAGCCGCCGGCCCTGGCGGACGTCGTCGCCGGCGTCGCCGAGGTGACCGACGGGCGTCCGCAGCCGCGGGTCGCCGCGCGCGTCGTCGAGCGCGCCGAGCACGTGCCAGGCGACGCGCTCGGGCGCCCACGGGTCGTCGTCGGGCGACGTCCCGAGCACCCGGGCGAGCACGTCGGCGACCGCACGCGCCGGGGAGGAGAAGCGGACGTTCGCGCAGATGCCGTCGCCTGCGGGCCCGGCGCCGAGCCGGTGCGCGAGTCGCTGCGCCACCCACCGCTCGACACCGCGCGTCGGGACCAGGACGACGTCGGGTGTGAACGGGTCCGCCGGGGCGTCGACCAGCACCGACGCGAGCGCGTCGACCAGCACGTCGCTGCGCTCGGCGACGTGCACGTGCAGCGCGCCTGCCGTCGTCGTCGCCTCCACGGCCGTCACGCTAGCGTCCGCGCCCGACACCTGCCTGCGTCGTGAATGACCTGGGGAGACGTCCACGGGAGGCCGGGCTGTGGACGGCTCGCGAACGGCGGACCGCGCCCGCGCAAGTGCCCCGCCGGACCCGTCGCCACCACCGCCGTCGGCCGCCGCGGCGGGGATGCCGGACTTGTCGGCACCGTTCGCTAGCCTCCTGCTCCGTGAGCGAGTGGGTGCCCGGCCGGCACGTCCTGACCCCGCGTGAGGCGGAGGAGATGGCGGCGCACCACATGCGGGGGCTGGGCCACCCCGACGCGAGCGCCAACCCGGGGCGCGGCGCCGACGGCGGGCTCGACGTCACCGCCCGCCACGCGCTCGCCCAGGTCAAGTTCCGCGGCGGTCGAGCGGGCCGGCCCGACCTGCAGCGCCTCTACGGCGCCCGGGCCGACCGCACCGACCTCGAGCTCTGGTTCTTCACCGGCCCGGGGTACTCGGACGAGGCGGTCGAGTACGCCGACCAGCACGGCATGGTGCTGTTCACGTTCGACCTGGCGGGCACGCTCACGCCCGCGAACGACGCCGCGTCCGACGTGCTGGACCACGCGACCGCGCTCCTCGCGGCCGGCGGCACGCCCGAGCGTCCGCAGCCGACGGCCCGCCCGCGCCGCGCCGTGCGCGCGGGCGCCGACGTCGTCCCGACCGACGACGAGGACCGCGCGGGACGGTGGTGGGACGGCCCGCAGCACCCGACGCCCGAGCCCGAGTACGCCGGCTGGCGGTGGGTGTCGCCGGGGCGCGCGGTCCGCCGCAACGCGCTGCTCGTCGTCGGGGTGCTCGCCGCCGCCGCGGCCTGGCTCGTCGGGTCGTACCGCGACCGGCTGCACGCGGTCGCGGCCGACGTCGCGGACCTCACCGGCCGGACCGTCGACGTCGGCTCGCTCTTCGTCTGGTGCAGCGGCGTCGCGCTCGGGGCGGTCGTCCTCTACGTCGTGCAGGTCGCGGTGATGTTCCGGCTCGGCAAGCACCCGCTCAAGGTCCCGGTGCGGGCGCGCCGCCGCGGCCGCACCCGTCGCCGCCAGGCCGCCCTGCGCTGAGCGACGTCCCGGTCGTCAGCGGCGCAGCGCGCCCGCGCCGCGTGCGAGGAGCCGCCGGACCGCGTCGGCGCGGTGGAAGACGCCCGTCACCCCGACGGGCTCGACCGACGTCACCAGCCGCCGCACGCCGCCCGCGCCGAGGTCGAGCGGCGCGGTGAGCGCGACGGCGCCCGACGACGATCGGACCGTCAGCGCGACCCGCGACAGGTCGGCCCAGGCGTCGAAGCCGGGGTCGTCGACGAGCGACCGGACCGCCTCGACCTCGAGGACGTCCCCGTCGACCCGCACGGACCCGCGGTAGACGAACGCGTCGTCGGCCTCCTCGACCCGCCCGTCGGCCAGGTACGCGCGCTCGCCCCACGGCGCGTACGTCAGCGCGCCGGCGACCGACGCCCCGCCGACCGGCCCGTCGAGCGGCATGACGACGGTGAGGTCGAGGACGACGTCGACGCCGTCGACGGTCCCGCGCAGGTGCTCGACGTACCGCGCGGACGGCGGCGGCTCGGTCATCCGCGTGCACGACGCGTCCCGCGCCACGCCGCCCGCCGACCGCGACGCGAGGTAGCGCCGCGCGTCCCGGTAGCCCATCTGCACGAGCGAGTCGGACGAGATGCGGCCGAGGTAGAACTCGGGGTCGAGCGGCAGCGGGTGCTCGGGCTTGACCACGTGCAGCACGAACTCCCGGCCGGTCGCGTCGGCGAGCGCGAGGTCGGCGGCCAGCGCCCCCGCGGCGCTCATCTCGATCATGTGGACGTACTGCTCGAGCGGCCCGTCGCCCCAGCGTCCGGTGTTGCCGATGCACCAGACCAGCCAGACCTCGTCGGCGCCGCGACGCAGCGCCTCGGTGACGTTCGCGTCGCGGACCCAGACGGCGTCGGTCCAGACGTGCCCGTCGCGGCGCAGCGGTGTGAGGAACAGCGGCAGGGACATGCCGGCGGCGAGCAGGTCGGCGTCCACGTCGGCGGCGTCGACGGCGACGTTCTGCTTCGTGACGAAGTCGACGACGTTGAACGAGCCCTGGAGCGTCGATGCGCGGATCGCCTCGACCGAGATGCCCAGCGCCGGGAACACACGCTGCACGAGCCCGTCGGCGCCGCCGACCGCGGGCAGGTTCCACGGGCCCGTCAGGTACTCGTGCAGGGGGAGCGCCGAGCCGAAGTCGCGCACGTCGACGTCGCGCCAGCGGCGGCACATCTCGACGCCGTCGACGCCGGAGCACAGCATCGCGGCGGTGAGGATGCCGCCCGACGTCCCGTCGACGTGGTCGAACGTGATCCCGTCCTCCTGCAGCGCGCGGACGACGCCCGCCTGCCACGCGACGCGCATGCCGCCCCCTGCGGCGACGAGCGACCTCATCGCGCACCGCGCAGGGCGCGCAGGTGCACCGCGAGGAGCACGGCGGTGAGCAGGTCGAACGCGGCGACGCCGAGCGCGAGCGGGTCGAACACCCCGCGCGCGACGCCGACTCCCACCGCCACGGACGCGGCGGCCTTCTGCACGGCGGCCCAGAGCACGACGTCGGGGTCGTGCCGCGGCCGGGACAACGTGGTGAGCAGCAGGCCGCCGACGACGACCATGAACATCCCGACGGTCGCGAAGAGCTGCTCCGCGGTGGCGTCCTCGGAGGCGCCGAGCAGCGACAGCACGAACGACGGCACGAGCATCTGCGCGGCGCCGCTCGCGACCGTGATCCAGCCGATGACGACGAGCAGCAGGACGAGCGGCGTCCGCCCGTCCGCGACCGGCGCGCGCCGCGAGGTCCCGGGCGGGCGGGGGCCCGCGTCGGCGGTCACGACAGCGCCCCGAGCAGGTCGCCGCGCGCGACGACATACCAGACGATCGCGACCCAGGTGAGGGTCGAGCCGTAGAACCGCACGTCGTTGAGCACCATCCAGCGGTGCAGCAGGTGGCGCAGCTCGGTGTCGTCGGCGAAGTCGCCGCCGCGGACCCGCTTGTTCACCGGGATGATGAGCGCCTGACCGACGAACGTCAGGACGAAGATCCCGGCGAGGCAGGCGACGCCGAACCACACCCAGCCCGTGCCCCGCTCGGTCACGATCATCACGATCGCGGCGACGAACATGAGCGGCACGACGCCGGTGAAGAAGGCGGTCGCGCGCTTCGTCGGGATGCCGAAGTGCGTGCCCACGTTGTCCCGCGACAGGCCCCGCCAGGTGGGGAACAGGAACCACTTGAGCACCCACATGGTGCCGACGTACATGGTCGCCCCGAACAGGAACCAGAGCGCCGCGAGGAACGTGATCACGTCGTCACCCCCGCGGCGATGCGGCCCTGCACCTCGGGCCGTGACCGGTCGGGCGGCGCCGGCCACGTCTCGCCGCGGCCGAGGCCGTGCACCGACTCGAGCGGCTCGCCGAACTGCCCGGACGCCAGGGACGCGTCGACCGAGCCGAGCGTGTCCGAGGTGAGGAACCACGCCTCGTAGTGGTCGTCGAGCACGCCGTGCGCGGTGGGCAGCCAGGCCGTGAACAGCGGCTTCGACCCGATCCGGAGCGCGCGCAGCGGCTGGACGCCCGGTGCGTCGCCGAGCACGATGCGCGCCCGCGCACCCGGCCCGACGGCGACGTCGCCGGTCGCCTCGAAGTAGATCGTCGACTTCATGAGCTGCCCGCGGAACGCGCAGTAGTTGGCCGCGGCGAGCTTGAGCGGCAGGCCCAGGGGCGCGGGTCGCTCGATCTCGACGAGCGCGCCGAACCGCCCGTCGAGGTCGTCGTACTGCGCGGACACGGTCGTGTCGGTGACGACGAAGTCGAGCGACGCCTGGTGCTTGGGCATGCCCCAGATGCCCTTGCCGCCCTTGACGGACACCTCGGTCGACACGGGCAGGTCGACGACGTACTGGCCGAGCTGCAGCGTGCGCATGAGCGCGAGCGGCAGCAGCGGCGGTGCGGGCCGCGGGCCGTGCGTGACGGCGATCGCGAGCGAGTACTCGATGTACTGGCCGATGTCCGTGGACCGGTAGTTGACGACGGTCGCGACGAGCACGCCGCGGCCGAACCCGAGCGACACGGGGTGCAGCTCGGTCCCGGGCAGCACGGCCCGCGCGGCGGACAGCGAGATCGGGAACGCCGCCATGAGGACGGGCGAGTCCTCGGACGACACCGGCATGGCGTACGGGATGGAGTCGACGCGCGCGGCCTGGCCCGTGAGGCGGCGCTGGCGGCGCGGGACGGGGGACGGGACGCGGGACAGCACCGTCCGCGCGGCCGAGGTCAGCAGGCTCATCGGTGCAGCTCCTCCAGGATGATCGGGTAGGTGTCCCGCCACGCGCGCCGGCCGAAGAACACGTCGAGGTGCCCGTAGCCCGGCAGGACGTGCAGCGTGTCGCCCTTGCCGGGCCGGTGCCGCGCGAAGAACGCGTGCGTCCGGACCTGCGACTCGGGCAGGTAGCACCGGTTGTCGGCGCCTGCGAGGAACGCGAAGCGCGCGTCGGTGCGCGGTGGCCCGGCGACCAGGTCGTCGGGCAGCTCGGGGTGGTCCCGGGCGGGCACGAGGTGCCCGACGGCGACGGACTGGCCCATCTGCCGGAAGAACGACATGGGCACGTCGGCGAACTCGCCGCTGATCCAGTCGTGCGTCGCGCGGTCGAGGTTCTCGTGCGACCACAGCGCGGGGAAGCCGGAGCCGTAGGTGAACGACACCATCCGGCAGACGATGTTGTCGCACTCCGGGTGCGTGACGCGCACGACGCCGCGCAGCACCTTGGAGAAGTTCCCGTCGGAGCGGTAGCCCCACGCGGGGTTGAGGTGCGGCGTGAACCGTTCGATCGGGTCGACGAGGTAGCGGATCTTCTGCCGCGACCAGAACGGCAGCACGGGGTGCAGCGACACGGCGTTCGAGACGACGGTGTCGACCGCGGGGACGAGCCCGGCGACGGCGGCCATCGTGAACGACGTCGACCCCTGGCAGTGCACGACCGCCTTCATCGTCGTCGCACCGGTCGCGGCGAGGACGTGGTCGACGGCCGCGGGGTGGTCGAACACGGCCGCGTCGTCGAGCGTCCAGGGCATCGGGTCGAGGTCGATCGAGCCGCGCCAGTTGAGCAGCCACACGTCCCAGCCGTCCTCGAGCAGGACGTCGACGAGCGTCCGCGGCAGCGGCGGGCGGAACAGCTCGGCCCGGACGCCGGAGCCGTGCGCGAGCATGACGGGTCCGCGCCACGGCTCGCGCGGGCCACGGACGTGCACGAACGTGAGCCGCGTGCCGTCGCGCGCGGTGAACGGGACCAGCTCGGTGCGGTGGTCGGCCCGCGTGATCGTGGCGGGTGCTTCCTCGACGCTCATGACGCGTACCCCTCCTGCGCGACGACGACGGGCTCCTCCAGCAGCCGGACGGCCGGCAGGCCGTCGGCCGGGACGGGGCGCGCGCCACCGTCCCGGGCCTCGACGTCCCACCGGCGGCAGACGGTGTCGACGACGAGCGGGTAGACCACGAGCCGACCGTCGGTGCGCAGGCACAGCCGCAGGAATCCCTTGCGGTCGGTGACCGCCTGGCCGGACATCTGCCAGCCGGCGACGACGCCGGTCCGGCGGGACAGCAGGAGCAGCGCGAACGCCTGGGTGCCGAGCAGCGCGCCGAGGACGACGACGAACGGCACGACCAGCGTCGCGGTGAGCGCGGGTGACCACGCGGGCCAGGGGACCGCGACCGCGGCGACGAGCACGACGAGCGCGGCGACGAGCTGCAGCCCGACGCCGGTCGTCGCGGGCACGAGCCGCGCGAGCCGCCCGCCGGGCATCGTCGCGGCGAGCGCGACGTGCACGAGCAGCAGCCCGAGCACCCAGGCGGCCGCCCCGAGCGCGGCGGCCGCGACGTCGCCGGACAGCCCGCGCAGCAGCGTCGGCGACCCGCCCCGCAGGACCCCGAGCAACCCCGCGAGGCACCCGACGACGAGCAGCTGGACGACGCCGGCGGTCGCGAGCAGCCCGAGGTTGCGGCGACCCGCCCAGTACGGGCTCAGCGGGTTGGCGATGCGGCGGCGCAGCCGGCGCGACTGGTCCTGGGGCGGGTACGTCGGCCCGACGCGGTCGAACGGCGTGCCGGGGGAGTCCTTGCTGCGCATGCGTGACGCGGGCGGGGGCAGCACGAGGTGGTCGACGAGCCGGTCGGTGTCCCCGAGGTACGCACCGCCGAGCCCGCACGTCACGGCCTGCACGGCGCGCGGGTCGGCCGGGCCGGCCGCGTCGACCGGTGAGGCCGACCCCGGCGCGCGGGACGCGTACCGGCAGTAGTGGTGCTGGTCGCCGCTCAGCCACAGCCGCACGCGCGCCCCGGTGTCCTCGCGTCCGGGCCGTCCGGGCACCTGCCGGTACCGCACGACCTCGCGCTCGAAGAAGTGCAGCTGGTTGAACGCGTCGGGGTCGCGCCCCGCCTTCGACCACGCGGGCTCGGCCGCGCAGACGACGACCGCGTCGCCGGGGCGCAGGTGCGCGGTGACGTGCGTGCGGAAGTAGTCGAGCTGCGGCTCGTCGATGTACTCGTCGAGCTGCGAGTCGAGGCCGAGCAGCCACCAGCCGGGCGCGAGCCGCACCGCGAAGTACGACCGGCGCTGCACGGTCCGCCACGCCCCGACGCTCGCGCCGCGCGTGAACACGCGCAGCCACGCCGTCAGGCCGTCGTACCAGTCGTGGTTGCCGGGGATCGCGAGCAGCGTCGGCTCGGTCGTCGCGTCGAGCACGGCGCCCGGCGGGGGAGCGGGCAGCGCCGCGCCGTACGGCCCTGTCGTCCGGTGCTCGTACCCGCGGGCGGAGGCGGCGGGGTAGACCTCGTCGCCGCCGAGCACGAGCACGTGCCCGCGGGGCAGCGCGAGCGGGCCGTCGGCGCCGGCGACCTTGAGCTCGGGCTGCGCGAGGAGCGTGGCGACGGTGTACGTCGCGTCGAACCCGTCGCCGAGGTCGGCGACGAAGTCGAGCCACAGGTCCCCGTCGGGCCGGTGCGCGGGTTCGACGAGCCCGCCGGGCAGCGCGGCCTGCACCTCGCGACGGTCGCCGTACGCGGTGAAGACGGACGCGAGCACGACCTTGAGCGCGGTCCGCGCGAGCTCGGGCGGGTCGAGCCAGCGGACCTGCGGCGCGGGGACGAAGCCGAGGTCGCTGCCGTGCGAGACCAGGTCGCGACGCCTCATCGGCCGGCCCTCGCGGCGGCGGCCCGTGGCGCGGCGGCGCGGCGCCGCCCGGCCAGCCTGTCGGCGACGTACACGTCCCACAGCTCGCCGAGGAACAGCCGCCCGAACTGCGCGAGCGCGGCCGCACCGGCGTCGCCCTCGGTCCGGAACGTCGTGAGCTGCTTGGCCAGGTCGAACGGCTTGATGACGAGCACGCCCGCGCCGATCGTGCCGTCGGGCACCACGTCGTCGCGCATCCCGTCGAGCACGGCGAGCGCCTGCGCGTGCGTCGTGGCCTCGGGCGGTGCGACGTGCCCGGACAGCACGCGCACGAAGAGGGTCGTCGTGTCGGCCCAGACGTCGAGCCCGCGGTCGTCCTCGACCTCCTTCGCGCCGACGAGCGTGAGCGGCGAGCCGGCGGCGTCGCGCAGCCACAGCCGGTAGAGCATGCGTCGGCCGGGCGTGCCGCCGGGGTGCACGAACAGGTTGAACCAGCCGCGCTCGACGTCGAGCCGCCCGCCCAGGACGTTGCTCTCGACGAACCCCGTCGCGTCGGCACGGTGCAGCGGGTCGGCGACGAAGGCGTCGATGTCGGGGGCGGTGATCGTGAGCACGAACTGCAGCCGGTCGCCGAGGCTGCGGGCGATCTCGGCGCCGTGTCGCGGGTCGGTCTGGTCGAGCGTGAACGGTCCGACCATGCGCTCGGTGAACGCGACCGACGTGGCGCCGGGGGCGCGCGCGGCGAGCGCACGGGCGGGCGCGGCGACGTGCGTCCGGCGGGGCCGCGTCCAGTCCTGCTCGAGCATCCGGGTCGACGCGCGGTCGGCCATCGCGGCGATCGTGAGCGACGGGTTCGCGCCGACCGGGCCGGGCATCGCGGCGCCGTCGACGACGTGCAGCCCCGGGTGCCCGCGGACCTCGCCGAACTCGTCGCACACGCCCTCTCCGACGTGCCGCCCGATGGGCGCGCCACCCAGCGGGTGCACGGTGATGACGCGCTTGGCCCACCACAGCGGGTTGTCCTGGAAGCGCGCGCCGAGCTGCTGGCCGACGCGCTCCATGGTCGTGCGGACGTCGTCGAAGTACGCCCGCGACGTCGCGGTGGTCCAGCTCACCGCGAGCCGCCCGTCGTGCAGCGACATCCGCCCGTCGGGCAGGTCGCGGCCCATCCCGAGCAGCGGCAGCGACCCGGCGGACAGCCGCCCGTCGCCCAGCAGCGCGGACAGGTCGGCGGAGACGTTCGAGCGGCCCTGCGCCAGGACCCGGTTGCGCACGACCTGCCACGCGAACGCCGCGGCGCGCCGGGCGGTCGACCGCAGCTGTGCCGTCTCGACGAGCCAGCCGAGGAACCCGGGGAACCCCGCGTCCTCGACGTAGTAGCCGCGACCGGTCCAGCCGTCGCCGTCGAGCGCGTCGGGTCGGCGGATCGCGGTCGTGATGACGGGACCGTGGCCGCCGTCGACGGGCAGGGCCTCGCCGTCGCGCGTGCAGTCGAGCAGCAGCGTGAGCAGGTCGCCGTTGCCGGAGAAGCGGGTGCCGAGCGCGGGTCCCAGACCGGGCAGCGACGCGCGGCTGCGCAGCAGCAGGAACGTCGTGCCGAACGTGCCGGCGCCGAGGATCACGCGTCGGGCGACGATCGAGCGTTCCGGCAGGCTGCGCGTGCGGGTGTCCATGTCGCCGCGCGCGCCCTCGGGGTGGACGACGTAGCGGACCAGGTAGCCGCCGCCGTCGAGCGGCCGGACGGCGCGCACCTCGTGCAGCGTCCGGACGTCGGCGCCGTGGTGCGCCGCGGACGCCAGGTAGGTGTGGTCGAGCGTGTTCTTCGCGCCGATGTTGCAGCCGATGTCGCACTCGCCGCACAGCGTGCACGTGCGCCGGCGCGACCCGGGGTGGACCGTGCCGTACGCCGCGGCGGGCAGGTCGAGTCCCGGGGCGGCGTCCTCGCCGGGGCGGGCGAACGTGACGGCCAGCGGCGGCCGGATCGTCGGCATGCCGAGCGCGACGGCCGCCTGCTCGACGGCGCGCGTCTTCGGGGTGTCGTCGTACGGGTAGGGCGTGGCGCCGAGCATCTTCTCGACGACGTCGTAGTGCGGGTCGAGGTCGGCGCGGCTGATCGGCCAGTGCTCGTACCCGCCGCCCGGCAGCGGGGAGTCGTGCACGAACCAGTGCTCGTCCTTGCGCAGCAGCACGTTGGCGTAGATGAGCGACCCGCCGCCGAGCCCGCTCGACACGAGCCCCTCCAGCCCACGGAACGACCACGCGTCGAACAGCCCGTAGAGCTTCTCGCTCGGGTCCCAGAACGCCCGGCCCATCTGCGCGGGCGTCCGGGCGAAGTCCCCGGGCCCGTAGCGCCGGCCGCGCTCCATGACGACGACCTGCTTGCCCGCCTCCGCGAGCCGCTGCGCCGCGACCGCGGCGCCGAAGCCCGAGCCGACGACCACTGCGTCGACGACCTCGAGGCCGCCGTTCCGGATGTCCATGACGTCTCCCCGCCCGCGCGCGAACACCGACTGCGCCCCCTGCACGGACAAGAGGTGTGACCTGGGCCACAGATACACGGCCCGTAGGCTGGTGAACCGTGCAGTGCCCCTACTACGACGCGCAGCGGTGCCTCTCCTGCACGTGGATGGGGCGGCCCTACGCCGACCAGCTCGCCGCCAAGCAGGACCTGTGTGCCGACCTGCTCGCCGAGCACCCCGAGCTCGTGTGGCTCGACCCGGTGCCCAGCCGCGAGGAGGGGTTCCGCAACAAGGCCAAGATGGTCGTCGGCGGGACCGTCGACGCCCCGACGCTCGGCATCCTCGACGCGGCCGGCGTCGGCGTCGACCTCCAGGGCTGCGGCCTCTACCCGGCCTCGCTGTCGGCGACCTTCCCGGTGCTGACGGCGTTGGTGACGCGCGCCCGCCTCGAGCCCTACGACGTCCCCGCGCGCCGCGGCGAGCTCAAGCACCTCCTGCTCACCGAGTCGCCCGACGGCGACCTCATGCTGCGGTTCGTGCTGCGCTCGCAGGAGGCCGTCGCGCGCATCCGCAAGCACCTGCCCTGGCTGCGCGCACAGCTCCCGCGCCTCGTCGTCGCGTCGGTGAACCTGCTGCCCGAGCACAAGGCCGTGCTCGAGGGGGAGCGCGAGATCCTCCTGACCGAGGAGGAGACGCTCCGCATGCGCATCAACGGGCACGACCTCCACCTGCGCCCGCAGAGCTTCTTCCAGACGAACACCGACGTCGCCGCCGCGCTCTACCGGCAGGCGGCCGCGTGGGTCGACGAGGCCGCGCCGTCGTCCGTGTGGGACCTGTACTGCGGCGTCGGCGGGTTCGCGCTGCACGTCGCCGACGGCTCGCGCGACGTCGTCGGCGTCGAGACGTCCGCCGAGGCCGTCGCGAGCGCGACCCTCACCGCGCGCGACGCGGGCCTGCCCCGCGCGACGTTCCGCGCCGACGACGCGACCGCCTTCGCGCTCGGCGCGTCACCCGCCGACCTGCCCGACCTCGTCGTCGTCAACCCGCCGCGACGCGGCATCGGCCCCGACCTGGCCGGCTGGCTCGAACGGTCCGGCGTGGAGACCGTCGTCTACTCGTCGTGCAACGCCCGCTCGCTCGCGCGCGACCTCGCCGCCATGCCGTCCCTGCGCCCCGTCCGCGGCCGGGTCCTCGACATGTTCCCCCAGACGACCCACTACGAGGTCGTGACGCTCCTGACCCGCGACCCCGCCGCGGAGCCGTCCGGCGCTTGATCGCGAAGCTCAGCCGGCCGACGGCGGGACGACGCGCACGTGGGTCCGGTCGTCGCGATGCAGCGCGCCCGGCAGTGCAGCGTCGAAGGTGGCCAGGACCGCGCCCGCCGACGCCGCCAGGTTCACGAGATGGAAGTCGGTGACCTGCTTGTGGCCCGCGGGGGCGCTGCGGATGGCCGGGGCGGCGAGCGTGGTGTCGTCGTCGAGGAAACGGTGGTGGGGGAGGGCTCGAATCCTCGCGAGCAGGTCGAGCGCATCTGCCGGTCCGATCTGCTGCCCGGTCACGGCGGGATTGAGACTTAGGCGCAGCAGCGCGGTCTCGGTGATCGGAGTGGTCGCGAAGGTGGTGACGGTCGAGAACCATCGGTGCGCCGTGGCGTGGTGGACATGGCTCGGGTGAGCGAGGGCGACCAGGACGTTGACGTCGAGCAGCCACACCGGCTCAGTCGTCGTCACGGTGCTCCGCGACCATGTCGGAGGTGATCGTGTGCCCGTCGACCGCGGGGAACGTCGGGAAGCCACTCGTCGACGACGCGCGTGCGACTGGTGCCATCCCTCGCCGGGCCAGAGCGTTGATCGCCCGTCCCAGGGAGATGTGCTCATGCTGGGCCAGAGCGCGCGCGGCCGCCGCTACGTCGTCATCGAGATCCGCTGTCGTTCGCATGGCCGAATCATCGCATCACTCGATGCCGCGATGCGAGCAAGCGAATCCGCGTGGATCGACATGTCGGTGCGGCCTGCGACGATGCGGTCATGACCGACCGGCCGACGTACGAGTTCGACGCGCCGCTGTGGCGGTGGGGCGCCCGCAAGACGGACTCGTGGGTCTTCGTCAGCCTGCCGACCGACGTCGCGGACGACGTGCTCGAGGTGTCGTCAGGCGTGACGCGCGGGTTCGGGTCGGTGCGGGTCGAGGTCACGCTCGGCGGGTCCGTCTGGCGCACGTCGGTGTTCCCCGACGACAAGGCGAAGACCTATGTCCTGCCGCTCAAGAAGGCGGTCCGTCGGGCGGAGTCGTGCGACGTCGGCGACACCGTGCGGCTGCGGGTCGCGCTGGTGGACGTCGGGAGCGACTGACCGCCAGCGGCGTCAGCGGGACGGCCGCGTGAAGTCGACCTCGCCCGTCACGGCCGACCCGGGGGAGCCGTCCGGCTGCTGCGGCACGACGTCGAACCGCAGCGACTCGAACCGCAGCGTGATCGTGTCGACCGGCAGGAAGTCCTCGGCGGTCACCGCGTAGCCCGAGACGACGACGTCCTGCAGCCGCCACCGCAGGAACGGTCGTCCGCCGTTCTCCCCGGCCTGCACGACCTCGAGCTCAGCGACGTCGAAGCGCTCGTTGCGCGCGCACGCGACCATGAGCCGCGGTGACGCGACGCTGACGTCCGCCGTCACGACGAGCGGGCTCGCCGTGACGCGGCCGGAGACGGCGGCGTGACCGCCCGCACCGGCACCCGACGTCTCGGACCAGGTGAACGACCGGACCTCGATCCAGCCTTCGTGGTGCCGGTCGGTCGACCCGCCCTCGACCGACCCGATCCGCAGGTACGCGTGCGCGCTCATGGCACCCCTCCCGACGCCGTCGTCACCGCCGAGTCTGGCACTGCGAGCGTGCGGCCGGAACGGCGTGACGACGGGGCGAAGGTACGGCGTCAGCCGTCGGCGTCGACATTCACATCGGCGATGTCGACGTCATCGATCGCCTCGGCGCGGACCTCCTCCGGCAGCTTCGGGGCGGCCGGCTGCCAAGGCCGCAGCGACTGCACGACCGAGCTGTAGAAGGCCTCGACCGCGGTCGTGACGCTCGGGACGAAGGCGCCGCGAATCCCCGAGCGCTTGGTCCCCATGACGCTCGCGAGCGTGAGGCGGAACGCGGTGATCTCCGCGCTGCGGTCCGGCAGGAGCACGGATGCGTTGGCGCGGACGTCCGCGAGGCGCTCGCACGCTGTGTCGGGTCGACCTGCGAACCGGGCCTCGACGAGCACCGCATCGGGGGCGTCCTTCAGCTGTCGGACGAGCCAGCTGATGCGGCGCTGTGCTGTCCCCTCCTGGGGTGCGTCGAGGTCGATCCCTATCCGGACCTGTGAGGTCCGGAGGTCGGCGGTGATCGTGAGCGGACCCGCCGCTTGCGGCACCTTGAGCACCGCTTCGAGCACGCCGTCCGCAGCCAGCCTGCCGACGATCGCCTGGATCCTTGCTGCGGAGTCCGTGGCGAGCCGTCGCGGCATCGACTGCGTGACTGTGACACCCAGGTCCGACCCGAGCCGGAGGCACACCTGACGCACTAGCCGGGTCCACGTGTCCGCCACGGCAGGGACCTTCCGGTCCGTCGCGCGCAGCGTCCCTGCGTGGATCGCCTCGCGGACCGGAACCCACGCGGGACCCATGTCGTCGAACGTGCCCGCACCGGATCGCGGGTGCTCCAGGTAGCGGATGAGCTCCGCCAGGATCCACGCCTGGAGCGCGTCACCGACGCCTCGGTGGTTCAGGGTGAAGGTGGCCTCGTGCAGAACCTCGGCCCACGAGAGGTGCGTGATCGTGACCTTGCGCAGCTTCCGACGGTCCACGACGACGGGATGCTCACCCGGTTGTGGCGCGATGTCGTTCGACAGCGTGACCAGCGTGTCGTAGCCCTCCTGGCGTGCGACGTCCAGGTAGTGCTCGACCTGTTCCCGGCGCAGCTGCCCGCTGCCGGTCTTGACCTCGACGAGCGCTGTCCACCGCTTCGCTCCGCGCGCGACTCGCAGGACCCCGTCCGGGTAGACCGTCGACTCACCCAGCGTGAAGGGCACCTCGAGGTAGGTCTCGACGGCACCGGCGGGCGCGCCGAACCGCGACGTCAGCGCGCGCCCGAACGCCGGCACCGCGGTCATCGTCGCGAGGAGGGCCGACGTCGCCCGCTTCTCCTGCTCCTCGGCCGTGCCGACGCCGGAGATCGAGAACAGACGGGCTGCCTGCCACGTCTCGGCGCCGGCGAGCCGTAGGCGAGGAGGCTGTACCGGCGCTGCCGCCCGCTTGGACGTCCGGACGCCCGACGACCGGCGTGGCCGCAGCGCCGCGGCGACGTCGTCCGTGGCGTCGTCGTCGATGACGGCGCTCGCCACGACCGGCTGGGCCGACGTCGTGGTGGGCTCGACGACGTCCACGAGCTCGTCGGCGTCGTCGGTCGGCGCGGCGTCGGGCAGGTCGTCGTGCGTCAGCGGCAGTGCCTCGGGCTCGGTCTCCGGTTCCTGGTCGACGCTGACGCCGAAGTGCGCGGCGAGTCCGGCGAGGCCCGTGTCCCACCCCTGGCCGACGGCACGCACCTTCCAGCCGTCGCCTCGGCGGTACACCTCGCCGAAGAGGAACGCCGTCTCCGTCGTCGCGTCGGTGATCTCGTAGTGCACGACGACGGTGCCCTCCTCGTCGAGCACGCGCAGATGGAGCCCGTCGAGCGAGCCGAAGGCGCCGTCGGACAGGCTGGCGGTGATCGCGACCGCACTCACGTCCTCCGGCAGGGCGTGGAGCTGGATGCCGACGAGCTCGCGCGACCCGGCGTCGTCGGTCGTCCGACCGAGGAGCCGCACCGCGCCGTCAGCCGATGCCGGCTGGTTGAAGAAGACGAGGTCGTCGTCCGAGCGCACGCGACCCTGGTCACCCAGCAGGAGGGCGGACGCGTCGACGTCGACGCCACCCTCGGTGTCGTTCCACGCGACGACGACACGGACGTCGGTCGTCTCAGCCGCGAGGGCGCAGTTGGCTCCCTTGGTCAGCGCAGTCTCCGCCATGTTCCGGATGCTAGGGGCACCTGTCTCGGGGAGGTGAGGGAGTCGGACGTGGGAATCGCACGTGTCGCCTGAGCGGACGAACGGAGGGTCCTCGTCGCCATGAACCTCGGCGCGACGAGGCCCCGGGCTCGCCACCCCCGGGGCCTCGTGCGTGGTCGGTCGTGTCAGTCGACGGCGGCGGCGCCGACGTCGGGGTGGTCGGTGAAGAAGCCGTCCATGCCGGCACGCAGGAAGGTGCGGATCTCGCCGTCCAGGTCGCCGTGCGCGTTCGGGTCGGTGCCGACGCGGAACTGGGTCGGCAGGAACTGGTTCTCGGCGCGGAAGGTCCAGCCGTGGACCGTGAGACCGGCACGGTGGGCGTCGCGGATCACGGGCGAGGGCGACAGCAGCGCCCCCGACGCGTCGCGCGGGATCAGGACGTCCTTGCAGGCGCCGATGCCGTCGGCGTAGCGGGCGATGTCCCGCAGGCCCCCGCGGGTGACGAGGTCGGCGTAGGTGCGGGTGTCACCGGCGGCGACGAGGTCCCACGGGGCGCCGGAGCAGTTGATCAGCTGCGCGAGCGGGAGCCTCGTGCGCGTCGCCAGCTCGCGCAGGTTCGACGTCTCGAAGGACTGGATGATCACGGGAGCGTGGCGGCCGTCGAACCCGTTGGCGGCGAGCGTCGCGAGCAGCGGCTCCTCGAGCGAGAGGCCGATGCCGTCGAAGTACGTCGGGTGCTTGGTCTCGGGGTAGACGCCGACGGGCTCCCCGGCGCAGGTCCGCGAGTTCCGTGCGAGGTCGAGGACCTCGTCGAACGTCGGCACCTGGTACCGGCCGTCGAACGCGGTGTTGCCCGGGCGGACCGCGGGGATGCGCTCCTTGGCCCGCAGCGTGCGGAGCTCGGCGAGCGTGAAGTCCTCGGTGAACCAGCCGGTGAGGGCGACGCCGTCGATCGTCTTCGTGGTGCGGCGCGACGCGAACTCGGTGCGGGTCGCGACGTCGGTCGTGCCGCCGATCTCGTTCTCGTGCCGGGCGACGAGCACGCCGTCCTTGGTGCTCACGAGGTCGGGCTCGATGTAGTCGGCGCACTGCAGGATCGCCGTCTCGTACGACGCGAGCGTGTGCTCGGGGCGGTAGCCCGACGCGCCGCGGTGACCGACCACGAGCGTGTCGTCCGGGCGGGCGAGGCGGACGCCGCGCAGGTCGACGACCACCATCTCGGTCGCGTCGGGGGTGCCGGTGACGCGCGCGGCGTTGCCGGGGTAGTTGTTGTCGTTCGCGAGCAGGAGCCGGTCGCGGCCGAGCGGGACGATCGTCTCGAACGACTGCACGGGGAACGCGAACGGGTCACCCGTGCCGTAGCCGCCGCCGGTGCTGACGCCCCGCGGGTCCGCGATGCGCAGGGCGTCCAGGACCAGCGTCTTGCGGACGAAGCCGTCGCTGTCCGTCCTCGACAGGTCGACCTCGTAGACGCGCTTGATGACGGACGCGGCGCCGTCGAAGTCGTCGCGCTCGATCAGCCACAGGCGGTCCTTGCCGACCCACTGCGCGTCGCCGATCACGTTCGCCTCGGCGTCGGTCTGGTACGCCCAGGTGCGGCCCGTGTACTGCTGCGTGCGGGTGTCGAACTCGTAGACGAACCGGCGACGCTTGTCGGCGTCGTCGGTGAACGCCCCCTCGACGACCGGGTAGAGGCGGCGACCGTCGGGCGACGCGGCGAGCGCCTCGAACCCGCGGCTGCTCGCGACGCGCGGCGTCTCGCCGGGCGCGAGGTACGGGTTGGCGGGCGACTTGCCGTCGGGGAACGGCACGGGCGCGGACAGCAGGACGCCGTCGGCGCTGAAGTGCAGCAGGAACGGCCCGAACTCCTCGCCGACCCACAGCGTGCCGTCCTTCGCGCGCTGCACGGACTCGACGTCGAAGTCGGCGCCGGTGAGCAGGCGGTCGGGACGGGTCAGCGGGAAGTCGATGCGGTGGTCCGGGTCCTGGAAGGAGAGGTGCCGGCCGACCTGGATCTGGCCGGACCGCCAGTCGGGCGTCACGAGGTACATCCGGAGCAGGAAGTCGGCCGAGTTCGCCTTGCTGCCGAAGCCGTTGTCCGGCAGCCCCCAGAACGTGCCGTCGCCGTTGTCGAGGGCCCCCGAGAAGCCGGGGATCACCTGACCGGCGAAGGGACCGGTGCGGCCGTTGGCGGGCGTGACGGCCGCACCGGACGGTGGACCGTCCGCGAGGAAGTCGGCGGAGAGCGTGGCGCGGGAGACGAGGGCGGGACCGCGGTCCGCCGACGGGCCGTGGCCCGGGGGGCCGCCGGCGGCGGCGGGGAGCGAGGCGGCGACCGTGCCACCCAGCGCGGCGGTGACGGCGACGAGAGCGAGAGCGACAGCGCGACGGGTTCGCATGACGACCAGTCGACCGCGTCCGGTTGGCCCCCGCATGTCCGATCGGTCGACGCCGTGTGACCGCACGAGGAACACCCAGGTGGCGCCTAGGATCCGCTGCATGGACGCCGTCGAGGTCGCCCACCGCCGCCTCCACGGCCAGCACCTGTCGGGACCGCCGCTGCCCGACCCGACTGCCGTGGTCCGGCATCTCGTCGCGTCGCAGGCGCAGGAGGTGCCCATGTCGCGCTGGTCGCTCGGCATGCGCAGCGGCACCGACGACGCGACCGTCCTGGCCGCGGTCGACGAGGGACGCATCGTGCGCACGCACGCCCTGCGCGCCACCTGGCACTACCTCGCCGCCGAGGACCTGCGCTGGGTCCAGGCGCTGACCGGCCCGCGGGTCCGGCAGGTCAACCGGTCCGTCGAGCGGCAGGTCGGGATCGACGACGAGGGCGTCGAGCGCACCCGCCGCGCCGTCACCGCGGCGCTGCGCGGGGGAGAGCACCTGACCCGCGCGGAGCTCGGCGACGTCCTCGCGCGCGCGGGCGTCGAGGCGAGCGGGCTGCGGCTCGCGTACCTGCTGATGCGGCTCGAGCTCGACGCCGTGGTCGCGAGCGGAGCCGTCCGCGGCGCGCAGCAGACGTACGCGCTGGTCGACGGTCGCGTCGCCGAGGGGCCCGACCTGCGCGGCGACGACGCGCTCGCGGAGCTGACCCGGCGGTTCTTCACCGGGCACGGGCCGGCGGCGGAGAAGGACCTGGCGTGGTGGGCGACCCTGACGCTCACGCAGGTGCGACGCGGGATCGCGCTGTGCGACGGCGCGCTGGTCGAGGACGAGGTCGACGGCGTCCGGGTGTGGTCCGCGCCGGTCCCGGCGCCCACGCCCGACCCGTCGCCGACCGCGCACGTGCTGCAGGGCTACGACGAGTACGGCGTCGCCTACACCGCGAGCCGCTTCGTGACCAACGTCGCCGGCCTCACGATCGCCCCCGCGGGCTCGAACATGGTCATCGCGCCGCTGCTCCTCGACGGGCAGGTGGTCGGGTGGTGGCGGCGCGTCGCCGTCCGCGACGGGGTCGTCGCCCAGCCGCGGCCGGCGCGCGCGCTCACCGACGCCGAGCGCGCCGCCGTCGAGACGGCGTTCGCGTCGTACGCGCGCTTCGCCGGCCTGCCGGTGCGCGTCGACTGGGACGCCTGACGCCGCACCCGGACTCCGCACGGCGCGCGGCCGGCCGGCGCCGTGGCTAGCGTCGACCGGGTCGGTCGCCGCCCGTGCGACCCGCCGAGGAGGACGCATGGAGGTCGCCGACCTGCTCGTCGAGGCCCTGGGCCGCGTCGGACCCGTGCTGCACGGCGCCGTGGAGGGGCTGCCGCCCGACGGGTTGACGTACCGCCCGGACCCGGGTGCGAACTCGGTCGCGTGGCTCGTCTGGCACGCGGCGCGCGGGCAGGACGCGCAGGTCGCGCACGTCGCGGGCGTCGAGCAGGTGTGGACGGCCCGCGGCTGGGCGGAGCGGTTCGGCCTGCCGTTCTCCGCGCGGGCGACCGGGTACGGGCAGTCGCCCGACGACGTCGCCGCGGTCGACGTGCCCGGCGACCTGCTGCTCGGCTACTACGACGAGGTCGCCGCGCAGACCGCCGCCTACCTGCAGCGCCTGCAGCCCGCCGACCTCGACCAGGTCGTCGACGAGTCGTGGGACCCGCCCGTGACGCTCGGCGTGCGGCTCGTCAGCATCGTCGACGACGACGTCCAGCACGCCGGCCAGGCCGCGTACGTCCGCGGGCTGTGGGACCGCCGCGCCGACGCGTGACGCCGGGTGAGATCCGCGCGGGCACCTTCTCGGCGCGCGCGGTGTCGCCCTAGCGTGGCGAGCAGACCTGCCGCGTGCGGGGGAGGTGTGCCGTGGACGCGTCCGTGGGACGGGACGACCTGCTCGTCGTCGACGGGCTGGACGTCGCGACCGGCACCTACCTGACCCCGCCGACCGCGCTGGGCGACCTGGCCGCCGCGCTGCGCGGGGTGCCCGCACCGGGTGCCGGCGACGAGCGGCGGCTGCGGCGGCGCAGCCGCGCCGACGAGCGCCACCTCGGGGTGACCGTCGGGTTCGACGCCGAGGACCTCGGCTCGGTCGGCTGGGGGCTCGTGACGGCCCCCGGCGTCGACGCGGCCGTGCTCGCGGCCCTCGAGCCGCTGCTGGCGCGCCGCCGCGGGCAGGCCGGCGACCGGTTCCGGCACCTCGTGGTCGAGGACGGCGAGGACGCCGACACGTTCCTCGTGCGGCACGGCGCGACGCCGACCGTCGTGGACCCGCGCGTCGTGCCGTACTACCTGCTGCTCGTCGGCGGACCGGCGGCGCTGCCGTTCGAGCTGCAGTACCAGCTCGGCGTCGCGTACGCGGTCGGACGCCTCGACCTGCCCGACGCGGCGTCCTACGCGGCGTACGCGGCCTCGGTCCTCGCGGCGGAGGACCGCGACGCCGCCGGTGCGCCCCCCGGCGGGACGCGGACCGCCCGCCTGTTCGGCCCGCGCAACCCGGACGACGCGGCGACCGACCTCAGCAGTCGGTTCCTGCTCGCGCCGCTGCTCGACGAGGTCGGCCGGTCGGCCTCGGCGTGGTCGGTCCAGGCCGACACGGGCGGCGTCGCGACGAAGGCCCGGCTGCGTGCGCTGCTCGGTACGTCCGACGGTCCCGACGTGCTGTTCACCGCGAGCCACGGACTCGGCGGACCCCAGGCGACCGCGCTCGGGCTCGGCGGCGCGCTCGTGTGCCAGGACTGGCCCGGACCGGTGCAGCAGCGCGGGCCGCTGACCGCGGCGCAGTACCTCGCCGCCGCCGACGTCGACCCGGCGGCGGCCGTCCGCCCCCGCGTCGTGCTCGCGTTCGCGTGCTACGGCGCGGGCACGCCCCGGTACAGCGACTACCCCGCGGGCCCCGGCGCGACGCTCGTCGAGATCGCCGCGCAGGACGCGACCGCACCCCTGCCCGCGCGGCTGCTCGGCCACCCCGCGGGCGGGGCGCTCGCGTTCGTCGGGCACGTCGACCGCACCTGGTCGTGCGCGTTCCTCTGGCACGGCACGACCGCGCAGGCCGGCGCGTTCCGCGGGGCGCTGCTGGGACTGCTCGACGGGCTGCGCGTCGGGCACGCGCTCGAAGAGCTCACGTCGCGGTACGCGGCGCTCGCGACGCTGCTCACGGCCCGCATCGACGCGTCCGAGCGGCTCGGCAAGCCGTTCCCCGACGCGGACCTCGTCGCGCTCTGGACCGCCGTGCACGACGCGCGCGGGCTCGTCGTGCTCGGCGACCCGGCCGTGCGCGCGGCGCCACCCGGCTCGGGCGGCCTCGTCCCGCTCTGACCCGCCCGCGGGAGTCCGCGCTCACTCCAGCCCGACGAGCCGCGACGCGACGCGGTCCACGAGCCCGCGGTCGTCGGGCGGCACCTCGACGACACGGCCGCCCCACAGCGTCACGACGACGTCCCCGGCCCGGCCCTCGACGGTCGCCACGTCGACCCACTCGTTCGTCGGGATCTCCCGGAGCACGCGCCCCCGTCGCGCGTCGACGACGTCGACCCCGCGCTCACCCGCCGCGACCACCAGGCCGTCGTGCGTGAACGCCAGGGTCCGCGGCCGCAGGTGCGGCAGCGTCGTGCGCCACATGAGCCGACCGGTCGTCCGGTCGAACAGCGCGAGCACGCCGCCCTCCGTGGTCACGGCCACCTGCCGGGCGCCGGAGCCGACGGCCACGTCCGACGGCCGGTCGTCCGCGGCGAGCGGCATCCGCAGCCGCACCGGCACGCCGCCCGCGGTGGGCACGACCTCGCCGACCGCCACCGTCGACGTCCCCGGGGCGGGCTCGCCGGGCTCGGCGTACGCGACGACCGCGGCGGACGCGTCGGGCAGCAGCTCCACCCGGACCGCGTCCTGCGCCGGCTGGAGCGCCCCGGAGACCGACCCGGAGTCGACGTCGACCAGCCGGACCTCGCCCGCGACGGCGAGCGCGAGCAGCCGCCCGGCGACGCTCGCGTCGTCCACGAGCGGCTCGTCGGGCACCACGGGCACGTCGCGCAGGCGCGCACCGGTCGCGGTGCCCCACACGTGCACGGCGCCGTCCTGCGTCACGGTCACGACGCGGCCGCCGGACTCGTCGGCGTCGATCGTCCACGGGACGTCGGGCTCGACGACGGCCGTCTCGCGCGCGAGGCCGTCGGGCCCGCTGCGCACGACGGTGCCGTCCGCGCGGACGGTGTAGGCGACGCCCTCCGAGACGTCGGCGTCCTGCGGGTCGTCGTCGTCCTGGAGCTGCCAGAGGCCCGTGCGGCCGTCGGAGGCCACGACGAGCGCCTGCCGCGGTGTCGTCTCGTCGGGCAGCGCACCGCTGAGGCGGGTGCCCGGCAGGAACGCGGACCCGTCGCGCGCGCCGGTCGCGACGTCGTACCGCCGCACCTCGCCCCACGCGGCGGTCGCGTACGCGGTCGTCAGGCCCGGTCCGAGCAGGAACGCGGAGACTCCCGTGTCGGTCACGGTCGCGAGCTGCGTGCCGGACGCGACGTCCCACACCGCCGCGCCGGACGCGCCCGACGTGCCGACCGTCGTCGCGTCGGCGCCGAACCGCAGCTGCTGCACGCTCTCGCCCGCCTCGACCCGTGCGCGCGGGAGGCCCGCGGCGACGTCCCACAGGTGCACGGTGCCGGTGTCGTCGCCCGTGGCGAGCGCGCGGCCGTCGGTGCTGAACGCGGCGGCCGTCGGCCACGCCGTCGTGGCGTCCTCGTCGCCGGCTGCCGCGGCGGTCACGTCGAACAGGCGGTGCCGGTCCGCGCGGCGCCCGGGGTCCACCGCCCACACCGTCGCGGACGCGTCGGGCCCGAGCGAGACGACGGTCCGGCCGTCGGGCGCGACCGCGACGGTGTGCAGACCGGGTGTGCCCGCCCAGCGCGTCGTCGACCCGTCGGCCCGCCGCCACGCGACGAGCGTGCCGTCCGCGAGGCCCGCGACGACGACGGACCCGTCGGCGCTCACGTCGGCGACGAGCGGCTCCTCGCCCGCGAGGATGCGGTCGACGCGGGCGAACGAGGTCCGGCCGGCGTCGTCGACCTCGCGTGACCAGACCGTCACGGCCGAGTCGACGGTGACGACCGTCCCGCCGTCGAGGGCCTGCGCGAGCGCCAGTACGGGCTCGTCGGTGCCGAGCAGGGCGAGCACGGGCGTCGTCGTCGCGGCGAGGTGGAGGAGGTCGCGTGCGTTCGTCCGCAGCCCCTCGTCCCCGGCGAGGTCGTCGCGCCCGACGTCGACGGCGGTCCGGGCGGCCTTCTCGGTGTCCTGGTCGAGGTCGGCCAGTGCGGTGAACAGGCTGCGTTCGCGCGCCTCGTCGACGGTCGCGCTGCCGAGCAGCCGCTGCGTCTGGCCGTAGAGCCCGACGGCGGCGACGAGGAGGACCGCGAGCGCGAGGACGAGGACCCGCATCCAGAGCCGCCGTCGCCGGTCGCGCCGCCGGTCGGCCTCCAGGGCGTGCGACGCCTCGAGGAACTGCTGCTCGTGCGGCTGCAGGGGTCGGCGGCGGGCCGCGACGTCCCTCGTCGCGGACACGAGGTGGCTCCCGGTGAGCAGCAGGCGACGCTGCCGGCCGTTCTCGTCCCACAGCGCGGCGGCCTGCTCGAACCCCGTGAGGTGCTGGGCGCGCCAGCGGGCGTTGCTGCGCCGGACGGGCTCGATGAAGCGGTCGTGCGACAGCTCGTACCAGGTCGCCTGGCGGCGGGTCTCGGCGCGGATGAGGTGCTCGAGCTCGCGCAGGATCGGGGCGTCGGCCTCGGCCGTCCCGAGCGGCCCTTCGAGCACCTGGCCGCGGAGCCCCTGCGGGGTGATGAGGCGGCGCTCGAACCAGTCGCGCACGACGTCCTCGCGCACGTCGGTGACCCGGGCCGCCTCGGCGACGCGCGCGTCGTAGTAGTCGGCGAGCGCCTGCTCGACGGACCCGCCGGCGACACCGTCGGACGTCGTGATCTCGGCGCTCCCGGGGTCGCGGCGGGCCCAGATGGTGGTGCACGCGAGCTGGAGCTGGACCGGTTCGACGTACGCGCCGAGGACGTCGACGGTGCCGTCGAGCCGTTGCGCGCGGACCTGGCGCAGGTCGTCGACGAGCGCGTGCGCGGCCTCGGCGCGGAACTCGACGCCCGCGTCCTGCGCGGGCCGCACGACCGCGTCGAACGCCTCGTCGGCGGTCAGCAGGTCGAGGCGGTAGCGGGTGCGCAGCCGGGTCGGCACGGCGCGCAGGTAGGGCTCGAGCGCGGCGAGGTGGTCCTCGCGGATCGCGAACAGCGCCCACAGCCGGTGGGCGCGCAGCGCCTCGCCGACCTGCGCGAAGAACGCGCGCTTGGCGTCCTCGTCGGTCGGGTCAAGGCTGAGGACCTCCTCGAACTGGTCGAAGACGAGGACCTCGTTGCCGGGCACACCGTCCTGGTCGGGTCGCTGCGCGAGGTACTCGGCGAGCGTCATGTCGCGCAGCCGGTCGAGCGGGACCTGCTGGTCCTCGGGCACGTCCGACTCGAGCGACATGAGGGTGCTCATGAGGTACCGGTTGCGCGGCGGCGGCTGCATGGTCGCGACGTGCGGGGTGTTGACGCGGACGACGGGCAGCACCTCGAGCCCCTCGCGGTTCAGCTCGGGGATGAGCGCGGCGTTGATGAGCGACGACTTGCCCGCGCCGGAGGGGGAGTAGAGCAGCACGATGCGCTCGGCGACCACGAGGTTGAACAGCGTGTCGAGCGCGACGGCCCGGCCGTACAGGTGCTGCCCGGCGCGGAACGACTGGGGCCCGACGTACGGGTTGCCGGTCCGCACGTCGGGCAGGACGCCCGTCACCGGGACCCCCACTGGTCGTGCAGCTCCTTGACGAACCGCTCGGTGCTGCCCCAGTACAGGCTCACGCGCGCGCCGTCGCGGAAGTAGCCCTCGAGGTACGCGCGGGCGCGGACCGGGTCGCTCGTGGACCCCTCCTCGGGGTCGATCTGCACGGCCACGTGGGTGTGGTCGTTCGCGGACTTGCCCTCGTAGTTCATGACGCTGCGGTACAGCACGCGGAAGTCCCACTCGTCGAGCCGGAACCCGACGAACATGAGCGCGGTGCGGGTGAGCGCGCCGCGCACGTGCCGGGGCACGAGCTCGCGGTTCTGCGTGACGCCGATGAGGTAGTCGAAGTAGTCGTCCTCGGTGAGCACGAGCGACTCGGGCACCTCCAGCAGCCCGAGCAGGTGGTAGACGAGCGGCCGTTGCACGGTCGGCCGGTACCCGGGCTCGCGCTCGTACACGGACTCGGGCCACTCGATGTCGTCGTTCCACCGGCAGAGCTCGATCTCGGGCTGCTTGCCCGCGGCCTCCAGGGCGTTCGCGAGCAGCCGGGTGGGCTGCGTCGTGATGTAGACGGGCGCCGTGAGGTCGGCGAGCACGGAGTACGGCTCGATCGCGCCGCGGTCGCGCAGCGCGTGCCAGCCGGCCGCGAGCACGTCCTCGATGGGCGGGCGCCCGGTGCGCAAGGGCTCGGGGATCTCGTCGCCGAACCGCTCGATCACGGTCCGCCGCACGTGCTGTTCGAGCTCCGAGCGCGGGAACGACCGGCTCTGGTTGATCGCCAGGTACTGCGCGACCTGCGGGAGGCTCTCGCGGTTGTGCGGCGCCATCGGGAACCGGTAACGGTTCGCCCAGGCGCGCGCGACCTCCTGCCGCGACCCGAGCAGCAGGTCGCTGATCCCGGGCCCGACGATCGGTGTGCACTTCTCGTCCTCGATGTCACGCACGACCGACGGCCACTTCTCGAACAGCCCCTGCGAGCCGCCCGAGTCGTACCACATGCGCCCGCTGCGCAGCCGCATGAACAGCGTCGGGACCCACCAGTCGTCCCGGTCGCGCACCGCCGCACGCCCCACGGCGCACGCGCGGTCGACGAGCCCGTCGCTGTCGAGGCTGCGGAAGAACGCGGACGCGAACGTGCCGGCCGTCGCCATGGTCACGTCGCCCTGCATCGCGACGACCGCGGGGACGCCCGCCGCCGCGAGCCGCGGTCCCAGGGCCGCCAGCACGCCCGCGTCGTCGGACCGCGCGTCCTCGCCCTCGCCCGCGCTGCGGCACGACGCGAGGAACACGAGGCCCGGCGTGCGGGACAGCTCACCAAGCTGCTGCACGAGGTCGCTGCCCAGCATCGGTGCGCCCGCACCGTCGTCGTCGACGAGCAGCAGCACGGGCTCGTGGTGCTGCAGGTAGCCGTGGCAGACCAGGTAGACGACGTCGTACCCGCGCCGGAGCTGGGCGACGAGGTTCGCCGCCGTCGGTGTCGCCTCCCCGGGGAGCACCGTGACGGCCATGTCGCCGAGCGCCGTCCTCGCGCGCTCGAGCTCGGCCTCGACGTCGAGCGGTGCGAGCCCACCCCGGCCCTGCGGGGCGTACTCGCCGACGTCCGTGGGCGACGCGACGACGACGAGCGCACGCAGGTCGCCGCGCGAGCGCGGCCGCACCGGGCGCCAGTCACGGCTGCCGAGGAACCGCGAGAACAGCACGTTCTCGTCCGTGAGGAGCGTGCGGTCGTCGTCGGGGTCGCGCAGCGTCTCCCAGAGCACGCCGTGCAGGGCCGCGGCCTCGGGTGCCGGGTCGACGACGAGCCGCACGCGCAGCCGCACCCCGTTGCTCGACGCGGTCTGCACCGCCTGCCGGAACGCGGCACCGAACCCGCCGCCGAACAGTCCCTTGCCGAGCGCGCGGCCGTACTCCGTCGGGTCGAGGTCCCGCAGCGCGTCGGGGTCGATGTGCGCGACGAAGCCCGCGCTGTCGCCGTCGAGGCGCGCGTCCGCGTCGCTGCGCGGCAGCGTGAGGGCGGGCCAGATGCCGTAGGTGACGTCGTCCTTGCGGTACAGCTGGATCTCGAGATCGGCGTACTCGTCCATCACGGGCCCCCGCGCGGCCAGGTGGTCGGGCCCGGCGACCCTGCCCCCGAAGGCGCCGGCGTTCACCCTCGAAGGTGCCCGCCGTCCGGGCGCAGATACCGGGGCACCGGTGCCACGATCGACGCGTGGTCCCGGCGCGGACCCGGGAGGGGGAGCCGGATGACGCGCGTGGCGCGGCACGTCGTCGTGCACGGGTTCGTGCAGGGCGTGGGGTACCGGTGGAGCGCGGCGCGCGAGGCCGCGCGGCTCGGCGTCGCCGGGTGGGTGCGGAACCGGTCCGACGGGGCCGTCGAGGCGGTCGTCGAGGGTGACGCGGACGCGGTCGACGCGTTCGTCGGCTGGGCGCGGCAGGGACCGCGCGGGGCGTCCGTGTCGTCGGTGGACGTGACCGACGAGGCGCCCGGCCACCGGGTGTCGTTCGAGATCGAGCCCTGACCGGGCCGGCGCCGCGACGGCCCGGCCCGGTCACGGCGTCAGGGCACGAGGTGCGGCGTGGGCTCGTCGGCCATCGCGCGGAGCAGCTCGATGACGACGGCGGCGGAGCGGTCCGCGGCGTCGTCGACGTGCGTGAGGAAGTCGTCGTTCGCGACCGGCCCGCACAGGTCGGAGATGCCGCGCACGGACAGGAACGGCACGCCGTACAGGTGGCTGGTGTGCGCGAGCGCCGCGGACTCCATGTCGGTCGCGAGCGCGCCCGGGAACGCGTCCCGGATCGCGTCCACGCGGGACGCGTCGATGAACGCGTCGCCCGACAGCACGGTGCCGGACAGGACTCGGAGGTCGACGGGCGCGGTGGTCGCGGCGTCGTGCAGCGCGTGCTCGGCGGCGTACACCTCGGGCATGCCCGGGACCTGCCCGAGCTCGTAGCCGAACGCGCGCGCGTCCGCGCCGGAGTACACGTACTGCGACCCGACGACGACGTCCCCGACGCGCACCTCGACGCCGACGCCGCCCGCGCTGCCCGCGCTCACGAGCGCGCGGGGGTGCGTGGCGTTGATCGCGACGGCCGCCGCGGTCGCCGCGTTGACGAGCCCGATGCCGCTCACGACGAGGAGCACCTGCCGCCCGGCGAGCGTGACCATCCGGTGCTGGGCGTGCCCGACGCGGGTCACCGGCCCGACGAAGTCGGCGCGCGCGACGAACGGCGCCGCCTCGTCGGCCATGGCCGTCACGACGACGGCGTCGACGGCGATCACGCGGTCACCGTGCTCCAGCCGGCGCGCTCCGCGAGGAACGCGCGCGCGGCCTCCTGCGCACCCTCGAGCGTGTGGTTCGCGCCCCAGCCGCACTGCACCTCGTTGGCGGCGGGCACCTCGGTCGCCTGGACGACGTCCTCGAGCGTCGACTGCACGAGGTCCAGCACGTCGTCGTACGCCCACTCGCCCTGCAGGATCAGGTAGAAGCCGGTCTGGCAGCCCATCGGCGAGAAGTCGATCACGCGGTCCGAGTGGTTGCGCGAGTGCTCCGCGAACAGGTGCTCGAGCGAGTGCACCGCCGGCATCTCCAGGTGGCCCCGGTTGGGCTGCGTGAAGCGCACGTCGTACTTCTGGATCACGTCCCCCGCGGGCAGGACCTTCTGGTCCGCGAGGCGCACGTAGGGCGCGGCGACGGTGCGGTGGTCGAGGTTGAAGGACTCGACGTTCATACGAGGCTGGTTCACGGCACGCTTCCTGTCGGACGAGGCGGAGACTCCATTGTCAACCGTCCGGGCACCGTGCTGCTTCCGGCGGTCACGGGCGTCCCGGCTCGTGGACGCCCGCGACCGACCGGGTCAGGACGAGACGTCGGCCGTCGTGAACCGCGCCCACGCGAGCGACGCGAACACGGCGACCCACGCGGCCTGCACCCCGAGGCCCCCGAGCACGACGCCCCAGTCGGGGGAGATGCGCAGGAGCTCGGCGAAGTCCAGCCAGTGGTGCGTGAGCAGCCCGGGCCGGATCGCGTCGAGCGCGGGCAGCGTGTCGAGGACGCCGGACACGATCGCGACGACGACCGTCGCGGCCATCGCGCCGACGGGCACCTCGGTGAGCGTCGAGAAGAACAGCCCGACCGCGACGAGCCCCGTCATGGAGAGCCCGACGAACGCGACGATGCCCGCGACGCGCAGCGCGCCCGCCGCGAGCGGCACGGTGTCGCCGGACAGCAGCACGACGTCCCGCAGGCCGAACAGCAGCGCGCCCGCGACGAGCCCGACGACCGCGATCGCCAGGACCGCGGCCGCGACGAACGCCAGCGCGCCCATCGCCTTGACGACCAGCAGGCGGCTGCGTCCGACGGGGGTGACGAGCAGGTAGCGCAGCGTGCCCGTCGACGCCTCGCCCGCGACCGCGTCGCCCGACGCGATGCCGACGGTGAGCGGCAGCAGGAACGGCAGGCAGACGAACACGGACGCGACGACGAGGAACAGCCCGTTCTCCGTGACGCGGCCGATGAAGCCGGGTCCTTCGCCTGCCATGGCGGTGTCGCGCGTGAAGAACACGACGAGGCCGAGCAGCAGCGGCACCGCGCCCAGCCCGGTCAGCAGCACGAGGTTGCGCCGGCGGCCGAGCACGAGCCGCAGCTCGCTCCGGAGCAGGCGGCCGAACGCCCCGCGGACCGGGCGCAGCGGCGGCGCGGCGGTCGCGACCGTCTGGGTCATGGCATCAGCGTGCGACATCGAAGCCCTCCCCGGTGAGCTCGACGAAGATCTCCTCCAGGCTCGGGTGCCGCACCTCGAACCCGACGAGGTCGACCCCGGCCGCGACGAGCGCGGCCGACGCCTTCTCGGGCGGCACGTCGCCGAGCAGCGCGTCGACCTGGAGCCCGTCGACGGCGACCTCGTCGAGACCCAGCGTGTCGAGCACGCGCGCGGCCGCTCCCGCGAGCCCGGTGGTCGTCGTCACCCGCAGCCGCGACACGCCGCGCGCGACGAGCACCGACCGGTCGCCCTGGAGGACCATCCGCCCCGCGCGCATGATCCCGACGTGCGTGCAGACCTGCTCGATCTCGGCGAGCAGGTGCGACGAGACGAGCACGGTCGTGCCCCCGTCGGCGAGCTCGCGCACGAGGTGCCGGACCTCGCGCGTGCCCTGCGGGTCGAGCCCGTTCGTCGGCTCGTCGAGCACCAGCAGGTCCCGCGGGCGCAGGAGAGCCGCGGCCAGCCCGAGCCGCTGCTTCATGCCGAGCGAGTACTGCCGGTACCGCTTCTCCGCGGCAGCGGACAGCCCGACGCGGTCGAGCGCCTCCGCCGCGCGCCGGTCGGCGGTGCGCGGGTCGGCGGTCGCGTCCGCCGCCTCCAGCCGGGCCAGGTTGTCCCGGCCGGACAGGTAGGGGTGGAACGCCGGCCCCTCGACGAGCGCCCCGACGCGCGGGAGCACCGACGCCGACGCCTCCGGCACGGGCGCGTCCAGCAACCACGCCGCGCCCGCGGTGGGCCGCACGAGGCCGAGCAGCATGCGGATCGTCGTCGTCTTGCCCGACCCGTTGGGCCCGAGGAACCCGTAGACCGCCCCGCGCGGCACGCGCAGCGCCAGGTCGTCGACCGCGACCTGCCCGCCGCGGAACCGCTTCGTCAGCCCCTCCGTGCGCACGGCCAGGGGCCCGGTGTCGTCACCGGACCCCCGACCGACCCGCGCGGGGTCGAGCACCGAGGTGCTCACGCCAGCCCTTGCAGCGTCTCGGGGGAGACCGCGCCGACCAGCACCCGGCCGTCGTCGGTCAGCAGGACGCTGAACAGGTCGGAGCTCACGACGCGCCCGCCCGGGACGGGCTTCGCGATCGAGTCGAGCAGCGCCGACGGGTCGATCTCGCCCATGTCGGCCTTGTCCGACGGGTCGCCGCCGAAGTCCTCGAGCAGCGCCTGCGCGCTGTCGGACCCGATGGTCGGCTCGTGCTCCTGCAGCTCGGCCAGCGCCTCCGGGTCGCCCGCCAGGGCGCCGGTCACGTCGACACCGCTGACCTCGACCACCGTGTCCCAGCCCTCGCCGTGCACGGTGACGCCCTGCGGCAGCTCGCCGTCGGCGTGCTTCTCCGCCGCGGCCATCTCGGCGTCGGTCGGCAGCGGCACGACGACCTCGCGGACCTGCGCCCCGGCGGGCGGCGAGAACGTGAGGACGGAGTCGGACGGGGTCGCGAAGGACACGTCGGTGAAGCCGACCTCGAGCGCGGGCTCGGTGTCGTCGGACGCGCTCCACACCTGCACGCGCAGCGGCGTCCACTCGGTCGCGTCGACCGCGAGCACGACGCGCCCGACGAGCGTCGTCGTGCTCTTGGGCGTCACGACGAGCTGGTAGGCGTCGCGGCCGGCGACCGTCGTCTGGCCGTCGACGGACACGGTCGAGAGCTCCTTCGCGTGCGCGAGGGCCTGCTCGGCGGCGTCCTGCGGCGTCGGCAGGTCGCCCTGCACGGCGGGCCCCTCGGTCGCGAGCTTCTCGAGCGTCGCGGCGTCGGCGGGGTCGACCGTGTAGTGCACGACCTCGTCGTCGTCGCTCGAGTAGGTCCACGCCTGCGTGCCGTCGTGCACCACCGAGTACTCGGAGGCGGCGCCGAGCAGCGCGACGCGCGACCGCTGCTCGCCGTCGGACCACAGGCGAAGCGTCGAGGAGCCGGACATGAGGTTCACCGGGTCGGCGCTCGCACCGCCAGGCCCGAACGGCAGCGACGGCAGGCCGAGGCGCGCGGTGTAGACGACGGTGCCCGAGAGCGCGGGGGCGTCCTTCTCGACGACCTTCGCGACGAGCTCCTCGGGCGTCACGGGCGGCAGGCCCTCGTCGCCCGCGCTCGCGAACAGCGGCGGGCCCATGACGGCGGCACCGACGGCGACGGCGGCCACGGCGGGCACCGCCCACCGGGCTCGGGGGGACAGGGACCGGCGTGCCGGGGCCGCCGGTTGCGGGGTGGGCTGTGTCTCGGTCATGAGACCACTGTGCGCCACGGCCCCTGTGGGCATCCTGAGACGCGGTGCGCCGTCCCGGTGGCGACGGGTGGCATGCTGCCGACGTGCGGGTACTCGTGGTGGACGACGAGCGAGGGCTGACGAGCGCGCTGCACCGCGGGCTGTCCGCGGAGGGCTTCGCGGTGGACGTCGCGCACGACGGCGAGACCGGCCTGCGCATGGCGCTCGACCACGAGTACGACGCGATCGTGCTCGACATCATGCTGCCGCGCCGCAACGGGTACGACGTCGTGACGGCCCTGCGCGCGCAGGACGTGTTCACGCCCGTGCTGCTGCTGTCGGCGAAGGACGGCGAGTACGACGTGGCGGACGGGCTCGACGTGGGCGCCGACGACTACCTGACGAAGCCGTTCGCGTTCGTCGTGCTCGTCGCGCGGCTGCGGGCCCTGCTGCGCCGCCCGCCGCAGGTGCGCCCCGCGGTCCTCAGGGTCGGCGACCTGGTGCTCGACCCGTCCGCCCGGACGGTGACACGCGCGGGCGAGGAGGTCGTGCTCACGGTCCGCGAGCTGGCCCTGCTCGAGTACCTCATGCGGCACGCCGACCGCGTCGTCGGGAAGGTCGAGCTGCGCGACCACGTGTGGGAGGGCACGGGCGAGGACGTGAACGTCGTCGAGGTGTACGTCGGCTACCTGCGGCGCAAGCTCGGCCGGGACACGGTCGCGACGGTCCGCGGCGCCGGCTACCGCGTGGCCGGCTGACGCCGTGGCGCACCGTCGGGTCTGGCGCGGGTCGCTGCGGCTGCGCCTGACCGCGCTCACCGCCGGGCTGCTCATGGTGACGCTCGCGGTCGGGGCGCTCGTGCTGACGTCCGTCCTGTCAGCGGGGCGCGTCTCGGCGCTCGACGAGGTCGTCCGCGACCGTGTCGACACGGTCGCGGACCTCGCCGAGGCCGACCGGGTGCCCGACCCGCTGCCCGTCGCCGAGCGCGGCGAGATCGCGCAGCTCCTCGACGCCGACGGTCGTGTCCTGGCGTCGTCCGCCAACGCGTCGCGCACCCTGCCGCTGCTGCCCGAGGACACGCTCGCGGCGCTGCGGCCGGACGGCGACGAGGTGATCGTGTCGACCACGACGGACAGCGGCTACGACCCCGACGCGCGCGTCGCGCTGCGCAACGCCACCTACCGCGGCGAGCCCGTCGTGGCCGTCGCGACCGTGCCGCTCGACGAGGTGCGCGGGCTCGTCGGCGCCCTGAGGCTCGCGCTGGTCGTCGTCGTGCCGGTGCTGACCGCGTTGCTCGCGGCCACGATCTGGGCCGTCATCGGCCGCGCGCTGCGGCCCGTCGACGAGCTGCGCCGTGCGGCGGCGGACGTGGCGCGCACCGGCGGCTCCGGCTCGCTGCCCGTGCCGCCCGTCGACGACGAGCTCGCCGCCCTGGCGCGCACGCTCAACGACATGCTCGACCGCCTGGAGACGAGCGCCGCCCGGCAGCGGTCCTTCGTCGCCGACGCCGCCCACGAGCTCCGGTCACCGCTCGCGTCGCTGCGCGCGACCCTCGACGTCGCCCGCGCCCACCCCGACGCGTACCCGCAGGAGGAGGTCGTCGCCGACGCCGAGCGCGAGGCGTCGCGCATGCAGTCGCTCGTCGACGACCTGCTGCTCCTCGCACGCGTCGGGTCGGCTCCGCTGCGCGCCGAGGACGTGGACCTGGCCGCGCTCGTGCGGGACGTGGTCGACGGGGAGAACGGCGCGGTCCGGGCGGTCACGGTCGACGTGCGCGGCGACGGCCGGGCGCGCTGCGACGCCGTCGCGACCGGCCGGGTGGTGCGCAACCTCGTCGGCAACGCGCTGCGGCACGCCGCGTCGCGCGTCGTCGTGACCGTCACGGAGGGGTCCGTCGTGGTCGAGGACGACGGCGCCGGCATCCCCGCGGCCGACCGCGAGCGCGTCTTCGAGCGGTTCGTGCGCCTCGACGACGCGCGCGAGCGCGAGGCCGGCGGCAGCGGCCTGGGGCTCGCGATCGCGCGTGAGATGGCCCGCGAGCAGGGGGGCGACGTCGTCCTCGCCGACGCCGACCTCGGCGGCCTGCGTGCGCGGGTGGTCCTGCCCGCGTCCTGACCCGGGACCTGCGCGCGTGGTCCTGCCCGCGTCCTGACCCGGGCGGCTACTCGGCGGTCGCGGCGGCGTGCGCGCCCGCGTCGATCAGCGCGCGCAGCCCTGTCGTGAGGTCGTCGAGGGTGGGCACGGGCGCGTCGGGGTCCGGTTCGAGGTGCGTGAGCACGATCCCGGCGAGCGTGAGCGCGGGGACGGACCAGGGCGCGGTGCGCGTCGAGCCGAACGGTGCGAGCGGCCGCGTCGTGCGCACCAGCCCGGGGTCGGCGAGCGCGGACACGGCGAACCCGGTGCTCGCGGCGCTCACGGCGCGGGCGACGAGGGTGTACCCGTCGTCACCGGCGAGCGGCGGGACGAGGCGCATGCCGAGCAGACGGGCGGCGCCCGCGACGACGACACGACCGCGCGCGACGGCGCGGCGCTCGCTGTGGGCGAGGGCGGCCGCGATCTCGTCGCGCAGGTCGTCGTCGGGCACGCCGACGAAGGCCGCGCGCAGCGCGAGGTAGGTGTGGAACTCGGGGGACGAGAGCGTGCCCTCGACGTCGGTCTGGAACGACAGGCGCAGGAGCTGGACGAAGAGGTCGTGCCGCCCCTGCGGGCTGCGCAGGTCGACGGTGTCCGCCGCGAGGAGCGCGCCGACCTCGTCCCCGATGCGGTCGCCGATGCCGGTGAGCTCGGTGCCGCGCGCGAGCGCGACGAGCACGTCGGCGACGAACGTGTCGCGGGACGGCCAGCGCCGGTAGGCCGACGTCCGGGAGACGTCGGCGGCGCGCACGACGTCCTCGAAGCGCAGCCCGTCGAGGCCCACGGTGATGCCCTGCTCCGCGAGCAGCCGCAGGGCGGCGTCGACCACGCGCCGCTCGGTCTCCGCGTCGGACAGCCGCGGACGGGCACGGGGTGGTTGACGCACGCTCGCCATCGTCCTACCTTCGCTTGTGGAACTTGGAACTCCAAGTACCAAACTACCGTCCGGAGGGCTGCCATGCCTGCGCACGCCGTCGCCGGCCACCTCGTGGTCATCGTGGCACCCCTGACCGCGCTGCTCGCGCTCGTCTACGCCGCCGCGCCGCGCACGCGCACAGCCCTGCGCGTCCCGCTCGTCGCCGTCGGCGCCGTGACGTTCGCGCTCGCGCTCTGGGCGGGCGCAGCCGGGGGAGACCTGCTCGACCAGCTCGAGTCCGCAGCCGCCGCCACCGGGCAGCCGCTGCCCGCCGAGGTCCGAGCGCACGCCAAGGGGTCCGACGCGCTGACCGTCGCCGTCGTCGTGCTCGGCGTCGCGGTGCTCGCCACCGTGTGGGGCGTCCTGCGGCCGCGGCGACCCGCGACCACGGGCGCGCGCATCGCGGCCGGAGTCGTCGCCGTCGCGGCGGTCGCCGTGCTCGTGACCACCGCGACCGTTCTCACCGAGGCGATGGGCGCCGTCTGGGCGACGCACGGGCTGTGGTCCGCATGAGCACCACCCGGGTCCGGCCCTGGCACCGGCTCAAGCAGCGGATGTACCGCGGCGGACGACCAGGCCCGCTCGCGCGCGCGATGAACGCGGTCGCGGCATGGCAGTACGCCCACGGCGTCCTCACCGTCGGCGGTCGCGGCGTGACGCTCGAGGTGCGCGGCCGCGCGTCCGGCCGGCCCGTGCGCGTGCCGCTCGTGCTGGTGCGCCAGCAGGGCGAGCGGTACCTCGTCTCGATGCTCGGCACCGACGCCCAGTGGGTCCGCAACGTGCGCGCCGACGAGGGCCGCGCCGTCCTGCACGCACCCCGGCCGGAGCCCGTGCGCCTGGTCGAAGTCCCCGTCGAGGAGCGCGCGCCGGTGCTGCGCCGGTACCTCGCGATCGCGCCCGGCGCGCGTCCGCACGTCGCCGTCGACCGCCACGCACCGCTCGCACGGTTCGCCGAGGTCGCGGCCGACTACCCGGTCCTGCGCGTCGAGCCGCGCTGAGCCCGCGGTCGCGGGACGCCCGCGCGGCTCGGGGCGACCCGAGGCCCGGACCGGACGGGGGTCGGCTTCCGCGTCCGGTCCGGGGGCGTGGGGTCAGACGCGGCTCGGGACCGCGTCGTCGGCGGGCGTCGGCTGCTGCGGGAGCAGGGCGCCCGGCTCGTCGTCGGGCACGACCTCGTCCCGCGCGACCGGCTCGGCGTCGGTCGGTGCCTCCGGCTCCGAGGGGGCGGCGTGGGACTCGATGCGCATGCCGTAGAAGGACCGGTGCACGAAGTACGTCGAGGCGAGGAAGAACACCCCGGCGAGCACGAGCACCAGCGCGTGGCGCCCCTGCCCGGAGAGCTGCACGGCGAGGTCGACGGCGAGCAGGCCGAACAGCGTCGTGAACTTGATGACCGGGTTGAGCGCGACGGACGAGGTGTCCTTGAACGGGTCGCCGACGGTGTCGCCGACGACGGTCGCGTCGTGCAGCGGGGTGCCGTTGGCGTGCAGCTCGGTCTCGACGATCTTCTTCGCGTTGTCCCAGGCGCCGCCCGCGTTGGCCATGAAGATCGCCTGGTAGAGGCCGAACAGCGCGATCGACATGAGGTAGCCGACGAACAGGTACGGCTCGACGAACGCGAACGCGAGCGTCGCGAAGAACACGCCGAGGAACATCGTGAGCATGCCGCGCTGCGCGTACTGCGTGCAGATCTCGACGACCCGACGCGAGTCGGCCTCGCTGGCCGCGGCCGTCCCGTCGAGGCGGATGTGCGTGCGGATGAACTCGACGGCCCGGTAGGCGCCGGTCGTGACGGCCTGCGTAGAGGCGCCCGTGAACCAGTAGATGATCGAGCCGCCCGCGACCAGGCCGAGCAGGAACGGCGGGTGCAGCAGGGACAGGTTCTCGAGCCCGGTCGTGAGGCCGTCGGTGAGGCCCATGATGATCGAGAAGATCATCGTCGTGGCGCCGACGACGGCCGTGCCGATGAGGACCGGCTTGGCGGTCGCCTTGAAGGTGTTGCCGGCGCCGTCGTTCTCCTCGAGGAGCTGCTTGGCGTGCTCCCACCGCGGCGTCGTGCCCAGGGCGTCCTGCAGCTCGGCGTCGTCGACCTGCTCGACGCCCGACAGCTCGTAGACGCTCTGCGCGTTGTCGGTGACGGGACCGTAGGAGTCGACGGCGATGGTCACGGGGCCCATGCCGAGGAAGCCGAACGCGACGAGCCCGAACGCGAACACGGCGGGCGCGTGCATGACGTCCGCGAGGCCGAGCTCGCTGACCAGGTACGCCGCGCCCATGAGCACGACGATCGCCATGCCGAGCCAGTAGGCGGAGAAGTTCCCTGCGACCAGGCCGGACAGGATGTTGAGCGACGGGCCGCCCTCGCGGGACGACGCGACGACCTCGCGGGTGTGCCGGCTGCCGGTGCTCGTGAACACCTTGACGAGCTCGGGGATGAGAGCGCCGGCCAGGGTGCCGCACGAGATGATCGTCGCGAGCTTCCACCACAGGCCCGGCGTGCCGTCGGCCAGGACGAGCCACGTGGTCGCGTAGGTCGCGGCGATGCAGACCGCCGACGTCAGCCAGACGAGCGACGTGAGCGGCTTCTCGAAGTCCATGCGCTCGGCCGAGGCGTACCGGCGCGACGCCCACAGGTCGTTGACCGTGTAGGAGACGCCGGACGCGGCGATCATCACGGCGCGCACGACGAAGATCCAGACGAGGAGCGCGGCCTGCACCCCCGGGTCGGGCACGCCGAGCAGCACGAACGTCACGAGCGCGACGCCGGTGACGCCGTACGTCTCGAAGCCGTCCGCGCTCGGGCCGACGGAGTCACCCGCGTTGTCACCGGTGCAGTCGGCGATGACGCCGGGGTTGCGGGCGTCGTCCTCCTTGATCTTGAACGCGATCTTCATGAGGTCGGAGCCGATGTCGGCGATCTTCGTGAAGATGCCACCCGCGATGCGCAGCGCGGCCGCGCCCAGGGACTCGCCGACGGCGAACCCGATGAAGCACGCGCCCGCGAGGTCGCCCGGCAGGAACAGCAGGATGACCAGCATGATCGCGAGCTCGAGGCTGATGAGCACCATGCCGATCGCCATGCCCGAGCGCAGCGGGATGCGGTGCAGCGGCAGCGCCCGGCCGCGCAGCGCCGCGAACGCCGTGCGCGAGTTCGCGTAGGTGTTGACGCGGATGCCGAACCACGCGACGGAGTACGACCCCGCCATCCCGACGAGGCTGAACGCGATGACGACGGCGACGCGTCCCCAGTCGAACCCGACGAGGACGCGGTAGTAGACGACGATCACCGCGGCGATGAAGCCCCACAGCACGAGCAGGAAGCGCCCCTGCTGCACGAGGTACGCCTTGCAGGTCGTGTAGATGAGCTCGGACACGGACCGCATCGAGCCGTGCACGGGCAGGCGCTTGAGCTGCGCGACGACGGTCACGCCGAACGCGAGGCCGAGCGCGCACACGACGAGCCCGACGCCGAGCCAGACCCGCCCGGGCAGGCCCGCGATCGTGACGGACGACAGGTCGGGGAGGGCCAGGCCGGCCTCGCCGCCGTGCGGCGCCCCCTCGGAGGTGTCGGTGGAGGTGGTGCTGGCGCATCCCGACAGGAGGGCGACGACGGCGGCGAGGGCGAGCCAGCCGGCGGTCGTCGTGGCGGTGCGGGTGCGACCGGCGGTGCGAGCCGGGACGGGGGTGTGTCGTGCTGCGGGACGTGCGACGGAACGGGTGGTGGTCGCGCTCTCGCGCGACGGTGTTGTGGACACGGTCATCCTCGGCTCGTGCGGAAACCCTTTGCTCGTTCTTCGAACGTAGAGCGGGGGCACTTGGCGCACGTGTGACCTCAGTCCCGGGCGCTCGCCCGCGCGGGGGAGCACGGACCGGTTCGTCCGGCGTGTCGGGGCGGACACGCCGTTCCCGCAGGTCAGCGGGCGACCGACGCCGTCCAGTGGGTGGGACGCGGGACGCGTCCGGGCAGCCGGGTGACGGCGTCGCCGCGCGCCGCGGCGGCCTGCGGGCCCGTGACGAACAGGGCGTCCGTCAGGTCCGCGCCGCGCAGGTCCGCACCGCGCAGGTCGGCGCCCACGAGGTCCGCGATCCGCAGGTCGGCGCCCCGCAGGTCCGCCCCCATGAGCCACGCGCCGCGCAGGTCGACCGTGCGCAGGTCCGCGTCCCGCAGCCGCGCGCCCACGAGGTCGGCCCGTCGCCGGTCGCGCCGTCGCCCGGGCAGGGACCGCCGCGCGGCACCGCGCACCGCCGCGCTCACGCGTGCGAGCAGGCCGTCGACCGTCGCGTGCAGAGCGTCGACGCCGCCCCGGGCGGGGTCGTCCGGCGCGGCGTCCGCGAGCGCAGCGACGCGCGCGAGCAGCGACTGCGCCTCGTCCGCCAGGGCGGCGGGCACCGGGCGCCCGGCGGCGTCGACGAGGTACCACGCGAGCTCGTGCAGCCGCCGCTGCACCCCGAACGCGGCGAACATCGGCCCCGCGACGTCCGCGCCGTCGCGCCAGTCCCGACCGGCGAACGCGGCGGTCACGCGCTGACCGGCCCCGAAGCAGTCGAACACCGTGCACCCCGCGAACCCGCGGTCGCGCAGGTGCGCGTGCACGCCGCAGCGCAGGTCGTCGCGCAGGTTCCGGCACGGGACGCCGCCGGGCTTGTCGAACGCGAAGTCCGCCGACCGCTGGAACGGCAGGGCGACGCAGCACAGCGCGGCGCACCGCGCGCAGTCCGCCCGGAGGTCGAGGACGGGCCTGCCGTCGGGTGACGTCCCCGCCATGCCGCCTCCTCCCGCCGACCGCGTGAGCCTACTCGCGACCCCCGTCGCGGCCGTCACCGCCGTCGCGGTGCGCGCGAGGGGGACCGGCCGCACGATGAGGGGAGCGACCCGCCCACGGAAGGAGGCGCACCGTGCCGAAGACGAGGCGCGACGGCGACCCGATCCCGGACGAGCTGCCCAGCACCCTGCAACGGTCCGGCGACAAGGCGCAGCGCACGTTCGCGCACGCCCACGACGCCGCCCTCGAGCAGTACGACGGGGACGAGGAACGGGCCTACCGCGTCGCGTTCGCGGCGCTCAAGCACACGCACGAGAAGGTCGGCGACAGCTGGCGCCCGAAGGAGGAGTACGGGCCGTCCGACGCGCGCGCCGAGGAGGGCGGCCTCGACAGCGACGCCCCGACGGCCGGCGGCGTCGACGCGAACGCGTCGAAGGCCCACCTGTACGACGTCGCGACCGAGCTCGGTGTGCGGGGGCGCTCCCGCATGACGAAGGCCGAGCTCGTCGACGCGATCCGGCGGGAGAACGACCGCCGCTCGCGCGCCGCCCTCCGCTGACCGTCCGGCGCCCGGCCGCGGCCCTCCGCACAAGGGTGGAGACGGACCCGCCCGACGGCTGACCTGCCACGCGGCCCCGCGCCCCTACGCTGGCGGCATGTCCTCCGTCGTCGTCGCCCCGCCGACGCCCGACGTCTGGCTGCACCCCCGGTGGCGCGGGTGGTCCCGGGCCTGGCGCTACCTCCTGGCCGGCGGGCTCGGCGTCGCGCTCTGGATGGCCCAGGTCGTCGCCCTCACCATGCCGGACGCCGCCGGCGAGACCGCCGTCGCGCCGTCCGAGGAGGTCGTCGGCGGTGCGATCGTCCTCGACCTCGTGCTCGGCGTCGTCGCTCTGTCGCTCCTGCCGCTGCGCCGCCGGTTCCCGCTCGCCGTGGCGGTCGCGACGACCGCCGCGACCGCGGTGTCCGTCGTCGCGATCGGCCCCGCGACGTTCGCCATCGTGTCGATGTCGACGTGGCGTCGCGGCCGGTGGCTCGTCGTCGTCGGCCTCACCTGGCTCGCCACGACCCTGTACTCGACGTTCGTGCACGTGCCGCGCGTCTGGCTGGCCGACACCTCGCCCGCCACGCACATCACCGACGTCCTCATCGGGCTCGCCGTCCTCGCGCTCGCGGTCGGCACCGGCCAGGGCATCGCGACGCGACGCGAGCTCGTCGCGTCGCTTCACGCCCGCGCCCAGGCCGCCGAGCGGGAGCGCGCGCTCGCGGCCGAGGTCGCGCGCGAGGCGGAGCGCACGCGGATCGCCCGCGAGATGCACGACGTCCTCGCGCACCGGATCTCGCTCGTGGCGCTGCACGCCGGGGCGCTCGCGTACCGCGACGACCTCTCGCGCGAGCAGGTCGTCGAGACCGCGGAGACGATCGCGGGTGCCGCGCACGCCGCGCTCGCCGAGCTGCGCGACGTGCTCGGCGTCCTGCGCGACCCGGCCCAGCCGGACGCCGTCGAGCGGCCGCAGCCGACCCTCCAGGAGATCCCCGCGCTCGTCGCGGAGGCGCGCGAGGCGGGTGCGGAGGTCAGCCTCGACACCGCGGGCCTCGCGCCCGACGCCGTCCGCGAGCTCGGCGCGTCGGTGTCCCGCACCGCGTTCCGCGTCGTCCAGGAGGCGCTCACCAACGCGCGCAAGCACGCCCCGCGGCAGCCCGTCGAGGTCGTGCTCGCCGGCGCGCCCGGGGGTGACCTCGCGGTCGAGGTCCGCAACCGCGCGTTCCTCACCGCGAGCAGCGGTCACCGTCCCGGCGTCGGGCTCGTCGGGCTGACCGAGCGTGCGACGCTCGCGGGGGGCGAGCTCGAGCACGGCTACCAGGGCGACGGCACGTTCGTCGTGCGGGCGCGCCTGCCGTGGCCGGCATGACCGCGCCCGTCCGCGTCGTCGTGGTCGACGACGACCCGCTGGTGCGCACGGGCCTGCGGCTGATCCTCGGCGGCGCGCCCGACGTCGAGCTCGTCGGCGAGGCGGCCGACGGGCAGGCGGGTGTCGACGTCGTGGTCCGGACCGCGCCCGACGTCGTCCTCATGGACGTCCGGATGCCGCGCATGGACGGCCTCGCCGCGCACCGCCGGCTGCGCGACCTCGGCTCCCGTGCGCGCGTGCTCGTGCTCACGACGTTCGACGCCGACGACCTCGTCCTCACCGCGCTGCGGCAGGGGGCCGCGGGGTTCCTGCTCAAGGACACGCCGCCGCCCGACCTGGTCGCGGCCGTCCGGCGCGTCGCGCAGGGCGAGCCGATGCTGTCCCCGAGCGTCACGTCGCAGCTCATCGCGGCCGTCACGGCGGCACCGGCCGGTGACCCGCCCCGTGCCCGCGCGCGGGCGCTCCTCGCGACGCTCACCGAGCGCGAGCGCGAGGTCGCCGAGGCGGTCGGCGCCGGCATGTCGAACGCCGAGATCGCGCGCGAGCTGCACCTCGGCGTCGCGACCGTGAAGACGCACGTCGGCAACGTCCTCACGAAGCTCGACGCGACGAACCGCGTGCAGATCGCCCGCTGGGTCCACGAGGCGGGCGACGAGCGCGCCTGACCGGTCAGTCGCCCTCGAGCGCGGGCAGGATCGTCGTCGGGATCATGAAGGCGAGCGTGATCGCGAGGATCGCGCCGACGAACGTCCAGAGGCTCCAGTCGGGACCCTGGAACGACAGCGCGAACAGCACGATCCCCGCCGCGAAGAGGAGGAACGCGAAGAACGCGCCGACGACGCGCCCGGCCGACTCCGACCGTTCGTCGTCACGCGGTGCGATGACCGGATAGCTCATGGGACCCACCTTTCGTCGCGTCGATCCTGCCCCGCGCGGCGCGCGAAGGCCAGGCGGGCCCGGCGCCGCCGCGCCGTCAGCGCAGGGGGAGCGCGCGCGGGGAGCGCGGCCCGAACTTCGGGGCACGTCCCGCGAGCGTCGTCTCGAGCAGCCGGATCACGCGCTGGCGATGCCCCCGCCAGGGTTCGAGGAGCTCGAGCATCCCGGCGTCGTCGGTGCGCCGGCCCGTGAGCGCCCAGCCCACGAGGTGCGCGAGGTGGAAGTCGCCGACCGAGACCGCGTCCGCGTCGCCCAGCGCGCGCGACGTCGTCTCGGCGACCGTCCACGGCCCGATGCCACGCACCGTGAGGAGGCGTCGCCGCGCCTCTCCCAGCGGGAGGTCCACCGTCTCGTCGAGGCGACGACCCACCTCGGCCGCCCGCCGGACCGCCGACGAGCGCTGGTCGTCGACGCCGGCCTGCCGCCACTCCCACACCGGCAGGTCCCGCCACACCGGCCACGGCGGGGGCACCCGCACCGACGCGGGCACCGGACCGGGGGCGGGCGTGCCGTGCCGCGTGACGAGCCGCCGCCACGCCGCGCGCGCGTCGGCGCCGACGACGCGCTGCTCGAGGATCCCGGCCACCAACGCGGCGAGCACGTCACCGCTCGCGCCCACCCGCAGGCCCGGCAGCTGCCGGTACGCGTCGCGGACCACGGGATGCAGGCCCGGGTCGAATCCCGTGGGGTCGTCGTGCGCGCCCAGCAGGCGCGGCACGGCCGCGACGGCCCGCTCCGCACCGGGACCCCACGCGGCGACGTGCACGCCGTCGCGGTGGACCGCGAGCCGCCGGGTCGCGGGTCCGTCGGGCGTCGCGACCGCGTGCCACAGCGCCCCGTCGGGCGCCGCCCACCAGCACGGGTCGGCCGCCCCGCGGCGGTGCGGCGCGACCGTGCGCCGGACGTCGACGCGCTGTGCCGGGCGGTACACGTCGACCAGGACCGGAGCCGTCGCGTCGCCCTCGGGGCCGGGCGCGGGGGAGGTCTCGACGGTCACCCGACCAGTGTGCGCCCTTCCGGATGCCGGTCCGGCGTGCGCCGTGCAGGCTGTGCCGGTGACCATCCGGGTCGGCATCAGCGGCTGGCGCTACGCCCCCTGGCGTGGCGTCTTCTACCCGCGCGGCCTGCCCCAGCGGCTCGAGCTCGCGTACGCGTCCGAGCGGTTGACGAGCATCGAGATCAACGGCTCCTTCTACTCGCTGCAACGGCCCGAGAGCTACCGCGCGTGGGCCGAGCAGACGCCCGACGACTTCGTCTTCTCCGTGAAGGGGCCGCGGTTCGTCACGCACATGCGCAAGCTCGCCGACGTCGAGACGCCCGTCGCGAACTTCCTCGCGAGCGGTGTGCTGGCCCTCGGCGCGAAGCTCGGCCCGATCCTCTGGCAGCTGCCCCCGAACCTCGGCTTCCACCCCGACCGGCTCGCCACGTTCTTCGGGCTCCTGCCGCGTTCGACGGCCGCCGCCGCGGACATGGCGACGCGGCACGACGAGCGGCTCGACGACCGGTCGTGGACGACGACCGACGCGGACCGGCCGTTGCGGCACGTCCTCGAGGTCCGGCACACGTCGTTCGAGACACCCGAGCTGGTCGACCTCCTGCGCGCGCACGACGTCGGTCTCGTCGTGGCGGACACCGCGGGCCGCTGGCCGGTCATCGAGGACGTCACGTCCGACGTCGTGTACGTGCGGCTGCACGGCGACACCGAGCTCTACACCAGCGGCTACGAGGACGACGCGCTCGACCGGTGGGCCGCGAAGGTCCGGGCCTGGGCGGACGGCAGCGACCCCGTCGACGCGCGACGGCTGCGCGGCGCGGCGCCCGCGTCGGACGGCCGCGACGTGTTCGTCTACTTCGACAACGACGTGAAGGTCCGCGCGCCCGTCGACGCGATGGCCCTGTCGGCACGGCTCGGGCTGCGGACGGAGGTGGGCGCGTGAGCGGCGGCATCGCGGTGTCGACGGAGGGGTCCGTCCTGCGTGTCACCCTGGCCGGCGCCGTCGACCTCGCCGTGCGCGAGTCCGCCGCACCCGTGTGGGCGGCGCTCGCCACGGGTGACCAGGACGTGGTCGTCGACTGTGCGGACGTGACGTTCGTCGACTCGACCGGCCTCTCGCTCCTGGTGCGCCTGGTCCGCGACGCGACCGAGTCCGGCCGCCGCGTGCGCCTCCACGGCGCGCCGCGCCCGGTGACCGAGATCCTCGCCGTCACCGGCGTCGACGCGTGGATGCGCGCCCAGGGCGTCGAAGGCGTCTAGCCGTCGAGCCGGACCGGCCCGCCGGCCCTCACGCCCGGGCCGTCGCGCCGGCGCGTCGACCTAGTGGCCGCGGAGGCGTTCGATGAGGCGGCGGTCGCGCTTCGTCGGGCGGCCCGCGCCGCGGTCGCGCTGGCCGGCGACGGCGACGTGCTCCTTGGGCGGGACCGCGGGGGAGCGGTCGAGGTAGCACGCGACGGCGACGTCGGCGCCGACGCGCTTGACGACGAGCCGCTGCACGATCACGACGCGCTCGCGCGCACCGCCGCGGACGTGCACCTCGTCGCCGGGGACGACCTGCGTCGCGGGCTTGGCGCGCTCGCCGTTGACGCGCACGTGGCCCGCGCGGCACGCGGCTCCCGCGGCGGACCGGGTCGGGAAGAGTCGCACCGACCAGGTCCACGCGTCGACGCGGGCTCGGGTCACCTCGGGCATGCCACGACTCTCTCACGGCCCGACGCGCCGCGGATCGCGGCGGCTAAACGCTTCGTCGAAGCGCTCCAACTGGCCCTGGGCGTGTGCCGCCCACCACGCTGCGACGAGGCGGGCCGCAGGTGCTCCGCCGACGCGCGGGACGTGCCCGCGCGCCGTCCCCACGGGAGGACCACGCATGACGACGACGCTCTCGCGGCGGCTCGCGGGCGCCCTGACCGCCGTGCTGCTGCTGCTCGCCGGCGCGCTCGCGCTGGCCGGCCCGACGCAGGCCGCGGACCCGGTGCGCATCATGGCGCTCGGTGACTCGATCACCGGCAACCCCGGCTGCTGGCGTGCGCTGCTGTGGCAGAAGCTCCAGCAGAACGGGTACACGAACATCGACATGGTCGGCACGCAGGGCCCGCAGGGCTGCGGCATCGCGCACGACGGCGACAACGAGGGGCACGGCGGCTTCCTCGTCACGAACGTCGCGGCGCAGAACCAGCTCGTGCCGTGGCTCGCCGCGACCGACCCGGACGTCGTCCTCATGCACTTCGGCACCAACGACGTGTGGAGCGCGCGCAGCACGCAGCAGATCCTCGACGCGTACACGACGCTCGTGCAGCAGATGCGTGCGAGCAACCCGCAGATGGTGGTCCTCGTCGCGCAGATCATCCCCGTCGCGCCGCCGACCTGCGCCGACTGCCCCGGCCGGACCGCCGCGCTGAACGCCGCGATCCCCGCGTGGGCGGCGGGCCTGTCGACCGCGCAGTCACCGATCGTGGTCGTCGACCAGGCGACTGGGTGGGTGCCCGCGACCGACACCTACGACGGCGTGCACCCCGGTGACGCGGGCATCGTCAAGATGGCCGACCGGTGGTATCCGGCGCTCGCGGCGGTCCTGTCGGGCGCGACGCCGACCCCGACCGTCACGCCGACCCCGACGGTCACGCCGACCCCCACCGTGACCCCGACACCCACGCCCACGGTGACCCCGTCGCCGACGCCGACCGTCACCCCGACCCCGACCCCGACGTCGGGCGCCGGTTGCACCGCGCGCTACACGCTCGCGAGCACCTGGCCGGGCGGGTTCGTGACGAGCGTGCGGGTCACCGCGACCCAGCCGATCGCGGGGTGGACGGTGGCGGTCACGCTGCCGAACGGCACGGTGGCGAACGCGTGGAGCTCGCAGAGCTCCGTGAGCGGGAAGACGTGGACCTTCACGAACGCGCCGTGGAACGGGACGCTCGCGGCCGGCCAGGCCACCGAGATCGGCTTCCAGGGCACGGGCTCGGGCGAGCCGTCGACGGTCACCTGCACGGCGACCCCGCGCTGACCACCGACGTGTGACGCCGACATACCGCCGCCCCGACGCCGTGCGATCGCGGCGTCGGGGCGGTGGTCGAGCCGACCGTCAGGCGGTGCGCGTGATCTTCACGTGCCAGGCGTCGGGACCGTCGACGAGCACCTCGGACTCGATCGGCGCGCGCTCGGCGAGCTGCGCGAGCAGGGGCCGCGGCAGGTGCGGCGCGACGAGGATCAGGGACTTCCCGGGGGCGATCGCCTCGAACGCGCCGAAGACGGTCGCGTGGCGGATGGCGTGCGGGATGGTGCGGACGTCGAGCACCGGGTCGGCCTCGTCGTGGCCGCCGCAGCCGCACGTGTGGCCGGCGGGCTCCGCGACGGGCGCGGTGGTGAGGATCTCGACGTTCTCGGCAGCCATGGGGTTCTCCTTGGTCGGTGCGTGTCGTGCAGGTGGGACAGGTGGTGCGGGTCGTGGGGCCGGGACGGCCGTCGTCAGCGTGTCATCGGTGCTCGGCCGGTGCCCCGGGACGTTCGGCCCGTTCCCAGCCGGGGCGTGTGACACGCGTCCCACGTTGGGCGTCGCGGGTGCGGTAGACGACGTACGGGCGCACGAGGTAGCCGACGGGCGCGGACAGCACGTGCACGAGCCGCGTGAACGGCCAGATCGCGAACAGGACCATGGCCGAGAGCACGTGCGCCTGGAACATCCCGGGGACCTCGGCCATCGACGCGGCGTCCGGGCGCAGCGACAGCAGCCCGCGGATCCACGGTGCGATCGACCCGCGGTAGTCGTAGCCGCCGCCGAGGACCTGGAACAGGACCGTCGCGGCGGTGCCGCAGAACAGCGTGACGCCCAGGACGACGTACATGACCTTGTCGGACGTGGTCGTCGCGCGGCGCACGGCGGCGACGACCCGCCGGCGGTACACGAGGATCGCCAGGCCGGCGATCGTCAGGACGGCCGCGATGCTGCCGGCCCACGTCGCGACCAGGTGGTACGCGTGCTCGTGGATCCCGACGGCCTCGAGCCACGCGCGCGGGATCAGCAGGCCGACGACGTGCCCGCCGATGACCATGAGGATGCCCAGGTGGAACATCGGCGACCCGATGCGCAGCAGCCGGCTCTCGTGCACCTGCGACGAGCGCGTCGTCCAGCCGAACTGGTCGTGCCGGTACCGCCACACGTGCCCGACGACGAAGACCGTCGCGGCGACGTAGGGGACCACGACCCACAGCAGCACGGCGGTGGACGTCATGCGGGCACCTCCTGCGGGCGCACGGTCGGGAAGGGGAGCAGCGGCGCGGACAGGCCGACGGTCTCGCCGGGCGGCCCGGACGCGACGAGGTCGGCGAACCGCTCGGCGGTCGCGGCGTCGACCGCGGGCAGCGTGCGGCACACGGCGTCGAGGACGTGCGCGTACGGGCTGGCGACGTCGTGCAGCGCGGACCGGAGGATCTCCAGACCCTCGCGGTGCGTGCCGAGCAGCACGTCGACGACGGGTCCGGGCGCGCGCGCGGACAGCTCCAGCACGGCCGGCAGGAAATCGGGCAGCTCGTCGTCGCTCGCGTCGAACCCGCACGCGCGGTAGGCCTCGCGGAACGTCACGAGCGCCATCCCGCGCCGCCGCGTGTCGCCCGCCGAGTAGTACGACAGGTAGAGCGCGCAGCGTCGGCGCAGGTCGAACGTCGCGACGTAGTGGCCCTGCTGCGCGGCGAGGTCCATCGCGCCGACGGCGTCGAGGTGCGTGAGGAACGCGTCGGCGACGGGCCGGGGCAGCCCCGCGACCGTCGACCGCAGCAGGTCGTGGTGCGCCCGGACGTGCTCGGTCGGGTAGTCGAGCAGCATCGCCGCGGCGAGGTGCGCGAGCGACCGCTCGCCCGTCGTGACGCGCACGGGGTCGAGGAACGGGAGCGTGCGGCGGCTCATGCGTGCGCTCCCGTCGGGCCGTCGCCGTAGCCGGGCTGCCCCTGCGTGGGCGGGAAGAGGCCTGCCTCGCGCTTGTCGCCGCCCCAGTTGAGCAGGTTGACGCGTGCCGGGCGGTCCGACGCGGACCCCGACGTCGACGGGTGGAACGACTCGACGCCCACGGCCGGCTGCGCGAGCGCGGCGGGCCGCTCGCCGCGCGCCCGCGGACCGCCCATGCCAGGACCGCCCGCGCCGTCGAGCGAGCACCCCAGGCCGCCCTCGGCGATCTCGTCGAGCGCCCGGGCCGACTCGGCGTGCGCGGGCGGGACGACGTAGCGGTCCTCGTACTTCGCGATCGCGAGCAGGCGGTACATCGCCTCGACCTCGTCGCCGGTCATCCCGACGGCGGCGGCGATGCGCGGGTCCTGCTCCACGCCGAGGTTGACGTTGCGCATGTGCGCGCGCATCGCCGCGAGCCGCCGCAGCACGGCCGTCACCGGACGCGTGTCGCCCGCGGTGAACAGCCCGGCCAGGTACTCGACGGGGATGCGCAGCCGCTCGATCGCGGCGAACAGCGTGCGCGCGTCCTCGCCGTCGTTGCCCGACCCCGACACGACGTCGACCACCGGCGACAGCGGCGGCACGTACCAGACCATCGGGAGCGTCCGGTACTCGGGGTGCAGCGGCAGCGCGACCTCGAACCGCGAGATCAGCGCCCACACGGGCGAGCGCTGCGCGGCGAGGACCCAGTCGTGCGGCACCCCGTCGCGCTCGGCGGCGGCCATCACCTCGGGGTCGGACGGGTCGAGCAGCACGGACCGCTGCGCCGCGAGGAGCTCGTGCGGGTCCTCGACCGACGCGGCCTCCAGCACGCGGTCGGCGTCGTAGAGCACGAGCCCGAGGTACCGCAGGCGCCCGACGCACGTCTCCGAGCACACCGTCGGCAGCCCGACCTCGAGGCGCGGGTAGCACAGCGTGCACTTCTCGGCCTTGCCGGTGACGTGGTTGAAGTAGACCTTCTTGTACGGGCAGCCCGACACGCACATGCGCCAGCCGCGGCACGCGTCCTGGTCGACGAGCACGATGCCGTCCTCCGCGCGCTTGTACATCGCGCCCGACGGGCACGACGCGACGCACGACGGGTTGAGGCAGTGCTCGCAGATGCGCGGCAGGTAGAACATGAAGGCGCTCTCGAGCTCGGCCTTCACGCGGTCGCTCATCTGCGCGAGGACCGGGTCCTTCTCCATCGTCGCCGCGGAGCCGCCGAGGTCGTCGTCCCAGTTCGCCGACCACGTGATCTTCGTGTCCTCGCCGGTGAGCAGGGACTTCGGCCGGGCGACGGGTGTGTGCTCGCCCTGCGGCGCCGACAGCAGGACGTCGTAGTCGTACGTCCATGGCTCGTAGTAATCGCGCACCTCGGGGAGCCGGGGGTTGGCGAAGATGTGCGACAGCTTGGTGAACCGGCCGCCCGAGCGCAGGCGCAACCGGCCCTTCTTGTTGCGGACCCACCCGCCGCCCCAGCGGTCCTGGTCCTCGTACGTGCGCGGGTAGCCCTGGCCGGGCCGCGTCTCGACGTTGTTGAACCAGACGTACTCGACGCCCGCGCGGTTCGTCCACGCCTGCTTGCAGGTCACCGAGCACGTGTGGCACCCGATGCACTTGTCGAGGTTCATGACCATCGCCATCTGCGCCATGACTCGCATGTCAGTACGTCACCTCCTGGGACCGGCGGCGGATGGTGGTGACCTCGTCGCGCTGGTTGCCCGTCGGGCCGAGGTAGTTGAACGCGAACGACAACTGCGCGTACCCGCCGACGAGGTGGCTCGGCTTGAGCAGCACGCGCGTCAGCGAGTTGTGGATCCCGCCACGCAGGCCCGACGTCTCCGAGCGGGGGACGTCCACCGTGCGGTCCTTGGCGTGGTACATGAACACCGTCCCGGCGGGCATGCGGTGCGAGACGACGGCCCGCGCGACGACGACGCCGTTGCGGTTGTACGCCTCGACCCACTCGTTGTCGGTGACGCCGATGGTCGCCGCGTCCTGCGGGGACATCCAGATCGTCGGGCCGCCGCGCGACAGCGTGAGCATGTGGAGGTTGTCCTGGTACTCGGAGTGGATCGACCACTTCGAGTGCGGGGTCAGGTAGCGGACGGCGACCTCGGCGTGCCCGTCGGACCCGGGCGCCCCGGACGCGGCCGTCGACCCCGGGCGCGCGTCGCCGAACAGCCGGTGCAGGTCGAGCGGCGGCCGGTAGACCGGCAGGTTCTCGCCGAGCTCGCTCATCCAGTCGTGGTCGAGGAAGAAGTGCTGGCGGCCCGTGAGCGTGTGCCACGGCTTGAGGTGCTCGACGTTGATCGTGAACGCCGAGTACCGCCGACCGCCGTGCTCGGACCCCGACCACTCGGGCGACGTCACGACCGGCACGGGCCGCGCCTGCACGTCGGGGAACGTGATCCGCTTGCCCTCGTGGTCGCGGGCCAGCGACGCGAGCTCGGTGCCCGTGCGCTTCTCGACGCGCTCGAACCCCTGCACCGCGAGCCGGCCGTTCGTCGTGCCGGACAGCGCGAGGATCGCCTCGCACACGTGGCGCGCGTCGTCGAGGCGCGGCTGGCCTGCCGCCGCGCCCGATCGCACGAGACCGTTGACGCGGCCCAGCTCGGCGACCTCGACGTCGGGCGAGAACGCGACGCCCTTGGTCACCATCCCCGCGCGGGCGGTGAGCGGCCCGAGCGCCGCCCACCGGTCGGCGAGCGTGCCGTAGTCCCGCTCGACGACCACGAGTCTCGGCATCGAGACGCCCGGGACCAGGCCCATCGACTCCGGCACCGCGCCGTGCGGCGTCGCGAGCTCGTCGGGGGTGTCGTGCAGCAGCGGCACGGCGACGAGGTCCTCGCGCGTGCCGAGGTGGTCAGCGGCGAGCGTCTGGAACGCCCGGGCGAGCGTGTGGAAGACGTCGAAGTCGGTGCGCGTCTGCCACGGCGGCGCGATCGCCGGGTTGAACGAGTGCACGTACGGGTGCATGTCCGTCGTCGACAGGTCGTGCTTCTCGTACCAGGTCGCCGCGGGGAGCACGACGTCGCTGAACAGCGTCGTCGACGTCATCCGGAAGTCGCTCGTGACCAGCAGGTCGAGCTTCCCGCGCGGCGCCTCGTCGCGCCACGTCATCGACTCCGGCCGGCGTCCCGGCTCCGACTCGGGTGCGCGCACCGCGGAGTCCGTGCCGAGCAGGTGCCGCAGGAAGTACTCGTTGCCCTTGCCCGACGACCCGAGCAGGTTCGCGCGCCACACCGTGAGGACGCGCGGGAAGTTCGCGGGGTCGTCGGGGTCCTCGCACGCGTAGTGCAGCCGCCCCGCTGCGAGCTCGTCGACGACGTGCTGCGCCGGGTCGACGCCCTTCGTCCGTGCCTCCGCGACGAGGTCCAGCGGGTTGCGGTCGAACGTCGGGTACGACGGCATCCAGCCGCGCTTCGCGCTCTCGACCAGGCAGTCCGCGGTCGTGCGGCCCGCGAACCGGCCCTCGGCGAGCGGCGACGCGAGCGCGTCGGCGGGCAGCCCGTCGTACCGCCACTGGTCGGTCGCGAGGTACCAGAACGCGGTGCCGATCATCTGCCGCGGCGGCCGCACCCAGTCGAGCCCGAACGCGTACTGCGCCCACCCGGTCACGGGTCGGCACTTCTCCTGGCCGACGTAGTGCGCCCAGCCGCCGCCGTTGACGCCCTGGCAGCCGGTCATCGACATGAGCGCGAGGAACGTGCGGTAGATCGTGTCCGAGTGGAACCAGTGGTTGGTGCCCGCACCCATGAGGATCATCGAGCGGCCGCCCGAGTCCTCGGCGTTCTGCGCGAGCTCACGCCCGATCCGTGCCGCCGTCGCGGCGGGCACCGACGTGATCTCCTCCTGCCACGCGGGCGTGCCGGGCGTGGACGCGTCGTCGTAGCCGGTCGGCCACTCGCCGGGCAGGCCGTCGCGGCCGACGCCGTACTGCGCGAGCAGCAGGTCGAACACGGTCGTGACGACCCGGCCGCCGACGCGCGTCACCGGGACGCCGCGGCGCACGACGCCCGCACCGCCCTGGTGCTCGGCACCCGCCTCGGGGGCGAGGTCGAAGCGGGGCAGGTCGACGGCGACGGCCTCGGGTGTCCCGGCCGTCGCCGGGTCGAGGTCGCGGACCGAGAGCACCGGCTCGACGTCGCCCAGGTCGAGGTTCCAGCGGCCCTCCTGCGCGGGGTCGAACCGGCGACCGAGCGAGCCGTTCGGGACGTGCGGCGTGCCGTCGGCGTCGAGCACGACGGTCATGAACGCGGCGTCGCGCGCGCCGGCGTCGTCACCCGCGGCGGCACCGAGCGCGTCGGCCGTGAGGAACTTGTCCGGCACCCACGCGTCGCCGCGCTGCTTGAGCGTGATGAGGTGCGGCGCGTCGGTGTACTTCTGCAGGTAGTCGACGAACCGCGCCGTGCGCTTCTCGACGAGGAACTCGCGGAGCACCACGTGCCCCATCGCGAACGCGAGCGCGCCGTCCGTGCCCGGGTGCGGGGCGAGCCACTCGTCGGCGAGCTTGGTGTTGGCCGCGTAGTCGGGGGAGACCGCGACGACCTTCTGCCCGCGGTAGCGCGCCTCGGCGAGGAAGTGCGCGTCGGGCGTGCGGGTCACCGGGACGTTGGAGCCCCACATGACCAGGTACGACGCGTTCCACCAGTCCGCCGACTCCGGGACGTCCGTCTGGTCGCCGAACACCTGCGGCGACGCGACGGGCAGGTCGGCGTACCAGTCGTAGAACGACAGCATCGTCCCGCCGAGCATCGACACGAACCGCGCGCCCGACCCGTGCGACACCATCGACATCGCCGGGATGGGGGAGAAGCCCGCGACGCGGTCCGGCCCGTACTCCTTGATCGTGTGCACGTGCGCGGCCGCGACGATCTCGGCGGCCTCGTCCCACGTCGCCCGGACCAGCCCGCCCTTGCCGCGCGCCGCCTTGTACGCGCGCGCGGTCTCCGGGTCGGACGTCACCTGCGCCCACGCGGCGACCGGGTCGCCCGTGCGGGCCTTCGCCTCGCGGTACGCCCGCAGCAGCACGCCGCGCACGTACGGGTACCGGACGCGTGTCGGCGAGTACGTGTACCAGGAGAACGACGCGCCCCGCGGGCAGCCCCGCGGCTCGTACTCGGGGGAGTCCGGGCCGACCGTCGGGTAGTCGGTCTGCTGCGTCTCCCACGTGATGATGCCGTCCTTGACGTACACCTGCCACGAGCACGAGCCCGTGCAGTTCACGCCGTGCGTCGACCGCACCACCTTGTCGTGCGACCAGCGGTCCCGGTAGAACGCGTCGCCCTTCCGGCCGCCCTCGAGGAACAGGCTGCGCAGGTCCGTCGAGACGGTGCCCGGCCGCAGGCGCGACCCGACCGTGAGCAGCGCGTCGATCGCGCGGTTGTCGGTGCCGGCCGCGGACGAGGCGGGACCGGTGGGCTGATGACGTGCGGGCACGGGGACCTCCGGGGGGCGAGGGCGGACCGGGTCAGCTGGGGCGCGGGGCGCCGGGACGCGCGTACTGCACCCAGGTCAGGACGGTGCAGGCCGCGAAGTAGACGGCGCAGCCGACGAAGAACGCGGTCGGCGACCACGCGGACAGCGCCATGCCGACGAGGAACGGGCCGAACGCCGCGCACGCGGACGTGAACCCGATGACACCGCCCGCACGCCGGCGGTCGAAGATCATCGGCATCTGCTTGAACGTGCCCGCGTTGCCGATGCCCGCGAACGTGAAGATCAGCAGCATCCCCGCGAGGAACCAGCCGAACGAGGCCGTGTCCGTCGGGCGCAGGAAGAACAGCGTGAAGACGGTGCTCACGGTCATGCCGATGCCCGACACGAGCGTCCACACGGCGCCGCCGAACCGGTCGCACAGCGGACCCCACGCGGCGCGCGTGATCGAGCCGAGGAGCGGGCCGAGGAACGCGAACTTCAGCGGGTCGGGCGCGTGCTCGAACCCGCCGAACAGGTTGAGCGTCAGCAGGCCGAGCTGCGCGGCGAACCCGGAGAACGCGCCGAACGTCATGACGTAGATCGCCGTCATGAACCACGTGTGCTTGTCGCGGAAGATGTCGAGCTGCTCACGGATGTTCGCCGTGACCGGCACGCGCTTGAGGTAGAGCGCGGCGAGCCCGATGCCCAGCAGCACCCACGGCACGAGCACCAGGCCCGCGTTGTGCAGCCACATCTGGCCGCCCTCGGCCTTCTGCTGCGGCGTCAGCGCCGCCGTGCCCAGCAGCCCGAAGCCGATGACCCACGGCACGAGGAACTGGATGAGGCTCACGCCGAAGTTGCCGAGGCCCGCCTGCAGGCCGAGCGCCGTGCCCGCCATCCGCTTCGGGAAGAAGTAGCTCGTCGAGGGCATGAACCCCGCGAACGCCCCACCGCCGATGCCCGCCGCGACCGCGAGCAGCAGCAGCATGGCGTACGGGGTGGACGGGTCGCGGACCGCCATCGTCCAGCCGGCCATCGGCAGCAGCATGAGCGTCGCGGTGCCACCGACCAGCGTGCGCGTCCCCAGCATCGGCGGCAGGAACGTGTACGCCATGCGGAACAGCCCGCCCGCGAGCCCCGGGATCGCGACCAGCCAGTACAGCTGCTCCTTCGACAGGTCGTACCCGATGACGTTGAGCCGGGGCGCGATCGCGCTCACGAGGTACCAGACGCAGAACGCGAGCGTCAGGTTGTAGGTCGTGATCCAGAGCGTGCGCCACGCGAGCTTCTTGTCCCACGTGGACTCGTCCTCGGGGTTCCAGTTCGCCAGGTCGGGCGCGAGCGCCGTCGTTGCCGCCATAGGGTCCTCCTCGTGCGTGCGCCGGGGTGTGGCGCCGGGCACCGGTGCCGGTCCCCTCGGCGTGAGCATCGCGACCCACCCGGCGGCCGCTCCACCAGGAGTGCCGTGGAAAAGCCGCTCGGCCGGAGAACGGACCGCGAACGCAACGTCACGCGCGTCCCGGGCGGGCGAGACGCGTGTGATGGTGCGTTCGGCGGCGGTGACGACCGTGTCGCGGCGGCGAGCCGGCGCACGGGGCGTCGCGGTCAGCAGGAGGAGGTCGCCGACCGGAGGTTGAGGACGCAGTGGTGGGGCTCGACGAACGGGTGGAGCTCCGCCGCCTCGACGGGGCCGCCGACGGCGTCGAGCACGCCCTGCGCGAGGCCCAGGTGCACGCTGCACACGACGTCCGGGCGCTCGCGGGCGAGGTCGAGGAACGGGCACCGCCACAGGTGGAACCGCAGCGGGTCGTCCTCCAGGTCGGGGTCGAAGCCGAGCCGGTCGAGGTGCGCGGACAGTGCGTCGAGCTGGCGCTGCTCGGGCGGCGCGTCGGGCGACGTGCGCGGCGCCGGCGGGTGCACCGCGGTGACCGCGCGGGCCGCGAGCTCGCGGCCCGCGGCGCGGGCGGTCTCGGGCACCGACGCGACGGGCTTGCCGTACCCGGCGAGCAGCACGCGGCTGAGCGCGGCGCCCGCGATCGCGTCCTCCAGCCGGCGGGCGGCGACCGGGTCGGTCCGCACGTCCTGCGAGGTCACGGCCCGGTAGACGATCCGCGGCCGGCCGCGCGTCGTGCGCACCTCGGGCTCGCGGTGCACGAACCCGTCGAGGACCAGGCGCTGCAGGTGCTCGCGTGCGGTGTTCTCGTGCAGGCCGGTGCGGTCGGCGAGCTCGCCGACCGTCTGCGGGCCGCCGCTCTGCAGCAGGTGCAGCAGGTCGACGCGGCTGCCCGAGCCCAGCGTGCGGGCCGCTGCGGTGCGTCGGGACATGCGCCGATCATCGAGGCGGAGTGACGTACCCGGCTCGGGACCTCCGTCCCATCCGCAGGCCAGGGACGTAAATCTACGGTCGAGCCGTGAATACTCCTGGCCTGCGCGGACGGACCGTCCTCCTGGTCCCCGTCGCGGTCGCGCTGCTCGCGGGTCTCGACGCCGCGCTCGTCCTGCTGGGGCTCCCGGCACCCGTCTCGACGCAACGGCTGCCCGACGTGCACGGCGCGCTCATGGTGCTCGGCTTCGTCGGTGCGCTCGTCGCGCTCGAGCGCGCGGTCGCGGTCGGGCGCCTGCTCGGCTACGCCGCCCCCGCGCTGCTGGGGGTCGGCGGGCTCCTGCTGCTGTCGCCGCTGCCGCTCGCCGCCGGACGTGCCGCGCAGCTCGGCGGGGCGGTCGCGCTCGTCGGCCTGTACGGCGCGGTGTGGCGACGCCAGGCCGCGGCCGCGGTCGCCGTGCAGGGCCTCGGCGCGCTGATGGCGGTCGGGTCGGCCGTGCTCTGGCTCGGCGACGTCCCCGTCCCGCGGCTCGTCCCGTGGTGGGTGGGGTTCCTCGTGCTGACCGTCGCGGGCGAGCGGCTCGAGCTCATGCGCGTCGCGGCACCGCCGCCCGTCGCGGAGCGCGGCGTCGTGGGGGCGTCCCTCGCGTTCCCCGTCGCGGCCGCGCTCGCGCTGCTGTGGCCGGCCGTCGGGTACGCGGCCCTGGGCGTCGTGCTGCTCGTGCTCGTCGCCTTCCTCGTCCGGTACGACGTCGCGCGCCGCACCGTGCGGGCCACCGGCCTGCCGCGCTTCATGGCCGTCGCGATGCTCGCCGGGTACGCGTGGCTCGCCGTCGCGGGCGCGCTGTGGCTCGTGGGCGGTCCGCAGCTCGCCGGGCCCGGGTACGACGCGGTGCTGCACGCCGTGTTCCTCGGGTTCGTGATCTCGATGGTCATGGCGCACGCGCCCGTGATCCTGCCCGCCGTGCTGCGCCGCGCGCTGCCGTATCGCCCCCTGATGTACGGACCGCTCGTCGCGCTGCACCTGACGCTCGCGCTACGGGTCGCCGTCGGTGACGCGCGCGACCTGCCGGTCGTCGTGCAGGTCGGCGGCGTCGGCAACATCCTCGCCGTCCTCGCGTTCCCGGTCGTCGCGGTGCTGTCCGCCCGCGCGGCGCGACGGCCCCGCCCCGGACCGACGCGCGACGTCGGCCACCCCGACCGCCCCGTCGCCGTTCCCGCTGACCGCGCGGCGGGGCTCCCGACCACGACCTCCCGCGTCGACGAGACCGTGGACGAGGCCGCGGACGAGACCGCGGAGGTGACGGCGTGACCCGCGCGTCGTGGCACCTGCGGGCCAACGCGCTCGTCGGCGCGTGGCTCGTCACGGCGGTCGTCGCGACGCTCGTGCACCGCAACGTCCCCGCGGCGCCGTGGCTCATGGTGCACCTGCTGCTGCTCGGCGCGGTGAGCACGGCGATCCTCGTGTGGAGCCAGCACTTCGCCGACACGCTGCTGCGCCGCCCCGCCCCGGGCGGCCGCCGCGGCCACACCGCCCGCCTGGCGGCGCACACGCTCGGCGCGGTGCTCGTCGTCGCGGGGCTGCTCGCGTCCGTCTGGGCGCTGGTCGTCGCGGGCGGCGTGCTGGTCGCGGCCGGCGCGGTCGCGCACGTCGTCGTCCTCGCGCGGCAGGGTCGCGGCGCGCTGCCCTCGCGGTTCGGGCCGATGGTCCGGTACTACGTCGCGGCGAGCGCGCTGCTCCCGGTCGGCGTCACGCTGGGCGTGCTCATGGCGCGCGGCGACCTGGCCGACGAGGCGCACGGTCGCGCGTACGTCGCGCACGTCGCGCTCAACCTGCTGGGCTGGGTCGGCCTGACGGTGCTCGGCACGCTCGTCGTGCTGTGGCCGACCGTGCTGCACGCCCGGATCGACGAGCGTGCGGAGAAGGCTGCGCCGCGCGCGCTGCCCGTCGTGCTCGCCGGGATCGCGGTGCTCGGCGCCGGGTCGGCGACCGGGCGGCGCCCGCTCGTCGGCGTCGGCTGCCTGGTCGTCGTCGCGGGCGTCGCCGTCATCGCGCGGTCCATGGTGGACCAGGCACGTACGGCGGCGCCCCGCACGTACGCGGCGTGGACCGTCGGGGCCGCGGTGCTCTGGCTCGTGGGCTGCACGCTCGCGTACGGCGCGATCGTCGCGACCGCGCCGTCGTGGGCCGCCGCGGTCGACGACGTGAAGGTGCTCGTCGCACCCTTCGCGGTCGGGTTCGCGGCGCAGGTGCTCGTCGGGTCGCTGTCGTACCTGCTGTCCGTCGTCCTGGGCGGCGGCCCGTCGACGGCCCGCGCGACCGCGGCCGAGCTCGACCGCGGTGCGCTCGTCCGGCTCGTCCTCGTCAACGGCGGGCTGCTCGTCTACGTCGCCCCCGTGCCCGCGGCCGTCCGGGTCGTGTGCTCGTTCGTCGTGCTCGGCGCGCTCGTGACCTTCCTCGTCCTCGCGGTCCGCGCCGCGCTCGTCACACGCCGCGCCACGCCGCCCGCGCCCGTGCCGCGGTCCGCCGTCGGTGCCGCGCCGGTCGTCGAGCCGCGCCGGCACCGCTCGGGTGCGGCCGCGGTCGGCGTCGGGGTGCTCGCGCTCGTCGTCGCGGTCGGCGTCGCCCTCGACCCGCCCGCCGCCGGGATCGGCCTCGTGTCCGCCGCCGGCGCGGACGGCGTCGCGCCCACGGGCCGCACGACCACCGTCCAGGTCGAGGCGCGCGACATGCGCTTCTCGCCCGACCGCATCGAGGTGCCCGCGGGCGACCGGCTCGTGATCGAGCTCGTCAACACCGACGACGACGTGCACGACCTCACGCTCGCGACGGGCGCGACGACGGGCCGGATCGGCCCCGGGGAGCAGGCGACGCTCGACGTCGGCGTGGTCGGCCGCTCGGTCGACGCGTGGTGCGCGGTCGCCGGGCACCGCTACATGGGGATGACGCTCGACATCGTCGCCGTCGGCGGGACGGTCACGGCGGACGGCACGACGGGCGGCGACGAGGCGGGCGGCGCGCACGCGGGCCACGCGGGTCACGTCCCGACGGACGCCGCCACCGGCCCGTCCGCAGCCGAGGACCTCGACCTCATGGCCGCCCCCGCCGACGGCTTCGTCGCGCGCGACGCGGCCGCACCGCCGTCCGAGCCCGCGGGCCGCACGCACCGCCGCACGATCACGGTCCGCGAGGTCGAGCGTGAGGTCGCGCCCGGCGTCACGCAGACGCTCTGGACGTTCGACGGCACGGCACCCGGTCCGGTGCTGCGCGGCCAGGTCGGCGACCGGTTCGAGATCACGCTCGTCAACGACGGCTCGATCGGGCACTCGATCGACTTCCACGCGGGCGAGCTCGTCCCCGACGACACGATGCGCACGATCCCGCCGGGGGAGTCGCTCACGTTCTCGTTCACGGCCACACGCAGCGGCATCTGGATGTACCACTGCTCGACGATGCCGATGAGCCTGCACATCGCCAACGGGATGTTCGGGGCCGTCGTGATCGATCCGCCGGGGCTGCCGCCGGTCGACCACGAGTACGTCGTCGTGCAGTCGGAGCTCTACCTCGGGCCGCAGGGCGGTGTCGCGGACCCGGCGCGCATCGCGACGCGCGTGCCCGACCTCGTCGTGCTCAACGGCTACGCGCACCAGTACCGCGACCGCCCGCTGGAGGTGACCGAGGGCGAGCGTCTGCGGTTCTGGGTGCTCGACGCGGGACCGAACCTGTCGTCGGCGTTCCACGTGGTCGGGGCGCAGTTCGACACGGTGTACCGCGAGGGTGACTGGGTGCTGCGCGACGGCGGCTCGACGGGCACGGGCGGCGCCCAGGTGCTGTCGCTCGCCCCCGCCGAGGGCGGCTTCGTCGAGCTGACGATCCCGCAGCCCGGCACCTACCCGTTCGTGTCGCACGCGATGAGCGACGCCGAGGCCGGCGCGTCCGGCCGGCTCGTCGTCACCGCTCCCTGACGCCCGGCGCCGGCGCACCCCCGGGCCGGCGCCGGGTCCCGCCGCCTCCCGACCCGAGGAGTCGGGCGGCGGCGACGTACGGTGGACGGCATGGCCTCCACGACCCCGTCGCCGTCCCCTGCGCACCGTCCGGACCGCACCGTCGCGATCACCGGCGGGTACGTCGTCCCGGTGTCCGGTCCGCCGGTCGAGGGCGGCACGGTGCTCGTGGTCGACGGCCGGATCGCGGCGGTCGGTGCGGACGTCGAGGTGCCCGAGGGCACGCGCACGATCGACGCGACCGGGCGCTGGGTCCTGCCCGGGTTCGTCGACGGGCACGCGCACGTCGGCCTGCACGAGGAGGGCGAGGGCGCCGCCGGGAACGACACCAACGAGATGGTCACGCCCAACACCGCGGGCGTGCGCGCGGTCGACGCGGTCAACATCGAGGACGAGGGCTTCCGCGACGCGCTCGTCGGCGGCATCACGTCGGTCGTCGTGAAGCCCGGCTCGGGCAACCCGATCGGCGGCCAGTCGGTCGCGATGAAGACGTGGGGCGGCCGCACGGTCGACGAGCAGGTGATCTCGGCGTCGGTGAGCGTGAATTCGGCGCTCGGCGAGAACCCGAAGCGCGTGTACGGCGAGCGCAAGCAGCTCCCGTCGACGCGGCTCGGCACGGCGCTGGTCATCCGGGAGGCGTTCACGAAGGCCCGGCACTACGCGGCCGCGCGGGCCGCGGCGGCGACCAAGGGCGAGCCGTTCGCCGCCGACCTCGCGATGGAGACGCTGGCGCGCGTGCTCGACGGCGAGCTCGTCTGGGACCAGCACACGCACCGGCACGACGACATCGCCACCGCGCTGCGCCTCGCGGACGAGTTCGGCTACCGCCTGGTCGTGAACCACGGCACCGAGGCGCACAAGATCGCCGACGTGCTCGCGGAGCGTGACGTGCCGGTGATCTTCGGCCCCATGCTCACGAGCCGGTCCAAGGTCGAGCTGCGGGACCGCGCGATCGAGAACCTCGCGGCCATCGCGGCGGCCGGCGTGCGGGTCGCCATCACGACCGACCATCCCGTCGTGCCGATCCACTTCCTCGTGCACCAGGCGACGCTCGCCGTGAAGGAGGGCCTGCCGCGCCAGACCGCGCTCGAGGCGCTCACGACGAACCCGGCGTCGTTCTTCGGGCTGGACGGTCGCGTCGGTGCGCTCGAGCCCGGCCGCGACGGCGACGTCGTCGTGTGGTCGGGTGACCCGCTCGACGTGCACGCGCGGGCCGAGCACGTGCTCATCGACGGCCGCACCGTCTACACCTGGGACGACGCCGCCCACCGGGGACGCGTCGTCGAGCGCGCGGAGCGCTTCTCGCACTGACACCGGCCGCGCGCGGGGCGCGTCGTGCGCGATGCCGGCCGTCGGCTCACGTCCGGCGTGCGACGACCGACGGCACCGTCCCGGGAGCGTGGGACGGTGCCGTCGGTGGTGCGTGGCGTCGGGCGGCTCCGGTCACCCGGGCGCGCCCGAGCGCGTCAGCGGTAGGTGATCGACGAGGTCGAGTAGCCGCAGGCCGCGGACGGGCCGGAGCCGATCTTGGACGGCTCGCCCGAGGTCACGCCCTTGTACTCCTCGCAGATCGCGATCTTCTTCGACGAGTCGTTGACGATCGTCACGTTCGTGAGCGTCGCCTTGTCGCCGAGGTTGGAGTTGATCCCGACGAGCGACTTGCCCGGCGCGGTGACCTGCACGTTGTCGACGACGACCGTGCGGGCGTACTGCTTGGAGCAGTTGCCGCACGACCGGTAGAGCTTGCCGAAGTCGGACACCTGGAAGTTCTTGATGACGAACTTCCCCGGCCCGTTGTGCTGGAACACCTTGTCCGACGCCGAGCGCGCGCCGCCGCCGTTCACCGTCATGACCTGCGACGACGACGAGCCCTTGAGCGTCGCGGCGTCCTCCTCGACGTCCTCCCACCACACGTTCTCGAGCGTGCACGTGCCGGTGCAGTGCACGCCGTCGCCCGCACCCGAGCCGAGGATGACGTTCTTGAGGACGGCGCCGTCGGAGAGCAGGAACATCGGCGGCTGCGACTCGCTCTGCCCGCCGGACGAGATGCCGTAGTAGCGGACCAGGCCGCCGTCGAGCGTGCCGCTCACGGAGATGGTCGACGAGACCTTCTTCTCGCCCTTCGCGGTCGGCCACGACGGGAACGAGCCGGGGTTCGAGGTGGTCGTCGGCTTCGGCGTCGACGTCGCGGTCGCCGTCGGCTTCGGGGTCGACGTGGCGGTGGCGGTCGGCTTCGGCGTGGACGTGGCGGTCGGCGTGCTGCCCGAGCCGACCTTCACGAGCTGCCACTGCTGGTGGTACGACTTGCCGTCCGTGAGCTGGACGATCGGGGCGCCCGCGGACGTCGAGGCGCCCGCGATCGAGACCACCTTCCCGGAGTTCCGGTTGACGAGGCGCACGTAGTCGCTCTGGTCGACGAGCGAGAACTGCTGGGACCAGCTGCTCTGGTCGGTCGCCTGCACGAGCGCGGCGCCGTCGGAGGTGCTGGCCGACGCGACGGCGAGCACCTTGCCGGACGCGCGGTTGTGCAGCTCGTACCAGCCGCTGCCGACGGAGACGAACTGCCACTGCTGCGAGGTCGCGTCCGTGCGGTTCGCGGTCACGGCCGCGGCGCCGTCGGACGTCGACGCGCCCTGCACGTCGACGACCTTGCCGCTCTTGCGGCTGACGAGCACGTACGTCGCGCTGCCGTCGGGCGTCGCCGCGGACGCGGCGGGGGCGACGGCCAAGGCGGTCGCGGTGGCGAGCACGCCGGCGACGGCGAGCGCGACGGCCTGGCGGGCGCGGCGCGTGGTCGGGCGGGATGTCATGGAGACCTCCGGTCTGGAAAGCGGTTGCTGGGACACCCAACCACCGCAAATCGCCCAGCGGGAGCGCTATGAGACGTTTCTCATGGCTCTACCGGTCCAGACTTTCGATACCCACGTCGACTGCGTCCCGGGCTGTGCCGGGCCGCCACGCCGACGGTGCGCCGGGCGCTGACGTGCACCGACGTCGCCGGTACGCGCCGAGGGGCGCCGCCCGGTGATCCGGACGGCGCCCCTCGCCAGACGGTCGCGTCAGCCTCGCAGCTCGAGGTACTTCGCGATGAGCGCCTTCGTCGACGGGTCCTGCGCGTCGAGCGCGGACGCGTCACCCTCGACCGCGGGCGCGATCTCGAGCGCGAGCTTCTTGCCGAGCTCGACGCCCCACTGGTCGAACGAGTCGATGCCCCACACCACGCCCTGCACGAACGTGATGTGCTCGTAGAGCGCGATGAGCTGGCCCAGCACCGACGGCGTGAGCGACGGCGCGAGGATCGACGTCGTCGGCCGGTTCCCGGAGAACACGCGCGCGGGGACGATGTCCTCGGCGGTGCCCTCGGCGCGCACCTCGTCGGCGGTCTTGCCGAACGCGAGCGCCTTCGTCTGCGCGAAGAAGTTCGCGAGGAACAGCCCGTGCACGTCGGTCTCGCCGTCCTTCAGCGGGTGCGCCGGGTTGGCGACCGCGATGAAGTCCGACGGGATCAGCCGCGTGCCCTGGTGGATGAGCTGGTAGAACGCGTGCTGGCCGTTCGTGCCGGGCTCGCCCCAGAACACCTCGCCGGTCTGCGTCGAGACGGGCGTGCCGTCCCAGCGGACCGACTTGCCGTTCGACTCCATCGTCAGCTGCTGCAGGTACGCCGGGAAGCGGTGCAGGTACTGCGCGTAGGGGAGGACGGCGTGCGTGTGCGCGCCGAGGAAGTTGACGTACCAGACGTTGAGCAGGCCCATGAGGACGGGCACGTTCTGCGCGAACGGCGTCGTGGCGACGTGGGTGTCGACCGCGTGGAAGCCCGCGAGGAAGTCCCGGAACGCGTCGGGGCCGATCGCGATCGCGAGCGACGTGCCGATCACCGAGTCGACCGAGTACCGGCCGCCGACCCAGTCCCAGAAGCCGAACGCGTTGGCGGGGTCGATGCCGAACGCCGCGACCTTGTCGAGCGCCGTGGACACCGCGACGAAGTGCTGCGCGACGGCGGCGTTGCGGGCCTCGTCGGTGTCCTCCGTGCCGAGCTCGCGCCACAGCCAGTCGCGCGCGAGGCGCGCGTTGGTCAGCGTCTCGAGGGTCCCGAACGTCTTCGACGCGACGATGAACAGCGTCGTGCGGGGGTCGAGGCCCTTGACCTTCTCCGCCAGGTCCGTCGGGTCGATGTTCGACACGAACCGCACCTCGAGGCCGTCCTGCACGTACGGCTTGAGCGCCTCGTACGCCATGACGGGCCCGAGGTCGGAGCCGCCGATGCCGATGTTGACGACCGTGCGCACCCGCTCGCCGGTCACCCCGGTCCACGCGCCGGAACGGACGCGGTCCGCGAAGGCGTACATCTTCGTGAGCTCCGCCTGCACGTCCGCGTCGACGTCCTGGCCGTCGACGACCAGCGCGGGCGACGCCCCCGCGGGCCGGCGCAGCGCGGTGTGCAGCACCGCACGGTCCTCGGTGACGTTGATGTGGTCGCCGCGCAGCTGCGCCTGGAGCCGGTCGCTCAGGCCGACCTCGTCGGCGAGCCGCACGAGCAGCGCGAGCGTCTCGTCCGTGACGAGGTTCTTCGACAGGTCGACGTGCAGGTCGGCGAGCGGGAACGACAGGCGCTCAGCACGCGCCGGGTCCGCGGCGAACCAGCCGCGCAGGTCGGCGTGCAGCTCGGCCTCGTGCGCGGACAGGTCCTGCCACGCGCTCGTGCTGGTGGCGTCGATGGGGTGCGAGGACACGGGTCTCCCTCTCGGAGCGGGTGATGGGTGCGCGACCGCGCTGGCCGTCCCAACCTAGCCCGGCCGGTCACCAGGCCGCACAGGACGTCCGTCGGTGCCGACGCTGGTCCGACCGGGTACGGTCGCGGGTCCTCCGTCCGGGTGACGGCGACGGGCGGCCGGTGGGACGGCCGCGGGGGAACCGGACGGATCGGGCATCATCGCGGGATGCCCCAGCCGACCCGCCCTCATCCCGCGCGCCGTCGTGCGACGCTCGCCGCCCTTCTCGTGCTCGCCGCCCCGCTGGCCGCCTGCACGGGCGGCTCGGACCCCGACCCGAGTCCGACGGGCGCGTCCCCGAGCGCGTCGGCGGACGCGGGCGCGGGTGGCGACCTGACGACCGTCGCGGAGGCGGAGGCGACCCTCCCGAACGGGATCGGCACCGTCGACGTCGCGGTGCGCTCGCTCACGCTCGACGGCAACGGCTCGACGATGACGCTGCGCGTCGCGTTCACGCCGCACCTGGCGAAGGCCGACGACGAGGTCACGCTCTCCGAGATGAACGACTTCTTCTTCCTGCACCCGGTGCTCCTCGACCGGCAGAACCTCAAGCGCTACTCCGTGATCGAGGGCGAGGGGGCGCAGGACTGGCTGACCAACGACGACGCCGTCACGCGCGACGGCGAGCCGATGGAGTCGTGGTTCGTGTACGCGGCACCCGAGGACGACGTCGACGAGCTGACGTTCACGATCGACGAGTGGTCGGTCGAGCTGCCCGCGATCCCGGTGGCGTCGTGAGCGCCCTGCACCTCGCCGTCGCGGCCGGTCTGGCGCTCCCGCTGGCCGTCGTCCCCGCGGGCTACACGGACCGCTCGGACGCCCCCGAGCCGTCGGCGGCGACGATCGAGAAGTCGATCGACCGCTACTCGACCGACGGGTCCGTCGAGGCCGTCGAGCCGCCGCAGCAGGACGGCACCACGACCGTGCTGACGATCGGCTCGGACGTGCTGTTCGCGTTCGGCAGCGCCGACCTCGACGCCGCCGCGCTCGCCGCGGTCGAGGCCCAGGCCGCGCAGGTGCCGCAGGGCGCGCAGGTGTCGGTGGTCGGCCACACGGACTCGCGCGGCGGCGACGCGATCAACCTGCCGCTGTCGAGCGCCCGCGCGGAGGCCGTCGCGGCGGTCCTGCGGACGTCGCGGCCCGACCTCGTGCTCGCGGTCGGCGGCGCGGGGTCGAGCGAGCCGCTCGCGTCGGAGTACGCCGGCGGAGCGCCCGACCCGGAGGCGATGGCCCGCAACCGGCGCGTCGAGATCCGGTGGGCGACGGCCTGACCCGAGGCCCGTGGCGAGCGCCGTAGGGTGACGGCGTGCACCGGGTCCCCACGGCGCTGATCGCCGCCCTGACGCTCGTCGTCGGGTTCGCCGTCGCGCAGGCCACCGACGTCCGGGCGCTCGGGGGAGCGGTGCTGCTGGCCGGCGGCGCGTGGTGCGCCGTGCGGGCGTGGCGGCCGGCGGGATCCCTGCGGACCGCGGTGGTGCTCGTCGTCGCGGCCTCGTGCTTCGTCGTCTCGCACCTGCTCGCGCCGCACCTGGGCGCGTGGCCGTCCGTCGCGCTCGTGGCCGTGGCGCTGGCGGCCGTCACCTGGGCGCTCGTCGACCGCCCGTCGGTCACGCGCGCCCGGGTCTGACCGCGCGGGGCCCGAGGGCGTCAGCCGACCGCGTCCCGCACCAAGGGCGCGACGCGCGTGCCGAGCAGCTCGATCGCGTGCATCGACTCGGCGTGCGGGACGCCGGACAGGTCCATCTGGAACGCCTGCCGGTCGTGGTGCAGCACGCCGTGCAGCGCGACGATCCGCTCGGCGACCTCCCCGGGGTGCCCGACGACGTACGCGCCGCCGCGCGCGGCTTGCGACTCGAACGCGATCCGGTTGGGCTGCGCGAACCCGCGCTCGGACGCGATCCGACGGAGGGAGTCGTGCCAGTATGGGTAGAAGAAGTCCCGCGCGGCGCGCGGGTCGTCGGCGACGAAGCCCATGCCGGCGACGGACACGAACGGCTGCTCGGGGCGGCCGGGCCGCGTCGAGGCTGCGTACGACTCGCGGTAGAGGTCGACGAGCGGCGCGAACGACGCGGGCTGCCCGCCGATGATCGCGTAGGAGACGGGCAGGCCGAGCATGCCCGCGCGTGCCGACGAGCGGGGGTTGCCGCCGGTGGCGATCGCGATGCGCAGGTGGGGGCCGAGGCCCGGCTTGTCGAGCGGGCGGGGGAGGACGAGCGCGTCGTCGAGCGGCGCGCGGAACCGGCCCGACCACGTCGTGCGCTCGGCCTCGTCGAGGCGCAGCAGCAGGCCGATCTTCTCGTCGAAGAGCGCGTCGTAGTCGTCGAGGGACGCACCGAACAGCGGGTAGGACTCGATGAAGGAGCCGCGTCCGGCGAGCAGCTCGACGCGGCCGCCGGAGTAGAGGTCCATGGTCGAGAACTGCTGGTGCACGCGGACGGGGTCCTCGGTGGACAGCACGGTGACGGCGGAGCCGACGGTGATGCGCGACGTCTGCGCGAGCGCCGCGGCGATCACGGTCGCGGGGGAGGAGATCGCGTAGTCGGGCCGGTGGTGCTCCCCGATGCCGACGTAGTCGAGGCCGACGTCCTCGGCGAGGCGGATGCGCTCGAGGATCTCGCGCAGCCGTTGAGCGGGAGAGGTCGTCGCGCCGGAGACGGGATCCGGGTGAATGTCGCCGAAGGTGTAGAGGCCGAGCTCCATGCGTCGTCCAACGTGACCGGCGGCGACGGTGTTCCGGACGTGTGAACGCTCGGTCACGATGTGGTCACGGTCACAGATGGACACTTGACCGAGATTAGTAAGGACGCTCTACTAACAAACGTGACGACGACCACCACGCCCGGCTCGGCGGCCGGCAGCGGGACCGCCCGGCCGGTCGGGCGCGCGCTGCGGCCCACGGCCAAGGCGCTGCCCGAGCACGGCCGCGCGCACAACCGGTCGATGGTCCTCGCGCACCTCTTCCACGTCGGCCCGTCGTCGCGCGCCGACCTCGCGCGCAGCACCGGGCTCACCCGCGTCACCGTCTCCGGCCTCGTCGCCGAGCTCATCGGGGAGGGCCTGGTCGAGGAGCTCGGGGTCCGCGCCGAGGGCAAGGTCGGCAAGCCGGCCACGCTCGTCGGGATGCGCACCGAGGCGTACCAGGTCGTCGCGGTCGACCTCACCGACGACACCCGCCTGCACGGCGCGGTCATGAACCTCGACGGCAGCGTCGTCGCCCGCCGGTCGGTCCCGCTCGACGGCCGCACGGGGGAGGACGCGGTCGAGCTGCTCGACGCGCTGTGCCGCGACCTGCTCGGCGCCGCGCAGCGCACCGTCATCGGTGTCGGCATCGCGTCGCCCGGCGTCATCGACCCCGCGGGCGTCGTCGTCCAGGCGCCCAACCGCGGCTGGTACGGCGTGCCGCTCGCGCAGCGCCTCACCGCGTCGCTCGGCGTCCCCGTGCACGTCGCGAACGACGCCAACACGCGCGCGCTCGCGGAGTTCACCTACGGCGACGCGAGCGGCAAGGGCACGATCGTCGTCACGGTCGGGCAGGGCGTGGGCGCGGGCATCGTCGTCGACGGCGCGCTCGTCCTCGGCCGCCACCACGCGGCGGGCGAGATCGGCCACGTCACGGTCCTCGACGCCGACACCCCCGAGCGTCCCGCGCCCTGCGCGTGCGGGCGCGAGGGCTGCCTCGAGACCGTGCTCTCCGTCCCCGCGCTGCGCCGCCGCACCGCCGGACGCGACCCCCAGGACTCCGACGCCGAGCTGGCGTCGGTCGGACGGCTGCTGGGCATCGCCCTCGCACCCGTCGTCAGCGCGCTCGACCTCGCGGAGGTCCTGCTCTCCGGCCCCTCGGAGCTGCTGGACGGCCCTCTCCGCGAGTCGGCGCTCGCCACCCTCCGCACCCGCACCATGCCCGTCATCGGCGACGGGCTGGCGCTGCGGATGGGCTCGCTCGACGAGGACGGGACTCTCGCCGGCGCGACGGTCCTCGTCCTGTCAGGTCAGCTCGGGGTCACGTGACGACCCCGAGCCGACCCGTTGCAGTCGGAATCACCACCCCGGCGACGCCGTTCGGCGCTCGCCTCGCTCACGGGAGGAACCCCAACGTGAAGATGCTACGTTTCGCGGCCGTCGGCGTGGCAGCCGCGCTCACCCTCACGGCGTGCAGCTCCGGCGACGACACCGGTTCGGACGACACGACCGACGGTGGCACCCCGGCGCCCGCCACGATCAAGCTGTGGCTGAACGGCACCGACACCGGTGACGCGCTCCGCGAGTACCTGGTGACGACGTTCGAGAAGGAGAACCCCGGCTCGAAGCTCGTCATCGAGGAGCAGGACTGGAGCGGCCTCGTGCCGCGCCTGCAGACCGCGCTCGCCTCCGAGGAGCAGACGCCGGACGTCGTCGAGATCGGCAACACCCAGTCCGCGACGTTCACCTACGCGGGCGCGTTCTCGGACATCAGCGACCTCTACGAGGAGGTCGGTGGCGCCAAGCTGCTCGACGGCTTCGTCGAGGCGGGCAAGGTGGACGGCAAGAACTACGCCCTGCCGTACTACTCGGGCGCGCGTGCCGTGTTCTACAACAAGGACATGTTCGCCGCCGCGGGCGTCGAGGTCCCCACGACGATCCAGGAGTTCGGCGAGGCCGCGAAGAAGCTGCAGTCGGACACGGTCTCCGGGTTCTGGTTCCCGGGCCAGGACTGGTACAACGGCGCGACGTGGCTCTACACCGCGGGCGGTGACTTCGCGGTGCAGGACGGTGACCAGTGGAAGGGCGCGCTGTCCGACCCGAAGTCGGTCGACGGTCTCGAGCAGGTCGCCGACCTGTTCGCGAACGCCACCAACGCGCCGGCCGACGCCGACTCGAACGAGCCGTGGGTCCCGTTCAACGCGGGCCAGGCCGCGATGTTCTCCGCGCCGACCTGGGCGCGCTGGAGCATCGACCTGCCGCAGTGCAACAAGGGCGTCGACCCCGACGACACGTCCGACGAGGCCAAGGCGCTCCGCGGCGAGCAGCAGGCCTGCAACGAGGAGCACACCGGCATCTTCGCGATGCCCGGCAACACCGAGGGCGAGTTCGCCACGGCCTTCGCGGGCGGTTCGAACATCGCGGTCGCCGCGAAGTCGAAGAACCAGGAGCTCGCGAAGAACCTCATCCGCATCATCTACTCGCCCGAGTTCCAGGAGATGCTCGGCCAGAACGGCCTCATCCCGGGCAACACCGAGTACACGTCGTCGATGGGTGACGACGTCTACGCCCAGGCCGCCGTCTCGGCCGCGATCAACGCCAAGCTGACCCCGGCCGCCGAGAAGTGGGCCGACGTCGAGGGCGACCGGATCCTGGAGGACTTCTTCCAGAAGATCGCCACGGGCACCCCCGTGGAGCAGGCCGCGGCGGACGCGGACCAGCTCCTCGAGGACACGCTCAACTGATCCACCGGCCGGCCGGGCCCCGTCACGGACGGACCCGGCCGGCCCCGGTCAGGCGCGGCCGGGCCGCCGGCGCACAGCCCCCGGCCCGGCCGCACCCTCGAAGGAGCTCTCCCGCATGGCAGCCACCGCCCTCGCGACGGATGCGCCCGACGCCCCGGTCGCACCCGTCCGGCGTCGCCGGCCCCGGCTCGGCGTCTACGGACTGCTCGTCCCCGCCGCCGCCGTCATCGCCGTCGCCCTCGGCTACCCCCTCGTCCGGCAGTTCGTCATCTCCTTCCAGGAGTACGGGCTGCGCCAGCAGTTCGGCCAGCCCGCCGAGTGGGTGGGCCTGGCGAACTACACCGACCTGCTGTCCGACCCCTACGTGTGGACGGTCATCGCCCGGTCCATCGCGTTCTGCCTCGTCAACGCCGCGCTCACGATGGTGATCGGCATGGCGCTCGCGGTGCTCATGGCCCGCGTCGGCCGCGCCGCGCGCACCACGCTCCAGGTGTCCCTGCTGCTCGCGTGGGGCACGCCCGTCCTCGCGTCGATGACCGTCTGGCAGTGGCTGTTCGACACGCAGTACGGCGTCATCAACTGGGTGCTGGTCAACGTCTTCGGCGTCGACTCGATGGCCGGGCACTCCTGGATCGTCGAGCCGCTGTCGTTCTACGTCGTCGCGACCGTGATCGTCGTCTGGATGTCCGTGCCGTTCGTCGTGTTCTCCGTCTACGCGGGCCTGCTGCAGGTCCCCGAGGAGACGATGGAGGCCGCCCAGCTCGACGGCGCCTCCGCGCGGCAGCGCTTCTGGCGCATCACGATCCCGATCATGCGGCCCGTCCTGTCGATCGTGCTGCTGCTGCAGGTGATCTGGGACCTCAAGGTGTTCACGCAGATCTACGTCCTGCAGCGCGCCGGTGCGCCCACGCGGGAGACGAACCTGCTCGGCACCCTCATCTACTCGTACTCCGACGAGTTCTCGAAGGCCGGTGCGCTGGCCACGATCATGCTCGTCATCACGCTCGCCCTGACCGGGTTCTACATCCGGCAGATGCTCAAGGAGGACGAGCTGTGAGCGCGCTCGCCACGCCCCCCGCCCCCGCGCCCCACGGGGTGCCCGACCCCGCCGCGACCGACGCGATCGCGCGCCGCGCGCCGCGCCGCCGGCCGTCGAAGGAGTCCGGCCGCACGCAGAGCCCGCTCGCGCGCCGCGTGCTGGGACTCGTCGCGGTGCTCGTCGCGGTCGTCTGGGTGTTCCCGATCTACTGGATGATCAACAGCGCGTTCCTGCCGCTCAACAAGCTGCAGGCACCCGACCCGACGTTCCTGCCGTTCGGCGGCACCATGTCGAACTTCCGCCGCGTCGTGAACGACGACTCGTTCTGGGCCGCCATGCGCGTGTCCCTGTCGGTCGTCGTGATCGTGCTGGTCGCCGCGCTCGTCTTCGCGTTCCTCGCCGCGCTCGCGGTGAGCCGGTTCCGGTTCAAGGGCCGCAAGTCGTTCATCCTCACGATCCTCGTGGTGCAGATGATCCCCGCCGAGGGCCTGTTCATCTCGCAGTACCAGCTGCTCGACGGCTGGGACCTCGTGAACCGCGTCGGCGGCCTCGCGCTCGTCTACACGGCCGCGATCCTGCCGTTCACGATCTGGATGCTGCGCGGCTTCGTCGCGGGCGTGCCGATCGAGCTCGAGGAGGCCGCGATGGTCGACGGGCTGTCCCGCACCGGCGCGTTCTTCCGCATCACGTTCCCCCTGCTGGCCCCCGGCCTGGTCGCCTCCGGCGTCTACGGGTTCCTGCAGGCGTGGAACGAGTACACCCTCGCCCTCGTCGTCATGACGGACCCGACCCAGCGCACCCTGCCGCTGTGGCTCCAGGGGCTCGTCGAGGCCAACCGGGCGACCGACTGGGGTGTCGTCATGGCGGGTGCCGCGATCATCGCGGTCCCCGTGATCGTGTTCTTCCTGTTCGTGCAGGGGAAGATGACGTCCGGCCTGGTGGCGGGCGCGGTGAAGGGCTGACGTGGACGTGCGGGTGAGGTCCGGCGGCTGGTCCGTCGGGCTGGACATCGGGGGCAGCAAGGTCCTGGGGGTGGTGCTCGACCCGTCGGGCGCGGTCCGGCACCAGGTGAAGGCGGGGACGGTGCGCGGTCTCGACGGCGTCGTCGCCGGCGCGGTCGCGGCCGTCGAGGAGCTCGCGGCGCTCGCGGGCGTCGCGGTCGACGACCTGGTCGGCGTCGGGCTCGGCCTGCCGGGCGTCGTCGACGTCGCGGCGGGCACGGTCGAGCACGCCGTCAACCTGGGGATCGACGAGCGCGTCGGGCTCGCGGCTCTGGTCGCGGACCGGCTCGGCACGGTGCCGGTCCGCCTGGAGAACGACCTCAACGCGGCCGTCGTCGGGGCGGCGCGGTTCGTCGAGCCGCGCGCGGACGACGCGCACCACGACCTCGCGTTCCTCGCGCTCGGCACCGGCCTGGCCGCCGGGCTCCTGCTCGACGGCCGGCTGCGGCGCGGGTCGCAGGGCGCGGCGGGGGAGATCGGGCACCTGACGTTCGTGCCCGACGGCCTGCCGTGCAAGTGCGGCCAGACCGGCTGCCTCGAGCAGTACGCGTCGGGGTCCGCGCTCGACGCGGCGTGGTCCAGCCGCACGGGAGCCCCGGCCCCGGCCGAGGTGTTCGCCGCGGCCGCGGACGGCGACCCGGAGGCGGTCGCGCTGCGCGACCAGTTCGCCGCGGCCGTCGCCGCCGGGGTGCGCGTCCTCGTGCTCACGTGCGACGTGCGGCACGTGGTGATCGGCGGCGGCGTGAGCGCCGTCGGCCCGCCGTTGCTCGACGCGGTGCGGGGCGTCCTCGACGCGGCCGCTGCGACGTCGCCGTTCCTCGCGTCGATGCGCCTGGCCGACCGGGTGACGCTCGCGCCGGACGGGGTCCCCGTCGGGGCCGTCGGCGCCGCTCTCGTCGGCCGCGGCGAGTACGACGCATGACCGGCCGCGGTACCGTCGCGGCCCGACGAGAGGAACGCTGATGGAGGTCGTCATCGCGCCCGCGGCGCAGCTCGCGCGGATCGCGGCCGACGCGGTCGAGCGGCTGCTGCGTGCACGGCCGACCGCCGTGCTCGGGCTCGCGACGGGGTCGAGCCCGCTCGCCGTCTACGACGAGCTCGCCCGCCGGCACGCGGAGGAGGGGCTGTCGTTCGCGCACGCGCGCGCGTTCATGCTCGACGAGTACGTCGGCCTGCCCGCCGACCACCCGGAGCGGTACCGCAACGTCATCGAGAAGGAGATCGCGTCCCGCGTCGACTTCGCGGACGGCGCCGTCCAGGGACCCGACGGCCTGGCGACCGACGTGCCCGCCGCGTGCGCGGCGTACGAGCAGGCGATCGCGGACGCGGGCGGGGTCGACCTGCAGATCCTCGGCATCGGCACGGACGGGCACGTCGCGTTCAACGAGCCGGGCTCGTCGCTCGCGTCGCGCACGCGGATCAAGACGCTCACCCGGCAGACCCGCGAGGACAACGCGCGGTTCTTCGGCGGCGACGTCGACCAGGTCCCGACGCACTGCCTCACGCAGGGGCTCGCGACGATCATGGCGGCGCGGCACCTGGTGCTCCTGGCGACCGGCCGGGGCAAGGCCGAGGCGGTGCACCAGCTCGCCGAGGGGCCGGTGAGCGCGATGTGGCCGGCGACGGTCCTGCAGCACCACCCGCACGTCACGGTGCTCGTCGACGACGCCGCCGCGTCGCGCCTGCAGCTCGCGGACTACTACCGCGAGACGTACGCGGCGAAGCCGGGCTGGCAGGGGCTCTGACGCGCTCGGGCGCCGGACGTCACGGCAGCAGCGCGCGGACGAGCGCGGAGAACGCCGAGGCGACCGTGGTCATCGCCGGAAGCAGCCACGCGAGCGCGACCCCCGCGCGCACGTTGCGGCGGCGCTCGTCGCGCGGGTCCGACCCCGGTGCGACGACCACGACGGGCTCGGGCCGGCGCATCGCGGTCCACGTCTGCCAGCCCGCCTCGCCGAGCAGGAGCGCGGTGCCCACGAGCGCCGCGACGGCGGGCGTCGTCGTGACGAGCGACGCGGTCGCGACGCGGTCGAGGACGACGACCGCGACGAGCAGCGCGGCGACGGTCCCCGCGAGGGCCAGGCGGCTGCGGACGGCGACGTGCACCGCGAGGACCGCCCCGCCGACGAGCAGGGGCGGCACGAGCGAGCGGCCGACGGTGACGTCGAGCGTCGGGCCGTCGGCGCCGACCGCCCACAGCACGAGGAGCATCCCGACGACGCCGACCGCGGTCGGGACGAGCTCGCGCCCGACTCCGCCGAACCGCCGCGCGGGGGCGTCGACCCGGCTCGCCGCGTAGGCGCGGGCGTCACCGAACGCGTCGACCGCGGACTGCCCGCTGTCGCTGCAGAACTGCTCGACCTCCGCGAGGGCCTCGCCGACGACACGACCGTCGGCGCCGCGCTCGCGCAGCTCGAGCACGAACGTGGTGCGCCACGGCTCCGGGACCAGCGTGGACGTGGTGGCGGGGTCGGTCATGCGCGTGCCTCCTCGGTGCGGTCGCGGCGGTCGGCCGCGGACGTCAGCTCGACGGTGAGCGCAGCGAACGTCCGCCACGCGTCCGCGCGCGCGGCGAGCGCGGTGCGTCCCGCGGACGTGAGCGCGAAGTACTTCCGGCCGGGGCCGCCCTCGCCGGGCTCCCACCGCGTGGTGACCTGCCCGGCCTGCTCGAGCCGCGCGAGCAGGGGGTAGAGGGTGCCGCCCTTGATCGTGCCGAGGCCCAGCGCGTCGAGCCGGGCGGCCAGCGCGTAGCCGTACGTCTCGCCCTCGGCGAGGACGGCGAGGACGCACAGGTCGAGGACGCCGCGCAGCCACTCGCCGGGCCAGGGGGTCGTCGTCACGCGCTAGACAGTACGGCTACCTAGGCAGGCTGTCTACCTAGTCCGCCGACCGGTGTCGCTCACGGTCGCGTGGGCGCTGCGACGTAGACTCCTGCGCATGACTGAGCCCCTCCCGCCGACCGGCCCCGCCGACCCGAACGACCCGGGCCAGGGCACGTCGACGAGCGTGCTGGAGCGCCAGGAGACCCACGAGCAGGTCGAGCCCGGCGACCACGAGCGCTTCGCGCACTACGTGCGCAAGGAGAAGATCATGGAGTCCGCGATGAGCGGCAAGCCCGTGATCGCGCTCTGCGGCAAGGTCTGGGTGCCGGGCCGGGACCCGAACAAGTTCCCGGTGTGCCCCGTCTGCAAGGAGATCTACGAGGGGCTGCGTGACCCGCAGGACGGCGAGGGTGCGTCCGGCGACGGCGGCTCCGAGGGCTCGGGCGGGGGTCGTCGCTGGGGCTTCGGCCGCGGCGGCAAGTGAGCGCGGCCGCACGCCCGTCCTCCACCACGTCCCACGCGTCCACGTCGGCGGCCTCCCACCTGCCGCCGGCGTTCCCCGGGCGTGCGCCGTGGGGGACCGCGGGCAAGCTGCGTGCGTGGCAGGCCGAGGCGCTGGACCTGTACCGGGAGCGCTCGCCGCGTGACTTCCTCGCGGTCGCGACGCCCGGGGCGGGCAAGACGACGTTCGCGCTCCGCATCGCGACCGAGCTGCTCGAGGCCCGCGTCGTGCGTCGCGTCACGGTCGTGGCGCCGACGGAGCACCTGAAGAAGCAGTGGGCCGACGCCGCGGCGCGCGTCGGGATCCGGCTCGACCCGAACTTCTCGAACGCGCAGGGCCGGCACGGCCACGGGTTCGACGGTGTCGCCGTCACGTACGCGCAGGTCGCGTCGAAGCCCGCGCTGCACGCGGCGCGGACGACGGCCGAGCGGACGCTCGTCATCCTCGACGAGGTGCACCACGGCGGCGACGCGCTGTCGTGGGGCGACGCGGTGCGCGAGGCGTTCGAGGACGCAACGCGGCGGCTGAGCCTCACGGGGACGCCGTTCCGCTCCGACACGGCCGCGATCCCGTTCGTCGAGTACGCGCGCGACCACGAGGGGATCCGGCGCAGCGTCGCCGACTACACCTACGGCTACGGCGACGCGCTGCGCGACCACGTCGTGCGGCCCGTGATCTTCCTGTCGTACAGCGGCTCGATGCGCTGGCGGACGCGCGCGGGCGACGAGGTCAGCGCGCGCCTCGGCGAGCCGCTGACCAAGGACATGACCGCGCAGGCGTGGCGGACCGCGCTGGACCCGAACGGCGAGTGGATCCCCAGCGTCCTCGCGGCCGCCGACCGGCGGCTCACCGAGGTGCGGCGGGCGGTCCCGGACGCGGGCGCGATGATCATCGCGACCGACCAGACCGACGCGCGCGCGTACGCCGGCCACCTCGCGCGGCTCACGGGGGAGTCGCCGACGGTCGTGCTGTCCGACGACGACGGCGCGAGCGACCGGATCGACGAGTTCTCCGCGGGCGACTCGCGCTGGCTCGTCGCGGTCCGGATGGTGTCCGAGGGCGTCGACGTGCCGCGCCTCGCGGTCGGCGTCTACGCGACCAGCACCGCGACGCCGCTGTTCTTCGCGCAGGCCGTCGGGCGGTTCGTGCGGGCCCGCAAGCGCGGCGAGACGGCGTCGGTGTTCCTGCCGTCGGTGCCGCAGCTCCTGGGCCTCGCGAGCAGCCTCGAGCTCGAGCGCGACCACGCCCTGGACCGGCCGCAGACGGCCGAGGAGCAAGGGCTGGAGTACAACCCCGAGGACGCGCTGCTCGCGGCCGCGAACGCCGAGCAGAACGGTCCCGACGCGGTCGGGCCCGACGGCAAGCAGGGCACGTTCGTGGCGCTCGAGGCACAGGCGTCGTTCGACCGCGTGCTGTTCGACGGCGGCGAGTTCGGCACCGAGGCCGCGGTGGGCTCGGACGAGGAGCTCGACTTCCTCGGCCTGCCGGGCCTGCTGGACGCCGACCAGGTGTCGGCGCTGCTGCGCCAGCGGCAGGCGGACCAGCTCAAGGGCCGGCGCCGGACGCAGGCGGCGCCCGTGGAGGAGATGGACCACCGCAAGCAGGCCGAGCTGCGCAAGGAGCTCGCGCAGCTCGTCGGGGCGTGGTCGCGGCGCAGCGGGCAGCCGCACGGTGCCGTGCACGCGGAGCTGCGTCGGCGGTGCGGTGGGCCGGAGGTCGCGCTCGCGGACCCGGCGCAGCTCACGGCGCGCGTGGAGATGCTCCGGGGCTGGTTCGTCGGCAAGCGGTGACGGCCGTTACGCCTCGACGTTGAGACGAGGCAACCCCTGTCTCACGATGTGAAACGGTGTCAATCCTCTCATCAGCCCAGGTCAGCGCGCTGGACGCGCGACCACATAGCAGCGACCGGCGCGCCCGCAACTCGTCCTCTCGACGTGCGGGCCCGTCACCCGTTCGGCAACGTCTTCCCCGTGCTTCACGGCGCCGGGTTCCCCCGGACGCTCACGGTGACCACGAAGAAAGGGGTCGCACCATGCCCAGCTGGCTCATCCTCGTCCTCGTCGGAGCGGTTCTCCTCATCCTCGGCTTCGCCGGGGTCGGTGAGTTCCTCCTGTGGATCGGTATCGCCGTCCTGGTCGTCAGCCTGATCCTCGGGCTGGTCGGCCGCGGTCGCGGCCGAGCCCGGATCTGACCCGGCCGCGGGCGCGAGCGGCGAGGGCCTAGCCCCCTGCGCCCCGCCGCTCGCCCGCGGCCTGGTCCCCGCGCAGCGGTCTGGCCGGACGGTCCCTCAGTCCCGTCCGGCCAGCCGCAGCGTCACGGTCGGCACCGCGGCCTCGTCGGCCGACAGCCGTCGCGCACCGCGCGGCAGCTCGTCCCGCGAGGCGCGGTGCCGTTCCTGTGCCCGGCGCACCCCCTCCGGACCCGTCCACGACGCGTCCACCTCGCCCTCGGTCACGAGCGGCACGTGCAGGGCCCGCAGGTCGGCGCCCTCCGGCTCCCACGACGCCACGGCGTCGTCGGGACCCGTCACCAGCACCTCCTCCGCGGCCCGGCCGTCCGGCCCCCGCCGCCGCGCCGCGGTCTTGCGGCCCCCGACGCTCGTCTTCGCCGACGACTTCTTCTCGACCGGCGCGAGCGCCCCGTCCCGCCCCTCGCGCGCGACCAGCTTGTAGACCATGCCGCACGTCGGCGCACCCGAGCCCGTCACGACCGACGTCCCGACCCCGTAGACGTCGACCGGTGCCGCGGCGAGCGCCGCGATCGCGTACTCGTCGAGGTCCGACGTCACGACGATGCGCGTGCCGTGCGCCCCCGCCGCGTCGAGCTGCGCCCGCACCTCCGTCGCGAGCACCCCGAGGTCGCCCGAGTCCAGCCGCACCGCGCCCAGCCCGGTGCCGGCCGCCGCCAGCGCCCGCTCGACGCCCCGCCGCACGTCGTACGTGTCGACGAGCAGCGTCGTGCCCGGCCCCTGGGCCGCCACCTGCGCCGCGAACGCGGCCTCCTCGTCGTCGTGCAGGAGCGTGAACGCGTGCGCCGCGGTCCCGATCGTCTCGAGCCCGTACCGCCGTCCCGCCTCCAGGTTCGACGTCGCCGCGAACCCCGCGACGACCGCGGCGCGGGCCGCGGACACGGCCGCCTCCTCGTGCGCGCGGCGCGCGCCCATCTCCAGCACGGGGCGGTCGACCGCGGCGCTCGTCATGCGTGACGCCGCGGACGCGACCGCCGAGTCGTAGTTGAGGATCGACAGCGCGAGCGTCTCGAGCAGCACCGCCTCCGCGAACGTGCCCTCGACGACCAGCAGCGGCGACTGCGGGAAGAACACCTCGCCCTCGGCGTACCCGCGGACCGAGCCCGTGAACCGGTAGTCCGCGAGGAAGGCGAGCGTCGCGTCGTCGACGACGCCCTCGTCGGACAGCCAGTCGAGCTCGCGCGACGTGAACCGGAACGCGGGCAGCGCCTCGAGCAGCCGGCCCGTGCCGGCGACGACGCCGTACCGGCGGCCGGGCGGGAGCCGGCGCGTGAACACCTCGAACACGCAGCGGCGGAGCGCGGTGCCGTCGGCGAGCGCCGCCTGCAGCATCGTGAGCTCGTAGCGGTCGGTGAGCAGCGACGTCACGGGGACGGCGGCGGGCTGCGGGTGCGTCATGCCGCCAACGTAGGGCGCCCGGGACCGGGCGGCGCGCCCGGCGCGCACGGGCACCTACAGTGGTCGGGTGCCCGTGCAGACCGCCCCCGACGAGCGCGTCGAGGCCGCCGAGCAGGCGGCCGTCGCCGACCCGTGGGTCACCATCGTGTGGAACGACCCCGTCAACCTGATGTCCTACGTGACCTACGTGTTCGAGACGTACTTCGGCCACCCGCACGAGAAGGCCGAGAAGCTCATGCGCCAGGTCCACGAGGAGGGGCGGGCGGTCGTGTCGAGCGGGTCGCTCGAGGGCATGGAGGTCGACGTGCAGGCCATGCACGGCTTCGGCCTGTGGGCGACGCTGCAGCGCAGCGGGGTCTGATGCGCGCGTTCACGGAGAAGCACGGCGCGTTCGTCGCACGGCTCGACGCCACGGAGCGGGAGGTCGTCGCGGCGCTCGTCGCCGACGTCGCGCAGCTGCTGGGCGCGCCGCGGTTCGAGGAGTCCGGTCCGGCCGCCGCGCCCGACGTGCCGCTCGTGCGCGCCGAGCGGATCCCGCCGCCGCAGGACCCCGCGGTGCGTCGCCTCCTGCCCGACGCGTCGCAGGACGACGCCGAGGTGGCCGCCGAGTTCCGCCGGCTCACGGAGGACGACCTGCGCGCGCGCAAGGTGGCCCGGCTCGGGGCGATGTGGACGCTGCTGACGACCCCGGGCGACGGGCGACGCCAGGACCTGCTGACGGTCGCGCCGAACGACGCCCCCGAGCTCGCGGCAGCCATCACCGACCTGCGCCTCGTGCTCGCCGAACGGCTCGACGTCCGGACCGACCAGGACGCCGAGGCGCTGTACGACGTGCTCTCCGACGACGCCGAGGGACAGGACGTCGACGTCCGCCGCTACCTGGTGTCGCTGTACGGCGCGCTGAGCTGGCTGCAGGAGTCGCTGGTCGGGCTCATGCTCGACCACGCGCGGCGCGGCGGGGCGTCCGGGCGTCCGTCGCACGAGGGTTAGGCTCTCGCCCGTGAACGACGCCCCCCTCGGCATCTTCGACTCCGGCGTCGGCGGTCTCACGGTGGCACGGTCCATCCTCGACCAGCTGCCGCACGAGTCCACGCTCTACATCGGCGACACCCTGAACACGCCGTACGGCCCCAAGCCGCTCGCCGCGGTGCGCGCGCACGCGCTGGAGGTCATGGACGACCTGGTCGACGCGGGCGTGAAGCTGCTGGTCATCGCGTGCAACACCGCGTCGGCCGCGATGCTGCGGGACGCGCGCGAGCGGTACACGCTGCGGCGGGGCATCCCCGTCGTCGAGGTCATCCTCCCCGCCGCCCGGCGCGCGGTCGCCGCGACGCGGACGGGCCGGATCGGCGTCATCGGGACGCGCGCGACCGTCGAGTCGCGGGCGTACGACGACGCGTTCGCCGTCGCGCCGGGCGTGACGCTCACCACGCAGGCGTGCCCGCGGTTCGTCGAGCTCGTCGAGGCCGGCATCACGTCGGGGCCCGAGGTGCTGGCCGTCGCGCGCGAGTACCTGGAGCCCGTGAAGGACGCGGGCGTCGACACGCTCGTGCTCGGCTGCACGCACTACCCCCTGCTGACCGGGGCGATCTCGTACGTGATGGGCGACGAGGTGACGCTCGTGTCGAGCGCGGAGGAGACCGCGAAGGACGTCTACCGGACCCTCGTCGCGCACGGCCTGGAGCGTGACCCGGCGGCGGGCCCGCCGACGCACCGCTTCCTCGCGACCGGCGACCCCGACTCGTTCCAGGCGCTCGCGCGCCGCTTCCTCGGCCCGGAGGTCGGGTCGGTCGAGTCGCGGATGGCGCTGCGATGAGGCTCGTCGTCGTCGGGTGCGCCGGGTCGTTCCCGGGGCCGGACTCGGCCGCGTCGGGCTACCTCGTGCAGGCCGACGACGCGGACGGCCGCACGTGGACCGTCCTGCTCGACCTCGGCAACGGCGCGCTCGGCCCGTTGCAGCGGTTCGGCGACCCGACCCGGCTCGACGCGATCGGCCTGTCCCACCTGCACGCGGACCACGTCGCGGACATGGTCGTGCTCAACGTGCTGCGGCGGTACCACCCCGACGGAGCGCTGCCGCCCGTCGACGTGCACGGCCCCGAGGGCACCGCGCAGCGGCTCACGCAGATCGCGGGCGGCGACCCGGCGACCGACGTCGGCGGGCAGTTCACGTTCCACGCGTGGGACCCGTCGGCGCCCGTCGTCGTCGGCCCGCTGACCCTGACGCCCGTGCCCGTCGAGCACCCGGTGCCGGCCTTCGGCATCCGCGTCGAGGGACCGTCCGAGGCGGACCCGTCGCGGCGCGTGACGCTCGCCTACACCGGGGACACAGACGCGTGCGCCGGTCTCGACACGCTCGCGCACGGGGCCGACCTGCTGCTCGCCGAGGCCGCGTTCGTCGAGGGGCGTGACGACGCGGTGCGCGGCGTGCACCTCACCGGCCGGCGCGCGGGCGAGGCCGCGGCCCGCGGCGGTGCGGCCTCGCTGGTGCTCACGCACATTCCCGCGTGGAACGACCCGCAGGTCGCCGTCGCGGAGGCACGGGCGGTCTACGACGGGCCCGTCGCGCTCGCCCGCCCGGGCGACGTGCACACCCTCTGAGCCGGTCCCGCCGGGAACCTCCCACAGCACGCGCCCGCACCTGGCACGCTGTGCGGTCATGCGCACCCGTACCGTCCGCACGCCCGTCGGACCGGCCTTCGACGTCGCCGTGCAGTGGGCACCCCGGTGGGCCCGCGTGTTCCGGCGGCTGCGCAGGTCGCACCGCCGCAACCGGGAAGGGGCGGACGTCGCCCTCGACGGTGTCGGCGAGCTCGCCGGTGGCCTGGACGACCTCGGCGGGATCGTCGTGTGGATCGTCGGCGCGGTCGCGTTCGTGCTCGGCGTGCTGCTGGTCTGGCTGTTCCTCGTGCCTCTCCTGCTCGTCGTGCTCGACCTCCTCGTGGTGGTCGTCGTGCTCGTGCTCGCGTTCGTCGGCCGCCTGCTGCTCCGCCGCCCCTGGGCCGTCGCCGTGACGCCCGCAGGCGACGACGACGCCGCCGCCGTCGCGGTCGCCGACGTCATGGGCTGGCGCCGCGCGCTGCGGGTGCGCGACGCGATCGGCGGGCGCCTGGCCGCCGGTGCGTCGCCCGAGCAGGCGGTGCTCGACGTCGCGCTGGGCGACACGGCGGTGCGGCCGCGCGGCGTCGCCGCCGCGGTCGCGGCGACGGGTCCCACCGGCCCGCTCGTCTGACTGTGAGGATCTCGACGCAGCCTTGATGGGTGCGGTGGGCTGTGGCTCGGTGACTGCGCGTGTGACCCTTCGTCTGACTGGTCTCGTGCCTTGGAGCGGACTTGTCCGCGTGTGGTTGCCGGCCCCGGCCCGACCGGAGTTGCTGGCCTGATCAGGAGCTTGACCGCACCGTTGCAGCGGTGCGTGTCCCGTCACAGTCCTGCCGTCTCCGACCGGACCGGAACCTACGTTCCCCCGGTTCAAGGAGATGAACGCGATGCCCAGTCTTGCCGAACTCGTCGACGTCGTCATCGGGGTCGACACTCACAAGCACACGCACACCGCCGCGGTCGTGGCCGCGACCACCGGTGGGGTGTTGGCCGAGGTCACGGTCGCGACCGACCCGGCCGGCTACGACCAGCTGCTGCGGTGGGCTGGCGGCCACGGTGGCGCGCGGGTGTGGGCGTTGGAAGGCGCCGGGGGCTATGGCGCTGGCCTGGCCCGCCACCTGTGCGCCGCTGGTGAGCAGGTCATCGAGCCTCGACCGGCCGGCTCGTGCGGCGCGTCGCCATGGCGCGAAGTCCGACTCGTTGGACGCGGCCCGCGCGGCCCGGGAGGCGTTGGGGCGCCAGCACCTGGCACAGGTCAAGACCGACGGGCCGCGCGCCCAGCTGGCCGCGTTGATGGCCGCGCGTCGCTCCGCGGTCGAGGCCGCCACGCTCGCGCAACGTCAGCTGCACGCGCTGGTGGTCGCCGCCCCGGAGGTCCTGCGGGCGGCATTCCGCGGCCGGTCGACGGCAACGATGACCACGACCGCCGCACGGCTGCGCGCACGGCCCGCCTGGGACGGCCACACCGCGACGACCGCCACGGTGCTGCGCGCCCTGGCCCGACGCGTGATCACGCTGCAAGCCGAGGCCCGCGGGCACGAACAGGCCATGGCCGTGATCGTGCGGGCCTGGCGCCCGGACCTGCTCGAGGCGCCCGGCGTCGGGGTGATCGTCGCCGCCCAGGTCCTGACCAGCTGGTCCCACCCGGGCCGGATCCGATCCGAGGCCGCGTTCGCGATGCTCGCCGGCACCGCACCCATCCCCGCCTCCTCCGGGCTGCGCACCCGCCACCGCCTCAACCGGACCGGTGACCGCCAGCTCAACCGCGCCCTGCACGTCATCGCCCTGTCCCGCACCCGCTACCACCAGCCCACACGCGACTACATCGAACGCCGCCGCGCGCAGGGCAAGACCGACCGCGAGATCCGCCGCTGCCTCAAGCGCTACATCGCCCGCGACCTGTTTCGACAGCTCGAACACGGCCCACAACCGGCTTGACGATCCATAGGAGCGTCCGGACGGCGCGCCCGCACGCGGGCGGGGGGCGGACGCCCGGCCGGGCGCGTCGGCCTGCGCGGTTAGGCTCGTCCGCATGACCGCCACCACCCCTGCGCTCCGCGCGGACGGCCGACGCCCCGACGAGCTGCGCCCCGTCACGCTCACCCGACGCTTCCTCGACGCCGGCGAGGGCAGCGTCCTCGTCGAGTTCGGCGGGACCAAGGTGCTGTGCGTGGCGTCGTTCACGGAGGGCGTCCCGCGCTGGCGCAAGGGCTCGGGCGAGGGCTGGGTCACCGCGGAGTACGCGATGCTGCCGCGCGCCACGACCACGCGCTCGGACCGCGAGTCGGTCAAGGGCCGCGTCGGTGGCCGGACGCAGGAGATCTCGCGCCTCATCGGCCGGTCGCTGCGCGCCGTCGTCGACGTGTCGGCGCTCGGCGAGAACACGATCGTGCTCGACTGCGACGTGCTCCAGGCCGACGGCGGCACCCGGACCGCGGCCATCACGGGCGCGTACGTCGCGCTCGCCGACGCGGTCGCGTGGGCGACCGAGCAGCGGATCGTCAAGGCAGGCCGCACGGTGCTGCGCGACTCGGTCGCGGCCGTGAGCGTCGGCATCGTCGACGGCGTCCCCGTGCTCGACCTGCCGTACGTCGAGGACGTGCGCGCCGAGACGGACATGAACGTCGTCGTCACCGGCTCGGGCGCGTTCGTCGAGGTGCAGGGCACCGCCGAGCACGCCCCGTTCGACCGTCGCGAGCTCGACGCGCTGCTCGACCTCGCGGTCGCCGGTGGCGCGCAGCTCACGGCACTCCAGCAGGCGGCCCTCGCGTCGGCGCCCGGCGACGGATCCGCGACCCGCCTCGTGGCCGAGGTGGACGCGTGACGGTGCCCCCCGGGGCGCGGCTCGTCCTCGCGACCCACAACGCGCACAAGATCGGCGAGCTCCGCGCGATCCTCACGCCGTCGCTGCCCGACCTCGACCCGGCCGCGGTCGTCGGCGCGGGTGACGTAGGCGCGCCGGAGCCGGTCGAGGACGGCGTCACGTTCGCCGAGAACGCGCTGCTCAAGGCCCGCGCGCTCGCCGCGTTCACCGGCCTGCCCGCCGTCGCCGACGACTCGGGCCTCGCGGTCGACGTGCTCGGCGGCGCGCCCGGCATCTTCTCCGCCCGCTGGGCCGGCCGGCACGGCGACGACGCGGCGAACCTCGACCTCCTGCTCGCGCAGCTGCGCGACGTCAGGGCGGAGCACCGCGGCGCCCGGTTCGTGTGCGCGGCCGCGCTCGTCACGCCCGACGGGTTCGAGCACGTCGAGACGGGAGCCCTCGTCGGCACGCTCGCCGACGCGCCGCGCGGCACGCACGGCTTCGGCTACGACCCGGTGCTCGTGCCGCTCGGCGAGGAGCGCACGTGCGCCGAGCTCGACCCGGCCGAGAAGAACGCGATCAGCCACCGCGGCCAGGCGTTCCGCGCGCTCGCCCCGACGCTGGTGCGGGTGCTGGGCGGATGACGCCGCCCGCCCGGCGGGACGAGCACACGGTCGTCGACCACGTGCACGTCGTCGCCGACGCGGTGACCTTCGCGTACGGGGAGCAGGTCGTCCTCGACGCGGTCGACCTCGTCGTGTCCGCGGGCGACCGTGTCGGGCTCGTCGGGGAGAACGGCGCCGGCAAGACGACGCTGCTGCGGCTGCTCGCGGGCGACCTCGCACCGCTGTCCGGCACGGTCCGCCGGGCGGGCACGCTCGCGGTCGTCGAGCAGGAGCTCGACGAGCCCGCCGGGACCACCGTGGGGACGCTCGTCGACCGCGCGCTCGCGGCCGTGCGGGTCGCGTCGGACGAGCTCGAGACCGCGATCGAGGGCTTCGACCACGAGTCCGGCGACCTCGCCCGCCTCACGGCCGCGATGGCCCGCTACGAGCACCTCGCCGCATGGGACGCCGACCGGCGCGTCGACGAGGCGCTCACCCGGTTCGGCGCGCCGCGCGACCGCGACCGGCCGCTCGACCGGCTGAGCGTGGGGGAGCGGTACCGGGTGCGGCTCGCGTGCCGGATCGGCGAGCGCGCCGACGTGCTGCTGCTCGACGAGCCGACCAACCACCTCGACGCGGGCGGGGTCGACTACCTCACCGCGCAGCTGCGCGACTGGCCGGGCGCGGTCGTCATCGTCACGCACGACCGGCGGCTGCTCGACGACGTCATGACGGCGATCCTCGACCTCGACCCGTCGATGGACGGCCGGCCGGCGCTCTACGGCGCGACGCGCTACGCCGACTACCGGTTCGCGAAGGACCAGATGCTGCGCCGCTGGCGCGCGCGGTACCGCGCGGAGCGCAAGCGCGCGCTCGCCCTCGCCGAGCGTCTCGACACCGCGTACGAGGGGCTGTCCGACGAGTGGCGCCCGCCGAAGGGCTCGCAGAAGCACCGCCGCGGCACGCGCGCCCGCGTCCACGTCAAGGCCGCCGACCGGCTGATCCAGCGCCTGGAGGCCGACGCGGTCGAGGTACCCGTGCCGCCGCCCGCGCTCGCGTTCCCCGACCTCCCGTCCGTCCCCAGGCCCGTTGCCGGCGACCGTGGCGGTGGCGGACCGCTGCTCGAGCTGCGCGCGCCCCGGGTCGACGGGGGCCCCGGCGGCCGCCCGCGCCTCGACCTGCCCGGGCGGCGCATCGAGGTCCCGCCGTGCGGGCGGCTGCTCGTCACCGGCCCGAACGGGTCGGGCAAGTCGACGCTGCTCGCGGCGCTCGCAGGGTCGGTCGCGCTCGACCGCGGCACCCGGACGCTCGCACCCGGTGCCCGGCTCGGGGTGCTCGCCCAGGAAGGCCCCGCGGAGCACGCGGCGCCGCCCGCGGCCGACGGGTCGTCGCCGAGCGCGTTCGACGCGTACGCGCGGCACGCGCTCGACCTGCTCGCCGCGGGCCGGATCGACCCCGAGCAGCTCGTGCCCGTCGCGGCGCTCGGCCTGCTGAGCGAGACGGACCTCGAGCGGCCCCTGCGCGAGCTGTCCGTCGGTCAGCGCCGCCGGTTCGACCTCGCGTGCGCGCTGCTCGCCGCGCCGCACGTGCTGATCCTCGACGAGCCCACCAACCACCTGTCCGTCGGGCTGGTCGACGAGCTGACCGACGCGCTGCGGCTCACGTCGGCGGCCGTCGTCGTCGCGACGCACGACCGGAGGATGCGCGCGGACCTCGCGGACTGGCCGGAGCTCACGCTCGACTGAGCGTGGCGCGGTCGGGGCGTCCGTCGAGGTTCGTCAGGTGCGGGTCGCCGAGGTCAGGGCAGGCGGCCGACGTGCGCCATCGCCTGGCGCAGCAGCAAGCCCTGGCCGCCGTTCATCTCGACCTGGACCTGCTCGGCGCACGCCTCCTCGGGCGTGAGCCACGCGAGGTCGATCGCGTCCTGCTGCGGCCGGCAGTCACCGGACACCGGCACGACGTAGGCGAGCGACACCGCGTGCTGGCGGGGGTCGTGGTACGGCGTGACGCCCGGCGTGGGGAAGTACTCGGCGACCGTGAACGGCTGCGGCGACGCGGGGATCTGCGGCAGCGCGACAGGCCCGAGGTCCTTCTCGACGTGCCGCACGAGCGCGTCGCGCACGCGCTCGTGGTACATCACCCGGCCGCTCACGAGCGCGCGCGACATGACGCCCTCGGGCGTGACCCGCAGCAGCAGCCCGACCGCGACCACGTCGCCGGAGTCGTCGACGCGCACGGGGACCGCGTCGACGTACAGGATCGGGATCTGCGAGCGGACCTTCGCGATGCGCTCGGGGCTGAGCCAGCCCGCGGGGCGCTCGGGTCCGGGAGGGAACTCGGCGGTGTCGGTCACGGTGCAGTTCTACCCCGTGCCGCGCGCCGACCGCGCCAGGCGCGCGCCCGCCGGTCACGCGGGGCCCGGGAATATCGGCCGGGCGACGCGCGCTCTACCGGGCGGACCTGACAACCAGGAGGTGCCACGTGGCGACGACCACGCTGACGGCCGAGACGATCGGCCAGGTCATCAACGAGAACGACATCGTGCTCATCGACTTCTGGGCCGAGTGGTGCGGACCGTGCAAGATGTTCGGCCCCATCTTCGAGAAGTCGTCGGAGGAGCACCCGGACGTGGTGTTCGGCAAGGTCGACACCGAGGCCGAGCAGCTCATCGCGGCGCAGCTCCAGATCTCCGCGATCCCGACGATCATGGCCTTCCGCGAGGGCGTGCCGGTGTACCGGCAGTCCGGTGCCCTGCCGGGCCCGCTGCTGGAGAAGGTCGTGGCCGCGGTGAAGGACCTCGACATGGACGAGGTGCGCGAGAAGATCGCCGCCGCCGAGCAGTCGGCCGGCGCCGAGGCCTGACGCCCGCGTCGCCGCGCGACAACCTCGGGCGGTCGCGGCGACCGCACGGACACGAGCGGCCCGGTCCGGGGGAGACCCCGGGCCGGGCCGTCGTCGTGCCCGGCGTGCCGGTGCCCTGACCCGGGGTTACGGTTTCCTGACACCGCTCTCACACCGAGCGCGTCCAGAGGGGGCCGCGCGGGGAGCGGTCACGGTGGGTCGCAACGGCGCGACCGGCCGGGGACGCAGGGGGCCACCGCACGACGTCGTGCCGGTCACCCCTGCCCAGAGGGGCTGACATGAGCACATCACCACGCCGGCGTCGTCCGGCACCGAGCGCACTGGTCCTGATCGCCGCCGGCCTCCTGGCCGGCTCCGTCGTCGTCGCACCGACCGCCACCGCCGCGGACACGGTGCCCGTCGGGTCGGGGAGCTACCTGACGACGCCGCCCGGCCCGACCCCGGAGGGCTGCGACGCCCTGGAGGCCGACCCTCGGGTGTACCTGACCGACGACGCGCCGACGGGGCCGCTGCCGACCAACGACTGGTGGTCCTCGCTGCTGTTCAAGCGGTGGAACTGCACGGCGTCGGAGCCGCTGCACGCCCACCCGGTGTCGTACCAGCCGACCGAGATCGGTCTCGGGCTCTCGGTGACACGTGACACCGTGCTGTCCGGCACGCCCGGCGGCATCGGTGAGTTCCACTACCCGTACAGCCAGGACGTGCTCGTCGGCGTCGCCGGCCTGCGCGCGCCCGTCGTCGAGGTCGCGGGCTGGAGCGACTGGACCGTCACCCCGTCGTGGGAGAACGGGAGCACGCGGCTGCGCGCGACGATCGGGCACGGGCTGCCGATCAGCTGGTACCACGTGACGGGCGGCGACGCGGTTCTCACCGCCGCCGCCGACCTGCGCGTCTGGCTGCGCGACGGCGCGACCCTCGGCTTCACGGCCGGCGGCAGCGACTACGTCGCGTACGCACCGACGGGCGCGTCGTGGCAGGTCTCCGGCACGACCCTGACGAGCGGCCTCGCGGGGCGCGGCTTCCTCGCGGTCGCCGCGCTCACGACCGCGGCCGGGTCGACCGACACGCAGCGCACCGCCCAGGCGCGTGCGCTCGCGCCGTACGCGTTCGACGAGGTCACCGACGCGCGCGTCTCCTGGGCCTACGACGAGGGTGCGTCGCGCGTCCGGACCACGTACGCCCTGACGACGACGCCGCTGCAGGGGCAGTCCCGCGGCACGGTCGTCGCGCTCTACCCGCACCAGGAGCGCTACGTCACCTCCACCACCGGGCCCGCCGCGACGAGCCGGCTCGGCACCTACGTCTCGCCGCGCGGCACCATGACCGCGTACACGGGTGCCACCGCGTTCACCACGACCACGCCGTTCACGGGGATCCTGCCCGAGGTCCCGGCCGTCGCGACCTCGACGGGCGCCGCGCGCGACCGCCTCGACGCGCTGCTCGACGAGGCCGCGACCGACACCCTGCCCGTCCTGCGCGCCGACACCTACTGGACCGGCAAGGCACTCGGTCGCGCCGCCCGCATCGCCGAGATCGCCGACCAGCTCGGCCGCACGGACGTCCGCGACCGCACCCTCGGCGCGATGCGCGCGACGCTCACCGAGTGGTTCACCGCGTCCAGCGGCAAGCGCGAACGCGTCTTCGCCTACGACGCCCGCTGGGGCACGCTCATCGGCTACCCCGCGTCGTACGGCTCGGACACCGAGCTCAACGACCACCACTTCCACTACGGCTACTACGTCGCGGCCGCCGCGACCCTCGCGCGGTTCGACCCGCAGTGGGCGGCCGACTACGGCGGCATGGTCGACGTCCTGGTGCGCGACGCCAACGGGTACGACCGGTCGGAGACGCGGTTCCCGTTCCTGCGCGACTTCGACCCCTACGCGGGGCACGACTGGGCGTCCGGGCACGGTGCCTTCGCCGCCGGCAACAACCAGGAGTCGAGCTCCGAGGGCATGAACTTCGCCGCGGCGCTCGTGCAGTGGGGCGAGGCCACCGGGCGACAGGCCGTCCGCGACGCGGGCGCGTACCTGTACGCGACGCAGGCGGCCGCGATCCAGGACTACTGGTTCGACCGGGCGGAGGCGATCCCCGACGGGTTCGGGCACAGCACCGTCGGCATGATCTGGGGCGACGGCGGGGCGTACGCCACGTGGTTCAGCGGCGAGGCCGAGATGATCCAGGGCATCAACACCCTCCCGATCACGGGCGGGCACCTGTACCTGGGCCTGCGGCCCGACGACGTCCGCGCCAACTACGCCGAGCTCGTCCGCACCAACGGCGGCCCGCCGACCGTGTGGCAGGACGTCCTGTGGAGCTACCTCGCGCTCGGCGACGGTCCCGCCGCGCTCCGCGAGCTCCAGGCCCACCCCGGCTACACGGTCGAGGAGGGGGAGTCGCGCGCGCACACCTACCACTGGGTGGCGAACCTCGCGGCGCTCGGCACGCTCGACGCGACGGTCCGCGCCGACCACCCGCTCGCGGCGGTGTTCCGCGGGGCGTCCGGCCGGACCTACGTCGCGTCCAACGTCACCGCGACGACCCTCACCGTGCGGTTCTCCGACGGCACGTCGTTGCGTGTCCCGGCGGGGCGGACGGTGACGTCGGGTGCGTTCGCGTGGAGCGGTGGCAACGGGCCGGGCGGGCCGACGACGACCCCGACGCCCACCCCGACGCCGACACCCACTCCGACGCCGACGCCGACGCCCACCCCGACGCCGACGCCCACGCCCACGCCGTCCCCGACGCCGACCGTGCCGCCGGCGGACGCCTCGACGCTCTACCTCGACGGCGAGGGTGGCCTCGTGACGAGCCCGGTCGCGTCGCCGGCCACGCTCACCGTGCCGCGGGCGGCGGGCATCGACACCGCGACCGAGCCGGCCGACGCGGTCGTCGCGACCGTCGACGGGGTCAGCGGCACCCCGACGACCGCGGGCACCCGGTTCGACCTGGCCCTCGACGCGGGCGGCGTCGTGGGCAACGGCACGCGCGTGTCGGTCTCGTACGACCTCACGGGCGACGGCACGTGGGACCGCGTCGAGGTCTACCGCTACTTCGCGACCGACCCGGTGCCAGGCGTCGAGCGGTACACCGAGGCCGTGGGCGCGGAACGCGTGACGGGCACGCTCGGCCGTCTGACGAACGGGACGGTCCGTGTCGCGGTGTGGAACGCGATCGGGTCGGGCCCGTCGACGGTCCGGCTCGCCGACTCCGTCGTCCGGCTCCCGCTGCGCGCGGCGAGCTGACGGCGGACGCACCACGGGCCGGCGCCGGGACTGTCCCCGGTGCCGGCCCGTCGTCGTGGTGCGGGAGACGGGACTCGAACCCGCACGCCCTCTCGGGCACCAGGACCTAAACCTGGCGTGGCTACCGTTTCACCACTCCCGCGCGCCGAGTGTGGCACACCGGGCGGCACCCCCACGCGACCGCGGGCACGCCGCCACGGCAGGCCCGCGTCAGGCGATCTTCAGGTCCCGGCGCAGCTTCGCGACGTGCCCCGTCGCCTTGACGTTGTACTGCGCGAGCTCGACCTTGCCCTCGGGGTCGACGACGACCGTCGAGCGGATCACGCCGGTCACGGTCTTGCCGTAGAGCGACTTCTCCCCCCACGCGCCCCACGCCTCGAGGACCGACTTCTCGGTGTCCGACGCGAGCGGGAACGTCAGGTGCTCGGCCTTCGCGAACTGCGCGAGCTTGTCGACCGGGTCGGGGGAGACCCCGACGACCTTGTAGCCGGCACCCTGCAGCGACGCGAGCGAGTCGCGGAAGTCGCACGCCTGCGTCGTGCAGCCCGGCGTCATCGCGGCCGGGTAGAAGTAGACGACGACGTGCTCGCCGCGCAGGTCGGACAGCGTGACGCTTCCGCCGTCCGCGGTGGGCAGCGTGAAGTCGGGGGCGAGGTCGCCGACGGCGAGACGAGGCACGAGGACGCTCCGGGTGGTCGCAGGGGAGGCGCCGGCCGGTCGACGCCGCGGTCAGCCTACGTCGCGCGCACGGTAGCGTCGTGCGGGTGACCGCTCCCACCCCCGACACCCGTCCCGGGCTGCCGATCCGCATGCTCAACGACCGCCTGCTCGTCTCCGTCGACGGCGACCCGGCGGAGCGCCGGTCCTCGGCGGGCATCGTCATCCCGGCGACCGCGGCGGTCGGCAAGCGGCTCGCGTGGGCCTCGGTCGTGGCGGTCGGCCAGCACGTCCGGCAGGTCGAGCTCGGGGACCGCGTGCTGTTCGACCCGGAGGACCGCGCGGAGGTCGAGCTCGCGGGCGCGACGTACCTGCTGCTCCGCGAGAAGGACGTGCACGCCGTCGCGACCGACCGCGGCTCCGGTGAGGGCACCGGTCTGTACCTGTGACGATCCTGGGGAGCCGGGCCCGGCACCTTGCACGTCGCGTCGCGGTGGTGTGCCATGGAATCAGCCGGACGCCTGACCAGGACCACCAGGAGCGCACGATGCCTCGCGACGACCAGCCCGAGACCCTTGCCGCGCCCGACGCCGAGCGTGTCCGCGAGCTCCTCGAGGCCCACGTGCCCCTCACCCTCATCGCCGACCTGACGGCCGCCGAGGCCGTGCCGTCGCAGGAGATCCTCGAGAAGGAGGGGCTGCCGGAGGAGGCGTGGTGGGACCCCGAGAACGGCACCGCGCAGGCGAGCGGGGACACGCGTCCCTGAGCCCGCGTGACGGTCGTCACGCCGGCCCGATCCGATTGGCTTCGCAGGCCGGACGGCTGCTAACGTTCTCAACCGCGCGCCATTAGCTCAATTGGCAGAGCAGCTGACTCTTAATCAGCGGGTTCGGGGTTCGAGTCCCTGATGGCGCACCAGCGCGAAGGCCCTTCACCGCACGGTCGGTGAGGGGCCTTCGTCGTGCGGGACGGCTGTCGCGGCGGGCGTCGTCGGCGCCCGGTCGCGCGCGGACTCGACCGGCAGCAGGACCGCCCCGACGAGGAAGCAGACGGCCCCGACGAACGTCCCGGCGTTGACGGCCGCGATGTTCGCCACGTCGTCGGTGCCGCGCAGGTACCGGGCCGCGACGGCGGCGACGCCGAACGCGACCGACCCGGCGAGGTTGAGCCCGGCGATCGTCCAGCCGACCGACCGGTCCGGGCGGGGGAGGACGCCGCGGTTCACCTCCGCGTACGCGAACCAGCTCGCCACCAGGAAGCACACCGAGCCCAGCACGTCCGGCGCCCAGACGAGCGACTTGTCGCCCGCGACGGTGAGCCCGGTCCGGGTCGCGCTGAACGTGCTGACGTTGAACAGCACCGTGCCGACCAGCTGCACGGCGGACGCCCACAGGTCGATGCGGTCCGCGCGGAACCCGACGAGCGCCGCGAGCCTGCCGCGCGGCGGCGCGGTCGCGAGGACGTCCCGCGGTGCGCGAGCCGCCTCGTCGTACTGCAGGTACGCGGCGCTCGTGAAGAACACCGACCCGACCGCGAACGTCCAGGCCGTCACGGCAGGTGCGACGGCCTGGAAGAACGCGGGCAGCGACCCGAGGGCGAAGCACACGGAGCCGATCGCGAAGAGCGCGCCGATCCACCAGCTCCACGCGTCGGCCCCGTGGTGGGGTCTCGCGTCCGCGGGGACCGCGACCGGGGCCGCGTCCGCCGGCGCGGTGGGCACGGCAGCGCCGGCCCGCAGACCGAGGCCCTTGCGGTGCCGTCGCGACGTCCACTCGACCTCGGCGCCGTCCGGCCGCCGCAGGACGGCGTGTGTCACGAACGGACCCGGCCCGCGCGCGTCGACCGCGGCCCAGCCGTCCGGCAGGTCCGGCAGCGCCGAGGTGCGCGTCACGCCCGCAGACCGGTGCGCGCCTTCGCGTGCGCCGCGGCCTTGTCGGGCGCCGTCCACACGTCGGGCTTGGCCGCGGGGCGCGCGGTCGGCTGCTCGGCGGCGAGCGACTCCCACGCGTGGTCGAGGTCGCGCAGCAGCATCTCGACCATGGTGCGGCTGAGGTCGAGGCGGACGACGACGCGCATGAGGTGCACGTCCTGCGCGTCGGGCGGGAGGCTGTAGGCGGGCACGATCCACCCGTTCTCCCGCAGCCGCGCGGAGAGGTGGTAGACGTCGAAGCCCGGGTCGCCCTTGATGCGGAACGTCACGACGGGCTCGGCGAGACCCGGGTTGAGGATCTCGAACCGTCCGGACGCCTCCAGCGCCTCGTTGAGGTGACGGGCGTTCGCGAGCATCGTCGCGACGATCGCGGAGTACCCGTCCCGCCCGAGGCGCAGGAAGTTGTACATCTGCGCCTGGATCATCGCCGACCCGCGCGAGAAGTTGAACGTGTACGTCGGCTGCGCGCCGCCGAGGTAGTTGACGCTGAACACCAGGTCCTCGGGCAGCCGCGACGCGTCGCGGAAGATCAGCCAGCCGACGCCCGGGTAGACGAGCCCGTACTTGTGCCCGGACGCGTTGATCGACGCGACCTGCTGCAGCCGGAAGTCCCAGCGCAGGTCGGGCTCGGCGAAGGGCGCGACGAACGCGCCGCTCGCGCCGTCGACGTGCAGCGGGACGTCCCAGCCCTTCTCCGCCTTGATCCGCACGAGCAGGTCGTCGATCTCCTCGATCGGGTCGGCCTCGCCGATGTGCGTCGTCCCCAGCACGGCGCCGACCGCGATCGTGTTCTCGTCGACGTGCGCCTCGACGTCCTGCGCGCTCAGCACGTACCGGTCGGGGCGCATCGGGATCTTGCGCATCTCGACGTCGAAGTAGTTCGCGAACTTGTCCCACACGACGTGCGTCTCCGCCCCGAACACGACGTTCGGCCGGTCGGTGGGAAGCCCGGCCGCGCGGCGCCGGTCGCGCCACGCACGCTTGTGCGCGAGCAGGCCGAGCATGATCGCCTCCGACGAGCCGATCGTCGCGACCCCCACGACCTTCGCGGGGTCCGGTGCGTGGAAGAGGTCGCCGAGCATGTGCACGCACGCCTCCTCGACGAGCGACGCCGCGGGGTACTCCTCGTGGTCGATGTGGTTCTTGCGCAGCGAGTCGTGGATGAGCTGCTCGGCCTGCGGCTCCATCCACGTCGTGACGAACGACGCGAGGTTGAGCGTCTCGCGGCCGTCGAGCATGAGCCCGGTGTGCAGGAGCTCGTACACCTCGTCCGCGCCGAGCCCGTGCTCGGGGAACCTCGACCGGTCGAACCGCTCGCGGAAGCTCGGCCGACCGTGGATCGGTCCGAGCGCGCCGTTGCTCTGTGCCTTCTCGCTCACGTCGCCCCTCCGTCGTCGACGCCGGAGCTCACGGCTGGTTGCCGTCTCCGGCGGACCCTCGGTGCGAACGTAGCAGCGCGATCCGGACGGCAGCACCCAGAACGGACACGCCGACCCCTGCACCTGCGCTCGGACGCGGCTGCCGCCACGATGGGGCGATGCCGAGTCAGCAGGAGTTCGACGTCGTGGTGGTGGGCGGCGGGGCCGTCGGCGAGAACGTCGCCGACCGTGCGAGCCGTACCGGGTTGAGCGTGGCGCTCGTCGAGCACGCGCTGGTCGGGGGCGAGTGCTCCTACTGGGCGTGCATGCCCTCCAAGGTGCTGCTGCGCGCCGGCGCGGTGCTCGCGTCCGCCCGCGGCGTGCCGGGTGCGAAGGCCGCCGTGGCCGACGCCACGGTCGACGCCGCCGCGGTGCTCGCGCGCCGGGACGAGATCGTGCACCACTGGGACGACGCGAGCCAGGTGTCCTGGGTCGAGTCCGTCGGGCTGACGCTGCTGCGCGGGCACGCCCGGCTCACGGGTCCGCGCACGCTCCTCGTCTCCGGTGACACGGAGACCGAGGTGCGCGCGCGGCACGCCGTCGTGCTGGCCACCGGTTCGGAGCCGGTGGTCCCCGACGTCCCGGGCCTCGCCGAGGCGGGGTTCTGGACGAGCCGCGACGCGACCGCCGCGCAGCACGTCCCGGCCCGGCTCGCCGTGCTCGGCGGGGGCGTGGTCGGCGTCGAGATGGCCCGCGCCTACGCCGACCTGGGGTCCGAGGTGACGCTGCTCGTGCGGGGTGGCCGGGTGCTCGGCAACGCCGAGCCGTTCGCGGGCGAGGCGGTCGCCGACGACCTGCGCGCCGCGGGCGTGCGCGTGCTGCTGAACGCCGAGGCGACGGGCGTGCGCCGTGACGACGGCGGTGTGCACCTCGACGTCGCCGCGACGTCGGGCGGCCCGCACCCGGACGCGAGCGTCGTGCACGCGTCCGAGGTCCTCGTCGCCACGGGTCGCCGGCCGCGCACCTCGCAGCTCGGCCTCGAGACCGTCGGGCTCACGCCCGGGGAGCCGCTGCGCGTCGACGACGCCCTCCAGGTCGCCGGCGTCGACGACGGCTGGCTGTTCGCCGCGGGCGACGTCACCGGGCGGACGGCGACCACCCACCAGGGCAAGTACGACGCGCGCGTCGTGGGCGACGTGGTCGCGGCCCGGTTCCACCCCGGCGGTGACGACGCCGAGGGCGGCCCGGCCGGCGAGCGCGACGCCGCACCCTGGAGCCGGTACCGCGCGACCGCCGACCTCCACGCCGTGCCGCAGGTCGTGTTCAGCCGTCCCGAGGTCGCGTGGGTCGGTCGCACCGAGGCGCAGGCACGTCGCGACGGCGTCGACGTCCACGTGCTGCGGTACGACCTGGCCGACGTCGCGGGCGCGTCCGTCGCGTCGGAGGACTACCCGGGGGCCGCGCAGCTCGTCGTCGACCGGTCGCGCGGCGTCGTCGTGGGGGCGACGTTCGTCGGACCCGACGCCGCGGAGATGCTGCACGCCGCGACGATCGCCGTCGTCGGCGAGGTCCCGCTCGACCGCCTGTGGCACGCGGTGCCGTCGTACCCGACGGTGTCGGAGGTGTGGCTGCGGCTCCTGGAGGCCGCAGACCTCTGACCGCGCGGTCCCTCGGGGCACGCCGCGGCCCCGCCGGGCACGCTCCCGCCCGCGCCCGCGCCCGGGCACGCCGCGGCCCCGCCGGCCGGTGGGCTCAGCCCGACCGTCAGACGGGGCCGTCGCACGTGCGTCAGTCGGTCGCCAGCGAGCCGTCGCTCGACAGGACCAGGCCGATCGCCGCGTCGCCCTGCCGCACGGCGGCGCCGATCAGGCCGAAGTCGTACGACTTGAACTCGCCGATCTCCATGCCGTACGTCTCCTCGAGACCGGGCTGGCAGAACGGGCGCTCGGGGCACTCCGGCGGGCCGGCCAGGACGAGGCCGCCGCACGCGTCGGCGAGCTCGGTCAGCGTCGTCACGTCGTGCTCGTCGGCGAACGCCTTCGTCACGGCGAACGCGTTCTGGTCCTGCGCGGCCGACGGCTGGCCGACCGCGAGGCCCGACTGCTCCGCGAGCGGCGTGAGGGCCGCGACGGTCTCGTCGACGTCGTCGCTCGACACCGACGGGGCGTCGGCGCCGTTGACGCGGGCGTTGAGGAAGTCGGCGAGGGTCGCCGCGTACTCCGGGACGGTCGACAGCGTGCCGTCGACGAGCGCGGGCAGGTACGTGTCGCGGTTGCCGATCGTGCGGACCTCGACCTGGTACCCCGCGGACCGCAGGACCTCGCCGTAGATCTCGGCGAGCGTCACGCTCTCGGAGAAGTTCGCGGCGCCGACGACGAGCGAGAGGCCGGCCCCGGTGGACGCGTCGTCCGCCGCGAGACCCTCGTCGGCGACGAACTCCTTGGCGACCTCGCTCGACGTGCGGCGGTCGATGTCGACGGCCTTGTTGAGGTCGATGAGCTTGTCGGTGTCGAGCGCGGCGGACACCGTGTCGAGCAGCTCGATCACCGCCGGGCTCTGCTGCGCGACCCCGGCGTTGACCGCGGGGATGACGTTGTCGGCGTTCTGCAGGCCCCCGTCGTCCTCCAGCACGACGAGCTGCTCACCCGCGACGGGGTCGCAGACGGGCTTGCCCGACGAGCCGGACGAGGTCGGGTCGGCCTCGCCGCCGCCGGAGCCGGGGGTGCCGCACGCGCCGAGCACGAGCACGGCGGCGGCGATGATCGCGAGACGGGCGGGACGGGTCGTGCGCATGGCGGTCTCCTGACGTCTGCCGACGACGGTCACGGGTGGGTGGCCCCGCTGGTCGAGGGTGCGGAGTGGGTCATCTCGATGGGGCGGGTTCATTGGACAGGTCGGGCGCGGCGGCGGCAACCGGTGGTGCCCCGCGGCGGAGCCGGCGTCGACCGGCGGTCGGACGCGCGGCCCGGTCGCGGGACCGCAGGCCGGCGGGCGTGACCGCCCGCTGGGCGAGGGCGAGCAGCCCTTCGGCGACGAGGCACAGCGCCGCCACGAGCAGGCCGCCCGCGAGCACCTGACCGTACCGCTGCGTGCCGAAACCGGTCACGACGATCGTGCCGAGGCTGCGGCCGCCGACGAGCGCCGCGAGCGGCACCGTCGCCAGCACCTGCACCGCGCCCGTACGGACGCCCGCGGCGAGGAGCGGCACGGCGAGCGGGAGCTCGACCGCCCACAGCCGCCGGGTGCCGGACATGCCGACGCCGCGTGCCGCGTCACGCACGCCCGGGTCGACCTCGCCGAGACCGGTGACGGCGCCCGACAGCAGCGGCGGCACGGCGAACACCGCGCACGCGAGGACGGTCGCGGGGTTGCCGAACACGCCGCTCGCGGCGAGCAGCGTGAGCAGGGCGAGCGTCGGGAGCGCACGGGTCGTGTTCGCCACGACGACCCCGACGGTGGCGCCCCGCCCGCGGTGCCCCAGCCACAGCCCGACGGGCAGCGCGACCACGGCGGCGAGCAGCACCGCCTGCACCGACACGACGACGTGCGCCCAGGTGAGCGCGAGCACGCCGTTGCGGCCGGTCCAGTTGAGCGGGTCGTTGAGCCAGGCGAACGCCTCGGCCAGGATGTCCACGCGCGCCCCCCTCAGACCGGCCGCGCCGTGCGGGCCCACGGCGTGACGAGCCGCCCGACGCCGGCGAGGACGAGGTCGCAGACCAGGGCCAGCAGCAGGCAGAGCACCGTCGCGGTCATGATCTCGGCGTGGTAGTTGCTGCGGAAGCCGCGGAACATCAGCTGCCCGAGCCCGCCGTAGCCCACGACGACGCCGACGGTCACGAGGGCGACGGTCGTCACGGTCGCGAGCCGCAGCCCCGCGACGATGCTCGGCAGCGCGTTCGGCAGCTCGACCGTCAGCAGCAGCCGCGCCCGGCCGTACCCCATGCCGCGCGCCGCGTCGCGCACCGCCGGGTCCACGCCCTCGAGCCCCACGACGACGTTGCGCGTGAGGACGAGCAGCGCGTACGCGACGAGCCCGATGAGCACGGTCGTGCGTCCGATGCCGGTGTACGGCGCCAGCACGGCGAACAGCGCGAGCGACGGGATCGTGTAGAGCACCCCAGCGACGCCGAGCACCGGTCCCGCCCAGCGGCGGCGGACGTGCGCCCACGCGCCGAGGGGCAGCGCGACGAGCGACGCGATGAGGACGGCCTGGACGGTGAGGGACGCGTGCTGACCGAGCGCGGCGAGGACGTCCTCGGCGTTGCGCTGCAGGTACTCCCACGAGAACCACGGGTTGTCCGGCTGTGCTGCTGACAGCATCCGCCGACGGTAACCGCGACCACCGACACCCGCACCCGGCGCCCGCCCCGACGACTCCGCCCGCGACCTGCGGGAGCGCCCGGGGGAGGCGGGTGTCGGACGCGGGCAGTAGCGTCCGGTGGGTGGTCCAGCCCGCCATCGCGTTCGAGCACGTCCGCAAGCAGTACCCCGCCGCCCACGGCCGCGGCGGTGCCGCCGTCGACGACCTCACGCTCGACGTCCGGCCGGGGGAGGTGCTGGTGCTCGTCGGCCCGAGCGGCTGCGGCAAGTCCACGACGCTGCGCATGGCCAACCGGCTCGTCGAGCCGTCGTCGGGCCGGATCCTGCTGGAGGGCGACGACGTCACGCACGTCGACCCGGTCGCCCTGCGACGCCGCATCGGGTACGTCATCCAGGACGTCGGCCTGTTCCCGCACCGCACGGTCGCGCAGAACGTCGCGACCGTCCCGCGGCTGCTCGGCTGGGACCGTCGCCGCACGTCCGCGCGCGCGGACGAGCTGCTCGCGCTCGTCGGCCTCGACCCCGCGACGTACGGCCGTCGCTATCCGCACGAGCTGTCCGGCGGCGAGCGGCAGCGCGTCGGCGTCGCCCGCGCGCTCGCCACCGACCCGCCCGTCCTGCTCATGGACGAGCCGTTCGGCGCGGTCGACCCGGTCGGCCGGCGCCGGCTGCAGACCGAGTTCGCGCGCATCCAGCGCGAGGTGGGCACGACCGTGATGCTCGTCACGCACGACATCGACGAGGCGGTCCGCATGGGCGACCGCGTCGCGGTCCTGTCGGCCGGCGCGCACGTCGAGCAGCTCGCGACCCCGCTCGACGTCGTCGCCCGGCCCGCCACCGACGCCGTCGCGGACCTCGTCGGGCGGGGCCGCCTGGCCCGTCTCCTCGCGCTCGGCCGGCTCGCGGCCGACGACCTCGACGCCCCGACCCCCGGGCCGGCCGGCGCTCCCGGCGTGGCGGTCGGCGACGAGCTCGGCGACGTCCTCGCGACGATCCTCGCCGGGCCCGACGGCGGGTCGGAGGGGCGCGTGACGGTGCGTGACGGCGACCGCGTCGTCGGGTCCGCGACCGCCGCGACCGTGCTGCGTGCGCTCCGCCGGCTCACCGACGAGGCCGCCGTCGACGACTCCGGCGGCGACCGCCTGCCGGACCGGTCCGCGGACCCGGCGACGGGCGGCGACCCCGTCGGTACGCTGCCGACGTGACCACGCCCACGACCGCCCGGCTCGCCATCGCGACCTGCTCCGCGCTCCCGGAGCTCGACCCCGACGACCAGCCGCTGCGCGAGGCGCTGCTCGCGCGCGGCGTCGCGACCGACGTCGTCGTCTGGGACGACCCGACGGTCGACTGGTCGACGTACTCCCACGTGCTCATCCGCTCGACGTGGGACTACACCGAGCGCCCGCGCCTGTTCACCGAGTGGACGCGCCGCGTCGGCCGGACGAGCGTGCTGCTCAACCCCGCCGACGTCGTCGTCTGGAACATCGACAAGACGTACCTGCGCGCCCTCGAGCAGCGCGGCCTGCCGATCGTCCCGACCATCTGGCTCGACCCGGAGCGCAACTTCGACGCGCGCGCGATCCACACGCGCTTCCCGGCGTTCGGCGACTTCGTCGTGAAGCCCACGGTGAGCGCCGGTTCGCGCGACACCGGCCGCTACCAGGCCGACGAGACGCCGTCGCGCGCGCTCGCCATCCGGCACGCCAAGAACCTGCTCGGCGTCGGGCGGCACGTCATGATCCAGCGGTACCTCAAGCAGGTCGACACGGTCGGCGAGACGGCGCTCGTCTACGTCGACGGGCAGTTCAGCCACGCCGTCCGCAAGGGTGCGCTGCTCGAGGGCCCGTACCGCGAGGGCGAGACCGAGGGCGTGCTGTACCGGCGCGAGGTCATGTCCGCCCGGGAGGCGAGCGACGCCGAGCGCGCGCTCGCCGACGGGGTGGTCGCCGCGCTCGGCGAGCTGTTCCCCGAGCACGCGAACCCGCTGCTGTACGCGCGCGTCGACCTCATCCCCGACGACGAGGGCCGTCCCGTGGTGCTCGAGGTCGAGCTCACCGAGCCGTCGTTCTTCTTCGGCTACGCGCCCGGGTCGGTCGACGTGTTCGCCGACGCGCTGGTCCGCCGTCTCTGAATCGGGTTCCGGACCACCCTCCGGCACCCGGTACACTTCTCGTCGGCCCTGACGTTCGCGTCGGGACCGGTCCGCGGGTACCACCACCTGCGGGCGGAACGTGGTGGCTATAGCTCAGGTGGTAGAGCACCTGGTTGTGGTCCAGGGGGTCGCGGGTTCAAGTCCCGTTAGCCACCCCAGCACGAAGGGCGTCGACGGTCTCCCGTCGACGCCCTTCGTCGTTCTCCGGCCGCGTCCCGGGCCCTGGCCGCGGTCAGGCCTCGGTGACCGTGCCCTTGACCGACGTCCGCACGACCTCCGCCGCGATCTGCCGCGCCGTCGCCGAGTCCGGCCCGGGCTGCGCCGGCAGCAGCGCCGCGCGGTAGTAGCGCAGCTCGTCGATCGACTCGAGGATGTCCGCGAGCGCGCGGTGCCCACCGTTCTTGCGCGGCGACGCGAAGTACACGCGCGGGTACCAGCGGCGGGCGAGCTCCTTGATCGACGACACGTCGACCACGCGGTAGTGCAGGTGCCCGACCAGCTCGGGCATGTCGCGGTCGAGGAACGTCTTGTCGGTGCCCACCGAGTTGCCCGCGAGCGGGGCCTTCGACGGCTCCGGGACCCAGGTGCGCACGTAGTCGAGGACCTGCGCCTGCGCCTCCTCGAGCGTCGTGCCGCCGGCGAGCTCGTCGAGCAGCCCGGACGTCGTGTGCATCGCGCGCACGAAGTCGTTCATCTGGTCGAGGGCTGCAGCGGGAGGCTTGATCACGACGTCGACGCCGCCGCCGAGGACGCGCAGCTCGGAGTCGGTCACCACTGCCGCGACCTCGACGAGCGCGTCGGCGACCAGGTCGAGCCCGGTCATCTCGCAGTCGATCCAGACGATGCGCTCGGCGCTCTCGTGGCCGTTCGGCGTCGTGGCGGGGGGCGTCGCGGGGGTCGGCGTGCTGGTCACCGGGCCAGCCTACGGGTGCAGCGGTCGCGCCCGCCGGACCCGCGCGGACGGGGCGCCGCGTCAGCGGCGGCGCGGGTCGCCCGGGTGAGGCGGCGGGACGGTCGAGGCGAGCGCGCCGGCGACCAGGACGAGGACGGCGACGCCGCCGACGCACCACCACGTCGTCGTCCAGCCGACGCCGGACCAGCGCAGGACGGCGAGCGTCGCGGCGCCGGCCCCAAGGGCGATCAGGAGCCGTTCCAGCCACCGCACGACGACCGCCCGGGCACGTGCGCCGCGCGGCGCGGGGACCGGGGCGCCTCCCGTCGCGTGCCGCCCCATCAGCGCGCCCCGCGGGTGCGGCGGAGGTGGGGGCGGTGCGGCATGGCGCACATGGTGGCACGGCGGGCGGGCGGCGGAGGTCGCCGTCCTGCCGCGGTCCTGCCGACGGGTGACGCCGGGCGCCGTGTGCCGGCGACGGCGGCGGACCGCGTCGCCCGGCACGACCCCGCCGGGGACATGACGGAGGCCGGTGCCCCGGGCGGGGCACCGGCCTCGGTGCGGCGGTCGTCAGCGGGCGACGGCGCCGGACCAGCTGCCGGAGAACAGACCGGCGAGGACCAGGGGGAGCGCGACGCGCTCGGTATGCGGCGGTCGCCTCGAGGCGTCGGACGCGCGTCTCGCGGCGGTGACGCGCGCACGGGCACGGGCGATCGTCGCCTCCTCGAGGCGGCGGGCGTTCTCCTGGCGGGCGAGCTCGTAGGTCATGGTGGGATGCACGGTGAGGCTCCTCGGGCATGGCGACGCGACCGTCGCCGGTGGTGGGTGTGGGCATGGCGAAGCCGGGCCCTGCTGGCCCGGTCGTCGGTGGATCAAGGACACCGAACCACGCGCCAGATACGTGTGTCACAGGGTTTTCCCCGGCCTGCTCGCCCGGTTCCGGGCCGTGCGTCGGGTCGCCCCGCCGACGTGGCAGGACCTCGACGGTCGTCGTCCGCGCGCCGTCTCGACCGGGCGTGACGCGGTGGGAGAGGGGGACGGGCGTGCTCGCCGCGCTGCGGCTGCTCCGGCGTGGAAGCCCGGGGTGGTGGGCGGCGGTCGTCGCGGGCGTCCTCGTGGTCGTCCTGCTGGTGCTCGCCGGTGCCCACCTGCTCGTGCCCGCCGGGCTCGCCGTCGTCGCGGTCGTCGTTCGGACGGCGCGCCGCCGCACCACGCCGCTCGACGGCGTCCCGCACGGGCGCGGCACCGGCGCCGGGTGATTCCTGCCGGGTCGTCGCCGACACATCGGGACGAACCGGTCGACGGGCGTGCGCTCGGTGTGCGGGCGGTCGTCGCCCCTGGCTACGGTCGGTCGCATGGGGGTGGACAGCGTGGAGGACGCGCGGCTCGCGGCGCTGCACCGGCTCGACGTCCTGGACACGCCGCCGGAGGAGCGGTTCGACCGGGTCGTGCGGCTCGCGCAGCAGCTCTTCGGCGTCCCGACGGCCTTCGTGTCGCTCGTCGACCGTGACCGGCTGTTCTACAAGGCGAAGGTCGGGCTCGAGCAGGACGAGGCGCCGCGTGACACGTCGTTCTGCCGGCTGACGATCGAGCAGCCGGGGACGTTCGTCGTCGAGGACGCCACCGCCGACCCCCGGTTCGACGCGAACCCGTGGGTCGTCGACGACCCGTTCCTGCGCTTCTACGCGGGGCACCCGCTCGTCGCACCCGGCGGTCACCGGGTCGGGACGCTGTGCCTCATGGACGTGCAGCCGCGGGCGTTCGGCGCGCAGGAGGCGGCGCTGCTGCGGGACCTCGCGTCGTGGGTCGAGCAGGAGCTGGTCGTCGACGACGAGCTCCAGCGCGCCGCCCGGGTGCAGGCCGGGCTGCTGCCGCGCACCGTCCCCGACGTGCCCGGGTACGGCGTCGCCGGTGCGTGCCTGCCGGTGCGCGGCGTCGGCGGCGACTTCTTCGACTGGGCGCTCGCGGACGGCCGGCTCACGTTCACGCTCGCGGACGTCATGGGCAAGGGCGGGGGAGCGGCGATCATCGCCGCGACCGTGCGCGCGGTCCTGCGGGCGGCCTCCCGGCGGGGTGGCGTGGCCGACGCGGTCGCGACCGCTGAGGAGAGCCTCGCGCTCGACCTGTCCGGCACGTCCATGTTCGCGACCGCGTTCCACGCACAGCTCGACCCGGGCACCGGACGCGTCGAGTACGTCGACGCCGGGCACGGGCTCGCGGTCGTCGTCGGCGCCGACGGGCGGACCACCCGTCTGGAGCCCGGGGGTCCGCCGCTCGGGTTCGCCGCCGCGCTCGACCCGGACTCGCCCCCGCCCGTCCGGGACGCCGCGCACGTCGACCTGGCGCCCGGCGACGTGCTCGTCGCGTTCAGCGACGGGGTCCTCGACGTCCTCGACGGGACGGTCGCGTCGGTCGACGAGGTCGCGCGTCGTCTCGCCGGTGCCGCGGGTGCCACCGACGCCGTCGACCGGGTGCTCGCGCTCGCGCGCGGAGCGACGGACCGGCCGGACGACCTCACGGTCGTCGCGGTGCACCGCGAGGCGTCGTGAGCCGGCTCCTGCTGCTGCGGGTCGTCGTCGCGCTGACGATCCTGCTGGGCGCGAACTACGTCGTGTGGCGCTGGCTCGAGTCCGTGAACTGGTCGGCGTGGTGGATCGCCGTGCCGCTCGTGATCGCCGAGACGTACAGCTTCGTCGACGTCGCCCTGTTCGGCGTGACCATGTGGCGCGCGACCCCCCGGCCGCAGCCCGACGCGCCGCCCGAGGGGCTGACCGTCGACGTGTTCGTGACGACCTACGACGAGCCGCTGGACCTCGTGATGCGCACCGCCGTGGCTGCGCGCGACATCCGCTACCCGCACCGCACGTGGGTCCTCGACGACGGCGCCCGGCCGGCGCTGGAGGCCGCGGCGCGGGACGCGGGCGTCGGGTACCTGGTGCGGGGGGACGACTGGCAGGACCGCCCGCGGCACGCCAAGGCGGGCAACCTCAACAACGCGCTGTTCCGGACCGACGGCGAGTTGCTCGTCGTGCTCGACGCCGACCAGATCCCGGACCCGGCGCTGCTCGACCGCACGCTCGGCTACTTCGCCGACCCGCAGGTCGCGCTCGTGCAGACGCCGCAGTGGTTCACGAACGTGCCCGACGCCGACCCGCTCGGCAGTCAGGCACCGCTGTTCTACGGGCCGATCCAGCAGGGCAAGGACGGCTGGAACGCGGCGTTCTTCTGCGGGTCGAACGCGATCCTGCGCCGCGACGCCCTCATGCAGCTCGGGCTCGTCGGGTACGTGCGCGCGACCGAGGCTGCGATCCGGGACGCGCTGCGCACGTCACGCACCGTGCTCGCCCGGGCCCGCCGGCGCGCTGACGACCCGCGCGTCGCCGCCGCCGTCGACCAGGTCGCGGTCGCGGCCCGCACGTCGCTGGCCGAGCTCGACGCCGGCAGCCCCCTCGGCGAGGTCACCTACGCGTTCCAGCGGCGCGTCGACGAGGTGTCCGGCGGGCTCGTCGACACCGACCTCGCGGCGATCCGCGCGGACCTGGACGCGATCGGCGCGTGGCCGATCGACACCGACTCGGAGCTCGGCGCACCCGTCGTGGACGACGCCGCGCTCGCGCGCCTCACCGACCGCGACCTGTCGCCGCTCGGCGCGCTCGCGTCGGTGCAGGCGCTCGTGCGGGCCGTCGACGTCGACCGCGGCGACGAGGCACAGCCCGTCATGCCCGTCGCGACGCTGTCGGTCACGGAGGACATGGCGACCGCGATGCGGCTGCACACGCTCGGCTGGCGGACCGTCTACCACCACGAGGTGCTCGCGCACGGTCTCGCGCCCGAGGACCTCGGCACGATGATCACGCAGCGGCTGCGGTGGGCGCAGGGCACCATGCAGGTGTTCCTGCAGGAGAACCCGCTCACCGTGCGCGGGCTGCGGCTCGGGCAGCGGCTCATGTACTTCGCGACCATGTGGAGCTACCTGTCGGGCTTCGCAGCGGTCGTGTACCTCGCGGCGCCCGTCATCTTCCTGTGCTTCGGCGTCCTGCCCGTCACCGCCTGGACGTGGGACTTCTTCGCGCGGTTCCTGCCGTTCCAGATCGCGAGCCAGGTGCTGTTCCTCGTCGCGGCGCGCGGGATCCGGACGTGGCGCGGGCAGCAGTACTCGCTCGCGCTGTTCCCCGTGTGGATCAAGGCGACGTGGACCGCGGCCGCGAACGTGTGGTTCGGCCGGCCGCTCGGGTTCGCCGTCACCCCGAAGGTGCGCCAGGACGGCGGCGGGTCGTGGCGGCTCGTCGTGCCGCAGCTCACCGCGATGGCGGTGCTCGTGCTCGCAGCGGTCGTCGGGGTCGTCCGCTGGGGGCTCGGCCACGCGCCGTGGGTCGGCACGTCCGTCAACCTGCTCTGGGTGGCGTACGACCTCGTCGTGCTCAGCGTGATCGTGCAGGCGCTCCGGTACCGCGGGTACACGGGCGCGGAGAGGATGGACTGATGGAGATCGAGACCGACCTGCGACCCGACGCCGCCGTGCTGCGGCCCGCCGGGCGCCTCACAATGGTGACCGCCGCCGAGCTGCGCGCCCGCGTCGACGAGACCGTCGCCGCCGGGCACCGGGTCGTCGTGCTCGACCTGGAGGACACGACGTTCATGGACTCGTCCGGGCTCGGCGCGCTCGTGGGGGGTCTGCGCGCCACCCGCGAGGTGGGCGGCGACCTGCGGATCGCCCGCCCCGGCGCGCAGATCCGGACGGTGCTCCAGCTCACGACGATGGACCGCGTGCTGCGGCCCTACGACACCGTCGAGGACGCCCTGCGTGCCTCCTGACGTCCGCGTCGAGGAGGACCTCGGCGGGGCCGACGGCGCGGTCGTGCTCGCGCGCGTCCACGACGCGCTCGACCGGCTGTGGCGGTCCGCGGGGGACGTCGGCGAGAGCGACCGGATCGCGCTCGAGACGGCTGTCGTCGAGGTCGCCGGCAACGTCGTCCGGCACGGGCCCGGCGGCGGTCACCTGCTCCTGCGCGCCGACGCGCACGGTCTGGTCGCGGAGATCACGCACGTCGGGCCGCCTCCCGCCGTCGACCTCGAGGCGCCCATGCCCGGGACGGACGCCGAGTCGGGGCGCGGCCTCGCGCTGACGCGGATGCTCGTCGACCTGACCTGCACCGACCGGGGCGGCGCGACGCTCTGGACCCTGTCGCGGAGGAGGCGGGTGTGACGCCGGGCGCGGCGGACCGCGGACGATCGGGTGGCGCCCCCGGCAGGACTCGAACCTGCAACCGACGGATTAGAAGGCCGTTGCTCTATCCGTTGAGCTACGGGGGCCAGCGACGTCCCAGCCTAGTGTTCGCGGGCGTCGGCGACGGTCCTGACGGGGCGTCGTGAGGCGCCGCACGAGGCCTGCACAACCTGCATCCGGTCAGGATCGGGGCACGTGTCACAGCGTGGCGCGTTTGTCCAGGTCAGATCGCGCCACGACAATGAGCGCGTGAGCGCGCAGCCCGGCACCGTCCCCGCGCCGCCGGCGCACGGGTCGCACGCGGCGCCGCCCAGCCGTGCGCGGCACGCCGCGAGCGACCCGCGCGAGGTCCTGGCGCGGCCGCTGGCGGCCACCTCGCTGCTCGACGCCGTCAAGGACCTGCGCCGCGACGTGGAGCGCACGGGCTTCCCGCTGGACCTCGCGGGCACCGACTCCGCGCGCGCGTCGCGGGCCCGGCTCGTCGACCAGCTCGCCGAGCACCTCGTGCCCCGGTTGACGGAGCTGTCGGCCCCGGCCGTCGTCGTCGTGTCCGGCTCGACGGGCGCGGGCAAGTCGACGCTCGTCAACTCGCTCGTCGGGCGCGAGGTCAGCGAGGCGGGCGTCCTGCGGCCCACCACCCGCCGCCCCGTCCTCGTGCACCACCCGCTCGACGACGAGCTGCTGTCGCACCACCCCGTGCTGGAGCTCGTCGAGGTCGTCTCCGACGAAGCCGTCCCGCGCGGGATCGCGCTGCTCGACGCGCCCGACCTCGACTCGGTGCTCGACTCCAACCGCGAGCAGGCGCACCGCCTGCTGGAGGCCGCCGACCTCTGGCTGTTCGTCACGACCGCCGCGCGGTACGGCGACGCCCTGCCGTGGCGCGTGCTGGAGGCCGCCGTGGAGCGCGGGACGTCGATCGCCATGGTCCTCAACCGCGTCCCGCCCGCGTCGCTGCCGACCGTCCGGGGCGACCTGCTCGACCGCCTGCGCACGCACGGGCTCGAGGGCTCGCCGCTGTTCGTCGTCCCCGACCTGGGGCCGCACGAGGGACTGCTGTCGTCGGGCGTCGTCGCGCCCGTGCAGCGCTGGCTCATGATGCTCGCCGGACCCGACCGGGCGCGGACCGTCGTCGGGCGCACCCTGCGCGGGTCGCTCTCTGCGCTGCGCCCCTGGGTCGACGAGCTCGCCGAGGCCGTGCAGGCGCAGTCCGACGCCGCGGCCCGGATCGCCCGCACGCTCGACGACGCCCTGGACGCGCCCACGCGTCAGGCCGTGGCGTCGCTGCGGCACGGTGCCGTGGCCGACGGGGCGGTGCGCGCCCGGTGGGCCGAGCTCACCGCCGACGGCGCGCCGCTCGCGTCCGTGCTGCGCGCGTCGGGCCGGGTGACGGGGTCGTCACGCGAGGGCCGTGCGCGCGCCACCGCGGTCGGGCCGCTCGTCGAGGACCTCATGCGCTCGGCCGCCGCCGTGCTGGGTGCCGCCGGCGCGCACGCGCAGGAGGTCCTGCACGAGACGCTGACCGGTCCCGCCGCGCCCGAGGGCGGCCCGTCCGTCGACGCCGCCTGGGACGTGCAGGCCGACCGTCCCGTGCGGCTGCGCAGCGCCGAGCTCACCGCCCGGGCGTGGACCGCGCAGGGGCCTCGTGCCCTGCGCGCCGCGCTCGCCGTGCCGCCGCCGACCAGCGACGAGGACGGGCGGCCGCGCAAGCCGCGCGACGTCGCCCGCGAGGGCCGTCGCCGCCAGCGTGCCGAGAAGGCGCTCGGCACCGACGGTCTCGCCGCGCTCGCGCTCGCCGGGGCCGCCGGCGTCGACGAGGCCACGGAGCTGCTCGTCGACCTGCTCGGCGCGGCGGGGCACAAGGTGGTCGCCGACCTGCGGGACGACCTCGAGTCGCGCGTCGAGGCCCAGGTGGCGCTCGAGCGCGCGTCGGTCGGCAAGGTGCTCGCCGACCCCGACCTGGCCGAGGACGCGGCCTCGCTGCTGCGCCTCCGGCTGGCCGTGCTGAAGGGACTGACGTGACGACCGAGGGGACGCGGAGCCACGCCGTGCACCGGCACGTGCTGGAGGCGGCGCTGCACGGCGACGAGACGGTGCGCCTCGAGGAGCGGGTCGGCGCGCTGGACCAGGCGCTCGTCGTCGGCGGGGCGCGGCTGGAGCCGCCCGTCGTCGCACGCGTCGGGCAGACCATCGACCGGGTGCGCGAGCGGCTCGAGCTCGGCGTCGACCACGCGGTCGTCGCGCTCGTCGGGGGCACCGGGTCGGGGAAGTCGAGCATGTTCAACGCGGTGTGCGGGCTGCCGCTCGCCGACGTGGGCGTCAAGCGCCCGACGACGTCGGACGTGACGGCGTGCGTGTGGGCCACCGACGGCGGGCCGCTGCTCGACTGGCTGGGCGTCAGGCCCGACCGGCGCACCGTGCGCGAGAGCCTGCTCGACGGCGAGAGCGAGGCGGCGCTGCGCGGCCTGGTGCTCCTCGACCTGCCCGACCACGACTCGATCGCGCCCGAGCACCGGGAGGTCGTCGACCGGCTGCTGCCGCAGGCCGACCTGCTGGTCTGGATCGTCGACCCGCAGAAGTACGCCGACGACGCCCTGCACTCCGGCTACCTGCGCCGCCTCGTCGGTCACGAGGCGTCGATGGTCGTCGTGCTCAACCAGGTCGACACCGTCCCGCCCGAGGTGCGGCCCGAGCTGGTCGCCGACGTGGACCGGCTCCTCGAGGAGGACGGGCTGACGGGCGTGCCCGTGCTCGCGGCGTCGGCGCGGACCGGCGAGGGCGTCGCCGACCTGCGCGCCCGGCTCGCGCAGACCGTCGAGGGGCGCTCCGCGGCCGCGCGACGCGCGGGCGCCGAGGTCAACGACGCGGCGGCCGCGCTCGCGGGGCAGGTCGCGGACCGCGAGCCCGCGCCCGCGGCGCTCGCGCTGGGGGGCGTCGTCGACACGCTCGCCGACGCCGCGGGGCTGCCCGCGGTCGCCGGGGCCGTCGCCGCCGTCGTCCGGGGAGGGTCGTCCGCGTCGCCGACGTTCGGGCCGGTGCAGGAGGACTCGGTCGCGCTGGCCCGGTCCGACTGGCTCGCGGCGTCGACGGCCGGGCTGCCGCGGTCGTGGAAGCAGGACGTCGCGCACCGCGTCGCGACGACGCCCGAGCTGCGGCTCGCGGTGACGGACGCGCTCGCGCAGGTGACGGTGGTCGCGCGGCGCTCGGTCGCCGCGGCGTGGCTGCTCGGGCTCGGCGTGGTGCTGGCCGCCGGCGCCGTGACGATCGGGTCGGTCGCGCTCGGGTCCGGGTTCGCGAGCGTGCGGGCCAACCCGTGGGCGCCCGCGGGGGCGCTCGTGCTGCTGGCGGCGGCCGTGCTCGCGGTGGTCGCGTCGTTCTCGACGCGCCGGGCGGCGGCGCGGCGACGCGCGGCGCGGGTGCTGCGGGACGGGCGTGCCGCGCTCGAGCGGGTCGCGCGCGGGCGGCTGGCCGACCCGACGCGTGCGGTGCTCGACGAGCACCGGTCGGTGCGCGAGCTCGTGGACGCCGCGCGGGGCTGACCGCACCCCCGGGTCGTCGGGCTCGGCGGCCACGTGCCGAGCCGCCCACAGCCCGCCGTGCCGCACGCTGGTCCACCGGTTCGCACCTCGCGGCCTCGCCGCTCGGGGTGCGCGCCCGACGCTGGCCGCACACGCCCCGCACCGGCGGGGCCGCGGCACAGGAGACCAGCATGAGCACGCACTCCCTCGACCTGACGCTCGTCGGGTGGGTCGGCAGCGACGTCCGGCACTTCAACGCACCGGGCACGGTGCCCTTCACGTCGTTCCGCATGGCCAGCACGCGGCGGTGGTTCGACCGGCGCGAGGGCGCCTGGCGCGACGGCCGGACCGAGTGGTTCACGGTGAAGATCTGGCGGTCCGGGGCGCTCAACGTCGCCGAGTCGCTGCGCAAGGGCGACCCCGTCGTGGTGCACGGGCGGCTGTCCACCGAGGAGTGGCAGGCCGACGACGGGCCGCGCACGTCGCTCGTCGTCGAGGCGAGCGCGGTCGGCCACGACCTCACGTTCGGCACCGCGCGGTTCGCGCGCACCGTCACGACCGGCGCCGACGCGGCGGACGGGCAGGCGGGGGACGCCGCGGACGGCGGGACGCGCGCGCCCGTCGACGTGACCGGGTTCGCCGAGGCCGGCGACGACATGGTGCCCGGCGAGCACGTCGACGACGACGGCCCGGGCGTGGTCTCCGGACGGGTCGACGGGCCGCTCGCTCCGGTCGTCGTGGCGTGATCGCCTAGGCTGGGGGACCGCAACCGACGACGCGGCCGGGCCGCCGGGTGGCCGACACCCCGAGCGGCCCGCCGACGTCGTCCACCACCACGACACCGAGGCGGACGACAGGCCAGTGGCTGAGTTCATCTACACCATGTACAAGGCGCGCAAGGCGCACGGCGACAAGGTCATCCTCGACGACGTCTCCCTCAACTTCCTGCCCGGCGCGAAGATCGGCGTCGTCGGCCCCAACGGCGCCGGCAAGTCGACGATCCTCAAGATCATGGCCGGGCTCGACCAGCCGTCGAACGGCGAGGCGCGCCTGAGCCCCGGCTACACGGTCGGCATCCTCCAGCAGGAGCCGCCGCTCAACGAGGACAAGACCGTGCTCGGCAACGTCGAGGAGGGCGTCGCCGAGATCAAGGGCAAGCTCGACCGCTACAACGAGATCTCGGCCCTCATGGCCGACCCCGACGCGGACTTCGACGCGCTGCTCGCCGAGATGGGCCAGCTGCAGGAGGCCATCGACGCCGCTGACGCCTGGGACCTCGACGCCCAGCTCGAGCAGGCGATGGACGCGCTGCGCTGCCCGCCGCCGGACGCCGACGTCAAGGTCCTGTCCGGTGGTGAGCGTCGCCGCGTCGCGCTCTGCAAGCTGCTCCTCGAGAAGCCCGACCTGCTGCTGCTCGACGAGCCCACCAACCACCTCGACGCCGAGAGCGTGCTCTGGCTCGAGCAGCACCTCAAGGACTACCCGGGCGCGATCCTCGCGGTCACGCACGACCGGTACTTCCTCGACCACGTCGCGGAGTGGATCTGCGAGGTCGACCGCGGGCGCCTCTACCCGTACGAGGGCAACTACTCCACCTACCTGGAGAAGAAGCAGGAGCGCCTCGCGATCCAGGGCAAGAAGGACGCCAAGCTCGCCAAGCGCCTCAAGGACGAGCTCGAGTGGGTCCGGTCCAACGCGAAGGGTCGCCAGACCAAGTCGAAGTCGCGTCTGGCCCGCTACGAGGAGATGGCCGCCGAGGCGGACCGCACGCGCAAGCTCGACTTCGAGGAGATCCAGATCCCGCCGGGCCCGCGCCTGGGGTCGATCGTCCTCGAGGCGAAGGACCTGGAGAAGGGCTTCGACGGCCGCACCCTCATCGACGGGCTGTCCTTCACGCTGCCCCGCAACGGCATCGTCGGCGTCATCGGTCCGAACGGCGTCGGCAAGACGACCCTGTTCAAGACGATCGTCGGGCTCGAGCCGCTCGACGGCGGCGACCTGAAGATCGGCGAGACCGTGTCGATCTCCTACGTCGACCAGTCGCGCGGCGGCATCGACCCGAAGAAGACGCTGTGGGAGGTCGTCTCCGACGGCCTGGACTTCCTCAAGGTCGGCAACGTCGAGATGCCCTCGCGCGCGTACGTCGCGGCGTTCGGGTTCAAGGGCCCGGACCAGCAGAAGCCCGCGGGCGTCCTGTCGGGTGGTGAGCGCAACCGCCTCAACCTCGCGCTCACGCTCAAGCAGGGCGGCAACGTGCTGCTGCTCGACGAGCCGACCAACGACCTCGACGTCGAGACCCTCGGCTCGCTCGAGAACGCGCTGCTCGAGTTCCCCGGCTGCGCGGTCGTCGTGTCGCACGACCGGTGGTTCCTCGACCGCGTCGCGACGCACATCCTCGCCTACGAGGGCACCGAGGAGAACCCGGCGAGCTGGTACTGGTTCGAGGGCAACTTCGCGTCCTACGAGGAGAACAAGGTCGCGCGCCTCGGTGCCGAGGCGGCGCGCCCGCACCGCGTGACGTACCGCAAGCTGCGGCGCGACTGACCCCCTGCCGACGACGGGCCGTGCGGAGCGATCCGCGCGGCCCGTCGTCGTGCGCGGGGTCGTGCGAGGGGCGTGCGCGGGGTGGCGGGGTCCGGCGCGGTGTCGGTGTCTCCCGGCGCGTCGGCGGCGTGGTCGGCGCGCGTCGCGCGGCGCGAGGAGGCAGGCTGGGGCGGCACGGCCGACCCCGCACGGGCGGCGCGGCCGACGGACGACGGACGACAGGAGGACGGCGCGTGGCGACGAGCGAGACCCCGAGCCTCGTCGACGCGCTCCTCGGGCTCCGTGACGCGCTCGCCGCGGTGTCGCTGCCGTTCGCGACGCCCGCCGCGGCCCCCGCGGACGCGGAGCGCCGGCGGCTGCTCGACCAGCTCGACGACCACCTGCTGCCGCGCGTGCGCGACCCCGACGCCGCGACGCTCGTCGTCGTCGGCGGCTCGACGGGCGCCGGGAAGTCGACGCTGCTCAACTCGCTGCTGGGCGCGCACGTGAGCACGTCGGGCGTCCTGCGGCCGACGACGCGCAGCCCCGTGCTGGTGCACCACCCGGACGACGCGCGCGACGTCGACGCGGCACGCGTGCTGCCCGGGCTCGCCCGGCTGCGCGAGCACGGCGGCGACACGGGGGCGCCCGGCGGGCCCCGACGCGCCGACCTGGGCACCGACGGCCGCGCGCTGCGGACCGTCGCCTCGACGACCCTGCCGCGCGGGCTCGCGCTCGTGGACGCGCCCGACGTCGACTCGGTCGAGGAGGCGAACCGGGACCTCGCGGGTCAGCTGCTGCGCGCCGCCGACGCGTGGCTGTTCGTCACGACTGCCGCCCGCTACGCCGACGCCGTCCCGTGGGAGCTGCTCGCCGAGGCGCAGCGGCGCCGCACGCACCTCGCGCTCGTGCTCGACCGCGTCGACGCCGGTACGGAGGACGCCGTGGCCGCCGACCTGCGCCGCATGCTCGCGGACCGCGGGCTGGGCGGTGCGGCGGTCCACGTGGTGCGCGAGAGCGCGCTGGAGGACGGCCTGCTGCCGGAGGTCGAGATCGCCGCCGTGGCCGACTGGCTGATGGCGCTCGCGCTCGACCCGGACGTGCGCGCCCGCGCGGTGGCCGCGACCCGCGACGGGGCCGTGCTCGACGTGGCGGTGCGCGCCCGGGTGGTCGCCGACGCGGCCGACGACCAGCGGGTCGCGGCCGACCGTCTGCGTGACGCGGCCGTCGCCGCCTACGCCGCCGCCCGCACCCGCGTGGCCGAGCAGACGTCCGACGGCACGATGCTGCGCGGCGAGGTGCTGGCGCGCTGGCAGGACGTCGTCGGGACCGGTGAGTGGTTCCGGCGCCTGGAGGCGGGCGTGTCGCGCGTCCGGGACCGCGTCGTGGGGGCGATGACGGGCCGTCGGGCGGCCGACCCGGGACTCGCCCAGGCCGTCGGGCACGGCGTGACGGCCCTGGTCGTCGACGCCGCGGAGGACGCCGCGTCGCGCGCGCACGCCGACTGGCACCACGACCCCGCCGGGCAGCCGCTGCTGCAGGGGCTCGCGCTGTCGCGCGCGTCGGCCGACCTGCGCGTGCGGGCCGAGGAGCAGGTCCGGGCCTGGCAGGACGACGTGCTGGAACTCGTGCGCGGCGAGGGCGCGGAGAAGCGCGCGACTGCACGCGCGGTCTCGTTCGGGGTCAACGGGCTCGGCGCGGCGCTCATGGTCGCGGTGTTCGCGTCGACCGGCGGGCTCACGGGCGCCGAGGTCGGCATCGTCGGCGGCACGGCCCTGCTCGCGCAGCGGCTGCTCGAGGCGGTCTTCGGCGACGAGGCGGTGCGCCGCCTGACCCGCACCGCGCACGAGCGCCTGGACGCACGCGTGGCGCAGATCCTCGACTCCGAGGCGTCGCGGTTCACGTCGGTGCTCGAGCCGCTCGCCGCGGGCGTCGTCGACGGCGGGGCGCTGCGCGCGCGTGCGTCGCTCGTCGAGGTCGCGGCCCGGACGCCGTCCGTCGTGACGGGTACGCCCGCGGAGCCGGGGGCGCGCGCTACCGCGTCGCCGTCGGCGACGGGGCACGGTGGCGGACGGCTGCGCGGGTCGGGGCTCGGCGAGCGCCGGCGCGACGGCCGTCGGCAGGACACCGCGGTCCCGGCCGGCGAGGTGGCACCCGGTGACGCGGGTGAGGGCGGGTTGCGCGGGTGGTGGGCGCGCGTGCGTCGGGGCGGCCGGTCATGAGCCCCGCGGACGTCGACCCCGGGTCGCGCCTGGCCGCCCTCGACGAGGCGGTGCGGCTCGCGACCGGCCGGGTGGATCCCCAGGTCGAGGCGTCGGCGGCGGCGGTCCTCGCTCGCGCGCGCGAACGGCTCGCGCTGTCCGGCGAGTACACGGTCGTCGCGCTCGCGGGCGCCACCGGGTCGGGGAAGTCGTCGCTGTTCAACGCGCTCGTCGGCGCCGAGATCGCCCGACCGGGGGTGACGCGCCCGACGACGGGGCGCCCGCTCGCAGTCGTGCTGCCGCCTCCGGGTGCGGCGCCCGCGGCCGGATCGGGCCCCGACGACCTGCTGGACTGGCTCGAGGTGAGCGACCGCGTGGTGGTCGGCGGCGAGCGTCAGGACGCCACCGACGTCGTGCGGGCCCGGGGCCGGGTGGGCGCGCTCGGCGGGCTCGGCACGCTCGTGCGGCGACGCCCGCGGCCGGTCGACGGGCTGCCCGACCTGCCGACCGGTGCGGTGCTGCTCGACCTGCCGGACCACGACTCGGTCGTCGCCGAGCACCGGGCGGTCGCCGAGCGGCTGTACGCGCGCGCGGACCTGCTCGTGTGGGTCGTCGACCCGCAGAAGTACGCGGACGCCGCGCTGCACGTGCGGTACCTGCGGCCGATGGCGGGGCACGCCGCGGTCCTGCTGCTCGCGCTCAACCAGGCCGACCGCCTGACACCGCGCGAGGTCACCGAGGTCGTGGCGGACGTCCGGCGGATCGCCGCGCAGGACGGCCTGCGGGACGTGACGGTCGTCCCCGTGAGCGCCGTGACGGGTGAGGGCGTGGACGCGCTGCGCGACCACCTCGCCGACGCCGCGCGCCGCCGCCGGGCCGCGACGCAGCGTGTCGTCGCGGACGTGCGGGCCGCGGGTGCGGCGCTGCGCGACGCGTGCGGGAGCGCGCAGGGGGCGGCGTCCGGCACCGACCGGGCGGCGTCGCGGCTCGTCGACGCGCTCGAGGTCGCGGCGGGCGTCCCGCTGGTCGTCGACGCGACGCGCCGGTCCGCGCTCGGGCAGGCGCGCGCCGCGACCGGCTGGCCCGTCACGCGGTGGGTCGGGCGGCTGCGCGCGGACCCGCTGCGCAGGCTCGGCCTCGGACGCCCGCCGGCGCTCGACGCGCTCACCGGGCGCCGCGCGACCTCGACGGGCGCGGCACCGTCGGACGAGGACGCCGCGTCGCGCCGGTCGTCCCTGCCGCGCCCGGCGACCACGGCCGGCGCCCAGGTCTCGATCGCGGTCCGCGACTTCCTGGACGCGGCGACGACCGGGGTCCCGGACGCGTGGACGCTCGCCGCGCGTGCGGCGGTCTCGCGCGACGCGATCCCGGACGCGCTGGACCGCGTCGTCGTCGCGTCGGCCCCGGCGGGTGCGCGCGACCCGCGGTGGTGGCGCGCGGTCGGGGTCGTCCAGTGGGTGCTCCTCACGGTCGCGATCGCGGGTGCGGTGTGGCTCGCCGCGCTCGCCGGGCTGGCGTACCTCCGGCTGCCGGAGCCTCCGACCCCGACGTGGGGGGAGGTGCCGTGGCCGACCGTGCTGACCGTCGGCGGCGTGCTCCTGGGCGTGCTGCTCGCCCTCGTGTCGCGCGTGCTCGCGGGCGTGGGCGCGCGCCGGCGGGCCGCCCGCGTGCGGCGACGGCTGCGGGCCGGCGTCGACGACGTCGCCCGGGACCTCGTCGTGCGTCCGGTGACCGGTGAGCTGGGCGCGTGGGCCGCGTGCGCGTCGGCCGCGAGCCGCGCCGCGGCGTGAGGCGCGGGCGCCCGCCGGGCTCGTAGGATCGCTGGTCGGCGAAGGAGGTCGTGTGGCTCGGCTCGAGGTCCCCGTGCAGCTGCGCTGGTCCGACATGGACGCGTACGCGCACGTCAACAACGTGGAGATGCTGCGGTTGCTGGAGGAGGCGCGGATCGAGGCGTTCTGGCGCCACCCCGAGGCGCAGGACGGCACGCGTCCCGACGGCACCTGGCCGACGGCCGTGCTCGACGCCGGCCCGGGGGCGCAGACGTCGACGCTCGTCGCGCGGCAGGAGATCGAGTACCTGGTCCCGCTCGGCTACCGGCGCTCGCCGGTGCTGGTCGAGATGTGGCTCGGCCACCTCGGCGGGGCGAGCCTCGACGTCTGCTACGAGGTGCGCGACCGGCCCGCGGCCGACCCGGGCAGCACCGTGTACGCGCGGGCGACGACCACGCTCGTGCTCGTCGACACCGCGACCGGCCGACCGCGCCGCCTGGGCGACGCCGAGCGGGAGGCGTGGCAGCGCTACGTCGAGGAGCCCGTGCGGCACCGGCGGCGCCCGGAGGCCTGACCCCGGCGGTCGGGGCGGCGCCTCAGGGCGTCGCGCGGCCCGGCCGGGCGCGCCAGCGGCGCAGGTGCCGCCGGGACGGCGCGTCGTGGGGGCGGTGCACGTCGATCGTCCGCAGCCCGCGCCGCACGCGCCCCCACAGCCCGCGCCAGTCCCGCAGCGGCCGCGCGGAGATGCCGACGACGAGCGTGGGGTCGTGCCGGATCGTCCCCACGTCGCCGACGTGGTAGCTGAGGTCGACGTCGTCGTGCAGGTCCTGACGCGTCCGGTGCACCGAGCCGGCGACGCGTTCCCAGACCGACCGCCGCATCGCGAGGTTCGAGCCGAACAGCGGCGGGTGCGCGAGGGCGCCGCCCATGAGGACGCGGTACGCGCGCATGTACAGCACGTCGGCCAGCACGCGCCAGAGGCGCGACAGCCCCACGAAACGCCCCGGTCCGGTGACCGCCGCGAGCGCCGGGTCGGCGGCGAACGCGGACGCGAGGTGCTCGATCCAGTCGGGCGGCGGGACGCTGTCCGCGTCGCAGCGGGCGATGACGTCGCCGACGGCCGCGTCGTAGCCGGTCGCGGCTGCGGCCCAGATCCCCGGCGTCGGCTCGTGCAGGCAGGTGGCCCCGTGCCGGCGCGCGACGGCGGCGGTGTCGTCACGCGAGGCGTTGTCGACGACGACGACCTGCACGGGCGGCACGGTCTGCGCCGCGAGTGCCGTCAGGCACCGGTCGAGCAGCGCGGCGTCGTCGCGCGAGGGGACGACCACGGAGACGCTCGGGGCGGTCATGCGCCCGCCGCCGCGTCCGACGGCCGCCGGTCGTCGCTGGTCGGTGCCGTTCCCACCGGTGCCGTTCCCGCCGCTGCCGTCCCCGCCGGTGCCGACGCCGGGCGGTCCGCGCGCACCCGGTCCGTGCGGGCCCGCTCCGCGCGCTCGGCGGCGCGCGCGACGTTGCGCTGCATCCCGCCGAACACGACGCCGTGGAACGGCGCGACCGACCACCAGTAGAGCTGGCCGAGGAGCCCGCGGGGGTGGAACAGCGCGCGCTGCGCGAACACGGCGGGCGGCCGACGCCAGCGGTCCTCCGCGGCGCCGTCGCGGTCCGTGCCCGCGTCGTCGTCGGTCTCGACGCGCAGCTCGAGCCACGCCAGACCGGGGACACGCATCTCGGCCCGCAGCCGCAGGAGCCGTCCCGGCTCGACCTCCTCGACGCGCCAGAAGTCGACGGCGTCGTCGACGAGCAGCCGCCACGGGTCGCGCCGCCCGCGCCGCAGCCCCGGCCCGCCGACGAGCCGGTCGCCCAGCCCGCGCACGCGCCACGCGAGCGGCCACGAGTACCACCCGTTCTCGCCGCCGACGGACTCCAGCACGCGCCACAGCGCCGCGGGAGACGCGTCGACGGTGACCCGCCGCTCGTCGACGTACAGCGAGCCGCCGGCCCAGCCCGGGTCGGACGGCAGCGGGTCGCTCGGCGTGCCCGGCGCGGACGCGGACGACCAGCGCGTCGACACGGCCGCGTCGTGGACGCGACGCAGTGCGAGGCGCACGGCCCGGTCGAAGCCGACGAGCCCGTCGGGCGGGTCGGGCACCCAGCGGGCGATGTCGTGCTCGTCGCACACGACCTCGTGCACGAGCGACTCGACGAGCGGCCGCGCGAGCCCGCCCGGCACGGGAGTCACGAGCGAGACCCACAGGCTCGACAGCCGCGGCGTCAGGACGCCGACGCCGACGATCACGCGGCGGGGCAGGCCGGCGACGGCCGCGTAGCGCTGCATCATGTCGCGGTACGTGAGGACCTCCGGGCCGCCGATGTCGAACCCGCGGCTGACCGCGGGCGGCATCGACGCGGCGCCCACGAGGTAGCGCAGCACGTCGCGGATCGCGATGGGCTGGATGCGGTTCTCGACCCAGCGGGGCACCGTCATCGCGGGCAGGCGCTCGGTGAGGTAGCGCATCATCTCGAACGACGCCGAGCCCGAGCCCAGGATGACGGCGGCGCGAAGGACGGTCGTCGGGACGCCCGACGCGAGCAGGATCTCGCCGACCTCGGTGCGCGACGCGAGGTGCGGCGACAGGTCCTCGCCCTCGGGGTACAGGCCGCCGAGGTAGACGATTCGTCGCACGCCCGCCTCGCGCGCCGCGCGGGCGAACGTGAGCGCGGTCGTGCGGTCCCGCGACTCGAACGTGCGACCCGACCCGAGCGAGTGGATGAGGTAGTACGCGACCTCGACCCCCTCCAGGGCCGCCCGGATCTGGTCGAGGTCCGACGCGTCGGCCTCGACCGCCTCGACGTCGCCGACCCAGGGCCGCCCGCGCAGGCGCTGCGGCGAGCGCGCGAGCGCGCGCACCCGGTACCCCGCGGACAGCAGCTCGGGCACGAGCCGACCGCCCACGTAGCCGGTGACGCCCGTGACCGCGACGAGCGGGGCGTCCGGGCGCGGGCGTCCGTCGGGACCGGGTCCCGGCACGAGCCCGGGCAGGGTCGCGGCGACCGGCTCGGGCGCGAGCGCGGCGTCGTCGGCACCCGGCGCGTCGGCCACCATCGAGCCGTCCGACGGCTGGGTGGGTGGCGGTGCGGCGTCGTGGGGGCTCATCGAGGCAGTCTCCGTGGACGGCGCGCGGCCCGCACGTCGGGCCGGCGGACGGGCGTCACGAGAGCAGCCGCAACGTCTCGCGCTCCGCGACGCGCTGCGACCGGGTCGGGCGGATCGTCTCCCCGCGCTCCCACAGGTCGACGACGCGCGTGTCGATGTACGAGGCCCGGCAGACCGCGGGCGTGTTCCCGAGCTCCTCGGCGACGTCCTTGACGACCTGCGTCACGACGCTGCGGCGCGCCCGGTCGCTGCGCGGGGCGGGCCCGGCGGCGGCCAGGCCGCGTGCCGCGAGCACGGTCGCGTGCCACGTCCGGAAGTCCTTCGCCGACGCGTCGTCGCCCAGCCGCAGCTTCACGTACTGCCCGACGTCGACGCTCGTCAGGTCGTGCCAGACGCCGTCGTCGTCCTGCCACGCGAGCAGGTCGTCCATGTCGTCGCGCCGCCGCACGAGCGTGCGGACGAGCGTCGCGACGACGTCGTCCTCGACGACCGTGTCCCGCACCTGCCCGGACTTCGCGGGGAAGTGCAGGTGCACGCGCCCCTCGTCGGACCCCGGCTCGGGCGGCAGCACCCGCACGTGGTCCTTGCGCAGCGTCGCGAGCCCGAACGAGCCGTGCTTCGCGGCGTACCCCTCGCCGCCCACGCGCAGGTAGGCGAGGTCGAGCAGCCGGAACGCGAGCGCCTGCGCCTTCTGCTTCGGCATGCCCGGCACGGCGAGGTCGCGCTCGACGTGGCGCCGAGCGGCGGGCAGGCGGCGGGCGACGTCGAGCACGTGGTCGTGCTTGAGCCGGTCGCGGCGCAGCCGCCACTGCGCGTGGTACAGGTACTGGCGGCGCGCGGCGTCGTCGAGCCCGGCCGCCTGGATGTGGCCGTTCGGCCACGGGCTGATCCACACGTCGCGCCACGCGGGCGGGATCGCGAGCCCGACGATCCGCTCGAGGTGCTCGTCCTGCGTGATCCGCACGCGCTCCAGGTCGAGGTAGACGAAGCCCTTGCCGGCGCGACGGCGCGTCCAGCCGGGGGCGTCGATGCGGACACGTCGGAGGCGGACCATGCCGGGAGTGTCACCCGACGACGCGCGTCCCGCGCGGCGAGCGCGTCACCGTCAGTCCGGGAAGCGGACCATGCCCTCCTGCGCGATCGACGCGACCAGCGTCCCGTCGCGCGTGAACACCCGCGCCGCCCCGAGGCCGCGACCGCCCTGCGCGCTGGGCGACGTCTGCACGTACAGCAGCCAGTCGTCGACGCGCGCGTCGCGGTGCCACCACATCGCATGGTCGAGGCTCGCGATCGACATGCCGGGCGTCACCCAGGACCGGCCGGAGCGTCGCAGCACGGGCTCCAGCATCACCTGGTCGCACGCGTACGCCAGGAGCGCCCGGTGCAGGAGGCGGTCGTCCGGCAGCGGGTCGCGCGACCGGAACCACACCTGCTGCCGTCCGGTCACCTCCGCCGCGCGGCCGAGGTAGATCGAGCCGCCGACGTGCCGCACGTCGAACGCGGACTCCTGCGCCCAGAACTTCGCCGCGGGGTGGTCGATGGTCCCCAGCAGGTCCAGCGCGGAGGGCACGTCCTCCGGGGCCGGGACGTCGTGCGGCATCTCGTCGGCGTAGTCGACGCCGTCCTGCTCGGTCTGGAACGACGCGATGAGCGACAGGATCGGTAGGCCGCCCTGCAGCGCGTGCGTCCGCCGGGCCGTGAACGAGCGGCCGTCGCGCAGCCGCTCGACCGCGAACGTGATCGGCTCCGTGACGACGCCCGCGCGCAGGAAGTACCCGTGCAGCGAGTGCGGGAGCCGGTCGGCGTCGACCGTGCGCCCCGCGGCGAGCAGCGCCTGCGCGAGCACCTGGCCGCCGAACACCCGCCCGTTGGGCTGGGGCAGGCTGTGCCCCGAGAACTGGTCCGCGACGGCCGGGTCCGGGACGAGGTCGAGGGCGTCCAGCACGGCGGCGGTGGGGGAGACGGGCGCGTCGCTCATGCCCCGAAGCGTCCCACGGCCCGCGTCAGTCCTCGAACGTGTTGAGCAGGGAGTGCGCCGCGCGCTCCAGGTAGTCCCACAGCTCGGCCTTGTGCAGCGGGGCCAGGTCGAGGGAGTCGACGGCGACGCGCATGTGCCGCAGCCAGCGGTCGCGCGCGTCCGGGTTGACCTTGAACGGCGCGTGCCGCATGCGCAGGCGGGGGTGGCCCCGCTGGTCCCCGTAGGTCGTCGGACCGCCCCAGTACTGCTCGAGGAACATGGTCAGCCGCTGGGCCGCGGGGCCGAGGTCCTGCTCGGGGTACATCGGGCGCAGGACCGGGTCGTCGGCGACGCCGCGGTAGAACTCGTCGACGAGCCGCACGAACGTGTCGTGCCCGCCGACGGCCTCGTAGAACGAGTCGGGTCTCACGCCGACCATCCTCACACGCTCCCGTCCTCGCCCGGACGAGGCGTCGGTCACCCCGGCGGCCGTCGGCGGAGACGGGTCACAGCCCGAGCTCGGCGAGCACCGGGAGCCCCGCGCGGACCACCTCCTGCGCGTCGGCGGCCGTCGGCGCGGCGAGGGCGAGCGTCGCGAGCCGGCGGCACTCGTCGAGCGAGGTCGCGGCGAGCACCGCGGCGACGTCGGGCAGCGCGCGCGGCGTCATCGACAGCGACGTCACACCGAGCCCGACGAGCACGACGGCGAGCGCGGGGACCGCGGCGGCCTCCCCGCACACGCCGACGGGCCGCCCCTGCTGCGCGCCGCCGCGGCAGGTCGCCGCGACGAGCTGGAGCACCGCGGGCTGCCACGCGTACGACAGGTGCGCGACGGCACCGAGGACGCGGTCCGCGGCCATCGTGTACTGCGTCAGGTCGTTGGTGCCGATGCTGGCGAACGCGGCGTGCGCGAGGATCGGGCCCGCGAGGAGCGCGGCGCTCGGCACCTCGACCATGACGCCGGCCGTGTCGAGCCCGTGCCGGGCGCACGCGGCGACGAACTCCTGCGCCTCGTCGACGGTCGCCACCATCGGCGCCATGACCCAGACGGTCGCCGACTCGGCGGCCGCGGCGCGCGCGATCGCGGTGAGCTGGTCCTCGAGCACCTCGGGGTGCGCGACGGACGTCCGCAGGCCGCGCACGCCGAGCGCGGGGTTGGCCTCGACGTCGCCCGCGAGGAACGGCAGGGGCTTGTCGGCTCCCGCGTCGAGCGTGCGCACGACGACCTTGCGGCCGGCGAACGCGGCGAGGACCTGGCGGTAGGCCGCGACCTGCTCGTCGACGCCGGGCGCCTCGTCGTGGTCGAGGAAGACGAACTCGGTGCGGAACAGCCCGACGCCCTCGGCCCCCTGCGCGGCGGCGTCGAGCGCGTCCTGAGGGCTCCCGACGTTGGCGAGCAGCTCGACGCGGTGACCGTCGGCGGTGCGGCCGTGCCCGTCGAACGTGCGGACCTGGGCCGCGAGCGCGCGTGCGGCGGCGACCTGGGCCTCGTCCGGCGTGACGGTCACGGTGCCCGCGCCGCCGTCGACGAGCACCTCGTCGCCCTCGTCGAGCGCGGCCTCGATCCCGCGCGCCGCGACGACGCACGGGATGCCGCGAGCGCGGGCGAGGATCGCCGTGTGCGACGTCGGGCCACCCGCACCGGTGACGATCGCGAGCACCTGCTCGGGGTCGAGCGTCGCGACGAGCGCGGGCGCGATGTCGGGAGCGACGAGCACGTACGCGTGGTCGCGCTCGGGCAGGCCGGGCGCGGGGCGGCCGGTCAGGTCGGCGACGAGCCGGTCGCGCACGTCCTCGATGTCCCGCACCCGCTCGGCGAACAGGCCGCCGAGGGCCGCGAACTGCTCGGCGACCGCGTCGGCCGCCTCCCACACGGCGCGCTCGGGGACGAGGCGGTCCGTCAGCACACGCTGCTCGGCGTCGGCGACGAGCGTCGGGTCTGCCGCGATCGCCGCGGTCGCGTGCAGCAGGTCGGCGCTCTCGCCCTCGGCCCGCAGCGCGGCGGCGTCGAGCGCGGCCTGCACGCGTGCGGACGCCTCGCCGACGCGCGCCGCCTGCGCGGCGTAGTCGGTGCCCGGCGGCAGCCGGCGTCCGGACGGCGGCTCGGCGACCGGCGCGGGCAGGAACGCTGCGGGTCCCACCGCGCGGCCGGGGCCGACCCCGATGCCGGTGACGACGGTGGGCGGGTGGGGGCTCACGGTGCAACGACCTCCTCGTCGACGTTGCACGGCAGTCTCGACCGTCGGGGCGCCCGGATGCCAGCCGGACACGCACCGGCCCCGCGGGCGCACCGGGGTTAGGCTTGACGATGCGCGCCGACCGGCCGGCGCCGCTGACGTGGGGAGTTCCATGAGCAAGGCAGAGCAGATCCTCGCTGCGCTGGGCGGCGACGGGAACGTCGTCGACCTGGAGCCGTGCATCACGCGGCTGCGCGTGGAGGTCAGCGACGCCCACCTGGTCGACGAGGCGGCTCTCAAGGCCAGCGGGGCGTTCGGCGTCGTGCGGTCCGGGCACATCGTCCAGGTGATCGTCGGCCCCGAGGCCGACAACCTGGCGGCGGAGCTCGAGTCGCTGCGCTGACCCGTCGACCTTCCCGGCCGGACCGCTCCTGCGGCCCGGCCGGTGGCGTTCCTGCCCCCGGTCACCGGCGACCGGGCGACCGTCAGGCGGAGTCGCTCGGCGGTGCCGCACGGCGCGCGTCGCGCTGCTCGACGGCGTCGTGCACGGGTGTGTCGTGCGGGTCGCGCGGCGGCGGGGCGTCCCGCGTCTCCTCGTCCTGCGGCCCGGTGGCCCGGTCGGGGTCGTCCTGGCCGTCGTCCGGCTCGGCGGCCTGCGCGGCCGGCTCCACGCCCGCGAGCGCGTCACGATGGGCCTTGAGCAGGTCGCGCTGGCCCGCGAGCGGCACGTCGGCGCGCTCGAGCACGTCGCGGGTCGCGGTCCGCAGCGCCCGGGCGACGTCCCACTGCATCGCGGGCGACGTGCGGACCTTGAGCCGCAGCGTGATCGCGTCGGCGCTGAGCCGCTCGATCCCGGTGATGGTGGGTGTGCCCTGCAGGTGCGCCCCGAGCGCCGGGTCGGCCTCGACGCGCGCGGCGGCCTCGTGCAGGAGCGCGCGCACCTCGTCGAGGTCGGCGAAGTAGTCGACGTCGATCTCGACGACGGCCGTCGCCCAGCCCTGCGTCTTGTTGCCGACGCGCAGCATCGTCCCGTTCGGGACGTACCAGAGCGTGCCGTCGGAGTCGCGGATCTTGGTGACGCGCAGCGTCACGGCCTCGACGGTGCCCGTCGCGGGGCCGACGTCGACGACGTCACCGACGCCGTACTGGTCCTCCAGCAGCATGAACAGGCCGGTGAGGAAGTCCTTGACGAGGCTCTGCGCACCGAAGCCGAGCGCGACGCCGACGATGCCGGCCGACGCGATGAACGGCGCGATGTTGACCCCGAGCTCGGCGAGGATCAGCAGCACCATGATCGTCCCGACGACCACCGTGGCGGTCGACCGCAGGACCGACCCGAGCGTGCGGGCGCGCTGCGCGCGGCGGGCGGTCGCGAGCGGGTCGGCGGCGCGCAGCAGCGTGCGGGCGACGTCGGAGTCGCCGAGGGGGCGCATGACGCCGCGCTGGAACCACGGGGTGCCGTCGGCGACGTGGTCGGTGACGCCGCGGATCGCCCGCCGCAGCAGGACCAGCGTGATGCTGCCGACCGCGACGATGATGAGGATCCGCAGCGGGAGCCCGAGGAACCACTCGAGCCACGCGTTGGGCGACGTCTTGTCGTCCGGCAGCAGGACGACGTCCGACTCGGACGGGGCGGGCGACGGCGCGGCGGCGACCGCACCCGCGAGCGTGCGGCTCATCGGGCGGCCCCGGTGCGGTCGGCGACGAACTGCAGCTGCTCGACGGTCAGCGCGATCGAGCGGGACAGGGCGCGCGCGCCGTGCCCCACGCCGGTCTCCCGGCGCACGAGGACGGGCGACCGGTCGGCGTCGGCGCTCGTCGCGGCCTGGAGCGCGGCGGCGAGCTTGCGCGCGTGCAGCGGGTCGACGCGCGTGTCGCCGTCGAAGACGGTGAACAGCGTCGCGGGGTAGGCGGTGCCGTCGACGACGCGGTGGTACGGCGAGTACCCGAGCAGCCAGCCGAGCTCGACGGGGTCGTCGGCGTCGCCGTACTCCTCGGTCCACGTCACCCCGAGCCCGAAGCGCTGGTACCGCACCATGTCGAGCAGCGGCGCCGAGCAGACGACGGCCGCGAAAAGGTCGGGACGCTGCGTGAGGGCCGCGCCGACGAGCAGGCCGCCGTTCGAGCCGCCCCAGCAGGCGAGCCGGTCGGGCGTGGTCCAGCCCGCTGCGACGAGGTGCTCCGCGACCGCGTGGAAGTCGTCGAACACGTTCTGCTTGTGGGCGCGCATGCCCGACCGGTGCCAGCCCTCGCCCTCCTCGCCGCCGCCGCGCAGGTTCGCGACGACGTACACGCCACCGGCCTCGACCCAGGCGAGCGTCGCGGCCGAGTAGGCCGGGTCGAGCGAGATCTGGAAGCCGCCGTAGCCGTAGAGGATCGTCGGCGCGGGCGCGTGCGGGCGGCCGTCGGCGTCGAGCGCGTCAGCCCGCGCGAGCACGAACGCGCGCACGACGGTCCCGTCGGCGCTCGTCACCTCGACCTGCTGCGCCCGCACGGGCGGGACGTCCGCGACCGTCCCGGGCGGAGCCGCCCAGAGCGTCGTGGTGCGGGTGGTCGCGTCGAAGCGCTGGACGCTCGGGACGGTCGTGTGGTCGGTGTAGGAGAACCACACGTCGGGTCCGCCGTCGGGGCGCGTGACCAGTCCGGACACCGAGCCGAGCCCGGGCAGGCCGACGGTGCCGCGCGGTGCGCCCGTCGCCGGGTCGTGCACCGTCAGCTCGGACACCGTGTGCCGCCGCCACGACGCGACCAGGAGCGTGGGCGTGCGGTCGTCGCCGCCCCCGTCGGTGAACGCGACGTCCTCCAGGACCGCCGTCTCGTCCTCCGCGAGGAGCGTGCGCCAGTGCGGGACCCCGGGGCTCGTGGGGTCGGTGACCGCGAGGCGCCCGCGCGGCGCGTCGAGGTCCGTGTGGACGTAGAGCCGCCCGTCACGCCCGACCCACGCGCCCGTCTGCGCGTCGAGCCCGACGGCGACCTCGACGAACGCGGGCGCCTCGACGCCTCCGGGCGCGGTCAGGTCGGCGATCCACACGTCGGTGCGCGGCGCCGTCCCGGCCGACGCGGACACGATCAGCCACCGGCCGTCGCGCGACACGGACACGCCGTAGTAGTTCGTCAGGTCGAGCCCGTCGCCGAAGACCTCGACGTCGGAGTCCGGTGACGTGCCGACGCGGTGCAGCCAGACACGACGGTGGTACTGCTGCTCGTCGGCGGGCACGAAGTCCGGGGCGAGCCGACGCACGTAGAAGAACGCCTCCCCGCCCGGCAGCCAGGCGACGGGGGAGTAGCGCGCCCGGTCGACCGGCCCGTCGACGAGCTCGCCCGTCGCGACGTCGAGCACGTGGAGCACGCTCTCCTCGGTGCCGCCGTGCGACACCTGGTACGCGAGCAGGTGCCCCTCCTTCGACGGCTGCCACGAGTCGAGCGTCGTCGTGCCCGCGGGGTCGAGCGCCACGGGGTCGATCAGCACGCGCTCGCGGCGCCCGCCCTCCGCGTCGGGGTCCGGCTCGGAGACCAGCACGACCGCGTGCTCCTGCTCGCCGGTGCGCCGGACGAAGAAGTACCGGTCGCCGCGCCACGCCGGAGCACCGACGACGCCCGCGCCCAGCAGCTCGCGCAGCCGGGCGGTGAGCCGGTCCGCGGACCACGGGCCGTCGCCGACGCGCGCGGTCAGCGTCTGGCGGTACTCGGCGTACAGCTCGTCCTGGGCCTGCGACCACGCCCGGGTGTCGGCGTCGGTCGCGTCCTCGAGCCAGCGGTACGGGTCGGCGACGCGATGACCGTGCAGGTCCTCGACGAGGTCGAGGCGGTGGGCGGACGGGTAGGGGCGCAGTGCGGGGACCGTCATGGTCCGCAAGGCTACGACGCGCTCCGGGCGACCCGCGTCCAGGGCGGCGCGCGCACGCCGGAGGCGGTCTGCCCGCCGGGACGGTGCGTGTCGCCGCTGGTCGGCGCGCCCTCTTCGTCCTGCGTCCGGCCGGGGGCCTCTGGCAGGATCGGGGCGTGGCCGACGACCAGCAGACCCCGTCCGAGGCGCTGCTGCGCCTCGCGGCCGCCTACGACATCACCCCCGACTACTGGGGGTTCGACGGCCGGCACAAGGTCGCGTCCGCGCAGACCCTGCAGGGCGTCCTCCGGGCGCTCGGCGTCGACGCGTCGTCCCCCGAGCGCATCGAGCTCGCGCTCGCGCACCGCGAGGACTCGCCGTGGCGGCGCACGCTGCCCCCAGTCGTCGTCGTCCGGGAGGGCCGGCAGGCGCACGTGCCCGTGCACGTCACGCACGAGGACCCCGTCGAGGTGTGGCTCGAGCTGGACCCCGAGGTCGGCGGCGGGCGGCGCGAGGTCACGCAGGCCGACGTGCCGGTGCCCCCGCGGCTGGTCGACGGCCGGCTCGTCGGACGTGCGACGTTCACGCTTCCGGCGGACCTCCCGCTCGGCTGGCACGAGATCCACGCCGAGGGGCCGAGTGCCGGCGCACGCTGCGCGGTCGTCGTCACCCCGGACCGGCTCGAGGTGCCCGACACGCTCGACGGGGGCCGCGCGTGGGGCTTCATGGCCCAGCTGTACTCCGTGCGATCGCGCCGGTCGTGGGGTGTCGGCGACCTCGTCGACCTCGCGGACCTCGGTGCCATGACCGCTCGGCGCGGCGCCGACTTCCTGCTCATCAACCCGCTGCACGCCGCCGAGCCGCAGGTCCCGCTCACGCCGTCGCCCTACCTCCCGACCACCCGCCGCTTCGTCAACCCGCTGTACGTCCGCGTCGAGGAGGTGCCGGAGGCCGCGTACCTGTCCGCGGCCGACCGGACGCTCGTCGAGTGGGCGGGCGAGCAGGCGATCGCCCTCGACACCGACCCCGGCCCGATCGACCGCGACGCGGCGTGGACCGCGAAGCGCGCGGCGCTCGAGGTCGTGTTCGCGTTCGAGCGGTCCGCGGCGCGCCAGGCCGCGTTCGACGCGTTCGTCGAGGAGCAGGGACCCGGCCTTGACGTGTTCGCGCTGTGGTGCGCGCTCGCGGAGAAGCACGGCCCCGACCTGCGCACCTGGCCGTCCGAGCTGCTCGACCCGGGCTCGGACGCGGTCGCCGCCGCGGGCGCCGAGCTCGCCGAGCGCGTGACCTTCCACCGCTGGCTGCAGTGGGTCGCCGACGAGCAGCTCTCCGCCGCGCACCGCGCCGCGCTCGACAACGGCATGACCATCGGGATCATGCACGACCTCGCCGTCGGCGTGCACCCGCAGGGGGCCGACGTGTGGTCGCTCGGCGAGGTGCTCGCCCGCGGCGCGAGCGTCGGCGCGCCGCCCGACATGTACAACCAGCAGGGCCAGAACTGGTCGCAGCCGCCGTGGCAGCCCGACGCCCTCGCGCGCGCCGCCTACCGCCCGTACCGCGACATGCTCCGCACCGTGCTGCGGCACGCGGGCGCCATCCGCATCGACCACGTCCTGGGCCTGTTCCGTCTCTGGTGGGTCCCCGAGGGGGCGGCGACGCCGTCCGAGGGCGCGTACGTGCGCTACGACCACGAGGCGCTCGTCGGGATCCTCGCGCTCGAGGCGTACAGAGCGGGCGCGATCGTCATCGGCGAGGATCTCGGCGTCGTCGAGCCGTGGGTGCGCGACTACCTGTCCGAGCGCGGCATCCTCGGCACGTCGGTGCTGTGGTTCGAGCGGGACATGAACGGCGACCCGCTCGCGCCCGAGCACTACCGCGAGCTCGTCCTCGCGACCGTGACGACGCACGACCTGCCCCCGACGGCCGGCTACCTCGCGGGCGAGCACGTCGCGATCCGCGAGCGCCTCGGCCTGCTCACCGAACCCGTCGCCACCGTCCGGGCCGCGGCCGCCGCCGAGCGCGACCGGATGCTCGCGGCGCTGCGCGCCCGGGACCTGCTCGGCGACGACCCGTCCGAGCGGGAGATCGTCGAGGCGCTGCACCGGTACGTGCTCGCGACGCCGTCGGTGCTCGTCGGGGTGTCGCTCGCGGACGCCGTGGGGGAGCGGCGCGCGCAGAACCAGCCCGGCACGGACCAGGAGTACCCGAACTGGAAGGTGCCGCTCGCGGACAGCTCCGGGCAGGTCGTGCTGGTCGACGACCTGTTCACGAACGCGCGGCTGCACTCGCTCGCGCAGGTGCTCAACGAGGGTCGCTGGTCGATCACACCCTGACCGTGCGCGCGGGCGCGTGGGAGCATCGTCGGATGCCCGAACCCGTCCTCCGCCGCCTGCGCGTGGTGGGCAACACCGGCTCCGGCAAGACGACGCTCGCCCGCGCGGCCGCCGCGCGCCTGGGGGTCGGTCACCTCGAGCTGGACGCGGTGTTCTGGGCCGAGGAGTGGACGAAGCGCGACCTCGCCGAGGCGCACGCGATCGTCCGGGAGTTCCTCGCCTCGCCCGAGGCGCGCGACGGCTGGGTCACCGACGGCAACTGGAACTCGCACCGGCACGGTCTGCTGGACGACGCCGACGCGCTGGTCTGGCTCGACTACCCGCGACGGGTCGTCATGCGGCGCGTCGTCGTCCGCACGCTGCGCCGAGGTCTGCTGCGCGAGGAGCTGTGGCACGGCAACCGGGAGCGGCTGCGCAACCTGCTGCGCCGCGACCCCGACGAGAACGTCGTGCTGTGGTCGTGGACGCAGCACGCCCGCTACCGGGCCCAGTACGGCGCGCTGCACGACGCGGGCGACGTCGCGATGATCCGGCTGCGGCACCCGCGGGAGACCCAGCGCTGGCTGGAGTCGTTGCGCCCGGTGGCCGCGCGCTCGTCACCCGAGTCCGGCTGACCGCCCCTCCACGCCCGCACGCGAGCAACCCGAGCCCGGTCGAACCGCAGCGCCGTCACACCGGGCTCGGCTCGACGCACGAGGGACGAGCCGGCGACGACGGCGGCCCGGCGGGCGTGCCGCCGGGCCGCCGTCGGGCCGTCACGCCCTGCGGCGGTCCGTCTCCTGCGCGGCGAGCGCGCGTCGCACACCGTCGCGGTTCTCGGCGACGAGCCGGCGCAGCGCGGGCGCCGCGTCGGGCTGGGCCGCGAGCCACGCGTCGGTCGCGCCGAGCACGTCGACGCGGTCGTCGTCGGCGAGGTCCGTCGGGTAGAGCCCGAGGACGATGTTCTGCGCCATCTCGTTGGTCTTGTCAGCCCACACCGTGGCGAGCGCGGCGAAGTACGGCTCGACGTAGGGGAGCAGCAGACCGCGGTCGTGCACGCGCCCGAAGCCGGCGATCGTGGCGGCCTGGATCGCGTTCGGCAGGTCGTCCCCGTCCACGACGGCCGCCCACGCGGCAGCCTTGGCCTCGGCGGTCGGCACCGCGGCACGCGCCGCTGCGGCGGCCCGCTGGCCCGTGGCGGTGGCGTCGGCCGAGAGCTGCACGGCGATGTCCGTCTCGCCCGCGCGGCCGCCGGTGACCAGCGACGTGAGGAGCTCCCAGCGCAGGTCGGTGTCGATGGTCAGGCCGTCGAGCGCCTCGCGACCGTCCAGGAGCGCGGCGACCGCGTCGAGCTGGGCGTCGGTCTCGGCACGGGCGGCGAACGCCTTGACGAGCTGGAGCTGCGTGTCCGACCCCGCCTGCGCGGCGCGGGCGAGCTCGAGCAGCCGGTCGGCGGCCGCGACGGCGGTCGTGCGACGGTGCTCGGGCGCGACGTACAGGTCCAGCGACGTCGTGAGCTGGCGGAGCAGCACGAGCACGACCGAGGAGTCGGTCTCGTGGAGGATGTTGCCGAGCACGAGGTCGACGAAGTCGCGGGCGGGCGTCTCGCCGTCGCGCGTGGCGTCCCAGGCCGCCGTCCAGACGAGCGTGCGCGGCAGCGAGTCGTCGAACGCGCCGAGGTGCTCGATGGCCGCCGCGAGCGACGCGTCGTCGAGCCGGATCTTGGCGTACGCGAGGTCGTCGTCGTTCACGAGCACGAGCGCCGGGCGGCGCTGCCCCACGAGCTGCGGGACCTCGGTGCGGGCGCCGTCGACGTCGAGCTCCAGGTGCAGGGTCCGCGCCAGGCGGCCGGTGGCGGGGTCGAGGTCGTAGCCGCCGATCGCGAGGCGGTGCGGGCGCTGCACCGGGTGCTCGTCGGGCACCTCCTGCAGGACGGCGAACGACGTGATGGTGCCGTCGGCGTCCACCTCGATCTCCGGGCGCAGCAGCGTGACGCCGGCCTTCTCGAGCCAGAGCGCCGACCACGACGACAGGTCCCGGCCGCTCGTCGTCTCGAGCTCGGTGAGCAGGTCGCGCAGCTCGGTGTTGCCCCACGCGTGCTTCGCGAAGTAGGCCCGGACACCGGCGAAGAACTCGTCCTGGCCGACCCACGACACGAGCTGCTTGAGGACGCTCGCGCCCTTGGCGTACGTGATGCCGTCGAAGTTGACCTCGACGTCCTCGAGGTCGCGCATGTCGGCCACGATCGGGTGCGTCGACGGGAGCTGGTCCTGCCGGTACGCCCAGTTCTTCTCGAGCGACGAGAACGTCGTCCAGGCGCTCGTCCAGGCGGTCGCCTCGGCGGTCGCGAGGGTCGAGACGTACTCGGCGAACGACTCGTTGAGCCACAGGTCGTCCCACCAGCGCATCGTCACGAGGTCGCCGAACCACATGTGGGCGAGCTCGTGCAGGATCGTGACCGCGCGGCGCTCGATGGTCGCCTCGGGGACCTTGGAGCGGAACACGTAGGACTCGAGGAACGTGACCGCGCCCGCGTTCTCCATCGCGCCCGCGTTGAACTCGGGGACGAAGAGCTGGTCGTACTTCGCGAACGGGTAGGGGACGCCGAACTTGTCCTCGAAGAACGCGAAGCCGGCGCGCGTGATGTCGAGGATGTTGTCGGTGTCGAGGTGCTCGGCGAGCGACCCGCGGCAGTAGACGCTGAGCGGGACGGTCCGGCCGTCGCTGCTCGTGAGCTCGCCGTGCTCGCCGTGGTACGGACCGGCGATGACCGCGGTGATGTACGACGACATGCGGGGGGTCGTCTCGAACCGCCACGTCGCGGTGCCCTTGTCGACGCCGCCGTTGCGGTTGACCCCGCCCTCGACGGGCTGCGGCTCGCCGACCTGCGGGTAGTTCGACACGACGACCCAGTGCGCGGGCGCGGTCACGGTGAACGTGAAGGTCGCCTTGAGGTCGGGCTGCTCGAAGACCGCGAACACGCGACGGGAGTCGGCGACCTCGAACTGCGAGTACAGGTAGACCTCGTCGTCGACCGGGTCGACGAAGCGGTGCAGGCCCTCGCCCGTGTTCATGTACGCGGCGTCCGCGACCACCACGAGCTCGTTCTCGGCGGCGAGCCCGTCGAGCGCGATCCGCGAGTCGGCGAACACCTCGGCCACGTCGAGCGTGCGGCCGTTGAGCGTGACCTCGTGCACCGCCGGTGCGATGAGGTCGATGAACGTGCTCGCGCCGGGCGTCGCCGTGAACCGCACGACGGTCCGCGACGCGAACGTCGCCGGGCCGGTCGTCAGGTCGAGCGTGACGTCGTACGACTGCGGGCTGACGACCGAGGCACGCTCGCGCGCCTCGGCACGGGTGAGGTTCTCAGCGGGCACGCTGGCTCTCCTTCGAGAAGGGGTACGGCTCGTGGCCGGGACCGATCATCGCACGCGCGAGGGTTCCGTCCGCCGACCCGCGGCGCCCGCCTGTGGGACGCCCGTCCCGAGGGGTGGGCTGTGGACGGCTCGATGTGCGCCCGGCACCCGCCGCGGGTGAGACTGCGGGCGGCCGCGCCCGCGACCGCCGCCCGACCCGAGGAGCACCCGTGACCGTCACCGACACCCGCCCCGTCGTGGACTTCTGGTTCGACCCGGCCTGCCCGTGGGCGTGGCTGACGTCGCGCTGGATGGACGAGGTGACGCGCGTGCGGGACGTCGAGGTGCGCTGGCACGTCATGAGCCTGTCCGTCCTCAACGAGGGGCGCGACCTCCCGGAGACGTACCGCGCGCTCATGGACGACTCGTGGGCGCCGGTGCGCGTGCTCGTCGCGGCCGCGCGCGACCACGGCGACAAGGTCCTCAAGCCGCTCTACGACGCGCTCGGGTCCCGCCGCCACACCGACCGGCGCACCGACACGGCGGCGATCGTCGAGGAGGCCCTCGCCGAGGTCGGCCTGCCGCCCGAGCTCGCCGAGGTGGGCGCCACCGACGAGGTGGACGACCTGCTGCGCGCCTCGCACGGCGAGGCGATCACCCTCGTCGGGGACGAGGTCGGGACGCCCGTCGTGGCGATCGACGGCGTCGGTTTCTTCGGCCCCGTCATCACGCCCGCCCCGACGGGCGAGGCCGCCGGTCGGCTCTTCGACGGGCTCGCGCTCGTCACCCAGGTGCCCGGCTTCTACGAGCTCAAGCGCACGCGCACGGTCGGCCCCGCCGTCTGACGCGAGCGCGCCGACGTCCCCGGCCGGTCCCGCCCTCGGCCGGGGCCGGCCGCGCCTCCGGACGGCGCGCGCGACCGGCCCCGGTGGCTCGTCGGGTTCGTCCCGTGTGATCCTGTTCGACGCCCGCGCCCTCGGAACCAGGAGGACCATGACGTCGCCGCGGACGATCCGGACCCTGATGATCGTCGACGCCGTCCTCGTCGTCGCGTTCCTCGTGCTCCTCGTCGTCACCCTCGCGACACGCCCGGACGGCGAGCCCGGTGCGGGGGCGACGTCGTCGCCGACCCCGACGGCCACCGCGACCAGCGAACCGGCGGACGAGTTCCGGCTGCCGAGCGGCAACATCGCGTGCGCGGTGTCGAGCGACGGCGTGACCTGCACGATCGCTCGCTACACCTACGCGGCACCGGAGGTCGCGGGCTGCACTGGCCGGACGGGCCACGTGCTGACGCTCGGTCCCGACGGTGTCGCGTTCGCGTGCGAGGAGGGCCCGGCGCCCACGGCGGCCGGGTCGGACGTCCGGACGCTCGAGTACGGGTCGCAGACGCGGGTCGACGACTACACGTGCAAGAGCGGCACCGACGGCGTGACCTGCACGGACGCGGACGGCGTCGGCTTCCGCCTGGCCCGGGCATCGTGGACCGAGCTGCCCTGACGGCTCCGGCGTCGACGCCCCACCGGGCGCGCCCGGACCACCTCCGGACGTGACGGACGGGCCGGCGCCTGCCCGCGCACCGGCCCGCCCGTCGACCGTTCACCAGATCCGGACGCGCTCCGCCGGGTCCAGGTACAGCGCGTCGCCGGGCTGCACGTCGAACGCCTCGTAGTACGCGTCGACGTTGCGCACGACGCCGTTGCACCGGAACTCGTTCGGGGAGTGCGGGTCGGTCGCGAGGCGGCGGACGACCTCCTCGTCCCGGCCCTTCGACTGCCACACCTGCGCCCACCCGAGGAAGACGCGCTGCGCACCCGTGAGCCCGTCGACGACCGGCGCCTCCGCGAGCGGCTTCCCGAGGGCGATCTCGTACGCGGCCAACGCGATCGACAGGCCGCCCAGGTCGCCGATGTTCTCGCCGATCGTCAGCGCACCGTTGACCTTGTGCGACCCGTTCAGCTGTGCGGGGGAGAACTCGCCGTACTGGTCGACGAGCGCCTTCGTGCGCTTCTCGAACTCCGCGCGGTCCTCCGCGGTCCACCAGTCCTCGAGCCGGCCGGCGCCGTCGTACTTCGAGCCCTGGTCGTCGAACCCGTGCCCGATCTCGTGCCCGATGACCGCGCCGATCCCGCCGTAGTTGACCGCGTCGTCCGCGTCGGCGTCGAAGAACGGCGGCTGCAGGATCGCCGCGGGGAAGACGATCTCGTTCATCCCCGGGTTGTAGTAGGCGTTGACCGTCTGCGGCGTCATGAACCACTCGTCGCGGTCGAGCGGCTTGCCGATCTTGTTCAGCTCGCGGTCCTGCTCGAACGCGTTCGCCCGCCGGACGTTGCCGAGCAGGTCGTCGGGGGAGACCTCGAGCGCCGAGTAGTCGCGCCAGCGCACGGGGTAGCCGATCTTCGGCGTGAACGCCTCGAGCTTGGCGAGCGCCTTCGCGCGCGTCTCCTCGCCCATCCAGTCGAGCCGCGCGATCGACCGGCGGTACGCCTCGACGAGGTGCGCGACGAGCTCGTCCATGCGCTCCTTGTGGCTCGGCGGGAAGTGCCGCTCGACGTACACCTTGCCGACGGCCTCGCCCAGCACGCCCTGCACGAGCCCGACGCCGCGCTTCCAGCGGTCGCGCAGCTCCTGCGCACCCGTGAGCGTGCGGCCGTAGAAGTCGAAGTTCGCCTCGACGATCTCGTCGGGCAGGAACGGCGCGCGGTCGCTGACCACGTGGTACGCCAGCCAGGCCTTCCACGCGTCGAGCGGCTCGCTCGCCCACAGCGCCGCGAAGCCCTCGGCGAACGACGGCTCGCGCACGACGAGGTCGTCGAGCGAGCCCTCCGGGGCACCCAGCGCGCGTGCCCACGCGACCCAGTCGAAGCCGGGCGCGCGCTCGGCGAGCGCGGTGAGCGTCATCGGGTTGTAGGTGAGGTCGGCGTCGCGGTCCTTGACGACGTCCCAGTGGTGCGACGCGAGCGCGGTCTCCAGGTCCACGACGGTCGCGGCCATGGCGTCCGCCGCGGCCTCGTCGGCGGCGACGCCCGCGAGCCGGAGCATGCGCGCGACGTGCGGGCGGTACGCCGCGAGCACCTGCGCGTACTGGGCGTCGCGGTAGTACGACTCGTCGGGCAGGCCGAGACCGGACTGCGCGAGGTAGACGACGTAGCGCTCGGGGTCCTTGGCGTCGTTGTCGACCCAGAACCCGACCGCCGACGCCGCGCCCGTGCGTTGCAGCGCGCCGAGCGCGGCGGTGAGCTCGTCGCGCGTGGTCGCGCGGTCGACGAGGTCGAGGTCCTCGCGCAGCGGCGCGAGCCCGCGCGCCTCGATCGTGGCGGTGTCCATGAACGACGCGTAGACCGCGCCGATCTTCGCCTCGACGCCGTCGCCGCCACCGGCCTCGGCGGTCGCGGCGGCGTCCGCGATGATGTCGCGGACCTGCTCCTCGGCCTGGTCGTGCAGGGCGCGGAACGCGCCGTCCATCGCACGGTCGGCGGGGATCTCGTGGGCCGCGACCCACTTCCCGTTGACGTGCGCGAAGAGGTCGTCCTGGGGTCGGGTGGCGGGGTCGAGGGCGGTGAGGTCGATGCCGCTGCGCGTCATGGGCACAGCCTACGGACGCACGGGCGCCGGTCGTCGAGCGGTGCGGCAGGATGACCCCTATGCGGATCCATGTCGCCTCCGACCATGCCGGTTTCGAGCTCAAGGTCGCGCTCGTCGAGCACCTCCGCTCCGAGGGCCACGACGTCGTCGACCACGGCGCGCACACGTACGACGCGCTCGACGACTACCCGCCGTTCTGCTTCGCCGCGGGCGAGGCCGTCGTCGCCGAGCCCGGCAGTCTCGGCGTCGTCATCGGCGGGTCGGGCAACGGCGAGCAGATCGCCGCCAACAAGGTCGCCGGGGTGCGCGCCGCGCTCGCGTGGAACCTCGACACCGCGCGCCTCGGCCGCCAGCACAACGACGCGAACGTCGTCGCGATCGGTGCCCGCCAGCACTCGGTCGACGAGGCGATCGAGCTCGTCGACGCGTTCGTCGCCGAGCCCTTCAGCCAGGACCCGCGCCACCAGCGCCGCATCGACCAGCTCGCCGAGTACGAGCGCGCCCGCGGCTGACGCCCTCGGGCGCGCCCGTCCTCGCGGTCAGAACACCCAGCTGCAGACCGGGGCCACCGGCCAGCCGAACGCCGAGGCGGCCCCCTGCACCGCCTCCGCGCGGACCGGCGTGACGAGGCCGGCCCGGACCTGCGCGGCGAGCGAGCGCCCGCCGAGGTAGAGCGCGCCGAGCTCGCGCACGTCGAGCGCGACGTCGGCGTCGTCGTCGGTCCGCTCGACGCGGGCCTCCCACGCTCCGTCCGTGGGCGTCGTCGCGGTGGTGAGACGCCACCGGCCGGCGTTCGCGGGCAGGAGCGCGTCGCGCACGTCGAGCACCACGTCGACGGGGGCCGCGTACCGGCGCGCCGCGAGCGCCGTCGGCACGTCGAGCAGGCGGACCCACAGGTTGTCGACCATCTTCGGCACGATGCCGCGCGGGTCGACGAGCTGGTGCAGCAGCGCGTCGTCGACGGGGAGCATGGGCCCCTCGATCGACGAGGTGAGGTCGAGGTCGAGCACGAACGACCACAGGCGGTGCGTCGCGGCCGCGTCGACGGCGACGGCCTCGCGGACGCGCACCTCGAACCTCGGCCCGCCCTCGGTCCACACGGCCTTGCGCCGCAGCACCGCGTACGCGCGGACGTCGCCCGCGGCGTCGTGCACGGTCGCGACGCGCAGGGGCTCGCCGCCGTCGCGCCACGCAGGCGGGTCGACGAGCTGCCGGCGACGCAGGACCTCGGTGTCGCGCGTGATCCACCCCGGACGACCGGCGCCGGCGGCGCGGTGCACCGCGTCCAGCACGTCGCGGTGGGCGAACGCGTCGAGCGTCGCGAACCGGACCGTCAGGTCCGTCGAGCCGGGCACGTCGCGCAGCGCGGCGCCGCGCGAGAGCGTGACCCGCAGGTCGTCGGCGGCCGACCCGTAGCCGAACCGCCCGTAGATCGCGTGCTCCGCGGCGAACAGCGCGGAGACGGGCTCGCCACGGTCGAGCGAGCGCGCGACGTGCGTGTCGATCATCGCCGTCAGCAGGCCGCGACGACGCTGGTCGGGCCGCACGCCGACCCACGTCAGCCCCGAGCAGGGGACGCTCCCACCGGGGACGGGAAGGGTGAACGGGAACGACCCGTGCACGGCGGCGAGCGACCCGTCGGGGGTCTCGACCCCCATCGTGCGGTCCCAGGGCACCGTGAGCGGCACGATCGCGTCCGTCTCGGGGGTGGAGTCGAACGCGAAGGCCAGGCGGTCGGTGTCGAGGAACTCGGACCGGCGGCTCTCGGGCACCTCGACGACGCGGTACCCCTCGGGCAGGCTGCTCATGGCCGCCATCGTCGCGGGCGACGCACCGCGCGCGCGAGCGGATTCTCGGCCGCGAGCGCGCCTGTGCGCCCCTGTCGGCGTCCCCGACCTGCGGATACGCTCGGGCGATGACGACGGGCACGCCGGTCGGCCCGGGACCCCTCACGCGGATCGTGCTCGCCGTGCGGCGGCGCGTCCTGCGCTCGCAGCCCGGCCTCGCGGGGCTGCTGGTCCTGCTGTCCGGTGCCGTCGTGGCGGGGATCGTGCTGCAGTCGCGGTGGGTGCCGCCGTCGACGTTCCTGCTGCTCCTGCTCGCGGGCGTGCTCCTCCTGCGCCTCCGCCCCCTCGCGGCGCTGTGCGTCGTGATCCTCGTCGAGGCGCTGGTCCTCATGCTGTCCGACGTGCCCGCGATGGTGCCCGGCGTCGTCGTCATCGTCGGGGTGGGCACGGTCGTGGCGCTGGTGTTCGCGAACGAGCGCGACCGGCTCGGGCTGCGCGGCGCGCCCGGCGGGCACATGCTCGTCGACCTGCGCGACCGCCTGTCGGCGCACGGTCGTGTCCCCGCGCTGCCGTCCGGCTGGTCCGTCGACTCCGACATCCGGTCCGCGCACGCCGACGCGTTCTCGGGCGACTTCATGGTCGCCCGGCTGCGGCGCGGCGCGGTGCTGGAGGTCGTGCTCGTCGACGTCTCCGGCAAGGGGCTCGACGCGGGCGTGCGTTCGCTGCAGCTGTCGGGCGCGTTCGGCGGGCTGCTCGGGGCGCTGCCCAGCGAGTCGTTCCTGCAGGCGGCCAACGCGTACGTCCTCGACCAGGACTGGGAGGAGGGCTTCGCGACCGCGGTACACCTCGCCGTCGACCTGACGTCGGGGGACTACACCGTCGCGTCGGCGGGGCACCCGCCACCGCTGCACCTGCACGCCGGGGCCGGGCGCCTGGACGTCGTCGACACCGTCGGCAGCCCCGCCCTCGGGGTCGTCGACGACCTGCCGTACCGGCCGCGGTTCGGCCGGCTCGAGCCGGGTGACGTCCTGCTGCTGTACACGGACGGGCTCGTCGACGCGCCCGGCACGTCGCTCGACCGTGGGCTCGACCGCCTGATGGGCGCCGCCGACCGGGTGCTGGCGCCCCGTGCGGGCGGTGCCGCGGCGGTGGTCGCGGCGGTGCGGGCGGACGACTCCGACGACCGCGCGCTCCTGCTGGTCCGGCGCGACTGACGCCGCTCGACGGGGGCCGGCCGCGCGCCCGCGCGGCGGGGCCGTGGCCACGTGTCAGTCGTCGGGGAACCAGATCGCGCGCCGCAGCGCGACGCGCGACCCGTCGGCGGTGCGCGGCGTCCCCTCCGCGACGAGCTGCTCCATCGCGCGGACGCGGTGCCGGGCGGGCGGCGCGCCCTGCGCGTTCACGACGCGCCACCACGGGACGCCCGACCCGGCACGGCTCATCACCTGGCCGACCTGGCGCGGCCCGCCGCGCGGACTGCCTCCCGCGCGCACGGCCTGCTCGTTGACCACGTCGGCGACCGTCCCGTACGTCATGACCCGGCCGGACGGGATGGTCGCGACGAGGTCGAGCACGGCCTCGACGTAGTCGTCGTCCACGTCAGACGGCGTCCGTGAGGAGCGCGGCGACCGCCGGCAGCGCCCGCGGGTCGGTCTGGACGAGCATGGTGGTGATCGCGGTGCCCTGCCACGCCGGGAGCTGGGCACGGATGTCGTCGGCCGTGCCGACGAGCGCGATCTCGCGGACGAGCTCGGTCGGCACCGCAGCCACCGCGCGGGCCTTGTCGCCCGCGAGGTAGTGGGCCTGGATCTCGTCGCACGCCTCGCCGTAGCCGAGCCGGTCGAGGACGTTGCGGTGAAAGTTCGCACCCTTGGCGCCCATCCCGCCCGCGTAGAGCGCGACGTGCGGCCGGATCGTGTCGGCCGCCTGCTCCACGTCGTCGGCCAGGACGACGGGGACCGCGGCGGTGACCTCGAACTCCTCCGGGGGGCGCAGCGCACCGGACCGGCGGGCGAACCCCTCGGCGAGCAGCGCGCGGTGCTCGCCGTCCATGCGCGGGGAGTAGAACATCGGCAGCCACCCGTCGGCGATCTCGGCGGTGAGCGAGGTGTTGCGCGGGCCCTCGGCCGCGAGGTGGATCGGCAGGTCGGCGCGCAGGGGGTGCACGGTGGGGCGCAGCGGCTTGCCGAGGCCGGTGCCCTCGTCGGCGGGCAGCGGGAGGCGGTAGAAGTCGCCGTCGTAGGTCACGGGCGCCTCGCGCGCGAGGACCTGACGGACGACGTCGACGTACTCGCGCGTACGGGCGAGGGGTCGCGGGTACGGCTGCCCGTACCAGCCCTCGACGACCTGGGGGCCGCTCGCGCCGAGCCCGAGCACGAACCGGCCGCCCGACAGGTGGTCGAGCGTGAGCGCGGCCATCGCGGTCGCGGTGGGCGTCCGGGCCGAGAGCTGCGCGATCGCGGTGCCGAGGCGGATCGTCGACGTGCGCGCGCCCCACCACGCGAGCGGGGTGAGCGCGTCCGAGCCGTAGGCCTCGGCCGTCCACACCGAGTCGAAGCCGAGCTGCTCGGCGGCCAGCACGGCCTCCTGCGCGCCCGGCGGCGGACCGGCCGACCAGTACCCGACGTAGTACCCGAGGCGCATCGTCACCCTCCGCTCGACCTGCGCGTCCGCGGTGACGCGCGGCGGTCAGGTTACCGGTGAGTCGCTTCCGGCGGCGCACCCCGGCACGGCGCGGCCGACGAGGTCCGGGCCTCGGCCATGAGCACGTGCGCGTGTGCGACGGCGCGCACCACGTCGTCGGCGGTCGCGCCGTCCGGTCGCGTGCGCGCGGCCATCGCGGCCAGGGTCGCGGCGAGGTCGAGCAGGCCGAGCACGAGGGCGGCGTCGGCCGGTCCGTCGGCGGGGCTCGTGCCCGAGCGGTAGGTGAGCAGGGCGTCGGCGGCGTGGACGACGTCGGCGTCGGTCGGGTGCGCCGCGTCCGCGCGGCAGGTGGTGGTGACCATGCCCTGCAGGTGGGACACCGAGGTCGAGAACTCTCGGCCCCAGGCGGGACACCGAGGGTGAGAACTCCGGGCGTCGGCGCCGGTCAGCGTGTCGCGAGGACGATCGTCCTGCGACTCAGCACTGACACTGAAATATCTTCGACCCATGAGCCGGATCATGCATCCCGACGCCACCGCGGCGCCGGGCCCGCTCGTGCCACCGCCACGACCGGCGTCCGCGCCCCTGATCCCCAGCCCACGACCCGTGCCCGAGCAGGAGACGACCGACCTCGGCCCTGCCGACCTCGGACCCGCCGACCTCGGACCGGCCGACCTCGGACCCGCCGAGCTCCTCGACACGGCCCGGCGCTCCGTGCACCGCGCCCGTGCGCGCCGCGCGACGCCCGCCTGGGTGCGCGGCGACGACGACGACCTCGTCGGCGACGTGGTCGAGGCGTGCCTGCGAGCCCGACGCCGCGGCCAGACCGTCCACGCCGGCTACGTCGACGGCGTCGCGCGCCACCTCGTCGGCCGCGACCGCGACCTGTCGTCCGCCGACGCCCGCGCGCTGCGTCTCCTGCACGCCGCGACCGCCGAGCGCGAGCAGGAGCTGGGGCGCAGCGCCACGGACCGGGACCGGTGCGAGCTCGCGGGCCGGATCCTCGCCGGCTGGTCGTCCGGGCGGCGGCCGTCGCGCGCGTTCCACCGGCGCACGGAGGTCGTCCCGGCCGACCTGGAGACGCACGCCGTCGCCGGTGAACCCGCGCGCGAGGAGCTCACCGACGACGCCGCGGTGCTCGCGCTGCTCGACGCGTGCACCCGTGCGCACGGCAAGGCCGAGCGCTTCGCGATCCGGCGACGGACCTGGGACGCGCTCGCCGACGTCACCGGCGCACCGAAGGTGAGCGCCGACCTCAGCAAGCACCGCGTCACGGCCGCGCGCGCCCTCATGCGGCGGCGGGCCGGAGGGACGGCGGCAGGAGTGCGCGACGCGGTCGCGGCGTGGGAGCAGGGTGAGGCCGACGCCCGGACCGAGGCGCTCTTCCTCCCGTGGGCCGCCCTCGACAGGTCCGAGCAGGCCGCGGTCGTCGACCAGCTCCGCCGGTACGCCGCGCACGCCGGGGACCTCTGGGAGTCGGCCCTCGCCTGCGCCGGCCGGACCTACGGGGCCTGACGCCCGCGCGGCGCACGGCACGCCGCAGCCGGACCCACCCGGCACCGCGCCGCGGGCCGTGCGCGAGCCGTCAGTCGGCCGGCCCGTCCGGGTACGGCGGGACGAGGTGCATCTCGTCGAGCGCCGCGCGCGCACGCGGGCCGTCGCCGTCGGCGAGCGCGCGGGTCGCGGCGGCCAGGACGGCGACCATCGTCCGCCAGCGGGCGGCGTCCCACGCCATCGCGATGTGCCGCTGCACCGTCGGGCGCACGAGGTCGGTCAGCCGGACGAGGACCCGGTTGCCCGACGCGTCGTCGAGCAGGCCGGTCCAGTGCACCGCGTACGCCGCCGCGGTGCGCAGGTCGCCGGCGTCGACCGCACTGTCCATCACGCGCACCGCGGCGTCGAGCCGGCTGAGCCGCACGGGCGAGAGGCGCGGGACGGCGAGGTCCACCGCCCGGCGGTGCAGCAGCCACATGAGCTCCGCGCGGTCGGCCGCGAGCCGCTCGTCGAGACCCGAGACGCGCGTGAGCCGGTGGTGGGTGAGCTCGACGAGCCCGCTGAACTCGAGCTGCGTGAGCGCGACGCGCAGCGGCGTCCGCGAGACGCCCAGCCACTCCATGAGCGGCTGTTCCCGCAGGACCTCGCCCGGTTCGAGCGTGCCGTCGAGGATCGCCGCGCGCAGGTCGGCGGCCGTCCGGGCGGCGAGCGTCGTCGTGCGGTCACCCGTCGCCGGTTCGCCCGCGAGCGTCGGCTGCGGCCGCTCCGTCTCGGCGTCGACCGTCACCGGGCGAGGCGCGTACGCCTCGGGGACGAGCGCGCGCGCCCAGCCGACGATCCCGTCGCGCGCCGCCCGCCCGTCGCCGTCGATCGCCCCGCGCAGCGACTGCCGCAACGGGGGGAGGGCCGCGTCGAGGTCGAGCGTGTCGTGGCGCTGGATGAGGTACCGCCGGACGGTCGGCATGAGGATGCCGTGCGCGCGCGCGACGGCGACGTTCCCGTGCCGCTCGAGCACGACGGGCAGCACGGTGCGCTCGGGCTCCCGCTGGCGCAGCGCCGCCGCGTACGTGCCGGCGTCGCGCAGCCCGTCGTCGAGGTAGGCCTGCAGCACCTCGCGGTCCTCCGGCGTGAGCCGCGCGGACACGCCGCGCAGGACGTGCCCGAGCAGCGTCGTCGACACGTCGAGCGCGTCGTGCGCGTCGCGGACGTCGAGCGGGGCCACCTGCGTCCACCGGCGCGGCGCCACGCGGACGAGGTCGATCGCGGCGAGCCGGTCGAGCGCCTCGCGGACCGGGGTCCGCGACACCCCGAGCCGCTGCGCGACCTGCTCGTCGGAGAGGTCCGAGCCGGGCGGCAGGACGCCCGTCACGATCTCGTCGAGCAGGGTGGCGTAGACGACGTCCCGCAGCGGGCCGCGCGGGGCCCGCGCGGGGCCGGTGGGGATGGGCACACGTCATTCAACCGTGGTTCGGAGCCCTGACGTGCACACCCGGCCCCGCCCGCGTGCCGTCCGGGTGACGGCGGGGCCCGCGCGGGGTCAGGACACGCGGGCGCGTTCCGCGAGCGTGTTGAGCAGGGCCGCGGCCGTCGCGGCGTCGTCGACCGTGACGACGGTGGTGCGTCCGCCCGTGCGCTCGACGACGATCGCGTCGCCCGCACGCAGCACGAACCCCGCGCGACCGTCGAGCGCCACGCGGTAGCCCCAGCCGCCGAAGTCCCGCAGTGGGCTGACGGCCTCGGCGTGGGCCGCCACGACCTGGTCGAGGGGGACGTGCACCCGCGGCCAGCCCAGCGGGGAGCGTGCGACGAGCCCCGCGGCACTGACCGTGACCCGCAGGACGAGCATCGTCGCGAGCAGCGCGGCGATGACCGCGGCGACGGCGATCAGGACCCACGTGTCCAGCAGGATCGACAGCACGACCTGCAGCGCGACGACGGGCAGCGCGACGCCCACCGCCGCCGGCGACCAGACGGTGGCGGTCCACGCCGCGCGCTCGCCAGGAGCGAGGGGCAGCCGGGCGGCGTCTGCCGGGGGTGCGTCGGTCGCGGTGACGTCGGGGTCGCCGGGCACGAGCAGCGCCGCGAGCACGCCGAGGGCGATCCCGGCCGCGAAGGCGCCGACGAGCACGCCCGTCACGGGACCCGCGTCGCGCGCGTCGGCGAGACCGCGCTGCTGGGCGAGCGAGCCGACGACGACCACCGCGAGGAGCGCCGTGACGCCGACCGACGTCCCGGCGGCGATGCGTCGCGTCGTCGCCTCGGCCCCGAGCCGCAGGGCCAGCAGCCAGCAGGACAGGGAGAGGAACGCCGACGTCAGGACGAGGAGCGTGAGCGCACCGGTGAGCGACGAGAAGTCGTCGGGCGTGCCGCCCGGCCCCCAGTGGGTGGCGACCGGGTCCGGGAGGTCGTCGGCCCAGGTCAGCGCGACGGCCACGGCGAGGCCCGCGAGCGCGAGCGGTGCCACGAGCGTGAGCAGCGTCGTCGCGCGGCGGTGAGGGATGGTCGGGCGGCGGGTGGTGGTCACCGGAGGGCCTCCTTCAGCAGGGCGAGCGTGGTGGCGGGCGGGACGCGCAGGCGGCGCGCGGTCTGCACGACCTGGTCGACGGCCTCGTGCAGCGCGGCGAGGTCGTCGGTGCGCGCGACGACGGCGCCACGGCCGCGGCGCAGCTCGATGACGCCCTCGTCGCGCAGCTCCTGGTAGGCGCGCAGCACCGTGTGCAGGTTGATGTCGAGCGACGTGGAGAGCTCGCGGGCCGCGGGGAGGCGGGTGCCGGCGGTCAGCTCGCCGCGGGCCGCGGCGCGGCGCACCTGGTCCGCGAGCTGCTGGAACAGCGGCTCGGGCGAGGAGGGGTCGACGCGCAGGAGCATATGACAACTCTAGTTGTTTGCAGACAACTAGAACAACTGCCGGCCGTGTGTCAGGCGCAGATCGGCGTCAGGTGCCGATCGGTGTCAGATGTAGATCGCGGGGTCGTCGACCTCGACGTCGAACGGTGCCGCCTTCGGGCGGAGCCGGATCTGCGCTGGGACGCCGACGGCGATCGCGTCGGCAGGCACGTCGTGGATCACGACCGCGTTCGCGCCGACCTGCGCGCCGTTGCCGACCCACACCGGTCCGAGGATCTTCGCGCCCGCGCCGACGACGACGCCGTCGCCGAGCGTGGGGTGGCGCTTGCCGCGCCGCATGGACTTGCCCCCGAGCGTCGACCCGTGGAACAGCACCACGTCGTCGCCGACCTCGGCGGTCTCGCCGACGACCACGCCCATGCCGTGGTCGATGAACAGCCGTCGCCCGAGCCGGGCCCCGGGGTGGATCTCGATCCCGGTGGCTGCCCGCGCGAGCTGCGACAGCAGTCGCGCGGGCAGCCGGAGACCGGGCTCCCGCCACATCCGGTGCGCCACCCGGTAGACCCACACCGCGTGCACGCCGGGGTAGCCGAGGGCGACCTCGAGGGCCGAGCGCGCCGCGGGGTCGCGGTGGCGGGCGGCGTCGAGGTCCTCCCTCAGGAGGTCCAGCAGGCGCAGGGGTGCGGTCATGAGCCTTCCGGTCTGGTGCGGGGGACGGGGGAGCGGAGGCTCAGTCGAGCAGGTCGGCGTAGAGGATCGTCGACAGGTAGCGCTCGCCGAACGACGGGATGATCGCGACGATCAGCTTGCCGGCGTTCTCCGGGCGCTCCGCGAGCAGCTTCGCGGCGTGCAGCGCGGCACCCGACGAGATGCCGACCAGCAGGCCCTCCTCGGCGGCGGCACGGCGAGCGGTCGCGACGGCCGTCTCGGCGTCGACGTCGATGATCTCGTCGTAGACGGACGTGTCGAGGATCTCCGGCACGAAGTTCGCGCCGATGCCCTGGATCTTGTGCGGGCCGGGGGCGCCGCCGTTGAGGATCGGCGACTCGGCCGGCTCGACGCCGACGATCTTGACGCCCGGCTTGCGCTCCTTGAGCACCTGCCCGACGCCCGTGATCGTGCCGCCCGTGCCGATGCCGGCGACGAGGATGTCGATCTCGCCGTCCGTGTCGGCCCAGATCTCCTCGGCCGTCGTGCGGCGGTGGATCGCGGGGTTGGCCTCGTTCGCGAACTGGCGGGCGAGGATGGCGCCCTCGCGCTCCTTCACGATCTCGTCGGCCTTGTTGACCGCGCCCTTCATGCCCTCCGAGCCGGGCGTGAGGATGAGCTCGGCGCCGAACGCGCGCAGCAGCGCACGCCGCTCCTTCGACATCGTCTCCGGCATCGTCAGCACGACCTTGTAGCCGCGCGCCGCACCGACGAACGCGAGCGCGATGCCCGTGTTGCCGGAGGTCGCCTCGACGATCGTGCCGCCCGGCTTGAGGTCGCCCGACGCCTCGGCCGCGTCGATGATCGCGACGCCGATGCGGTCCTTGACGGAGTTGGCCGGGTTGTAGAACTCGAGCTTGCCGACCACGGTGGCGGGGGCGCCGTCGGTGATCTTGTTGATGCGGACCAGCGGGGTGTTGCCGATCAGCGCGGTCGCGTCGTCGTAGATGCGGGCCATGGTTCCTCTTCGGTCGAGCCGCCTCGTCCGGGTCGGGCGGCGTGCAGGGGTGGGGGACAGCGTGCGGTCCACCGGACCGGGCGACGGGGCAGGTCGCGCGGCCGGTGGGTGGTGCGGCGGGGCGAGCACTGGCGGGGCGGGGCGCACGCCCCGGTCAGGTGATCCTCGCGCGCGAGGGTCGCCAGTGCTCTACCGACAGCGACAGCAGCGCGCGGCCTGCGCGGGGGCGACGGAGGCGGCGGTGCGGCTCTGCGCGCTCATCGCTCTCCTCCGGTCGCGGACCGCTCACCGCGACGGCTCGGGTCGAGCGCGCGGGGCCGCCGACGGGCGACCGCAGTCGCGCCGACGTTATCCCCAAGCCCGGTCCCGCGCAAAGGCCCTCCACCCCTCGGACGACGCCGCACCCCTGGTCAGCGCGTACCCAGCCCGACGGCGTCGAGCCACGCCTCCGCGAGCAGCCCGAAGCCTGCGGGCGTCGGGTGCACGCCGTCGGAGGCCCAGGCCGCCGGTGCCGTGCGCACCGCGGCGGCGGCGAACAGCCCGTCGGCCGGGACGAGCACCGCGCGGTGCTCGGCGGCCAGCCGCCGGACGACCGCGATCCTCGGGTCGAGGTCCGCGCGCCACGCGTGCTGGTCGGGCGTGACGGGGACGAGGAACGGCTCGACGAGCACGAAGCGCGCCCCGAGACGGTCGGCGGCGGACGACAGCATCGCTGAGAGGTTGTCCTCGTACTCCGCGGTCGACGTCGGGACGCCCGAGTCGTAGCGCCGCCACGTGTCGTTGATGCCGACCAGGACGGACACCACCTGCGGCTCGAGCGCGAGCGCGTCGACCTCCCACCGGGCCCGCAGCATCGCGGACGTGTCGCCGCCGACCCCGCGGTTGAGGAACCCCAGGCCGAGGTCGGGGCGGCGGGCCCCCGCCAGGGCGGCGACGATCCCGGCGTACCCGTGCCCCAGGCTCGCGGGGTCGGAGCGGTCGCGCCCCCAGTCCGTCACGGAGTCGCCGGTGAGCAGGACCCGGTCGCCCGGGCGCAGGAACGTCGTCGTCACCCGCGCATCCCACCACACCGCGGCTCGCCCCCGGCTCGCGGTCAGGAGGGTGGGCGACCTCGGGGCGCGTGCCCGGGAACACCGAGGGCGGCCCACCGCGTGTCGCGGGGGCCGCCCAGGAGCGGTGGTGTCAGGACGCCGGGTCGTCCGTGCGACGCACGTCGAGCGTCACGACGGAGCCGGCCTCGACCTCGCCGGACAGCGGGTCCTGCGCGACGACGACCCAGAGCGTCGGGTCGTCGACCGTGCGGCCCTGGCCCGTCGCGTCGACCGTCTCGACGGTGAGGCCGCGCGCCTCGAGCGTGTCCTGCGCGGTCGTGAGCAGCAGGTGCGTCTGGTCGATGACCTCGACCGTGCCGGACGCCTCCTCGTCGGCGCCGGAGGTGACCTCCGCGCTCGTGCCGGTCGGCGTCGCGTCGTCGTCCGAGCCGGAGTCCGAGCAGCCGGCGAGGAACGCGGTCGCGGCGAGCGCGGCGGACGCGGCGCCGACGACGAGTCGCGTGCGGGTGGCGGGCAGCTTCATGGGTCCATCCCCTGGTGTGTTCGCAGGTGTCACCGGTGTGCGGGCATGACGACGAGACCCCTCGTCGTGGCATCCCCCCACGTGCGGGCCGCCCGAGCGGCTCGCGAGTCCTCCACGACCGTAGGCCCGACCACTGACACGCGTCTCGTGCATAACGGGCGACGTGGGACGAATGCCCCCGGCGACGAGGTGTGCGTTCCGCCACACCCACGGCCGCGACCTGCGACGTCGCGCGGTCGCGGGCCCCCCGACCGTCGGTGCGGACCCGGTGGGGACCCGTCAGCGGAGCGCGTCGACGAGCTTCGCGACCCGTCGCTCGCGCGTCGGCTGCTGCTTGGCCTCGACCACGCTGCGCACGTGCTCCTTGCGGTGCGACGGCGCCAACGCGTCGAACGCCGCCCGCACGCCAGCACCCTCCAGGGCCGCCGCGAGGTCGTCGGGGACCTCGACCGTGCGCGGCTGGTCGTCGAGCACCAGCGTCACGTCGTGCTCCTCGTCGCCCGCGACGCCGGCCTCCGCGCGCACCGCCGCCGAGACCGGCACCAGGAAGCGGCCGCCCATCGGCGCCACCGTCGAGCGGTAGGTGTAGCCGTTGAGCGTCACCACCACAGGAGGGCGCCGGCCCGCGCCCAGGCCGAGCACGACCTCCTCGGGGACGTCGATGCCGACGTTGCGGGCGCCGGACCGGACCAGCACGGTGCGGAACGTGGTCACCGCGCCACCGTGGCACACCCCGTCGCGCGAGGCACGCGGCTCACCGCCTCGGACTGCGCACGGGACGACGGCGTGCCAGGCTCGACACGCACCGTCGAGCGCGCGGCGGCGCCGGACCGTCGCGAGGGGGCAGCGATGCCGGTCGAGCACGTCGTCGTCATGGGCGTCGCCGGGTCGGGCAAGACGACCGTCGGCCGGCTGCTCGCGGAACGGCTCGCACGGCCCTACGCCGAGGCCGACGAGTTCCACCCGGCCGAGAACGTCGCGAAGATGGCCGCCGGCACACCGTTGACCGACGAGGACCGCGCCCCCTGGCTCGCCGCGATCCGCGACTGGCTCACCGCCCGGTCGCGCGCCGGGCAGGACACCGTCGTCACCTGCTCCGCCCTCAAGGTCGCCTACCGCGACGTCCTGCGGGAGGCCGACGGACGCGTCCGCTTCCTGCACCTCTCCGGCCCCGGCGACCTCATCGCCGAGCGCATGACGCACCGCGCCGGCCACTTCATGCCGACGTCGCTGCTCCCGTCGCAGCTCGCGACGCTCGAGCCGCTCACCGCGGCCGAGGACGGTGTGACCGTCGTCGTCGACGTCCCGCCCGCCGAGGTCGTCGACCGCGCGCTGCGCGCGCTGCACCCGTCCGCTCCCGCCTGACCCACGCCGAAAGGGGGCGCACCGTGGTCCACGCGCTCGTCACCGCGGCTCCCGAGGGCATCAGCGACGTCCGGCTCGTCGTCGCCGCCGTCATCGGCATCGCCGTGATCGTCGTGCTCATCGTCTGGGCCAAGCTGCACCCGTTCCTCGCGCTGACCATCGGCTCCGGCGTCCTCGCCGTCGTCGCGGGCATCGCCTACCCCGACGCGTTCGCGAGCTTCGTGAAAGGCGTGGGGGAGACCGTCGCCGGGGTCGGCCTGCTCATCGCGCTCGGCGCGATCATCGGCAAGCTGCTCGTCGACAGCGGAGGCGCCGACGAGATCGTCGACACGATCCTCGCCCGCACGACCGTCGGCCGGTTGCCGTGGGCGATGGCGCTCATCGCGTTCGTCATCGGCATCCCGCTGTTCTTCGAGGTCGGGGTCGTGCTGCTCATCCCCGTCGTCATGCTCGTCGCCCGCCGCTCGCACGTGCCGCTGATCCTCGTCGGCATCCCCGCGCTCGCGGGCCTGTCCGCGCTGCACGGCCTCGTCCCGCCGCACCCGGGGCCGCTCATCGCGATCGACGCCGTCGGCGCGGACCTCGGCCTGACCCTCGGGCTCGGCCTGCTCGTCGCCGTCCCGACCGTCATCATCAGCGGGCCGCTCCTCGCGCGCCCCATGGCCCGGTGGGTGCCGATCGAGGCCCCCGAGCGCTTCCTCGACGAGGTCGAGCGCGACGACGAGCACCGCCGACCCGCGTTCGCGACCGCGCTCGCGGTCGTCCTGCTCCCGGTCGTGCTCATGCTCGCGCGCACCGTCGTCGAGGCCGCCGGGGCGGAGGAGAGCGGCGCCGGTCGCGCGCTCGCGTTCCTCGGGACGCCCCTGGTCGCGCTGCTCGTCACGTCGCTCGTCGCGCTCGTCGCGCTCGGCACCGCGCTCGGCCGCACGCGGCAGCAGGTCAGCACCCTCGTCGACCGGTCCTTCGCTCCGATCGCGTCGATCCTGCTCATCGTCGCCGCGGGCGGCGGCTTCAAGTCGACCCTCGTCGACTCCGGCGTCGGCGACGTCATCGCGAACGCCCTCGCCGACGCGCCCATCTCGCCGCTGCTCGCGGGCTGGCTCGTCGCCGTGCTGATCCGCCTCGCGACCGGGTCCGCGACCGTCGCGACCATCACCGCCGCGGGCATCGTCGCGCCGCTCGCCGCCGACCTCACGCCCACGCACGTCGCGCTGCTCGTGCTCGCGATCGGCGCCGGGTCCGTCTTCCTCAGCCACGTCAACGACGCCGGGTTCTGGCTGGTCAAGGAGTACTTCCGCATGACCGTGGGCCAGACGTTCAAGACGTGGTCCCTCATGGAGACCGTCCTGTCCGTCACCGGCCTGGTGTTCGTCCTGCTGCTGAGTCTCGTGCTGTGACGCGAGCGGGTGGGACGGCCGTGCTCGCCGTCCCACCCGCTCGCTCGTTCGTCGCCCGGACGCGTCAGTCGTTGGGCGGGGCCTCGGAGATGTCGGCCAGGGCCGAGTCGGGGTCGAGGTCGACGGCGAGGTCACCGATGCTGACGATCCCGACCGCCCGGTCGCCGTCGACGACGGGGACGCGGCGGACCGCCTTCTCCCGCATGATGCGGACGACGTCGTCGACGTCGTCGTCCGCGCCGACGGTGACGAGGTCGCCCGTGGCGAGCTGCCCGACGGGTGCGTCGAGGCCGATGCCCTGCGCGAAGCCGCGCACCACGAGGTCACGGTCGGTGACGATGCCGACGACGGCACCGTTCTCGGCGACGACGAGCGAGCCGACGTCCTGCGTCGCCATCGTCTGTGCGACGGCCTGCAGCGTGTCGGTGACCTCGACGACCGTCGGGTGCGCCGTCATGTGGTCGGAGACCGTGCGAGTCATGGGTTCCTCCTCGTCGGTGGACGACCCGGATGCGTGCCACGCCCGGGGGCGCGGCAGGGTCTGCACCGCGGTCCTACGGTCGGTCACGGCCGCCATCGACGCATCTCGAGACGCGCGACCGGGGCCCACGGTCACGGCCCGCGGTCAGGGGCCGCGGTGCTCGACGACCTCGGGCTGGTGGTGCCCGTACTTCTCCCGGAGGAAGTTGCCGGTGGTGCTCAGCTCCGCCGTCAGTCGACGGTGCCGGCTCGCGTCGAGGGCGTCGGCCTGGACCGCGAGGATGCGCAGCTGCTCGGTGAGCTCCTCGACCGGTGTGCGCCCGTCGGGCTGGCGCTCCTGCACCCTGCTCGGCGCGATCGCCAGGTAGTGCGTGAGGACGGCAGGCAGGTAGCGCCGCGCCATGGCGTCCAGCTCGTACTCGAACCGCGGGTCGCCGGTCGGCTCGCGCCGCTCGGCCGCGATGACGTCGTCCAGCACCTGGCAGATGCGCTGGACCGTCCGGTGGGTGTCGCCCGGCAGCCGGCGCCTGTTCAGGTCCGCGACCGTGCGGACCCGGGCGACCGTCGAGGACAGGTCCTGCGCCCCCTCGACGGCCACGGCGTACGGCGCGCGGGCCCCCTCGACGACCGTGGCCGTCACCACGGGGTCCCGCTTCCACCACCGGCGTCGAGCCGGCAGCCACAGGTCCCGCAGGTGCCAGGCGCGCACGCCCGAGGCGCCCATGGCCGTCAGCGCGAGCAGGGCGGGCAGCCCCCAGAAGCCGTCGAGGACGAACACCGCCACCGAGAAGGCCCCGGCGTAGACCAGGCCCTCGAGCACCGTCCGGACGTCCTTGCGGACCGCGCCGACGACGAGCACCAGGTAGGCGAGCAGCGGCCAGAAGACGACGGCGGCCGTCACCTTGACGACGTTGCCGAGCGTGAGTCGCGACACGGTCAGCTCCTCCCGAGATCCACCATGGCGGCGACGCGCAGCGCGGCCACCGTGTCGAGGGCGCGGTCCACGCTCTCGACGAGCTCGACGTTGGTCCTCCGCACGACGTCGAGCGCCAGGTAGCCCTGGACCCCGACCGCGAGCTGGGTCAGCAGGTCCTGATGGTTCCGGCGCACGGCGAGCAGGGCGTCCGACTCGAGCGTCGTGGCGTCGTCGCTCCTGCCCTGGGCGCGCAGCGCGGCGACCCGCCGCTCGAGGCCGTCGCCCAGGAGGCGGACGAGGACCGCGGTGTCCGCGAGCCGGCCCAGCGACTGCCAGAGGGCGTCGCGCTCGGTCTGCAGGGCCGCGTTGTCGTGCCGCAGCGCGTCCTGGCCTCGCAGGAGGTCCCGCGTGAGGGCGTCGAGCTGCTCGACACCTGCCGGCGGCGCCGGGACGTGCCGGGCCAGGTCCCGCTCGACGACGAGCTGGCGGACCTCCGCCAGGACCGCGCCCGTGCGTGCGACGGGGTCCTCGCCGCCGGAGAGTGCCCCCGTCGGTCGGCGGAGCACCCGGGCGACCGAGTCGCCGACCTCGTGCATCGGCGCGTCGCCCAGCCGGATGAGCCCGGTCAGCCTCGTCCGGAGCTCTGGGCCGTGCAGCGGTACGTCGAGCAGGTCGTCGAGAAGAGACCGCGCCGTCACCGCGAGCCGCTGCTCCACCTCCTCGTCGACCAGCGCCAGGCCCCCGACGTCCTCCGGTCGTCGACCCGTCACCGGTGACGACGACCGCACCGCGAGCGCCGACGAGCCTCGTGACTCGTCCATGGCGAGGGTGCGCGGGTCCGACATGTGCCCTCCTCGAGCACTCGGTGTCTGGACCGATCATCTCAAACCAGCGCCCGGAACGTGTGCGCGTCGTGGGGGCCGCCGGGGCGGGTGTCGGAGCGGACGACGGGAATCGAACCCGCGTAGCCAGTTTGGAAGACTGGGGCTCTACCATTGAGCTACGTCCGCACAGGTCCGGCAGGCCGGACCGCGGCACCCAGGGTACCGGGTGCGCAGCAGCGGATCGTGCACCCCTCCCGGCCACCCGGCCGTACCGGGGTGCGCACGGGATGTGGCGCAGGTTGGTAGCGCGTCCGCTTTGGGAGCGGAAGGTCGTGGGTTCGAATCCCGCCATCCCGACCCTGATCCACCCGGCAGCCACGGCCCCCGGCCGTGACGTCGATCCGCCGAACCGGCCCGCGCGGCACCTGCGGCGTGGCACTCTCGGTCCCTCGACGACGCGAGGGGGCGCGATGACGGACGTGACGACCGACGGGGGCGACGGGCGGCCCGCGGGCGGGACGACGGTGGCGCGGCGGGACGTGCCGTGGCTAGCCGAGGGTGTCGCGGTGACCGTCGCGACGATCCTGCTGGCGGTCGTGGCGTTCGGCGCGCTGGCGGCGTCCACCGGGTCCGGCGCCGGCGTGCTGACGGTGCCGCTCGCGCTGCTCGGCCGGGTCGGTCCGAACAGCCTGGTCCTGTCGCTCGTGCTGCTCGTCCCGGTCGCGTGGTGGTCGCGCCGGGAGTCGCCTCGCCGGCGGATCGGCCGGTACGTGCTCGCGGCGCTGGTCCCGCAGGTCCTCGCGCACCTGGTCGAGGCGGTGGTCCGCGCGTCCGGAGGCCGGCCGTGGCACCCGCTGCTCGTCGCCTCGCCCGTGCTGAGCGTGCTGCCGACGCTCGTCGTCGTGCTCGCCGCGGCCGCGCTGGTCGTCGGCTTCGTCGAGCGGTGGCGGGTCGGGGAGCCACGGGACCGCTCGTACGTCGCGCGCGTCGTCGAGGTGCTGGGTCTGGGGCTGGGCGTCGTGCTGGTCGGTGCCCTGTTCTTGCAGTACCTGCAGGTCTACCTCACGTTCTTCGGGGAGGTGCCCGAGCCGACGGCGGCGGACGGCGTCCGCTACCTGGTGACGGCCGGGACGTGCCTCGCGCTCGTGCTGGCCGGCCTGGTCGCTGCCGCGGTCGCGCACCACCGAGGCGTGCTCAACGTGGCGATCGTCGTGCTCGTCGTGGCCGTCGTGGCGGCGGCGGTCTTCGCCGTCCCGGAGGGCCGCTGGACGGACCCGGGTCCTCCTGCCGAGCGGCCCCGACCGGCGTTCGAGCCCTGCTACAGCGGCAGCGGCGAGTGCGAGGGCGGCGGCTGAGCGGCGGGCGCGTGGGTATCAGGGGAGCGCCGGGCGGCCCCTGAGTCGGCAGGCCGGAGATCCCGGCCGACGCCGCACCCCCGGAGCGCTCGCATGAGCAGGATCCTGTTCTCCCTCACGCCGATCACCGGCCACGTCCGTCCGGCGCTGCCGGTCGTGCGCGCGCTCGTCGACGCGGGCCACGACGTCGTCGTCCACACGGGCACGAAGTACGCGCGCGCGGTCGCGGCGACGGGGGCGCGGGTCGCACCGGTCGTGCACGGGCGGGACCTGGACGACGCCGAGCTCGACGCGTGGTCGGTCGCGCACGGCGCCCCGGAGCCCGGCGTGAGGCGGCTGCAGTGGGACGTGCTGCACCACTTCCTCGGCCCGGTGCCGGGCGACCTCGCGGACCTGGAGGCTGTCGTCGCGGGATGGCGTCCGGACGTCGTCGTGACCGACACGACCGGCATCGCGGGCGCGCTGCTCGCCCGGCGCCACGGCATCCCGTCCGTGCAGCTCACCGTCACGCCGCTGCCCGTGTCGAGCCGCGACACCGCGCCTTTCGGCACCGGCCTGCAGCCGCCGCGCACCGGCCTGCAGGCGCTGCGGTACCGCCTGCTCGGCACGTTCATCACGAGAGTCGTGTTCAAGGACGCGCAGCGGGCGGCGCTCGCGCTCGTCGACGACGCGGGCGTCGAGCGCCCCGACGGGTTCTTCCTCAACTGGATGCCGACGTTCGCGACCCGCGTCCTGCACCTGTCCGTGCCGTCGCTGGAGTACCCCCGCAGCGACCTCCCCGGGAACGTCGAGACGGTCGGGGCGGTGCTGCCGCGGGGCGTCGACCTGTTCGAGCCGCCGGCGTGGTGGGGCGACGTCCTCGCCGCCAAGGCCGCCGGGCGGCCCGTCGTGCTCGTCACGCAGGGCACCGTCGCGACCGACCCGGAGCGGTTGCTCTACCCGGCGCTCGAGGCGCTCACGGGCACGCGCGCGCTCGTCGTCCTCACCACCGGCACCGCGGAGCCCGACGAGGTGCTGCCCCGTCACCTGCCGCCGAACGTGCGCGCCGCGCGGTTCGTGCCGTTCGAGCACCTGCTCCCGCTCGTCGACGTCATGGTGACCAACGGCGGGTTCGGCGGCGTGCAGCAGGCGCTCGCGGCCGGCGTCCCGCTCGTCGTCGCCGGTCGCACCGAGGACAAGGCGGAGGTCGCGGCGCGCGTCACGTGGGCCGGGGTGGGGGTCGCGCTGCCGACCGACCCGACGACCGACGTGACGACGTCACGGGCGGTCGCCGACGGCGTGCGGCGCGTGCTCGCCGACGGGTCGTTCGCGGAGCGTGCGCGGGAGCTCGCCGCGGAGTACGCGCGGTACGACGCCGTCGGGCGCGTCGTCGAGGTCGTCGAGGGTCTGGCGGGGGAGCGCGCGACGGCGACGGGGGCGCCGGCGGCGGCCTGAGCACAGCCCGCCGCGGCGGCCCGTGGCGGGCCGGTGACGGCGGGCGGCTTTGGCGGCGGCTCGTCGCGGTGGCGTACCATCGAGGGTCGCGTGCGCGTGCCGTCAGGCAGCGCCGCCCGAACCGTCCGGCGCCGCACTCGCCGGTACCCACCCGAATCAGTTGGAGACCATCGAAGTGAAGAGCGCCGTCGAGACCCTGGAGCCCACCAAGGTCAAGCTGACCGTCGAGGTGACGTACGACGAGCTCAAGCCGAGCATCGAGCACGCGTACAAGCACATCGCCGAGCAGGTCAACGTGCCGGGCTTCCGCAAGGGCAAGGTGCCCCCGCGCATCATCGACCAGCGCGTCGGCCGTCCGGCCGTCATCGAGCACGCCGTCAACGAGGGCCTGTCCGGCTTCTACGCCGAGGCCGTCCGCGAGAACAAGCTGCGCCCGCTCGGTCAGCCCGAGGTCGAGGTCACCAAGGTCCCGGGCCTCGTCGCCGGCGAGGACGAGGGCGAGCTGCACTTCACCGCCGAGGTCGAGGTCCGCCCCGAGATCACGGTCCCGGCGCTCGACGGCCTGACGCTCACGGTCGACGACGTCGAGGTCTCCGACGAGGACGTGCAGGGCCGCCTCGACGCGCTGCGCGAGCGCTTCGGCACGCTGGTCGGCGTCGACCGCCCGGCCGCCGAGGGCGACTTCGTCGTGCTCGACCTCACCGCCACGATCAACGGCGACGAGGTCGACTCGGTCTCCGGCGTGAGCTACCAGATCGGCTCGGGCAACATGCTCGAGGGTCTCGACGAGGCGCTCACCGGCCTGTCGGCGGGCGAGACGACGACGTTCGTCACGTCGCTCGCGGGCGGCGAGCACGCGGGCGAGGAGGCGCAGGTCTCCGTCACCGCGACGAACGTCAAGGAGCGCCAGCTCCCCGACGCGGACGACGACTTCGCGCAGCTCGCCTCCGAGTTCGACACGCTCGACGAGCTCACGGCCGACCTGCGCGAGCAGGCGTCGCGCATCAAGGCGTCGAACCAGGCCGTCCAGGCGCGCGACCTGCTGCTCGAGAAGCTCCTCGAGGGCACCGAGATCCCCGTCCCGCAGGGCGTCGTCGACGCCGAGGTGCACCGTCACCTCGAGGGCGAGGGCCGCCTGGAGGACGACGAGCACCGTGCCGAGGTCGGCGAGCAGGCGACGACCGCGCTGCGCAACCAGATCCTCCTCGACACGCTCGCCGAGCAGCTCGAGATCAAGATCAGCCAGCAGGAGCTGCTCGACTACCTCGTGAGCGCGTCGCGCCAGTACGGCATGGACCCGAACACGTTCATCCAGACCGTCGACCAGCAGGGTCAGATCCCGGCCATGGTCGCCGAGGTCGCGCGCTCGAAGGCCCTCGCGGTCGCGCTGCGCCGCGTGGCGGTCACCGACAACGCCGGCACGGCCGTCGACCTGTCGGAGTTCATCGGCACGGACGAGGAGGACGCCGCGGCCGACGCCGCCGAGCAGGTCGCGACCGGTGCGACGACCGACGCCGCGACCGACATCTCGGGGCTCGCGGACGCGCCCGTCGAGGTCGAGGACGCCAAGGCCTGATCCGCCGTCCGGGCGACCGGACGCACCCGTCGAGGGCCCCGCACCGCAGGTCGGTGCGGGGCCCTCGGCGTCAGGGCTGCGCCGACAGCGAAACCCCCGGCCGGGGGGCCCTGACCGGCGCCTCGTGCGCGTTAGGGTCGCAGCAGCGCACGGCCGGGAGGGGACGTCCCGACGGCCCGGTGCAGCACCACCCGCAGGACAGTGCGTCGAAGGACGCGAACGCCAGACGAAGGAGCCTTCGTGAACGTGCAGGTGCCGGCGATGGCCCGGGCAGACTCCCCGGGTCTCGGCCTCAACGACTCCATCTACAACCGACTGCTCCGCGAGCGCATCATCTGGCTGGGCTCCGAGGTCCGCGACGAGAACGCGAACGCGATCTGCGCGCAGATGATGCTCCTGGCCGCCGAGGACCCCGAGAAGGACATCTGGCTGTACATCAACTCGCCGGGTGGCTCGATCACGGCGGGCATGGCGATCTACGACACCATGCAGTACATCCAGCCCGACGTCGCGACGATCGCGATGGGCATGGCCGCGTCGATGGGGCAGTTCCTGCTCTCGTCGGGCGCGAAGGGCAAGCGCTACGCCACGCCGCACGCGCGCGTCATGATGCACCAGCCCTCGGGCGGCATCGGCGGCACCGCGACGGACGTGCGGATCAACGCGCAGCTGATCCTCCACATGAAGACGGTGCTCGCCGAGCTGACGGCCGAGCAGACCGGCAAGACCGTGGAGCAGATCAACTCCGACGCGGACCGCGACCGCTGGTTCACGGCGCCCGAGGCCCTCGAGTACGGCTTCATCGACCACGTCGTCGAGACGGCCGGGTCCGTCACGGGCGGCGGCGGCACCGCCTGAGCGGCGCCCCGACCCGACGACCCTTCCGCGACCTTCTGAGGAGACCCTCGTGAGCATCGAGTCCCAGTTCATCGCCCGTGCGGGCCGGCTCGCCGGTCCGGGCGGCCAGGCCCCGCAGGGGCCCGTCGGCCGCTACGTGCTGCCGCAGTTCGAGGAGCGCACGGCCTACGGGTTCAAGCGCCAGGACCCCTACACCAAGCTGTTCGAGGACCGGATCATCTTCCTCGGTGTGCAGGTGGACGACGCGTCCGCCGACGACGTCATGGCCCAGCTGCTCGTGCTCGAGAGCACGGACCCGGACCGCGACATCACGCTGTACATCAACTCGCCCGGCGGCTCGTTCACGGCCCTCACGGCGATCTACGACACGATGCAGTACATCAAGCCGCAGCTCGTGACGGTCTGCCTCGGGCAGGCGGCGTCGGCGGCGGCCGTGCTGCTCGCGGCGGGCTCGCCCGGCAAGCGACTCGCGCTGCCGAACGCGCGCGTGCTGATCCACCAGCCCGCGATGGAGGGTGGCGGCTACGCGCAGGCGTCCGACATCGAGATCCACGCCAACGAGCTCATCCGCATGCGCGAGTGGCTCGAGGAGACGATCGCGCACCACACCGGCCGCGACATCGAGCTCGTCCGCAAGGACATCGAGCGCGACAAGATCCTCACCGCGCAGCAGGCGCTGGAGTACGGGATCGTCGACCAGGTGCTCGCGAGCCGCAAGGGCGCGCACCCCACGGTGGTGCAGCCGACGACGACCTGACGCCTCACGGACGCCGCCGCGACCACCCGGTCCGGCGGCGTCCGGGCGCGGGACGCAGGTCCCGACGGTCCGACATTCCGGACGACCGTCCGAGGGACACGCCGCGCGCCACGGCGGGGTTCGGCTGACATCGGGCCCCCGGTGGTGTGCAATGGGAGGACGTCGCACCCGCGGGTGCGACGGGGACGACGCACCGCCCGACGGGCGGAGGGCGGACACGGAGGAAGGGGACACGCGTGGCTCGAATCGGGGACGGAGCCGATCTCCTCAAGTGCTCGTTCTGCGGGAAGTCCCAGAAGCAGGTCAAGAAGCTCATCGCGGGCCCCGGCGTGTACATCTGCGACGAGTGCATCGAGCTGTGCAACGAGATCATCGAGGAAGAGCTCGCCGAGGCCACCGAGGTCGGCATGGTCGAGCTGCCGAAGCCGAAGGAGATCTTCGACTTCCTCGAGCAGTACATCATCGGCCAGGAGTCCGCGAAGCGGGCGCTGTCGGTCTCCGTGTACAACCACTACAAGCGCGTCCAGGCCGGTGAGCTCGGGCGCAGCTCGGACGACCACGTCGAGATCGCCAAGTCGAACATCCTGCTGGTCGGCCCGACGGGCACCGGCAAGACGTACCTCGCGCAGACGCTGGCCCGCATGCTCAACGTGCCGTTCGCGATCGCGGACGCCACGGCGCTGACCGAGGCCGGGTACGTCGGCGAGGACGTCGAGAACATCCTCCTCAAGCTCATCCAGGCCGCCGACTACGACGTCAAGAAGGCCGAGCAGGGGATCATCTACATCGACGAGATCGACAAGATCGCCCGCAAGAGCGAGAACCCGTCGATCACGCGCGACGTCTCCGGCGAGGGCGTGCAGCAGGCGCTGCTGAAGATCATCGAGGGCACGACGGCCTCGGTCCCGCCGCAGGGCGGCCGCAAGCACCCGCACCAGGAGTTCATCCAGATCGACACGACGAACGTCCTGTTCATCGTGGCGGGCGCGTTCTCCGGCCTGGACGACATCATCGCCGCGCGCGCCCGCAAGCGTGTCGTCGGCTTCGGCGCCCCGCTGCTCGAGTCGCACGACGAGGGCGACCTGTTCGCCGAGGTCCGTCCCGAGGACCTGCAGAAGTACGGGCTGATCCCCGAGTTCATCGGGCGTCTCCCGGTCGTCGCGGCCGTCTCGCGGCTCGACCAGAGCGCGCTCGTGCGAATCCTGTCCGAGCCGCGCAACGCGCTCGTCAAGCAGTACCAGCGGATGTTCGAGATCGACGGCGTCGAGCTCGAGTTCGAGGACGACGCGGTCGCCGCGATCGCCGACCAGGCGCTCATGCGCGGCACCGGTGCGCGCGGCCTGCGGGCCATCATGGAGGAGGTCCTCCAGCAGGTGATGTTCGAGGTGCCGAGCCGCGACGACGTCGCCCGGGTCGTCATCACGCAGGACGTCGTGCTGGAGAACGTCAACCCGACGCTCGTGCCGCGCGAGGAGCCGCGCGACAAGCGGACGCCCCGCGAGAAGAGCGCCTGAGCACCGACCCGACACGGTCCACCCGAGCCCCCGGCGGTCGTCCCGCCGGGGGCTCGGTCGTGCACGGGCGCACGACGGGCCCGGGGCGGTGGCCTGTCAGCGGCGCGTCGGGCGGCGGCTCACGGCCTTGACCACCTCGACGAGGACGAGCACGACGACCGCGATCGCCGCCGTCAGGGCCCAGTCGCGCGGCCGGATCGGCGCCGAGTCGAACCAGTCGTGCATGAACGGCGCGTAGACGAACACGACCTGCAGTGCGAGCAGCGCGCCGACCGCGATCCACACGACGCGGTTCCCGACGAGCACGCGCGGCGTGAGGCTCGACGCGTGCAGGAACCGGCACGAGAAGAGGAACGCGACCTGCCCGAGCGCGAGCATCGTGACCGCGCTGGTCTGCGCGACGCCGTCGTCCGCGCCGAGGTTCTTCTCCAGCAGGTACACGGCGAGGGTCGCGCCGCCGATGAGCAGCGACGCGCACACCACGAGGACGAGCGAGCGTCCCGACAGGACGGACTCCGCCGGTGAGCGCGGCGGGCGGTCCATGATCCCGGCCTCGGCGGGCTCGTACGCGAGCGCGAGCGACAGCGTGACCGCGGTGACGAGGTTGACCCAGAGGATCTGCACCGGCGTCAGGGGCAGCGCCAGGCCGAACAGGACGGCGACGAGGATGACGAGCGACTGCGCGCCGTTGGTCGGCAGCAGGAAGACGACGGACTTGCGGATGTTGTCGTAGATCCGCCGCCCCTCCTCGACGGCCCGCTCGATCGTGGCGAAATTGTCGTCGGCGAGGACGATCTCGGCCGCCTCCTTGGTGGCCTCGGTGCCCTTGATGCCCATCGCGATGCCGACGTCGGCGCGGGTCAGCGCGGGCGCGTCGTTGACGCCGTCGCCGGTCATCGCGACGACCTCGCGGTGCGACTGCAGCGCGCGCACGATGCGGATCTTGTGCTCGGGGCTCGTGCGCGCGTAGACGTCGACGTCGCGGACGTGCACGCGCAGCTCCTCCTGGCTCATCGCCTCGAGCTCGGCGCCCGTCAGCGCCTGGACGTCCTCGCCGGGCCGCACGATGCCCAGCTCGCGGGCGATCGCGACGGCGGTGCCCGCGTGGTCGCCCGTGATCATCTTGACGCCGATGCCGGCGCGGTGGCACTCGGCGATCGCCGCGACGGCCTCGGGCCGCGGCGGGTCGACGATGCCGACGACGCCGAGCAGGACGAGGTCGTGCAGGTCGTCGAGCTCCAGCGCCGACGCCCCGGGGTCGGCGGGACGGACCGCCGCGGCCAGCACGCGCAGACCCTGCGCGCCGAGCGCGTCGACGGTCGCCTCCCACCGGGCGACGTCGAGTGGCTCGGGCCGGCCGTCGGGTCCGCGCTGCGCGGTCGACCGGTCGAGCAGCCGGTCAGGAGCGCCGAGGACGTGCACCCGGAGCAGGTCGTCGCCCGGTCCGTCGCCCGGTAGACGGTCGAGCGTCGCGGAGAGCTTGTTCGCCGACTCGAACGGCACCTCGGCGACGCGCGTCGCACCGCCGACCTCCGCACCGGTCTTGAGCGCGAGCGTCGTCAGCGCCCCCTCGGTGGGCTGACCGACGACGCGCCAGTGCCCGGCGTCGTCCGCCACGACCCGCGCGTCGTTGCACAGCGCCGCGGCCTCGACGAGCGCGCGCAGGTCGGGGTGGTCGGCCAGCGCCGCGGCGGCGCCGTCGCGGGTGACACGCCCCGTCGGCTCGTACCCGAGGCCCTCGACGTCGTAGGCGTGCTGTGCGGTCACTACCGTGCGGGCCGTCATCTCGTTCTTCGTCAGCGTGCCGGTCTTGTCCGAGCAGATCGTCGTCACCGACCCCAGGACCTCGACCGCGGGCAGCTTGCGCGTGATCGCGTTGCGGCGGGCCATCTGCTGCACGCCGAGGGCGAGCGTGATCGTCACGAGCGCCGGCAGACCCTCCGGCACGGCGGCGACGGCGAAGCCGATGGCGGCCGAGATGAGCTCCGGCGGGTCCCAATCGTGGATGACGCGGCCGATCACGAGCATGAGCGCGGCCATCACGAGGATGCCGCGCGACAGCAGCGTCCCGAGCCGGTTGAGCTGCTGCTTGAGCGGCGTGTCCAGGTGGTCGACGTCCGCGACGAGCGCCTGGATGCGGCCGATCTCGGTGCTGCCGCCGGTGGCCGTCACCACGGCCGTCGCGGTGCCCGCGGCGACGATCGTCCCGCTGAACAGCATGCTCGACCGGTCCCCGACGCCCGCGTCCGCGCCGACGGCTGTCACGTCCTTGACCGCCGGGACCGACTCGCCCGTCAGCGCCGACTCGTCGACCTGGAGGTTCGTCTCCTCCAGCAGGCGCGCGTCCGCCGGCACCTTGTCGCCCGACCGCACGCGCACCACGTCACCCGGCACGAGGCTCTCGGCGGTGACCGTCGACCACTGACCGTCGCGCAGCGCGGTCGCCTCGAGCGACAGCATCGTGCGGATCCCGTCGAGGGCGCGCTCCGCCTGGCCCTCCTGGAGGAACCCCACGACGGCGTTCGCGACGGCGACGAACAGGATGACGGTGAAGTCGACCCAGTCGCCGAGGAACGCCTTGAGGACCGCAGCGGCGAGCAGGATGTAGATGAGGACGTCGTCGAAGTGCCCGAGGAACCGCACGACCGGGTGGGCGCGTGCGGGCTCCGGCAGCCGGTTCGGCCCCGTCTCCGCGAGACGTCGTGCGGCGTCGGACGCGGTCAGACCCCGCGCGTCGGTGCCGAGCGAGGCGAGCACCTCGCCCGGCTCCTGGGCGTACGGTCGCTGGTCGGGCACGGTGGGCGCCAGGCTCATGTCCTCACCTCAGGCGTGGTGGCCGGTGCTTCGCATCGTGGCACGAACCTCCGCCCGGGCGCAGGTCAGCGCCGCCGGATCACGAGCCCGACCCCGCCGTCACGTCGTACGCCACGTGCGCCATGTGCGGCTCCACACCGAGGAACCCGAGCCGGACCAGGTCGTCCGCGAACGCCCGCAGCCGCTCGACGCCGGCGTCGTCCAGCGGAGCGACGTCCGGCACGTCGAAGGTGCCGATCACCTTGATCGCGTCCCCGGGTGCCCCGGCGCGCGAGTACAGGTCGGTCACGGCGGACGGCTTCTCGTGCACCGCGGCCGCCTGCGCGACCAGGCCGTCGTACAGGGCCCGGACGACCTCCGGGTGCTCGTGCGCGAAGGCGCGCGAGACGACGTGCACCGTCGCGTCGTTCGACCCGACCTGGTCGCCGCGCGCCACGACGACCGCGCCGGGCAGGCTCTGCGCGGTCGCGAAGTACTGGTCCTCCGTCGCCCACGCGTCGACCGTGCCGGCGACGAACTCGGCCGTCGCGTCCGACTCGCTCAGGTAGACCCGCTGCACGTCGTCGCTCGTCAGACCGACGGTCGCGAGCGCCTTCGCGAGCACGTAGTCGCCGACGCCCCCGGGCGTCGGCCCGACCGCGACCGTCAGGCCGCGCAGGTCCGCCACGCCGGAGACCGGGACGTTCGCGCCGACGACCACGCCTTGGTCGTCACCCGACGTCGTCTCCAGCGCGAACGCGACGACGTCACGGTCCTCGGCCGCCCACGACAGCAGCTGCGACGCGTCGGTCGTCGTCACGTCGGCCCGGTCGGTCAGCAGCGCGTCGTAGGCGACGGTCGGGACGGTGTACGGGCCGAACCACTCCGCCGCCAGGCCTGCCTCGTCGAGCGCGTCGTCGACGAGCCCGGACGTGCGGCCGAGCGTGAGGTGGTTCGCGCTCGACACGTCGGCGACGCGGACGGCCGCTGAGGTGTCGGCCGCGGAGCCCGCGGCGCCGGCCGCTGCGCCGTCGTCGGCGGCGCACGCGGCCAGCAGGGTGGCGGCGGCGAGGGCGGTGGCGGCGAGGACGGGTCGACGTCGGCTCACGACGTGCTCCTTCGTGCGGTGGGCCGGACGGGCCGGCGGCGGGGCCGCGCGCAGGAGCGCCACGGCGGCGGGCGACGGGTCGACCGCGCCGGGCGGGGGAGTGCCGTGCCGGCTGTGACGTCCGTGACGTCGCCCGCGACGGGTCGGCGGGGCGTCGCCGGAGCGGCGCGCCCAGCGCCCGCTCCGACCACTGCTCCGCGCACCACGAGCACCGCTCGCGCGCGCGGCATCGCCGCCCCACCCATCGCATCCCCCTGCACCGGTCGGTCGCGCGACGGTAGCGGCGAAACGGACGAAAGCCGCAAGTCGTCCCAGGTGCTGGTCACCGCGGACCGCCCGGCGCCGACCGGGACCGTGCGCCTAGGATCGCGACCGTGAGCGACCTGCCGGCACCGATCCCGACCGAGCTGGCGCGGCTGCGCCACAGCATCGACAACATCGACGCGGCGCTCGTCTACCTGCTCGCCGAGCGGTTCAAGGCGACGCAGCAGGTCGGGGTGCTCAAGGCCGAGCGCGGGCTGCCGCCGTCGGACCCGGGCCGCGAGGAGCAGCAGGTCGCCCGCCTGCGGGACCTCGCGCACCAGGCCGACCTCGACCCGGTGTTCGCCGAGAAGTTCCTCGCGTTCATCGTCGAGGAGGTCATCCGCCACCACGAGGCGATCGCCCAGGACCACGCCGCCGAGCGCGCGCAGCAGGCCTGACGCGCGCCGCCCGCGGGTCGTCCGGGGTGGCGCTGCGCGCGCATCCGGACGAGGGTAGGAACGTCAGCCCCGGCACGACGCGCGGGTCCGCTGCGCCCGCGGTCGCCGGGGACCGCCGACCCACTCACGAGGTGCTGCATGGACCTGCACTGGCTGAAGCCCCTCCTCGGGCGCCCGGAGCCGTTCACGACCGTCTACCTGGACGTGACGCGCGCCGACGTCGCGGGGGAGGCCGAGGCGGCCGACCGCTGGAAGGCCGTCCGCCGGACGCTCGAGCGCGAGGGTGCTCCCGCGGCCGTGCTGGACGAGATCGGCGAGCGGTTCGCCGTGCCGACCGGCGTGAAGGGCCCGCACGGGCGTGTCATCGTCGCCGACGCGGAGGGCGTGCGCGTCGACCGCGTGCTCTCCGAGCCTCCGGCTCAGGCCAGCGCCGTGTTCGGCCCGGCCCCCGCCCTGCTCCCCGCCGTCCGGGCGGCCGAAGAGGTCGTGCATCACGTGCTCGTCGAGGTCGACCGCAACGGCGCGGACCTCACCTGGCACACCGGCGAGAGCGCCCGCACCGGTGACGCCGACGAGGTCGAGCACGTCGAGGGCGGGCACGACGACGTGCACAAGGTGAAGGACGGTGCGCTGTCGCGACGGACGCAGACGCGTGCCGAGGACTCCTGGGAGCGCAACGCGGAGGCGGTCGCGGCGGTGCTCGCGCGGCGCGTGGCGGAGCGGTCGCCCGACCTCGTCGTCCTCACGGGCGACGTGCGCGCCGTGGCGCTCGTGCGGGACGAGGTGGACCAGCACGTGCGGTCGGTGCTCGTCGAGGTGCCCGGCGGGGCGCGCGGTGAGGGCGTGAAGCGCGACGCCTTCGCGGCGAAGGTCGCGGACGCGCTCGACTCGTTCCGCAACCGGCGTCGCGAGGCCGTGCTGTCGCGGTTCCGCGAGGGACAGGGTCGGGGCGGCGGGGCCGTGACCGCGCTGGTCGACGTCATCGAGGTGCTGCGTCGTGGGCAGGTGGACGAGCTCGTCCTGCACGAGTCGACGCTGTCCGGCGGGCTCGCCGACAAGGAGCTGTGGGTCGGCCCCGAGCCGCTGCAGCTCGGCACGAGCAGCGGCGACCTCGACGCGCTCGGGGTGGCCGCGGACGCACGTCGCAAGCTCCCCGCCGGCGTCGCGCTCCTGCGGGCCGCGCTCGGTCAGGACGCGGGCGTCACGTTCGCGGAGGACGGCAGCGCGGAGCTCGTCGACGGGATCGGTGCGGTGCTCCGGTGGTCGGACGGGTCGACGCCGAGCGAGTCCGTGCCCACGCAGTCGGCGGACCAGCGCAGGCTCCGCAACGTGGTCTGACGACGCGACGCCGTCGCGTCGCGGCGGTCGAGGCTCTCAGGCGCCGTGCTCGCGCGTGTCGACGTACAGCGCGTCGATGTCCGCGGCGAAGTCCTTGAGCACGAGCGCGCGCTTCACCTTGAGCGACGGCGTCAGGTAGCCGTTCGCCTCGGTCAGGTCCGTCGGCAGGACGCGGATCTTGCGGATCGACTCCGCGCGCGACACGGCCTCGTTGGCGCGCTCGACGGCCCGGTCCAGCGCCTCGAGCACGCGGGGGTCCGAGCCGGCGGTGACGGTGTCCATGGGCGGCAGGCCGTGGTTCGAGAGCCAGCCCGGCAGCATCTCGGGGTCGAGCGTCACGAGCGCGCCGATGAACGGGCGCTGGTCGCCGACGACGACGACCTGGCTGACGATCGGGTGGCCGCGCAGCCGGTCCTCGAGGACGGCGGGGGCGACGTTCTTGCCGCCCGCGGTCACGATGATCTCCTTGGTGCGGCCCGTGATGCGCAGGTAGCCGTCGTCGTCGAGCGTGCCCAGGTCACCGGTGCGGAACCAGCCGTCGACCAGCGCCTCCGCGGTGGCATCGGCGTTGTGCCGATAGCCGCGGAATACGTGCGGGCCGGAGATCCAGATGCCGCCCTCGTCGTCGACGCGCACCGACGTGCCGGGGAACGCGGGCCCGACCGAGCCGACCTTCGTCAGTCCCGGGCGGTTCACGGTGGTCGGCGCGGTCGTCTCCGTCAGCCCGTAGCCCTCGAGCACGCGCACGCCGATCCCGCGGTAGAAGTGCCCGAGCCGCTCGCCGAGGGGCGCGCCCCCGGAGATCGCCCACTCCGCCCTGCCGCCGAGCGCGGCGCGCAGCTTGGTGTGCACCAGGGAGCCCGCGAGGCGGTGCTGGGCCTTCAGGGCCGCGGACGGCCCGGCCGGGGTGTCGAGCGCGCGCGAGTACGTGATCGCGACCTTCGCGGCCCAGCGGAACAGGCGGAGCTTCGTGCCGCCGCCGGCCTTCTGCTCCGCCGAGTTGTAGACCTTCTCGAACACGCGGGGCACGGCCAGCACGAACGTCGGCTGGAACGCGGCGAGGTCGGGCAGCAGGTTGCGCGTGTCGGGCGTGTGGCCGAGCACCGCGCCCGACGGGATGCACAGCACCTCGATGTACCGCGCGAAGACGTGCGCGAGCGGCATGAACAGCAGCGTGCGGGAGTGCGGCTGCGCGCAGACCTCGGCGAGCCCCGATGCGCCGTTGAGCGTGTGGGCGACGAAGTTGCCGTGCGTCAGCTCGACGCCCTTGGGGCGGCCGGTCGTGCCCGACGTGTAGATGACCGTGGCGAGGTCGTCCGCACCGGCCAGCGTGGAGCGGCGCTCGATCTCCGCGTCCGGCACGTCGGCGCCCTCGGCGACGAGCCCGTCGACCGCGCCCTCGTCGATGACGAGCACGTGCGCGAGCCCCGGCAGGTCGTCGCGGACCTGCCCCACGACGCTCGCGTGCGCCGCGGTCTCGACGAGCGCGATGCGCGCGCCGGTGTCGGCGGCGATCCACCGCACCTGCTCGGGTGACGACGTCTCGTAGACGGGGACGCCGACGCCGCCCGCGGCCCAGATCGCGAAGTCGAGCAGCGTCCACTCGTAGCGGGTCCGTGACATGAGCGCGACGCGGTCGCCGGGCTCGAGCCCGCGCGCGACGAGACCCTTGGCGACGGCCCGCACCTCGGCCGCGAACGCCCGGACCGTCACGGGCGCCCATGTGCCGCCCAGGCCCGTGGACCGCTCGATGAGCACGCCGTCCGGGTCCCGGGCGAGCCGCTGCGCGAGCAGGCCCGGGATGTTGGCGCGCGGGTCGAGGTCGACCGGGCTGGGGGAGGAGAACTCGCGCACGTCGGCGCTCCTGTCGGTGGTCGCTGGTCGCGGTGGTGGTCGAGCGGGTCAGACCTGCGCGGCCTTGGGCTGGGGGTCGGCGAGCACGGCGTCGCGCGCGACGACCTGCTCACCGTCCTGCTCGACGACGTCGAGCGCGCCGACCGCACGGCCCGCGGCCCGCACGTCGTCCAACGCGACGTCGACGCCGGCGCGGAGCGCCGCCGGGACCGCGAGCGTGACCGCGGTGATCTCGGTGCGCATCGACACCTTGGCCTCGGACTTCACCTTGCGCAGCGCGGCGAGCGCGGCGCCGGCGGCGGCGACCACGCCCGGGTCGGCGTCGCCCGCGGCCGAGCGCAGCGGCGCGGCGTCCGGCCACGGCGCGCGGTGCACGGAGCCCTCGCGCCACCACGACCAGACCTCCTCGGTCGCGAACGGCAGGACCGGTGCGAACAGGCGCAGCATCGTGTCGAGCGCGATGCCGAGCGCCGCCCGGGCGGACGCGGTCTCGGCCGACACCTGCTCGGCGCCCGCGCCGTACGCGCGGTCCTTCACGAGCTCGAGGTAGTCGTCGCAGAACGTCCAGAAGAACGTCTCCGAGAGCTCCAGCGCGCGCGTGTGGTCGTACGACTCGAGCGCCTCCGTCGCCTTCTCGACGACGTCCGCCAGGCCGGCCAGCATCGCGCGGTCGAGCGTCACGGTCACCAGCGCCGGGTCGAGCTCCGCGGTGCCGAACGACAGCGCGAACTTCGACGCGTTGAGGATCTTGATGGCGAGCCGGCGCCCGATCTTCATCTGGCCCACCTCGAACGCCGCGTCGGTGCCGAGCCGCGCGGACGCCGCCCAGTACCGGACGGCGTCGGAGCCGTGCTCCTCCAGCAGGCCCATGGGCGTCACGACGTTGCCCTTGGACTTCGACATCTTCTTGCGGTCGGGGTCCAGGATCCAGCCGCTGATCGCCGCGTCCGTCCACGGCAGCGTGCCGTGCTCCAGGTGCGAGCGGACCACCGTCGAGAACAGCCAGGTCCGGATGATGTCCTGGCCCTGCGGGCGCAGGTCCATCGGGAAGACGCGCGCGAACAGGTCGGGGTCGGTGCGCCAGCCGCCGACGATCTGCGGGGTCAGCGAGCTCGTGGCCCAGGTGTCCATCACGTCCGGGTCGCCGACGAAGCCGCCCGGCACGCCGCGCTGGTCGGCCGTGTAGCCCGCGGGCACGTCGGACGACGGGTCGATCGGGAGCTGGTCCTCGGACGGCAGCAGCGGCGCGTCGTAGTCGGGATCGCCGTTCTCGTCGAGCCGGTACCAGACCGGGAACGGGACGCCGAAGAACCGCTGCCGCGAGATGAGCCAGTCGCCGTTGAGGCCGCCGACCCAGTTCTCGTAGCGCACGCGCATGAAGTCCGGGTGGAAGTCGAGCTCGGCACCGCGCGCGAGGAGGCCCTCGCGCAGGTCGGCGTCGCGGCCGCCGTTGCGGATGTACCACTGGCGGCTCGTGACGATCTCGAGGGGCTTGTCGCCCTTCTCGTAGAAGTTCGCCTTGCGCTGCGTCGCCTGCGGCTCGCCGTCGAGGTCGCCCGACGCGCGCAGCCCGTTGACGACGGCCTCCCGCGCGGAGAACGTCGTCTTGCCCGCGAGCTCGTCGAACGCGGCGCGGCCCTCGGCGGTCGTCAGCCACTCCGGTGTCTCCCGGACGATCCGGCCGTCGCGGCCCACGACGGAGCGCGTGGGGAGCTGGAGCTCGCGCCACCACTGCACGTCGGTCAGGTCGCCGAACGTGCAGCACATCGCGATGCCCGCGCCCTTGTCGGGCTCGGCGGCGGGGTGCGCGAGGACGGGCAGCTCGACGCCGAAGAGCGGCGACGTCACCGTCGTGCCGAACAGGTGCTGGTAGCGCTCGTCGTCGGGGTGCGCGATGAGCGCGACGCACGCGGGCAGCAGCTCCGGGCGCGTGGTCTCGATGTAGACGGGCTCGGCGGCGTCAGCCGCACCAGCACGGTGGAAGGCCACGCGGTGGAACGCGCCCGGGTAGTCGCGGGCCTCGAGCTCGGCCTGCGCGACCGCCGTCTGGAACGTCACGTCCCACAGGCCCGGGGCCTCGGCCTGGTACGCCTCGCCGCGCGCGAGGTTGCGCAGGAACGCCTGCTGCGCGACCGCGCGGGCCTCCGCGGACACCGTCTGGTAGGTCATCGACCAGTCGACCGAGAGGCCCAGGTGACGCCAGAGCGCCTCGAACTGGCGCTCGTCGTCGGCCGTCAGGCGCTCGCACAGCTCGACGAAGTTGCGGCGGCTCACGGGCACCTGGTCCGCGGGCTTGACGGGCTTGCCGTCGGTCCCCTCGTGCGGCGGCACGAAGCCCTCGACGTAGGGGAGCGACGGGTCGCAGCGCACGCCGAAGTAGTTCTGCACGCGGCGCTCGGTCGGCAGGCCGTTGTCGTCCCAGCCCATCGGGTAGAACACCTCGCGCCCGCGCATGCGGCGGAAGCGCGCGACGACGTCGGTGTGCGTGTACGAGAACACGTGGCCCACGTGCAGCGAGCCGGAGACCGTCGGGGGCGGGGTGTCGATCGAGTAGATCTCCTCGCGCGTCCGCGAGCGGTCGAACGCGTAGAGGCCCTGGGCCGTCCACGCGGCGTCCCAGCGGTCCTCCAGCCCGTCGAGCGAGACCTTGTCCGGTACCGCCCGCGTGCCCGTGGTGCCAGGGGTCGTCGAGGGGGCGGTCGGGTTCAGGTCGCTCATGGGCACACATCCTCCCAGATCCGCGACCGCGTCCCGTGCGGGTTTCCACAGCCCGGCCCGCCTGTGCGCGGGGGAACACGCGCGACACATGGCGGGGTTAGTGTCGCCGGAGGGCCACCCGCACGAGGCGGGCCGCCCGGCACGACGAGGGAGAGCGACGCGGGTGAGCGGTGTGACGGCGAACGGTCTGACGGTCGGCTACGCGGCGATGCTGGAGCAGTTCCACCCCACGGAGGCGGTGGCGCTCTCGGCGTACGCGGAGGAGCACGGCTTCTCCGGGGTGATGGCGGCCGACCACTTCCAGCCGTGGGTGCCCGCGCAGGGGCAGTCCTCGTTCGTGTGGAACGTGCTGACGGCGGTCGGCGAGCGCACGCGCGGCGACTTCGGGCCCGGCGTGACGGCGCCGACGTTCCGGTGGCACCCGGCGATGGTCGCGCAGGCGTCGGCGACGCTCGCGGCGATGTACCCGGGCCGGCACTGGCTGGGTCTCGGGTCCGGCGAGGCGCTCAACGAGCACATCATCGCCGAGTACTGGCCCGAGGCGCCTGAGCGGATCAACCGTATGTTCGAGGCCATCGACATCATCAAGAAGCTCTTCACCGCGTCGCTCGCGGGCCGCGACGTCAAGCACGCGGGGCAGTTCTACAAGCTCGAGTCGACGCGCCTGTGGACCATGCCGGAGGAGGCGCCCGAGATCCTCGTCGCCACGGCCGGTCCCGTCACCGCCAAGCGCGCCGGCAAGCACGCCGACGGCCTCATCACCGTCGGTGCGCCGCTGGAGAAGATCAGCGGCCTGTTCGGCAAGTTCGAGGAGGGTGCGCGGGAGGCCGGGCGGGACGCCGACGCGATGCCCAAGGTGCTGCAGCTGCACATGTCCTGGGCGCCCACCGACGAGGAGGCCCTGGCCAACGCGATGCGCGAGTGGCCCAACGGCGGCATGAAGTTCCCCAAGGCCGACATCCGGTCGCCGTTCGACTTCGAGCAGATGGCCCGGCTCGTGCGCCCCGAGGACTTCGAGGGCCGCATGGTCATCTCGTCCGACCCCGACGTGCACCGCGCCGAGATCCAGAAGTACGTCGACCTCGGCTTCGACCGGGTCTACCTGCACAACGTGGGCCGCAACCAGCGCGAGTGGATCGAGGTCTTCGGGGCCGACGTGCTGCCGAAGCTGGTGCGCTGATGCCGACGGGGCCGACGGACGAGCTGCGGGTCTGGGCGCCCGACGGGCTCGGCGAGGTGCGGCCGGGCGACGACCTGCCGGCGCTGCTCGTCGACCTGCTGCGTGCGGACGCCGCGGCCCGCCCGGACCGTGCGGTCGCCGACGGGGACGTGCTCGTGCTCACCAGCAAGGTCGTGTCGAAGGCCGAGGGGCGCGTCGTCGCCGCGACCGACCGCGAGCAGGCGATCACCGACGAGACGGTGCGCGTCGTCGCGACGCGCGAGCACGCGGCGGGGGTCACGCGGATCGTCGAGAACCGGCTCGGCCTGGTGATGGCGGCCGCGGGGGTCGACGCGAGCAACACCCCCGAGGGCACGGTGCTGCTGCTGCCGGTCGACCCGGACGCGTCGGCGCGGGCGGTGCGCGCGGCCGTCACGGGCGCGTTCGGGGTGACGGTCGGGGTGGTCGTGTCGGACACCGCCGGGCGGCCGTGGCGGCAGGGCGTCGCGGACCTTGCGATCGGCGCGGCGGGCGTCGCGGTGCTCGAGGACCTGCGCGGTCAGGTCGACTCGTTCGGACGGTCCTTGACCATGACCGTGACGGCGGTCGCCGACGAGATCGCCGCGGCGGCGGAGCTCGTCAAGGGCAAGGCGAGCGGCCGGCCGCTCGCCGTCGTGCGGGGGCTCGCGCACTCCGTGACGACCGACGACGGGCCCGGTGCACGGGTGCTCGTGCGCGTGGGTGACGACGACATGTTCCGGCTCGGCAGCGCCGAGGCGTACGCGCAGGGCTGGAAGGACGCGCTCGGCGACGACGTCCCGGGCGAGCGTGGCGACGACGACGTCCCGGGCGTCCGTGGCGGTGACGTCCCGGGCGCGCCGGGCGGCAGCGCGCAGTGACACGTCGGGTGACGCCCGAGCACGCCCGCCCGGGACCCCGTCGGGTGGCGCCCTGGGTCGCGGGGATCGCCGTCGTGCTGCTGGCCGGGGGTGGTGTCGCGCTGTGGGCGGCGCTGCGCAGTCCGGTCGAGGGCTCGGGCGACGCGTCGCCGGTCGCGACGGGCACCCGGACGCCGTCGTCGTCGCCGACACCCTCGGCGTCCGCCGACCCGTGGGCCGGGTGGACGCTCGAGGAGCAGGTGGGGCAGGTGTTCATGGTCGGCGTCGACGTGACGTCGCCGGCGCAGGTCAGCACCGACGCCGTCGTCGACGACCATGTCGGCAACCTGTTCCTGCACGGGCGGACGCGTGACGGTGCCGCACCCGTGCGCGCGCTCGTCGACTCGTTCACCGCGCGCGCGGGACGGGCGCCGCTGCTGGTCGCCACGGACCAGGAGGGCGGCCGGGTCCAGGTCCTGCAGGGTCCGGGATTCTCGGCGATCCCGTCGGCGCTCGACCAGGCGTCGACCGACCCGGCGAACCTCCGCGTGCAGGCCGCGACGTGGGGTGCCGAGCTCGCCGCGGTCGGGGTCGACCTCGACCTCGCGCCCGTCATGGACCTCGTCGACGGCGACCCCGCGGACAACCCACCGGTCGGTGCGCTGGACCGTGCGTACGGCTTCACGCCGCAGAGCGTCACGAGCCACGCCGAGGCGTTCTCCGCGGGGATGCGCGACGCGGGTGTCGAGACGGCGATCAAGCACTTCCCGGGGCTCGGGCGCGTCGACGCCAACCCCGACACGACCGCCGACGTGACCGACACCGTGACGACGCGCGACGACGCCGCGGTCGGGGTGTTCCGCGACGGCATCGAGGCCGGTGCGCGGTACGTCATGGTCTCGACCGCGGTCTACGAGCGGATCGACCCCGACGTGCCGGCCGCGTTCTCGTCGACCGTCGTCACCGACCTGCTGCGTGGTGACCTGGGCTTCGACGGGGTCGTCGTCACGGACGACCTGTCGGGTGCGGAGCAGGTGGCGGACGTCGAGCCCGGGGAGCGTGCCGTCCGCGCGATCGAGGCGGGCGTCGACCTCGTCCTGGTGTCGAAGGTGCCGGACGTCGCGCACGAGATGGTGGAGGCGGTCGTCGAGCGGGCGCGTGACGACGACGTGTTCGCCGCGCAGGTGCGGGCGTCCGCGGAGCGGGTGCTGCGGGCCAAGGGGGCGTGGCCGCCGGCGTCGTGAGCCGCGTGCACGTCAGGCGGTCGGGGACGCCTGACCGGCGGCGACGTGCGCGGACTGGGCGGTGGCGCCCGCCTCGCCCGCCGGGATCGGCTCGGCGACCACGGCCGTGCCGTAGACGCAGACCTCGCTGAACTGCCCGACCGAGCCGGTGTCGAACCGCATCGCGACGATCGCGTTCGCGCCACGCTGCGCGGCCTCGTCGACCATGCGGCGCATCACCTCGTGCCGGCTCTCGTACATGATCTTGGTGTACTCGGGGATCTCGCCGCCGCCGATCGAGCGCAGGCTCGCGGTGAAGCTGCCGCCGATGTTCGTCGAGCGGACCGTCAGGCCCATGACCTCGCCGAGGACGGCCTGCACGCGGTAGCCGGGGATCTCGTTCGTCGTCACCACGATCACGCGCGCATCGTGCCACGCGAGCGCCGCGGTGCGGCAGGACCACGGCCCGGATTCATCCCCTGTCCGCGGCGCTGACCCGGTGGTACGTTCGCTCGCAACGCGTTGTTGCAAGTTGCAGCAAGAGTTTGCTGCCGTTCCGCGACCCGGAACCGGTCCGACGCCACGCCCACCCGGCGAGCAGCGCAGCTCGACGTCCGGACCGCCCGCCCACGCCACGACCGCGCACGACGACGTGCGCCGAGCCCGATCGGAGCCCCTCCGTGACCGCCACCCCCCGCACGCCCGCGCGTGCCGTCCGACCACGCCTGCGCCGCACCGTCGCCGCCCTCGCCGCGCTCCTCGTCGCGGGTGCCGGCATGGCCGTCGCCGCCGGACCCACCGGCGCGGCACCGCCCGTCCCGCAGCCCGTCGTCCCGTCCGCGAACGGGCGCGGCGACGTCATCCTCAACCTCTTCCAGTGGACCTGGGACGCCGTCGCGCGCGAGTGCACCTCGACGATCGGGCCTGCCGGGTTCGGGTACGTGCAGGTGTCGCCGCCGCAGGAGCACGTCACCGGCGCGCAGTGGTGGACGTCGTACCAGCCCGTCAGCTACCGCATCGAGTCGAAGCTCGGCACACGTGACGAGTTCCGCGCGATGGTCGCGACCTGCCGCGCGGCGGGCGTGGGCGTCGTCGCCGACGCCGTGCTCAACCACACGACCGGGGCGGACCGGGCGAGCGGCACGGGCGTCGCCGGGTCGTCGTTCGGCGTCGACTCGTTCCCCGGGATCTACGGCGCGGCGGACTTCAACGACTGCCGGTCGAACATCTCGAACTACGGCGACCGCTACCAGGTGCAGAACTGCCGCCTGGTCTCGCTGCAGGACCTGCGCACCGGCTCCGCGTACGTGCGGGACCGGCTCGCGGCCTACCTGAACGACCTGCTCAGCCTCGGCGTCGCGGGCTTCCGCATCGACGCCGCCAAGCACATCCCCGCCGCCGACCTCGCCGCGATCAAGAGCCGGCTCACGAACCCCGACGTCTTCTGGGTGCACGAGGTCATCGGCGCGAGCGGCGAGCCCGTCCAGCCGTCCGAGTACCTCGGCAGCGGCGACTCGCACGAGTTCTTCTACGGCCGACGGCTCAAGGCCGCGTTCGACGGGAACCTCGCGAACCTGCGCACGATCGCCGACGGGCTGCTGCCCTCCGCGTCCGCCGGGACGTTCGTCGACAACCACGACACCGAGCGCAACGGCGAGACGCTCAGCTACAAGCGCGGCGCCGAGTACCGGCTCGCGAACGTGTTCCTCCTCGCGCACCCGTACGGCGCGCCGTCCGTGTACAGCGGCTACACGTGGGACGACAAGGACGCCGGTGCACCCGGCGCGAGCGCCACGAGCGTGCCCGACGCGTCGTGCGCGGACAGCCGCTGGGTCTGCACGCAGCGGTGGACCGAGGTGCAGGGCATGGTCGGCTTCCACAACAGCGTCGGCAGCGCACCGCTCGTGCAGTGGACCGACGACGGCTCGCAGCTGGTCGGGTTCGGCCGCGGCGACCGCGGGTACGTCGCGCTCAACGACCACGACCAGCCGGTCACCCGCACGTTCCAGACGTCGATGCCCGCGGGCACGTACTGCGACGTCGTCGCGTCCGCGACGTGCGCGTCGACCGTCACCGTCTCGTCGTCGGGGACGTTCACCGCGACCGTGCCGGCGCACGGCGCGCTCGCGATCCACGTCGGACGGCCGGGCGGGCAGCCCACCGCGACCACGACCGTCTACTACGCCACGACGCCCGGCTGGTCGGCGTACCGGATCCACTACCGCGTCGGCTCCGGCGCCTGGACCGCGGTGCCCGGGGTCGAGATGACCCCCGCGTGCGGCGGGTGGGTGTCGCGCGAGGTGTCGACGGGCGGCGCCGCCCTGACGGCCGCGTTCACCGACGGCACCGGGACGTGGGACAACAACGGCGGGCGGGACTACACGCTCACCGGTGCGGCCGTCCGGGTCGCGGGTGGCGTGGTCACGCCGGGCAGCCCGTGCGGCACCACCCCGACGCCGACGCCCACACCGACGTCCACGCCGACGTCGTCGACGGCCGCCGTGTCGTTCGGCGTGCAGGCCACGACGGCCTGGGGCCAGAACGTGTTCGTCGTCGGCGACGCGGCCGTGCTCGGCGGCTGGGACCCGGCGCGTGCCGTGCCGCTCTCGTCGGCGGCCTACCCCGTGTGGCGGGCGTCGGTCACGCTGCCTGCCGGCTCGACGGTCCAGTACAAGTACGTCCGCAAGGACGCCGCGGGCGTCGTGACGTGGGAGAGCGGGGCGAACCGCACGGTCACCGTGCCGTCGTCGGGGACGCTCACGCTGAACGACACCTGGCGCTGACGCACGACGCGCGGCCCGCCCTCGCTCGGGCGGGCCGCGCGCTCGCGGGACGGCCCTGCGCGGAGGTCCCGGGCGGACGACGTGCCGAGCGCCGTCAGGCCCACGCGGGCCGGCGCCCGACCACGCGCGCGTCCGAGGTGACGTGCCCGCGCCGGCGCTCAGGCCTTCGCGGCCTTCGCGGCGGCCTTGGCCGCCTGCTTCGTGGCCCGGACCTCGGCGAGCGACGTCGGGTCCGTGACGTCGGCGATCGACCGGCGCGCGTCGACGTCGCCGTACGCGCCGGCCGCCTCGCGCCAGCCCGCGGGCTCGACGCCGTACTGCTTCCCCAGCAGCGCGAGGAAGATGCGCGCCTTCTGGTCGCCGAACCCGGGCAGCGCCTTGAGGCGCTGGAGGACGGTCGCGCCGTCCGGGTCGCCGGTCGTCCAGATGCGAGCGACGTCGCCGTGGTACGTCTCGACGACCTCGCGCGCGACCGCCTGGATGCGGCCCGCCATCGAGCCCGGGTAGCGGTGCACCGCGGGCGGGGTCGCGCAGAGCGCGGCGAACTGCTCGGGGTCGGCGTCCGCGACCTCGTGGACGTCGAGACCGCCCATCCGCTCGGCGATCTTCGCGGGACCCGCGAACGCGCTCTCCATCGTCACCTGCTGGTCGAGCAGCATGCCGATCAGGAGCGCGAACGGGTCCTCGGAGAGCAGTCGGTCGGCGGCGTCGTCGCCGGTCAGCCAGAGCGTCATGCCCCCATCCTGGCGTGCGCACCGGGTGCGCGGGCACCCGGGGTGTCGAGCAGCGTGTCGAGGTCGGCGGGCTCGTCCACGTCGTGCCGCAGCGAGGAGTCGGGCGGCACGTCGAGGGCGAGGTGCCCGGCTGCGGCGTGCCGCGCGGACGACCCCGCCCCGAAGGCAGGTCGCAGCGTCGACCCGGCGACCGCGGTGAGCAGCGTCGTCCCCGTGCCGGCGACGTCGGGGACGTGCGCGCGGGGGTGCGCCGAGGCGAGCCGGAGGGCCGCGTCGAGGTCGGCGGGCAGCAGGCCGGGCAGGTCGCCGAGCAGCGCGGCGACCGGTGCGTCGGGTGTGCGGGTGCGCACGAACGCCTCGCCCGCGACGACCGCCGCGTCGAGACCGCCGCCGGCGGGTTCGTCGACCACGAGAGCGCCGCCGCGCTGCGCCCACGACGCGAGGACGCGGTCGGGCGTCACGAGGACCACCCCCGCGACCGCGTCCGCCGCCGACGCCGCGGCGAGCGTGTCGAGGGCCATCGAGCGCACGAACCGACCGCGTTCGCCGGGCCCGAGCACGTCGGCGAGCCGGGACTTGCCGCGGTCGGCGTCCTTGACGGGCACGACGACCCACCAGCCGGTCACGGCGCCCGGTCCACGAGGGCGAGCGCGCGGGCGGCGATCGCGGCCGTCGCGGGGACGTCGGTCATGAGCGTCGGCGCGGACTCGACGCGCCAGCCCTCGGCGCGCAGCGGCTCGACGACCGCGGCGTCGGCGTCGTCGACGAGCCACGCGTCGAGCACCCCGCCGTCGGCCCGGCGGCCGTAGTGGCGGGCGACCGCGTCCGCGGCGGTCTCGACGCCGATCGCCGTGAGGCACGCGTCGGCCATGCCGCGCACGGGCGCGCCGCCGATCACCGGGCTGACCCCGACGACCGGCGCGGGCGTGACGCGCAGAGCGTCGCGGATGCCGGGCACGCCGAGGATCGTGCCGACGGACACCACAGGGTTCGACGGCGGCACGACGACGACGTCGGCGTCGGCGAGCGCGTCGAGCACGCCGGGCGCCGGCTCGGCGACGGTGACATCGGCCTGGTGGAACGCACGTGCGGGGATCCCGGCGCGGTGCAGCACCCACCACTCCTCGAAGTGCATGGTGCGCCCGTCGACGGTCTCGACGGAGGTCTCGACCTCGCTGTCCGTCATCGGGAGCAGCGTCACGCCGGGCTTCCACCGCTCCGCAAGGCGGGCCGTGACGGTCGACAGCGGGACGCCCGACAGCAGCAGCTCGGTGCGGGCCAGGTGCGTCGCGAGGTCGAGGTCGCCGAGCGTGAACCACTCCCAGCCGAGCCCGTAGGCGGCAAGGTCGTCGGACACGCGGCGGCTCTCGTCGCGGCGGCCCCAGCCCTGCTCCTCGTGCACCGCGCCGCCCAGGGTGTACATGAGGGTGTCGAGGTCCGGGCAGACGCGCACGCCGTGCAGCCACAGGTCGTCGCCGGTGTTCGCCACGACGGTGACCTGCGCGGTCGTGCCGCCGGAGCCGTCGGGGAGCCGGTCGCGCAGCAGCGCGAGCAGCCCGCGCGTGAAGCGCGCGCCGCCGACGCCACCGGACAGGACGGTGATCCTCATGCTTCTCCCGCGGTGACGGGAGCCGGCGCCGGGCGGGGCGCGGGCTCGTGGAACGCGATGACGGGCCGCCCGGTGCGGGGGTGCTCGAGGACGTCGGCGTCGACGCCGTACACGTCGCGCAGCAGCCCGGGCCGCAGCACCTCGCGCGGGTGGCCCGCCGCGGCCAGCCGACCGTCCGACAGCACGATCACGTGCTCGCAGAACGCGGCCGCGAGGTTGAGGTCGTGCAGCGCGGCGACCGTCGTCGTGCCGAGGTCGCGGACGAACGCGAGGAGCGCGAGCTGGGCACTCACGTCGAGGTGGTTGGTCGGCTCGTCGAGCAGCAGCAGCTCGGGCTCCTGCGCGAGCGCGCGCGCGACGTGCACGCGCTGACGCTCTCCGCCGGACAGCGACGACCACGCGCGACCGGCGAGGTGCGCGGCGTCGGCGGCCACGAGGGCACGGTCGACGGCGTCGTCGTCGGGGTCGGCGCCCCACAGCGACCGGTACGGGATGCGGCCCAGCGCGACGACCTCGCGGACGGTGAGCGGCACGCTGCTCGACGACTCCTGCTCGAGCAGCGCGATGCGGCGCGCGCGTTCGCGGCGGGGCATCGCCGCGACGGGCGTCGCGCTCGGTCCGGACCCGACGAGCACCGCGCCGCGCTCGGGCGTCAGCAGCCCGGCGACGAGGCGCAGCAGCGTCGTCTTGCCCGCGCCGTTCGGGCCGAGCAGCCCGGTGAGCCGTCCGGGCGGCGGGGTCGCGTCGACGCCGTCGACGACCCACCGGCCGCCGAGCCGCGTGCCGACACCGTCGATCGTCAGGTCCACGCCGACCCCCGTCCCCGGCGCAGGAGCACCGCGAAGACCGGCACGCCGATGAGGGCCGTGACGATGCCGACGGGCAGCTCGCGTGGGTCGAACAGCGTGCGGGCGAGGGTGTCGGCCCACACGAGGAACACCGCGCCGGCCAGCGCCGCGACGGGCAGCAGGCGGCGGTGCGCGGGACCCGTGAGCGACCCGACCGCGTGCGGCAGGACCAGCCCGACGAACCCGATCGCGCCGCTGACCGCGACCATCGCGCCCGTGAGCAGCGCGACGAGCGTCATGAGGGTCCACCGCGTCCGGTCGACACCGACGCCGAGCGCCGCCGCGGCCGTGTCGCCGAACGCGAACGCGTCGAGCCGGACGCCGGCGAGCACGACGAGCGTCCCGACGACGAGCACCGCACCCCCGGCGATCGCGACCGACGTCCACGTCGCGCCCGCGAGCGACCCGAGCAGCCACGACAGGATCTCCCGGTACGAGTCGCCGGTCGCGGTCCAGAAGATGACGAACGACGTGCCCGCCGCGGCCAGCTGCGACACGGCGAGGCCGGCGAGCACCGTGCGGCCGGGCGTGAGCGTGCCGCCCGAGCGGGCGAGCGCGAGCGTCGCGACGAGCGCGGCCATCGCCCCGACGAACGCGGCGACCGGCAGCAGCACCGCGACGCCGACGACGAGCACCGCGACCGCCCCGAGCGACGCGCCCGACGACAGCCCGAGCAGGTACGGGTCGGCGAGCGGGTTGCGCGTGAGGCTCTGCATGACCGCCCCGGCGAGCGCGAGACCCGCGCCGACCGCGGCAGCCGTCAGCACGCGGGGGAGTCGCAGCTCCCAGACGATCGCGTCGTGCAGCGGCGCGACGGGCGCGACGTCGAACCCGAGGTGCGCGGCGATGCTGCGCGCGACCTCGCCGACTCCCAGGTCGGCCGGTCCGATCGTCACGGTCACGAGCACCGTGCCGACGAGCGCCGCCACGCCCACGGCGACGAGCAGCGCGAGCCGGGTGCGCGCCGGGGCCGCCGCGGGTGGCGCGGCGGACGGGGCGGTGCGGGGGACGGTGGCGGTCGTCGTCGTCACCCCTCGTCCAGCGCGGCGACCTGCTCGGCGATCGACGCGACGGCCTCGGCGTTGCGCACGCCCGCCTCGGTCGCGGCGAACGGCACGGTCACGTACCGGCCGTCGCGCACCGCGGTGAGCTGCGACGTCGCGGGGTTGGACTCGAGCAGCGCGATCTTGCTGTCCGCAGTGTTCCACGACGCGTCCACCAGGACGATGACGTCGGGGTCGGCGGCGACGACCTGCTCCCAGCCGACCGACGTCCAGGTGTCGTGCACGTCGGCGAACAGGTTCGTCAGCCCGGCGGCGTCCATGATCATCTGCGGCGCGCCGATCCCGGCGCCGACGTACGGGCTGTCCGTGCCCGACGAGTACCAGAGCGCGGTCGTCGCCTCGGCGGGCTGCTCGACCTCCGCGAGCGTGTCGCGCTGCGCGGCGATCAGCTCCTCGGCGCGGTCCTGCACGCCGAACAGCGACGCAACCTCGCGGATCTCGTCCTCGACGACGTCGAACGTCAGCGGGTCGGGCTGGTAGCCCTCCTCCTTGCACGCCGCGGGCGAGACGTACGTGGCGATGCCGAGCGCCGCGAGACCGGACCGGTCGCCGGCGCCGTCGGCGGAGAAGTTCGACTCCCACCCGGCGTAGACGAAGTCCGGCTCGAGCGCGAGCAGCGCCTCCTGGCCGGGGACCTTGTCCGACACCACGGGGACGGCGTCGTACGCGTCGGCCCACTGCTCCGGGACGGGACCGTCGGCGAACGCGGTGCCGACGAGCCTGTCCTCCAGGCCGAGGGCGAGCAGCATCTCGGTCGACGTCGACTTGACGGTCACGACACGCTCCGGCGGGGCGTCGACGGTCACGGGCGTGCCGCAGTTGTCGAGCTCGACGGGCGCGAACCCGCCGGGCTGCGACGCGGCGGCGGTCGGCGAGGACGCGCTGCCGGACGCGTCGGACGCGCAGGCCGACAGCCCGAGGGCGAGCGCGGCGACGGCGACGAGGGGCACGAGGGGACGACGGGTGGTGCGGGGCATCGACACTCCGGGGCTGGGCGCAGGCGGCGACCCCTGCGCGGGCGGGGGTGCGCGGCGGTGCGCACGACGGGACGGGTGCACGTCGCACCCCGGAGGGCCGCCGAGTGCCGGGCGGCTCGACCCGGTCAGCACGACCAGGTTCCGGATCCCACCCTAGGCCGCTCCCGCACCGGTTCCGCAACCCGGCGTCCACGCGCCGACCTGCACACCCGCCACCCTGCGACCTGACGGGACGCCGCTGCACGCGACCCGCCCCTCGGACGACCCGTCACCCGACGACCCGGGTCTCGGTACCGCTCAACCGTCCCTTCCGGTCACGAGCCCCGGGTCGACGCGCGCAACGGCCGGCCGTGTGCGCACGACCCGGGTCTGGTTGCCGCCCAGAAGGAGTCTCCGGTCACCAGACCCGGGTCGACGGTGACGTCCGTGAGGAGTCAGGGGCGGGCGGCGAGGGCGAGGGCCTGGGCGACCTCGGCGACGTCGGCGGACAGCAGGCCGACGGTGACGCGCAGGTGCGCGGTCCCGTCCTCCGCGCCGTTGGCGACGAACGGCGTACCCGGCGCGGCGCGGATCCCGGCGGCCTCGAGTCGCAGGAGCGCCGTGCGCTCGTCGTGCACGGGCAGCCACAGGTTGATGCCGTCGCCGCCGTCGACGTGCACGTCGAGCATCGCGAGCGCGGTCGTGAGCGCCCGGCGGCGCGCGAAGTACACGCGGCGCGCGTGCTCGACGGCGTCGATCGCGGCGGGGTCGGTCAGCAGGTCGACGAGCACGTGCTGCAGCAGGCGGCTCGTCCAGCCGGGGCCGAGCATGCGGCGCGCGACGAGCGCGTCGAGCACGCGGGCGGGCCCGCCGACGGCCGCGAGCCGCAGGTCGGGACCGTGCGACTTCGAGTACGACCGGACGTGCACGGTCGCGTCGGGCAGCCAGGTGCCGAGCGAGACGTCGCGCGCGGAGGAGATCTGCCCGCAGTGGTCGTCCTCGACGACGGTCACGGCGGTCGCGGCGGGGACGCGCCGGACGACGGCCGCGAGCTCACGGGCCCGGGTCGGGGTCAGCGAGACGCCCGTCGGGTTCTGGGCGCGGGGCTGCAGCACGACCACGCTCGCGCCGGCGGCCAGGGCGCGCGCGAGCGAGTCGGGGCGCATGCCGTTGCGGTCGAGCGCGACGGGCACGCGCTGGAGGCCGAGCTGGTCGAGGAGGTCGAACAGCGGCGGGAAGCCGGGGTCCTCGACGGCGACGCGGTCGCCGAACGACGCGACCTGCTCGAGCGTGCGGCTGATCGCGTCGACCGCACCGTCGACGACCGTGAGCCGCTGCGGCACGAACGGCCACGACTCGCGCAGCAGCGACTCGAGCTCGGGCACGAGCGGCGTCGACAGGTAGGTGCCGGCCTCGGCGGCGGGCGTCCGGGCCGCGACGCGCGCGAGCGCCGGGCCGAGCGGCGGCAGCAGGTCGGGGTCGGGCGTGCCCGTCGACAGGTCGAGCCGGGCGGGTGCGCCCCCGGCGAGGTCGCGGTAGCGCGGGGGGAGCCACGCGGCGGGCGGCGGCAGCACGAACGTGCCTGCGCGCCCGCGCGACGCGACGAGCCCGACGGTCGCGAGCGCCTGGAACGCGCCGCTCACCGTCGCGGGGCTCACGCCGAGGTCGACGGCGAGCGCGCGCACGGTCGGCAGGCGGTCGCCGGGGACGAGCTCGCCGCCGTGGACCAGCCGCGCCACCGCGGCCGCGATGCCGCGCGGCGACCGGTCGTCGACGTGGGTGGCCAGGTCCATGGCCGCAGCATGCCCGGGGCGACGACGCTGACCGGACGAAGCACCGGACGAACCGGGCGCCGGTCGCAGGTGTTTACACGCGGCCCGTCGTTGTTCGCGCGGCGGAAACGAGGGGTAACCCCGCAGAAATGTTCAACGCCGACAGTCACATTCCAGGCGACGGGGCCCGGCCCGGCAGGCAGGACCCGTCGCACGACGTGGGACCGCGGCACCGCGGCCGGGTTCCCGCCGCCGGCCGACCGAGGACCGGAGGAACCCCATGACCGTCGTACGCGTCGCCTTCACCCAGGCCACCTGGACCGGCGACAAGGAGTCGATGATCGCGCTCCACGAGGCCTGGACGCGCGAGGCCGCGTCGGCCGGCGCGCAGGTGATCTGCTTCCAGGAGCTGTTCTACGGGCCGTACTTCGGCATCACGCAGGACACCGCCTACTACGACTACGCGGAGTCCGTCCCGGGCCCGACGACCGAGCGGTTCGCGTCGCTCGCCGCCGAGCTCGGCATCGTGATCGTGCTGCCGGTCTACGAGGAGGACCAGCCGGGCGTCCTCTACAACACGGCCGCGGTGATCGACGCGGACGGCACCTACCTCGGCAAGTACCGCAAGCACCACATCCCGCACCTGCCGAAGTTCTGGGAGAAGTTCTACTTCCGGCCCGGCAACCTCGGGTACCCGGTGTTCGAGACGGCCGTCGGGAAGATCGGCGTCAACATCTGCTACGACCGGCACTTCCCCGAGGGCTGGCGCGTGCTCGCGCTGAACGGCGCCGAGATCGTCTTCAACCCCAACGCCACCGCGCCCGGCATCTCCAACAAGCTGTGGGAGATCGAGCAGCCCGCGGCAGCCGTCGCGAACGGGTACTTCGTCGTCGCGAACAACCGCGTGGGCCGCGAGGACAACGAGTACGGCGACGAGGCGGTCGCGTTCTACGGCTCGTCGTACGCCGTCGGTCCGGACGGCAACTACGTGGGCGAGGTCGGCTCCTCGACCGAGGACCAGCTCCTGATCCGCGACCTCGACCTCGACCAGATCCGGCAGGTCCGCGAGCGCTGGCAGTTCTTCCGCGACCGCCGGCCCGACGCCTACGGCGCGATCGTCGCCCCCTGACCCGGACGCAGCGGAGAGGACCACGAGTGAAGACCCTCATCATCGGCGGGACCGTCGTCAGCGCGACGGGCCGCACCCCGGCCGACGTGCTCGTCGACGGCGAGACGATCGCCGCGGTGCTCGCACCCGGCTCGACGCTGCTCGGCTTCGACCTGGCCGCGCACGTCGACCGCGTGATCGACGCGACCGGCAAGTACGTGATCCCGGGCGGCGTCGACGCGCACACCCACATGGAGCTGCCGTTCGGCGGCACGGCCGCGTCGGACACGTTCGAGACCGGCACCCGCGCCGCGGCGTGGGGCGGCACGACGACGATCGTCGACTTCGCGGTCCAGCGGGCGGGGGAGCGGGTCATGGACGGGCTGGCCGCCTGGCACGACAAGGCGGCCGGGAAGTGCGCGGTCGACTACGCGTTCCACCAGATCGTCGGCGGCGTCGACGACGACAGCCTCAAGGCGATGGAGGGCCTCGTCGCGGAGGGCGTCACGAGCTACAAGCTCTTCATGGCGTACCCCGGCGTCTTCTACGCCGACGACGCGCAGATCGTCCGGGCCATGCAGAAGGCCGCCGACCTCGGCTTGCTCACGATGATGCACGCCGAGAACGGTCCGGCGATCGACGTCCTCGCGGCGCAGCTCGTCGAGCAGGGCAAGACCGACCCCTACTTCCACGGGATCGCCCGCGCCTGGCAGCTCGAGGAGGAGGCCACGCACCGCGCGATCATGCTCGCCGACCTCACGAACGCGCCGCTCTACGTCGTGCACGTGAGCGCCAAGCAGGCCGTCCAGCAGCTCGCCTGGGCGCGCGACAACGGCAAGAACGTGTTCGGCGAGACCTGCCCGCAGTACCTCTACCTGTCGCTCGAGGAGCAGCTCGGCGCGCCGGGCTTCGAGGGGGCGAAGTGGGTCTGCTCGACGCCGCTGCGCTCGCGGGCCGAGGGGCACCAGGACCACATGTGGCAGGCGCTGCGCACCAACGACCTGCAGATGGTGTCGACCGACCACTGCCCGTTCTGCATGAAGGGCCAGAAGGAGCTCGGGCTGTCCGACTTCCGCGCGATCCCCAACGGCATCGGGTCCGTCGAGCACCGCATGGACCTCATGTACCAGGGCGTCGTGACGGGCCAGATCACGCTCGAGCGCTGGGTCGAGCTCACCTCGACGACGCCCGCGCGCATGTTCGGGCTGTACGGCCGCAAGGGCGTCATCGCGCCCGGCGCCGACGCGGACGTCGTCGTGTACGACCCGGCCGGGCACACGTCCATCGGGGTCGGCGAGGGCAAGACGCACCACATGCACATGGACCACTCCGCGTGGGAGGGCTTCGAGGTCGACGGGCACGTCGACGTCGTCCTGTCCCGCGGGTCGGTGGTCGTCGACGCCGACGGGTACCACGGCCGGGCCGGCCACGGGCGCTACCTCAAGCGCGACCTCTCGCAGTACCTCGTCTGACCCGCGTCCCCACGCCCCGGAAGGAGGACCGCCCGTGGACTTCGGTGTCGTCCTGCAGACCAACCCGCCCGCCTGGCGCACCGTCGAGCTCGCCCGCCAGGCCGAGACGCACGGCTTCGACTACGTGTGGACGTTCGACTCGCACCTGCTGTGGCAGGAGCCGTTCGTCGTGTACTCCGCGATCCTCGCCGCGACGCGCAAGGTGGTCGTCGGGCCGATGGTCACCAACCCCGCGACGCGGGACTGGACCGTCACGGCCTCGCTGTTCGCGACGCTCAACGAGATGTTCGGCAACCGGACCGTGTGCGGCATCGGCCGCGGCGACTCCGCGGTCCGCACGCTCAACGGCCGACCGTCGAACCTCGCGACGCTGCGCGAGTCGATCCACGTGATCCGCGAGCTCGCGAACGACCGGGCCGTCGAGGTCAACGGCCGCACCGTCCGGTTCCCGTGGGCCAAGGGCTCCGCGCTCGACGTGTGGGTCGCCGCGTACGGGCCGCTCGCGCTCCAGCTCACCGGCGAGGTCGGCGACGGGTTCATCCTCCAGCTCGCCGACCCCGACATCGCCGCGTGGACGATCAAGGTCGTCCGGGACGCCGCCGAGGCCGCCGGGCGCGACCCCGACGCGATCCAGTTCTGCGTCGCCGCACCCGCGTACGTCGGCGACGGCGACTCGCCCGCCGCCCGCGCGCACATGCGCGAGCAGTGCCGCTGGTTCGGCGGCATGGTCGGCAACCACGTCGCCGACATCGTCGCCCGCTACGGCAGCGACAGCACCGTCCCGAAGGCCCTCACCGACTACATCAAGGCGCGCGAGGGCTACGACTACAACGAGCACGGCCGTGCCGGGAACTCGCACACGTCGTTCGTGCCCGACGAGATCGTCGAACGGTTCTGCCTGCTCGGCAGCCCGCGCGAGCACGTCGAGAAGCTCGAGGCTCTGCGCGACCTCGGCGTCACCCAGTTCGCCGCCTACCTCCAGCACGACAACAAGGAGGAGACCATGCGGCTCTACGGCGAGCGCGTCATCCCCGCGCTCGCGGACACCGTCGTGGCGACCGCATGACGACGGGCCCGCGCGCCGCCCGGTCGGCGCTCTGGGGCGCCGCGGCGCTCGTGCTCCTCGTCGTGCTGTGGGAGGTCGTCAAGGCCGTCGTGCCCGACACCGGGTGGCACGTCGGCGAGGCGAGCGTCCTGCCGCGCACCGACGACGTCGCGATGCCGCACGTGTGGGACGTCGTCGCCCGCATCGGCGAGCCCGAGACGTCCGCGACCGGCGCGCCGACCGTGCTCGAAGCAATGCTCCAGGCGTGCTGGTTCACGCTGCGCGTCGCCGCCGCCGGGTGGGTGCTGGGCGTCGTCGGCGGGGTCGTGGTCGCGGTGGTCATGCAGCGCTCGCGGCTCGTCGAGTCCGCGCTGCTGCCGTGGGTCGTGCTGTCGCAGACCGTGCCGCTCGTCGCGCTCGCGCCGCTCGTCGTCGGGTGGGGCGGGCGCATCCACCTCGGCGCGCTCGAGTGGCAGAAGTGGATGTCGGTCGCCCTCATCGCGTCCTACCTCGCGTTCTTCCCCGTCGCGGTCGGGATGCTGCGCGGCCTGCAGTCGCCGACCACGGCGCAGGTCGAGCTGTTCCGGGCGCAGGCCGCCTCGTGGGGGCGCACGCTCGTCTCGCTGCGGCTGCCCGCGTCCGTCCCGTACCTGCTGCCCGCGCTGCGGCTCGCGGCAGCCACGGCCGTTGTCGGCGCCATCGTCGCCGAGGTGTCCACCGGCACCAAGGGCGGCATCGGGCGGCTCGTCATCGCGTACGCCCAGGCGGCGAGCGGTGACCCCGCCAAGCCGTGGGCGGCCATCCTCGCCGCCGCGGTGCTCGGACTCGTCGCCGCCGGACTCGTCACCCTGCTCGGGCTCGGCCTGGGCCGCTACCGCCACGCGGAGGTCTCATGAGCGACGTCACCACCGCCCCCGATGCGACCGGCGCGTCGCCGTCCGCCGTGTCGGCCGGGCCGACGCCTGCCGGACCCGCCACCGCCGTCGACGTGCGCGGGGTGTCCAAGGTGTTCGGCACGAAGGCCGGCACCGTCACCGCGCTCGACGACATCCACCTGACCGTCGCCGCGGGGGAGTTCGTGTCCCTCATCGGCCCGTCCGGGTGCGGCAAGTCGACGCTGCTGCGCCTCGTCGCGGACCTGGACCAGCCGACGTCGGGCGAGATCGCGGTGTTCGGCCGTTCACCTCGCGTCGCTCGGGAGGCCCAGGACTACGGGATCGCGTTCCAGCAGGCCGGGCTCCTGCCATGGCGGAGCGTCACCGCCAACGTCGAGCTGCCGCTCGAGCTGCACGGCGTCGGCCGCCGCGAGCGCGCCGCGCGGGCCGCCGAGCTGCTCGCACTCGTCGGGCTCACCGAGTTCGCGGGGCACTTCCCGCACCAGCTCTCGGGCGGCATGCAGCAGCGCGTCGCGATCGCCCGGTCGCTCGCCGAGAGCCCGAGCCTGCTCCTCATGGACGAGCCGTTCGGCGCGCTCGACGAGATGACGCGCGAACGCATGCAGACCGAGCTCGTGCGGCTGTGCGCCGAGTCGGGGGCGGCCGTCGTGTTCGTCACGCACTCGATCCCCGAGGCCGTGTTCCTGTCCCAGCGGGTCGTCGTCATGTCGCCGCGGCCGGGCCGGATCGCGCAGGTCGTGCCCGTGGACCTCGCGCGGGCCGACGAGCGCACCGACGACCTGCGCGAGGACGCCGCGTTCTTCGCGGCGGTCACCGCGGTCCGCGAGGCGCTGCACGGCGGCCACGGGTCCGGCGTCCCGACGCGCGGCGTGGACGTCCGGTGACCGCCGCCCGGGTCGGCCGGTGGGTCGCACCCGTCCTGGTCGGCGTGCTCGCGCTCGTCACGTGGCAGGTCGTCGTCGTCGCCGCGGACCTGCCGCCGTACCTGCTGCCCAGCCCGACGGCGATCGTCGAGCAGCTGCGCCAGGTCGTGCCGCTCGTGTGGTCGGCGGCGCTGGCGACCGGCGCGAACGTGCTGGTCGGGCTGCTGGTCGGTGCGGTGACAGCGGTGCTCGCGGCGATCGTCGCGGCACGCAGCCGCATCGTCGACGGGCTCATGTCGCCCACGGCCGCCGCGCTGTCGGTCATGCCGATCGTCGCGCTCGCCCCGGCGCTCAACACGCTGTTCGGCACGACGTCGACGACCCCGCGCCGGCTCGTCGTCGCGGTCGTGGTGTTCGCGCCGGTGTTCGTCAACACGCTGCGCGGCCTGCGGCAGGTGCAGCCCGTGCACCGCGACCTCATGCGGGCGTACGCGGCGTCGTCGTGGCAGGTCACGCGCACGGTCACCGTGCCGGGCGCGCTGCCGTACCTGTTCACCGGGCTGCGGATCGCGTCGTCGACGGGCGTCATCGCGGCCGTCGTCGCCGAGTACTTCGGCGGGCTGCAGAACGGGCTCGGCTCACGCATCACCGCCGCCGCCGCGAACAGCGCGTACGCGCGCGCGTGGGCGTTCGTGCTCGGCGCGATCCTGCTCGGCCTCGTGCTCTACCTCGCGACGGCGGCGCTCGAACGCGCCGTCGCCCGCCGCAACGGCGCGGTCCCTGACGGGACCTGACGCCACCCACCCGTCCCGCCTGCCGACGACGCCAGGTGCGGCCGACCGCGACTCGCCCCCTCCGGCGAGCGCGCCCCGCCAGTGCCGCCCCCCAGGAAGGACCCGAGATGACCCCCACCAGGCGTTCCGCGTGGACCGCGACGGCTGTCGGCGTCGCCACCGCGCTCGTGCTGTCGGCGTGCAGCAGCGGCTCCGGCGACCCCGAGCCCGACGCGTCCGGCGGCCCCGACGGGCTGACCCCCGTCACGCTCCAGCTGCAGTGGTTCACGCAGGCCCAGTTCGCCGGCTACATCGCGGCCGCCGAGCAGGGCTTCTACGAGGACGAGGGCCTCGACGTCGAGATCGTCGAGGGCGGTGTCGACATCGTCCCGCAGTCGGTGCTGGCCGACGGGTCCGTCGACTACGCGATCGCGTGGGTGCCCAAGGCCCTCGCGTCGCGCGAGCAGGGCGCGGGCATCACCGACGTCGCGCAGATCTTCCAGCGGTCGGGCACGCTCCAGGTCGCGTTCGCCGACTCGGGCATCTCGTCCGCGGCGGACCTCAAGGGCAAGAAGGTCGGCAACTGGGGCTTCGGCAACGAGTTCGAGCTGTTCGCGGGCATGACGAAGGCCGGCCTCGACCCGGCGACCGACGTCACGCTCGTGCAGCAGCAGTTCGACATGAACGCGCTGCTGTCGGGCGAGATCGACGCCGCCCAGGCCATGACGTACAACGAGTACGCGCAGGTCCTCGAGGCCGTGAACCCCGCGACCGGCGAGCTCTACCAGCCCGAGGACTTCACGGTCGTCGACTGGAACGACGAGGGCACCGCGATGCTCCAGGACGCGATCTGGGCCAACTCGGAGCGCCTCGCGTCGGACGAGGAGTACGAGGAGACGACGGTCAAGTTCCTCAAGGCGAGCCTGAAGGGCTGGATCTGGGTCCGCGACAACCCGGAGGAGGCGCGCGACCTCGTCGTGGCCGCGGGCTCACAGCTCGGTGCCAGCCACCAGCTGTGGCAGGTCAACGAGGTCAACAAGCTCGTCTGGCCGTCGCCGGGCGGCATCGGGATCATCGACGAGTCGGCCTGGGAGCGGACCGTCGACATCGCCCTGAACACCAAGAACGACCAGGGGGCGACGGTCATCACGGCCGAGCCGAGCGCCGACGCGTACACCAACGAGTACGTCGACAAGGCGCTCGGGGAGCTGCGTGCCGAGGGCGTCGACGTCGACGGCGCCGACTTCCAGGCGGCCGAGGTCACGCTCGAGCCGGGCGGCAACTGACATCCCCGTGCGGCGCGGGCGCACCCGTCCGCGCCGCACGGTCCCGGCCCGGCACCGAAGCACGAGGGGGAGACGTGAGCGTCCCGACCAGCACGACCATCCATCCCGACGACGCGGCCGCCGCCCGGCTGGACCGCGAGCACGTCTTCCACTCGTGGTCCGCGCAGGCGGCCCTCGACCCGCTCGTCCTGGCCGGCGGCTCGGGCTCGCACGTGTGGGACGCGTCCGGGCGCCGCTACCTCGACTTCTCGAGCCAGCTCGTCAACACGAACATCGGCCACCAGCATCCGCGCGTCGTCGAGGCGATCCGCGCGCAGGCGTCGACGCTCACGACGATCGCGCCGTCCACCGCGGCGCTCGTCCGGGGCGAGGCGGCGGAACGGATCCTGGCGCGCGCGCCCGCCGGCTTCTCGAAGGTCTTCTTCACCAACGGCGGCGCCGACGCGAACGAGAACGCGATCCGCATGGCGCGCCTGCACACGGGCCGCGACAAGGTCGTGTCGCACTACCGCTCGTACCACGGCAACACCGGCGCGGCCGTCGTCGCGACGGGCGACTGGCGGCGCGTGCCGAACGAGTACGCGCGCGGCCACGTGCACGTGTTCGGCCCGTACCCGTACCGGTCGGAGTTCTGGTCGACGACCCCCGCGCAGGAGGCCGAGCGCGCGCTGCACCACCTGGAGCGCGTGATCCAGTCCGAGGGCCCGACGTCGGTCGCCGCGATCCTGCTGGAGACGATCCCCGGTACCGCGGGCGTGCTCGTGCCACCGCCCGGCTACCTGCGCGGTGTCCGCGAGATCGCCGACCGCTACGGGATCGTGCTGATCCTCGACGAGGTCATGGCCGGGTTCGGCCGCACCGGACGCTGGCTCGCGCTCGACGGGTTCGACGTCGTGCCCGACCTCATCACCTTCGCGAAGGGCGTCAACTCCGGCTACGTGCCCGCGGGCGGCGTCATGATCTCCGACGCGATCGCCCGGACATTCGACGTGCGCGTCTTCCCCGGCGGCCTCACGTACTCGGGTCACCCGCTCGCGATGGCGGCGATCGTCGCGACGCTCGACGCGATGGCCGACGAGGGGATCGTCGACAACGCCGCCGCCGTCGGGCGGGACGTCATCGGTCCCGGCCTGGCCGCGCTCACCGACCGCAACCCGCTCGTGGGGGAGGTCCGCGGCCTCGGCGTCTTCTGGGCTGTCGAGCTCGTGCGCGACCGCGCGACCCGCGAACCTGTCGACGCGTCCGTGATCGGCCGGGTGCGCACGGGTGCGCTGGAACGAGGCCTGCTGCCGTTCACCGCCGACAACCGCGTGCACGTCGTGCCCCCGTGCGTCGTCACGCCCGCCGAGGCCGCGCACGGCCTCGAGATCCTCGGCGACGTGCTCGACGCCGTCGCCGCCGACGTGCTGTGATGCGCGACGGCAGCCCCACCGCCACCCGCGCCACCGCGAGCACCCCCAGGGAGACCCCATGAGCACCGCCCCCGTCCGCCCGCGCCGCGCCGTCGTCACGGGGGCCTCGTCCGGGATCGGCGCCGCGACCGTGCGCCGCCTCCGCGCCGAGGGCTGGGACGTCGTCGCCACCGCACGCCGGGCCGACCGCCTGGAGGCGCTCGCGGCCGAGACCGGCGCCGACGCGTTCGTCGCCGACGTCACGTCCGACGACGACGTCGCCCGGCTCGCCGCGCACGTCGCCGAGACCGGCGGGCTCGACGCGCTCGTCAACAACGCCGGCGGCGCGCTCGGTCTCGACCCCGTCGAGACCGCCGACCTCGAGCAGTGGCGCACGATGTACGACCTCAACGTCCTCGGCACGCTCCGCGCCACGAAGGCGTTCCTGCCGCTGCTCCGCGAGCGGGGTTCGGGTGACGTCGTGGTGGTCACGTCGACCGCCGCGCACGGCGCGTACGAGGGCGGTGCCGGGTACACCGGCGCGAAGCACGCCGAGCGCATGCTCGCGACGACCCTGCGCTGGGAGATCGTCGGCGAGCCGATCCGCGTCATCGAGATCGCGCCCGGCGCGGTCGCGACCGAGGAGTTCTCGCTCGTCCGGTTCGACGGCGACGAGGCCCGCGCCGCCGCGGTCTACGAGGGGTATCAGCCGCTCGTCGCCGACGACATCGCCGACACGATCACGTGGGCGCTGACCCGCCCGCCGCACGTCAACGTCGACCTCCTCGTCGTCCGCCCGCGCGCGCAGGCGCACAACACCAAGACGGCCCGCACGGGCGTCTGACCCGCCGCGCGTTCTCGCGCGTCTCGGGATGCAGGACGCGTGGGGCGCCCCGGGCGGCGTCGGGGAGCGGTTCGTAGGGTGGACGGGTGCCACCGTCCCCGCCGACCACCGCCGGTCGGGCCACCCCCCGCGCGATGCTGCGACTGCTCACCTGGGCGCGCCCGGCGGTGCCGCGGGTGCTGCTCGGCGGCTGCACGGCGCTCGGCGCGAGCATGCTCGCGCTGGCCGTCCCGCAGGTGCTGCGCGCGATCGTCAACGGGCCGCTGCTGACCGACTCGTCGCGGCGGGGCGTGGTGCTCGGCGCGCTGCTGGTGCTGGGGCTCGGGGTGCTCGAGGCGGTGCTCGTGTGGAGCCGGCGCGCGCTGATCCTCACGCCCGGGACGACGGTCGAGCGCGAGATGCGCACGTCGCTGTTCCGGCACCTGCTCGACCTGCCGGTGGCGTTCCACGACCGGTGGTCCGGCGGGCAGCTGCTGTCCCGGGCGATGTCGGACCTCGGCACGATCCGCCGCTGGATGGTGTTCGGGCTGGTCATGCTGATCGTGAGCGCGACGACGCTCGTGGTCGGCGTGGTGCTCATGGTCGCGACGAGCTGGCAGCTCGGGCTCGTGTACGTGGCGGGCGCGATCCCGATGGTGTGGCTGAGCTTCCGGTTCCGTACCGGCTACCGCGACGTGGCGCGGCGGGCCCGCGACCAGGCGGGCGACCTCGCGACGACCGTCGAGGAGTCGGTGCACGGCATCCGCGTGCTCAAGGCGTTCGGCCGCGGCGACGACGCGCTCGACGACTTCGTGCGCCAGGCCGACGAGCTGCGCGAGACGGAGATCCACAAGGCCCGCACGCTGTCGCGCGTGTCGTTCGCGCTCGGTGCGATCCCCGAGGCCGTGCTCGCGGTGTCGCTCGCGGTGGGCGTGACGCTGACCGCGCGCGGCGAGATCACCGTCGGCGCGCTCGTCGCGTTCTTCGCGACGGCGGCCGTCGTCAACCAGCCCGTCGAGCGCCTCGGAGCGCTGCTGGCGATGACGCTCGACGCGCGCGCCGCGACCGACCGCTACCTCCAGGTGATCGACACCCCGTCGACGGTCACCGACCCGGCGCGGCCGTCCCACCTGCCGCCGGCGGGTCCGCACGGCGCGCGGTTGGTGCTGGACGGCGTGCGGTTCGGCCACGGCGACGGGCCCGACGTGCTCGCGGGCGTCGACCTGGTCGTGGAGCCGGGGGAGACCGTCGCGCTCGTCGGCCTCACGGGCAGCGGCAAGACGACGCTGCTCCAGCTCGTGCCGCGCCTGTTCGACGTGACCGCAGGCCGCGTCACCGTCGACGGCGTGGACGTCCGCGACCTCACGCGCGCCGAGCTGAGGTCCGCGGTGGCCGTCGCGTTCGAGGACCCGATCCTGTTCTCCACGACGGTCCGCGAGAACGTCCTGCTCGGCGTCGACCCCGCCGGCGCGACCGACGACCGGCTCACGCGCGCGCTCGACGTCGCGCGCGCCGAGTTCGTGCACGACCTGCCCGACGGCGTCGAGACCGTCATCGGCGAGGAGGGCCTGAGCCTGTCGGGCGGGCAGCGGCAGCGGGTCTCGCTCGCGCGCGCGATCGCCGTCCGGCCACGCGTCCTGCTGCTCGACGACCCGCTGTCCGCGCTCGACGTCACGACCGAGGCGGAGGTGACGCAGCGCCTGCGCGCCGAGCTCACCGGCACGACGACGCTCGTCGTCGCGCACCGCCCGTCGACCGTCGCGCTCGCCGACCGGGTCGCGGTGCTGGAGGACGGCCGGATCACCGGCGTCGGCACCCACCGCGACCTGCTCGCGCACCACCCGCACTACCGGTTCGTGCTGACCGCGCTCGCGGCGACCGAGCACGAACCGGCCGACGACGAGGTGGAGGCGGCCCGATGAGCGCGACCACGCTCGACCACCCGACCGTCGACGACGCCCGCACGCGATCCCGCGAGGCGCGGCGCCGGTCGCTCGTCCTGCTGCGGTCCCTGCTGCACCCCGTGCGGCGGCCGGTGTGGCTGACCGTGGCGCTCGTCGTCGGGTCGCAGGTCGCGGCGGTGTCGGGGCCGGCGCTCGTCGCGTACGGGATCGACCACGCGCTGCCCGCGCTGGTCGAGGGGAACAGCGCGCCGGTGCTCGCGGTCGCCGCGACGTACCTGGTCATCGCGGTCCTCGGTGGGGTGCTGGTCGCGGCGACCGTGCGCGCGTCGGCCCGCGTGTCGCAGGCGATCCTGCTCGACCTGCGGCGCCGCGTCTTCCGGCACACGCAGCGCCTCAGCCTGGAGTTCCACGAGCGGTACACGTCGGGCCGCATCATCAGCCGGCAGACGTCCGACCTCGACGCGGTGCGCGAGCTGCTCGACGGGGGCGTCACGACGCTCGCCGCGGGCGTCCTGTCGATGGTCCTCACCGCGGTCTCGCTCGCGATCCTCGACCCCCGCTCCGGGCTCGTCCTGCTCGTCGCGGTCGTGCCGGGAGTGCTGCTGAGCCGCTGGTTCCAGCGCCGCTCGCAGGCGCAGTACCGACGCAACCGCACCGCGGCCGCACGCGTCATCGTGCGGTTCGTCGAGACCATGACGGGCATCCGCGCGGTGCAGGCGTTCCGCCGGGAGCCGCACGTGCAGGCCGCGTACGACGAGCTGTCCGAGCAGTACCGCGAGTCGAGCGCCGGGTCGATCCGCCTCAACGGCTGGTTCGACTCGGGCCTCGTCCTCATCGGCAACGTCACCGTCGCGACGGTGCTGCTGGTCGGCGGCCTGCGCGCGCTCGACGGCGACCTCGCGGTCGGCGTGCTCGCGGCGGCCGTGCTGTACGCGCGCCGGTTCTTCAGCCCGCTGCAGCAGATGGCGATGTTCTACAACTCGTTCCAGTCGGCGACGGCGGCGCTCGAGAAGGTCGCCGACCTGCTCGCCGAGGAGCCGTCGGTCCCGGACCCGACGCACCCGGTCCGCCTGCCGCACGCGCGCGGTGACGTGCGGTTCGACGGCGTGACGTTCGGGTACGGCGACGGCCCGACGGTCCTGCACCGGCTCGACCTGCACGTCCCGCCGGGCCAGACGGTCGCGCTCGTCGGCGCGACGGGCGCGGGCAAGTCGACGGTCGCGAAGCTGCTCACGCGGTTCTACGACGTGCGGACCGGCGCGGTGACGATCGACGGCGTCGACGTGCGGCAGATCGACCCCGTGGACCTGCGGCGGGCCGTCGTCATGGTGACGCAGGAGGCGTACCTGTTCTCCGGGTCGGTCGCCGCGAACATCGCCCTCGGCCGCCCCGGCGCCACCCGTGGCGAGGTCGAGGCCGCCGCGCGCGCGGTCGGCGTGCACGACCTCGTCGCCTCGCTGCCCGACGGGTACGACACCGAGGTCGACAAGCGCGGCGTGCGGCTGTCGGCGGGCCAGCGTCAGCTCGTGTCGTTCGCGCGCGCGTTCCTCGCGGACCCCGCGCTGCTCGTGCTCGACGAGGCGACGAGCTCGCTCGACGTGCCCGGCGAGCTGCTCGTGCAGGAAGGGCTCGGCACGCTGCTCGCCGACCGGACGGCCGTCGTCATCGCGCACCGGCTGTCGACCGTCATGGGCGCGGACCGGGTGCTCGTCGTCGAGGACGGGCGCGTCGTGGAGGACGGCTCGCCCGGGGACCTGGTCGCCGCCGGGGGCCGGTTCGCCGCGCTGCACGCCGACTGGCAGCGGTCGCTCGACCGCGCGTGAGCCCGCCGCTCGCGGGACGCCGGACGCTGCTCGTGGTGCCGCCGGACGGCGCGGAGAGGCACGCGCACGTACGCGCCCGTCACCCGGGACCTGCGGGCAACCTCCCGGCAACGCGACCGACCTACCCTGACGGCATGGCGACCACCGAGGCAGCACCCGGCCAGGACCTCCCCGCGGACCGGGAGGTGCTCGACTGGGCGCTCTTCGGCGTCGCGGTGCGCGAGCTCGCGCAGGCCGTCGTCGACTCGGGCTTCACGCCGGACCTCGTCGTCGCCGTCGCGCGCGGCGGGCTCCCGCCGGGCGGTGCGATCGCCTACGCGCTCGGCACCAAGTCGGTCGGCACGCTCAACGTCGAGTTCTACACGGGCGTCGACGAGCGGCTCGACGAGCCGCAGCTCCTGCCGCCGCTGCTCGACACCGCCGCGCTGCACGGCCTGACGGCGCTCGTCGTGGACGACGTCGCCGACACGGGGGAGACCCTCGCCCTCGTCCAGCGGCTCGTCGCCGGGCACTGCGCCGAGGCGCGCACCGCGGTGCTGTACGCGAAGTCCCGGTCGATCGTCGACCCGGACTACGTGTGGCGGCGCACCGACCGCTGGATCACGTTCCCGTGGTCGGCCGAGCCGCCGGTCCGGGCCGCCTCGGCGTGACCCGCGCGAACGGCCTGCGGCGTATGCCGGACGTCACGCTCCGCCGAGACCTTCCTCGCGCGCCTTCACGATCGCCGCGGACCGGTCCGGCACGGCGAGCTTGGTCAGCACGTTCGCCACGTGGTTCCGGACCGTCTTCGGGCTCAGGGACAGCCGCTTCGAGATGACCGCGTTGTCCAGCCCCGCGGCGACGAGGTCGAGCACCTCGCGCTCGCGGTCGGTGAGCTGCGGGAACGGCACGCGCGTCGCGGTCCGCCCGCCCAGCACGTACGCCATGGCCCGCTGCGCGACGGCGGGGGACAGGATCATCTCCCCGGCGGCGACCGCGCGGACCGCGCGTTCGACGGCGTCGGGCGGCGCCGACTTCACGAGGTAGCCGCGGGCGCCGGCGCGGACGGACGCGACGACCGCGTCGTCGTCCTCGTGCATCGTGACGACCAGCACGGCCAGCCCGGGTCGCGCGCGCAGCAGGTCGCGCGTGAGGTCGACGCCGGACCCGTCGCCGAGGTCGAGGTCCATCAGCACGACGTCCACCTCGACGGGGCCGGCGAACAGCGTGCGCGCCTCCGCGGCGGACGCGACCTGGCCGGCGATGCGGATGCCGGGCAGCGAGTCGAGCAGCGCGGCCATGCCGATCCGGAAGACGGGGTGGTCGTCGACGAGGACGACGCGGACGGTCACGCGAGCACCCCCTCGGCGCCGACGTCGGACGCGTCGGACGCGTCGGGCACGAGCGGCAGGACGGCCCGCACGCGCACGCCGCCGCCGTCGCGGTCGACCCACGCGACGGACCCCCCGAGCTCCGTGGCCCGCTCGCGCATGGACCGCGTCCCGACGCCGGACGTCCGGTCGGGCGGCATGCCGTGCCCGTCGTCGTCGCACGTCACCACGACCGTCGCACCGTGCACCGCGGCCGTCACCGTGCACGTCGCCGCGCCGCTGTGCCGGGACGCATTCGTGACGGCCTCGCTCACGATGCCGTACGCCGCGGCGGCGACCCGCGGGTCGAGCCCGTCGAGCGCGTCCGCGTCGACGTCGAGCGTCACGGTGAAGCCGTTCGCGGCCGTCCGTCGGGCGAGGTCGTCGAGCGCCGCGGCGAGCCCTTGCTCGTCGAGCACGGGCGGCAGCAGGCTGCGTGACAGGAGCCGCACGTCCTCGACGCGCTGCGTGACCTCGGCCTGGAGCGCGTCGAGGACCGCGGCGGCCGCGGCCGGGTCCCGGTCGAGCGTGTTCCGCGCGCCCTGCAGCCCGAGCCGCAGCCCGGTGAGCCACGGGCCGATCCCGTCGTGCAGCTCGCGCCGGATGAGCGTGCGCTCGGCGAGCCGCGCGCGCGTCGCGGCGTCGCGGGCGCGCACGAGGTCGGCGGTGCCCTGCGCGAGCGCGACCCCGGCGGCGACGACGGGCGCGAGGTGGTCGAGCGCGTCGGTCGAGCGCGCGTCGAGACGCTCACCCGGCCTGGCGGTGAGCGCGAGCGACCCGACCCGGCGCCCCCCGTGCTCCAGCGGCCGCTCGACCGGTGCGGACGTCGCGACTCCCCACGTCGCCTCCGCGTCGGGTCGGGTGCCGCGGACCGTCACGGACTCGAGCCGCAGCGCCTCGCCGAGCGCGCCGGCCAGCCCGCGCAGCAGGTCGTCGGCGTCCGACGCGACGGACAGCTGCCGGCCGACGCGCAGCGCGGCGCGGCCCGGGGTGGCCGCCTCGCCGTAGACGAGGACGCGCACGCGCCGGCCGAGCCAGCCGTGCACCGGCTGCACCGCCGCCGCGACGCCCGCCGCGGCGAGGACCTGCGCGACCGGGCTGCTGTCGACGAGCGCGCCGACGCCCATGAGCACGACCGCGTAGACGACGGCGAGTCCCACGGTCAGGAGCGCCGCGACGGCGGCACGGCTCACGGCGAGGTCGATGCCCCACAACCGGTTGCGGAGCACCGTGGTGAGCAGCGCGACGGGGAACAGCGCCTGGCACGCGAGGTGCAGCAGCGGCACCGCGAGCACGATCTCGAACGGCGTGTCGGCGAACGCGAGCGGCAGGAACGACAGGGCCATGAGCGCGACGCCCGCCGCGAGGAGACCGAGGCCGGGCCGCTCGGCGACCGGCCCGCGCACGCGCCGCCACCCCGTCGCCGCCGCGGTGACGGCGCCGACCACGACGGTCGCCACGACCGTGCCCGTGTTGTCCGTGCCGGGCAGCAGCAGCCGTTGCAGCGTGAACACCGCGGTGGTCGCGACGCCGAGCGCCAGGCCCGCGCGGGCCCACCACGACGGACGCGTCTCCCGGACGAGCCACGGCACGACGAGGAACAGTCCGAGCGTGCCGGGCACCCACGCCCAGCTGACGAACGACGCGACGAGCGGCAGCGGCGGCAGCGACGGGTGCGCCGCGTGGTACGCACCCCAGCCGCTGCCGAGCGTCGCGAGCGCGCCGCCGACGCCCGTGCCGACGACGAGCCAGCCGACGACGTGCGAGCGGCGCGCCACGATCACCGCGCCGACCGTCCCGTAGACGAGCCCGACCATGACGTCGACCGCGGTGAACAGCAGCTCGGGCGTCGCGGGCTCGCGCGCGGCGACGAGCAGCAGCACGCCCGTGAGCGTGAGCAGGTAGGTCACCAGCGCGAGCGCGACGGCGGTGCGGGGCCGGCCGCCGCGACGCGCGACCACGGCCGTCGTCATGGCGTCACCGTAGGGGCTGCCCCCGGGGGACGGGTACGACCCCGCCCGGGTGAACCGGACGGGGCCGTACGCGACGAGCTGTGCGGGCACGTGCGCGTCCGTGGCGGGGACGCGGCCGCTCAGCGCCGGTCGCCGAGCGCGAAGCCCAGCGCGACGACGAGCAGCCAGATCGGCCCGACGAACCCGGCGAGGTACTGCAGCGGCGAGATGCCGGTGAGGACGGTGAGCGCGCCGAGCACGACGGACACCCACCCGATCCACCTCGGGGCGGCCGCGTGCCGGAGCGACGCCATGCCCAGCGCGAGCGCGGAGAGGCCGGCACCGAGCCACAGCCACGGGATCGTGGCGACCCAGTCGGTGTAGAACGCACCGGACTCGGGCACGACCATCGACGTGTCCTGGAACGCGAACGTGAACTGCGTGTCGAGACCGCTGCCCAGCAGCATCGCGGCCGCGGTGAGCAGGAGCCCGGCGGCGGCGATCCCGCCGTGCAGCGACCCGGCGGGCGCCTGCTGGTCGAGGCGGCGCCGCAGCCCCGCGCCGAAGATCGGCAGCAGCACGACGGTCAGGGCCGCGAGCACGTGGAACACGAGGAACGTCGACTGCTTGGTCGCGGCGTCCTCGATCATCGCGAGCGGGTCGCCGGCGGTCTTCTCCCAGTCGACGCCCGCCGCCATCGACGCCTGGATCGCGCCGATCGCGAGGACGCCTGCGGCGACGCCGGTCCACGCCCACGCGCGGCTGGTCGCCGACCCGGTGCGGCGCGTCGGGGTGGCGGTCGGCTCGGCGGTGGTGCTGGTCATGCGGGTGCTCCTTCGTCTCGGCCGGCGAGGCGTGCCGGCGTCTGACGAGGAGGCTCGACGGGCGGTGCGCCCGGGCACCAGGGCGGGGAGCCCGAGTGCCCGGGCACGTCGCCCGGGACCCGTCAGAGGTGACGGGCCGCGTACTCGTGCAGCGCGTCGCGGACGAACGTCGCGCCCTGCTCGCCGCCGTAGTTCTTCGCGAACCGCGGGTCGGCGACGTACATGTCGGCGAGCCCGACGACGTACTCCCGGACGGGCGCGGTGCCGTGCCCGGGGGTGCCGGGGATGCCGCCGAGCCACGCGACGTGCCGCCGCGCGAGCTCCTGCGCCTCGTCGGACACCGGGTCGACGCCGGCCTCGGCGGCGGCGCCCCAGTCGCGGCCGAGCTGCGCGGCCTCCTCCTGGAACGCGCGCTTCTGCTGGTCGGACAGGCCACGCCACCAGGCGTCGCTCCGCGCGTACGCGTCCTTGCCCCAGCGCTCCTCGACCTCGTCCTTGTACTGCGTGTGGTCGAAGCCGTCGAACATCTCGTCGGCCATGATCGGTCCTCCTCCTTGTCGTGCGGTCAGGGTCCGCTCGACGGACGCGGCCTGCCGGGCGAGCCGCCGCTGCTCGTCGCGGAGCCAGGCGAGGTGTCGTCGCAGCGCGACGGTCTCGTCCTGCTCGCGGTCCAGCACCCGGCCGATGTCGGCGAGCCCGAGCCCGAGGTCGCGCAGGAGCAGGATCCGCTGGAGCCGGACGAGGGCGTCCTCGTCGTACCAGCGGTACCCGTTCTCGCCGACCCGGCTGGGCTCGAGCAGCCCGATCCGGTCGTAGTGCCGCAGCGTGCGGCTCGTGGTGCCCGTCAGCCGGGCGACCTCCTGGATCGAGGCCTCCACCGCGTCCTCCCGTGGCGTTCCCTGTGTGGTCCTGATCCACGGTAGGAGTTGACGCAGCGTCAAGGTCAAGCGCGCGGGGCGACCTCGTCGCGACGGGCCGGCGCCAGGCGCGCGAGCACCTCGTCGCGCAGCGCGCCCGGGGTTCCGACGACCGCGACCGCCCCGGCGGCCTCGAGCTCGCCCGGCGCCGCGTAACCCCACGTCACGCCGACGCACGCGACGCCGTGCTCGGCCGCGCCGTGCACGTCGTGCTCGCGGTCGCCCACCATGAGCGTCATCGCCGCCTCGGGCCGGTCGGCGAGCGACGCGAGCGCGCGGGCGATGACGTCGGCCTTCGTCGCGGACTCGTCGAGCGGCGCACCGAACACCCCGTCGACGAGGTCGGCGAGCCCGAGCCGGTCGCAGATCGGTCGCGCGAACACCTCGGGCTTGGCCGTCGCGACGACGAGCGTCAACCCGGCGGTGCGCAGGTCCCGGAGCACGTCGACGATGCCGTCGAACACGGTCGCGTCGTACATGCCGACGTCCGCGAAGGAGGTCCGGTAGGCGTGCACGACCTCGTCGACGCGATCCGCGGGCACGCCGTGCGCGCGCAGGCTGTCCCAGATGGGCGGGCCGACGAACGAGCGCAGCACGTCGTCGGGCGGGACGGGCAGATCGACCGTGCGGTAGGCGGCCCGGACCGACGCGGTGATGCCGGGGGCCGAGTCGAGCAGGGTGCCGTCGAGGTCGAGGAGGACGAGGGGCATGGGTCCGATCCTCTCCCGCGCGACGGAACGCCGCCGGGCCGTCCGTCCCGGGCCGTAGGGTGGCGGCCGTCGGCCTGCCGCGACGAAGGGACGGACATGACCAGCCAGGACGCACCCCGCGTGCGCGTGAACCAGGTCGGCTACCTCACGCACGGGCCGAAGGCCGCGACGCTCGTCACGGACGCGACCGAGCCCGTCGCCTGGCGCCTGCTCGACGCCGACGGCGCGGTCGCCGCGACGGGGGAGTCGGCGCCGCGCGGGCACGACGCGTCGGCCGGCCTGGACGTGCACGTCATCGCGTTCGACGAGGTCACCGCGCCGGGCACCGGATACGTGCTGAACGCCGACGACGCGACGAGCGACCCGTTCGCGATCGGCGCCGACCTCTACGACGACCTGCGCGTCGAGTCGCTCGTCGTGTTCTACGGCCAGCGCAGCGGCATCGCGATCGAGGAGGACCTGCTCGGCGACGGGTACGGGCGGGCCGCCGGGCACGTCGACGTCGAGCCGAACCGCGGCGACGGCGCGGTGCCGTGCCTGCCGGCCGGGCACGCGACGACGGCGGACGGCGTCGACCTCTACGAGGGCTGGACGGGCGACTACACGCTCGACGTCACGGGCGGCTGGTACGACGCGGGCGACCAGGGCAAGTACGTGGTGAACGGCGGCATCGCGGTCGCCCAGCTGCTCGGCCTGTACGAGCGCGCGCTGCGCACGGGCAGCGCCGACGCGCTCGGCGACGGCTCGCTGCGCATCCCCGAGCGCGGCAACGGCGTACCCGACCTGCTCGACGAGGCGCGCTGGGAGCTCGAGTGGATGCTCCGCATGGTCGTGCCCGACGGGCAGCCGCACGCGGGGCTCGCGCACCACAAGGTGTCCGACGAGCGCTGGGTGCCGCTGCCGACGCTGCCCGCCGACGACCCGCAGCCGCGCTTCCTGCACCGCCCGTCGACCGCGGCGACGCTCAACCTCGCGGCGGTCGCGGCGCAGGGGTCCCGCGTCTTCGCGCCGCACGACGCGGACCTCGCCGAGCGCCTGCTCGCCGCCGCCCGAGCCGCGTACGACGCCGCCGCGGAGCACCCGGTGCTGCTCGCGCCCGACACCAACACGCTCGAGAACGCGGGCTCGGGCCCGTACGACGACGTCGACGTCGACGACGACCGTCTCTGGGCCGCCGCGGAGCTCTACCTCACGACCGGCGAGGACCGGTACGCCGCCGACCTGCGCGCCAACCCCTACCGCCTCGGCGGCGAGAGGCCGGCCTTCCGACCCGAGGGGTTCGACTGGAACCACGTCGCCGCGTGGGCGCGTCTGCAGCTCGCGACCGTGGAGAGCGCGCTCCCGGAGCGGTCGCTCGTGCGCGCGTCGGTCGTTGACGCCGCCGACGCGCTGGTCGAGCAGCAGGCGACCCAGCCGTTCGGCCTCCCGTACGTCCCGACGAGCGGCCGCTACGACTGGGGCAGCAACGGGCTGATCCTCAACAACCTCGCGATCCTGGCCGCGGCGCACGAGATCACGCGCGACGACCGCTACCGCGACGCGGTCCTCGGCGGCGTCGACTACGTGCTGGGCCGCAACGCGATGGGCGTCTCGTACGTCACCGGCTTCGGGACGCGTGACGTGCGGAACCAGCACAGCCGCTGGTACGCGCACGCGCTCGACCCGGCCCTGCCGCACCCGCCGCGCGGGACCGTCTCCGGCGGCCCCAACTCCGACTGCCCCGACCCGGTGTCGGCGGAACTCGCGGGCAGTCCCGCGCAGCGCTGCTTCGTCGACGACGTGCACGCGTACGGCGTCAACGAGATGACGATCAACTGGAACTCGGCGCTGGCGTGGGTCGCGTCGTACCTCGCGGGGCTGGGCGACGGCCGCGGTCCGCGGGAGGTCGCTGCCGACGCGGCGGCCGCCACGCCCGCGACGCCCGAGTCGCCCGCGACGTCCGCGACCGACGGCGAGCGCGTCGACGCCGAGGGCTGAGTCGGCGTCGAGGCCGCACGACGCGACCGCCAACGGACGAATCCCGTCTCCTACAACGATGTACTTCTTTCCCACAACGTTGTAGATTTCGGATCCGGCGCTCGTCGCGGCATCGCCGCGTGCGCCCTGTCCTGCGTCCGACGTCGTACCAGGAGTACCGATGGCCCGTCGCCCCGTGCGCGCCGCCCTCACGGCCGCCGCCCTCACCCTCGCGCTCGGAGTCACGAGCGCCCCTGCCGCCGAGGCGCACCGCCGCCCGGCCGAACCGCCCCCGCCGACGTTCCAGGACGTCTCCGTGCACGACCCGTCGGTCGTCACCGCGGACGACGAGATCTGGGTGTTCGGCAGCCACCTCGCCGCGGCGAAGACCGACGACCTCCTGCACTGGGAGAAGGTCGCCGACGGCGCCAACGCCGACAACCCGCTCTTCGACGACGTCCGCGCCAACCTCGCGGAGACGTTCGCGTGGGCGCAGACCGACACCCTCTGGGCGGCCGACGTCATCCAGCTGCCCGACGGCCGGTACGCGATGTACTACAACGCCTGCAAGGGCGACTCGCCGCGCTCGGCCATGGGGATCGCCGTGAGCGACGACGTCGACGGTCCCTACGTCGACCAGGGGATCTTCCTGAAGTCGGGGATGTGGGACCAGCCGTCCGACGCCGTCGACGGCGCGATCTACGACGCCCGCGTGCACCCCAACACGGTCGACCCGGACGCGTTCATCGACGCCAAGGGCAACTGGTGGCTCGTGTACGGCTCGTACTCCGGCGGCATCTTCATCCTCGAGCTCGACCCGTCCACCGGGAAGCCGGTCCCGGGCCAGGGCTACGGGAAGCACCTCGTCGGCGGCAACCACAGCCGCATCGAGGGCCCGAGCGTCATGTACGACACGAAGACGCGGTACTACTACCTCTTCCTGTCGTTCGGCGGCCTCGACGCGAACGGCGCGTACAACGTGCGCGTCGCGCGCTCGAAGAGCCCCGACGGCCCGTACCTCGACGCCGCCGGCAACGACATGGCGCAGGTCAAGGCGGACCCGACCAAGCCGCTGTTCGACGACGCGTCGATCGAGCCGTTCGGCACCAAGATCCTCGGCAACCACCTGTTCGCGCGTGAGGTCGGCGACCCCGGCGAGGGACCCGGCACGGGCTACCTGTCGCCCGGCCACAACAGCTGGTACCGCGACCCCGAGACGGGTGAGACGTTCCTCGTGTTCCACTCCCGGTTCCCGGGCCAGGGCGAGCAGCACGAGGTCCGCGTGCACCAGATGTGGATGAACGCGCAAGGCTGGCCCGTCCTCGACCCGTGCCGGTACGCGGGCGGCGACGACCGGCGCGTCGAGCGCAAGGACGTCGCGGGGGAGTACGCGCTCGTCACGCACGACAAGGCCCTCACCGCCGACCAGCGCCGCGCGACGCCGATCACGCTGACGTCCAACGGCAAGGTCACCGGCTCGCTGACGGGCAAGTGGTCCCTCACGGGCAGGAACCAGGCCCGGATCGACGCGGGCGGCACCCGGTACGAGGGCGTCTTCACGCGCTCGTGGCAGCCGGACCAGGCCCGCTGGGTCGTGACGTTCAGTGTCGTGTCCCGCGACGGCGTGACGCTGTGGGGCAGCGCGGTCCCGTCGCTCACCGCGAAGCAGGCCGTCGACGCGGTCGTCGCCGACCTCGACCTCGGCGACACCTCGGGCGTCGTCGCGGACCTCACGCTGCCGACCACCGGCACGCACGGCACGACGATCACGTGGGCGTCGTCCGACCCGGCCGTCGTCTCGACGACCGGTGACGTGACCCGCCCCGAGGCGGGTGAGGGCGACGCGCACGTCAACCTCACCGCGACGGTCCGCAACGGCACGGTCCAGAAGACGGCGACGTTCGAGGTCACGGTCCTGCAGCGCGTGGCCGGTGGCGTCGTCGGCTCGTGGTCCTTCGAGGGCGACCTCACCGACGGCACCGGCACGCACGCGGCCGCCACGACGACCGGCCCGCGGATCGACCAGGCCGACGGGCAGGTCACGTACGTCGCCGACGGCGTGCGCGGCCAGGCCGCCCACCTCGACGGCACGTCGGGCGTGCGGCTGCCCGACGGCCTCGTGTCCGGCTCGACGTGGTCCGCGTCGATGTGGCTGCGCCCGCAGGTGCTCACGCCGTACACGACCGCGTTCTTCGCGGCACGCGACGCGAACAGCTGGGTGAGCGTCGTCCCGCGCGGCCACGACGGCGTCGGCGGCTCGACGATGGTCTGGTCGGGTGCGCAGTGGTACGACGCAGGCACGGGCACGCAGATCCCGGTCGGCGAGTGGAGCCACGTCGCGGTGACGGTCGACGGCGGCGACGTGGTCGTCTACGTCGACGGCGAGGCGCGCTACACGGGCACGGGCTTCCCCGACGTGCTCACGACGACGACCGGCACGTTCGCGCTCGGCGTCAACTGGTGGGACACGCCGTTCCAGGGCGACGTCGACGAGGTGTCCGTCTGGAGCTCCGCGCTCACCCCCACGGAGGTCGCCGCCCTCGCGACGCGCTGACCCCCGACCGCGGTCCGGTCGTCACGCCCTCCCGTGACGGCCGGGCCGTGGCCTGCGCGGACGCATTCGCGGTGGCGGACCTCCCGGGACGAGTCGGTAGACTCACGCCCACAGGCGTCGACCCGGCCATCACCGGCGAGCCTCCGGAAGAACAGGCTCCGACCCGCCCGCGAGGACGAGCCCCAGTAGAACCGGACGGGGCAGGCCCGTCACAGCCGCAGCAGAGAGGTCGACGACCCCGCGAGGGGGAGCCGGCAAGCGAGGTGGTACCGCGGTCGTCCCCGCACCCGGGGGTGGTCGTCCTCGCGGCCGTGAGCGAGATCGACCAGGAGACCCGACGGTGACCACCGCACCGCGCTACCCGCTGCACCGCCCCGACCAGCCCGTGCCCGCGTCGCCGGACCTGCCCGGGCTCGAGCGCGACGTCCTCGCGCACTGGGACGCCGACGGGACGTTCCAGGCGTCGATCGACCAGCGCGACGCGGGGCAGGACGGCAGCAACGAGTTCGTCTTCTACGACGGCCCGCCGTTCGCCAACGGCCTGCCGCACTACGGCCACCTCCTCACGGGCTACGCCAAGGACGTCGTCCCGCGCTTCCAGACCATGAAGGGCCGCCGCGTCGAGCGCCGGTTCGGCTGGGACACGCACGGCCTGCCCGCGGAGCTCGAGGCGCAGCGGCTCCTCGGCATCACCGAGAAGGCGCAGATCGACGAGCTCGGCATCGCGAAGTTCAACCACGCGTGCCGCGAGTCGGTGCTCAAGTACACGGGCGAGTGGCGCGACTACGTGACGCGCCAGGCGCGCTGGGTGGACTTCGACCACGACTACAAGACGCTCGACGTCACCTTCATGGAGTCGGTGATCTGGGCGTTCAAGCAGCTCCACGACAAGGGCCTCGCCTACGAGGGCTACCGCGTCCTGCCGTACTGCTGGGTCGACGAGACGCCGCTGTCGAACCACGAGCTGCGCATGGACGACGACGTGTACGCGTCGCGCCAGGACCCCGCGCTGACCGTCGGCCTCCGCCTGGACGGCGGCGAGCTGCTGCTCGTCTGGACGACGACGCCGTGGACGCTGCCGAGCAACCTCGCAGTCGCCGTGGGCGCCGACGTCGAGTACGTCGTCGTCGAGCCGGCCGGGGACTCCTCGTTCGCGCAGGCCCACCCGGGGGAGCGCGTCGTCCTGGCGTCGGCGCGCCTCGCGGCGTACCAGCGCGAGCTGGGCGAGGCGACCGTGGTCGCGACGCTCACGGGCGCCGACCTCGTCGGGCGCTCCTACACGCCGCCGTTCGACTACTTCGCGGGCCACGAGCACGCGCACCGGGTGCTCGCCGCGGACTTCGTCACGACCGAGGACGGCACGGGCGTCGTGCACCTCGCGCCCGCGTTCGGCGAGGACGACATGGTCGCGTGCGACGCGGCGGGCATCGCGCCCGTCGTGCCGGTCGACGCGCGCGGCCGGTTCACCGCCGAGGTCGGCGACTACGCCGGCCAGCAGGTGTTCGAGGCGAACAAGCCGATCATCGCCGACCTCAAGGCGGGCTCGGGTCCGCTCGCGCGCGTCGACGCCGCGCAGCGGTCCGTCGTCGTGCGCCACGAGACCTACGACCACTCCTACCCGCACTGCTGGCGCTGCCGGAACCCGCTGATCTACAAGGCCGTGTCCTCGTGGTTCGTGCGCGTGACCGAGTTCCGCGACCGCATGGTCGAGCTCAACCAGGAGATCACCTGGACGCCCGAGCACATCAAGGACGGCCAGTTCGGCAAGTGGCTGAGCAACGCGCGCGACTGGTCGATCAGCCGCAACCGCTACTGGGGCACGCCGATCCCCGTGTGGGTGTCCGACGACCCGCTGCACCCGCGTGTCGACGTCTACGGCTCGCTCGCCGAGCTCGAGGCGGACTTCGGCCGCCTGCCCGTGAACGAGGCGGGCGAGCCCGACCTGCACCGGCCGTTCATCGACGACCTCACGCGCCCGAACCCGGACGACCCGACGGGCCGTTCGACCATGCGCCGCATCCCCGACGTCCTCGACGTGTGGTTCGACTCGGGCGCGATGCCGTTCGCCCAGGTGCACTACCCGTTCGAGAACGCGGACTGGTTCGAGCACCACTACCCGGGCGACTTCATCGTCGAGTACATCGGGCAGACGCGCGGCTGGTTCTACACGCTGCACGTGCTGGCCACGGCGATCTTCGACCGCCCGGCGTTCCGGAACGTCATGTGCCACGGGATCGTGCTCGGCGACGACGGCCGCAAGGCGTCGAAGTCGCTGCGCAACTTCCCGGACCCCGTCGTCATGTGGGACAAGTACGGCTCGGACGCGGTGCGCTGGTCGCTCATGTCGAGCCCGATCCTGCGCGGCGGGAACCTCGTCGTCACGGAGGAGGGCATCCGCGACGGCGTGCGCCAGGTGCTGCTGCCGCTGTGGAGCACGTACTACTTCTTCACGCTGTACGCGGGTGCGGTGCGCGGCGGCGAGGGCCTCACGGCGAGGCGGGTCGACGAGGAGAGCGTCGCCGACCTCGCGACCATGGACCGGTACGTGCTCGCACGCACGCGCTGGCTCGTCGACGACGTCACGCGCCACCTCGACGCGTACGACATCGCGGAGGCGTGCGAGGCGGTCCGGGACCACCTCGACCTCGTGACCAACTGGTACGTGCGCACGCAGCGCGACCGGTTCTGGGACGAGGACCAGGCGGCGTTCGACACGCTGTGGACGGTGCTCGAGGTGCTCACGCGCCTCATGGCGCCGCTCGCGCCGCTCGTCACGGAGGAGATCTGGCGCGGCCTGACGGGCGGGCGCAGCGTGCACCTCACGGACTGGCCGACGGCCGCCGACGTCCCGGTGACCGACGCGGCCTCGGAGTACACGGAGGCCGAGCTCGTCGCCGCCATGGACCGCGTGCGCGAGGTCGTGTCCACGACGCACGCGCTGCGCAAGGCCCGGCAGATCCGCGTGCGCCAGCCGCTGCGCGGCCTGCGCGTCGTCGTGCCGCACCCCGAGTGGTTCGGCCCGTTCGTCGAGCTGATCGCGTCGGAGGTCAACGTCCGCGAGGTCGAGCTCCTCGGCCTGCACGACGCCGACGCCGCCGACCTCGGCGTGAGCGCCCAGCTCGCCGTGAACGCGCGCGCCGCCGGCCCGCGCCTGGGCCGCGCCGTGCAGACCGTCATCAAGGCCGCCAAGGCGGGTGCGTGGGAGCAGACGGCCGACGGCGTCGTCGTGCGCACCGACGACGGCGACGTCGCCCTGCAGGAGCACGAGTACACGGTGTCGACCGTCGTCGAGCAGCGGGACGGGGCCGACCTGGCCGCCGCGGTGCTGTCGACCGACGGGTTCGTCGTGCTCGACGTGGCCCTCGACGACGAGCTCCTGGCCGAGGGGTACGCGCGCGACGTCGTGCGGCAGGTGCAGGACGCCCGCAAGGCCGCCGGCCTCAACGTCGGCGACCGCATCCTGCTGACGCTCGACGTCCCGCGCGACCACGTGGCCGACGTCGAGACGCACCGCGACACGATCGCGCACGAGACGCTCGCGGTGAGCGTCACGGTCAACCCGTCCGCAGGCGACGCGGTCGAGGTCCACGTCGAGGCCGTCGAGGCGGGCGGGTACGAGGCATGAGCAAGGGATCCGAGCACCTGCGCGCCGAGCAGGAGCGCGCCGCGCGCGAGGCCGCCGACGAGGTCTACCGTGCGATCCTCGCGCGCGCGCCCGAGCACGACATCGACCCGACGCTGGACCGCGTGCGCGCGGTGTGCGAGCTGCTGGGCGACCCGCAGCGCGCGTACCGGACCATCCACCTCACGGGCACCAACGGCAAGACGTCGACGAGCCGCATGGTCGAGCGGCTGCTGCGCGAGCACGGCCTGCGCACGGGGCGGTTCACGAGCCCGCACCTCACGCGCGTGACCGAGCGCATCGCGATCGACGGCGAGCCGATCAGCGACGAGCGGTTCGTCGAGGTGTGGCAGGACGTCGCACCGTACGTGCACCTGGTCGACCAGCGGTCGGCGGAGAAGGGCGAGCCGCGCCTGTCGTTCTTCGAGGTGTTCACGGTCATGGCGTTCGCGGCCTTCGCGGACGCGCCCGTCGACGTCGCCGTCGTCGAGGTGGGCCTGGGCGGCCGGTGGGACTCGACGAACGTCGTCGACGGCGAGGTCGCGGTCATCACGCCGATCGCGATGGACCACGAGCGCTACCTCGGCGACACGCTCGTCGAGATCGCGTCCGAGAAGTCGGGCATCGTCAAGGACGGCGCGACGCTGGTCCTCGCCGAGCAGACCGAGGACGTCGAGGGCGTGGTGCTGGCCGCGGCGGCCGAGCACGGTGCGCGCGTCGTGCGCGAGGGCGTCGAGATCGCGGTCGTCGACCGGCAGGTCGCGGTCGGCGGGCAGATGCTCACGCTGCGCGGGCTCGGCGGCGTCTACTCCGAGGTGTTCCTGCCGCTGCACGGCGCGTTCCAGGCGCACAACGCGCTGCTCGCGCTCGTCGCCGTGGAGGCGTTTCTCACCGGTGGTGCGGCGCTCGACGGCGACGTCGTCGGGGCCGCGTTCGCCGACGTCACGTCGCCGGGCCGCCTCGAGGTCGTGCGGTCGAGCCCGACGGTCATCGTCGACGGCGCGCACAACCCTGCGGGAGTCGAGGCGCTCGTCGCGTCGCTGGAGGAGGCGTTCGCGTTCCAGCGTGTCGTGGGCGTCGTCGGCGTGATGGCGGACAAGGACCCCGAGGGGATCCTGTCGGTCCTCGAGCCGGTGCTCGCGGAGGTCGTCGTGACGCGGGCTCCGACAGCACGCGCGCTCGACCCGCAGGACCTCGCCGAGGTCGCGTACGACGTGTTCGGCGAGGACCGCGTGCACGTCGTCGAGCGGCTGGACGAGGCCGTCGACCTGGCGGCGTCGCTCGCGGAGAGCGAGGTCGAGCGGGGGGCCGCGGTGCTCGTCACCGGCTCGATCGTGCTCGTCGCGGAGGCCCGGATCCTCCTGGGCCGCCCCTGACGGCTCGTCGCACCCTGCGCTGCCACCCGTCCGGGGGACACCGCGCCCCCGGCTGCACGAACGTGCACCGGGGGCGCACGTCGTCGCCTTGACCGTTCCTTGGGGCGCGGAGAAGGTGGGGGTGGTCGGGACGACGAGGCCTCGACGCACCTGACGTGGGCGGTCGTGCCCAGGTCGACGGGAGGACGGACAGCGTGAAGAAGCTCATCAACGACCCCCAGGACGTCGTCGCCGAGTCGCTCGAGGGCTTCGCGGCCGCGCACCCGGACCTCGTCGAGGTGCACCTCGACCCGCCGTACGTGGTGCGCGCGGGTGGCGCACGCGAGGGCAAGGTCGGTCTCGTGAGCGGCGGCGGCAGCGGGCACGAGCCGCTGCACGCGGGGTTCGTCGGTGTCGGCATGCTCGACGCGGCCGTGCCCGGTGCGGTGTTCACGTCGCCGACGCCCGACCAGATCGCGCCCGCGATCCAGGCGGCCGACGCCGGCGCGGGCGTGCTCGCGATCGTGAAGAACTACACGGGCGACGTGCTGAACTTCGAGACGGGCGCCGAGCTCGCCGAGGCCGAGGGGGTGACCGTCCGGTCGGTCGTCGTCAACGACGACGTGGCCGTCGAGGACTCGCTCTACACGGCCGGCCGGCGCGGCGTCGCGGGGACCGTGTGCGTCGAGAAGATCGCGGGTGCGGCCGCCGAGCGCGGCGACGACCTCGACGCGGTCGCCGCGGTGGCCGAGCGCGTCATCGCCAACGTGCGCTCGATGGGCGTCGCGCTCACCGCGTGCACCGTCCCGCACGCCGGCAAGCCGAGCTTCGACCTGCCCGAGGACGAGATCGAGATCGGCATCGGCATCCACGGCGAGCCCGGCCGGCGGCGCATCCCGCTCGCGGGTGCGGACGAGATCACCGAGATGCTGCTCACGCCCGTCGTCGACGACCTGGGCCTGTCGGGCGGCGAGGAGGTGCTGCTGTTCGTCAACGGCATGGGGGGCACGCCCGCCTCCGAGCTGTACGTCGTCTATCGTCGGGCACGCGCGTTGCTCTCCGAGCGCGGGGTCGAGGTCACTCGCTCGCTCGTCGGCAACTACGTGACATCACTGGAGATGCAGGGCGCGTCGGTCACGGTGCTGCGGCTGGACGCCGAGCTGACCGCCCTGTGGGACGCCCCGGTGCACACGACCGCCCTGCGGTGGTGACGCTCCGGGACGTCCGCGGTCGAGGGGACGGGGCATGACGCTGGACGTGGCGTGGGCGGTGGCGTGGGTGCGCGCGAGCGCCGCGACGGTCGCCGAGCACCGCGACGAGCTGGTCGAGCTCGACCGTCAGATCGGCGACGGCGACCACGGCGAGAACCTCAACCGCGGCTTCAAGGCGGTCGTCGCCAAGCTGGACGCGCTGCCCGAGCAGCCCGCCGAGATCGGCGACGTCCTCAAGCTCGTCGCGACGACCCTCATGTCGACCGTCGGCGGAGCGGCCGGGCCGCTGTACGGCACCGCGTTCCTGCGGGCCGCCCGGGCCACGGCCGTGAGCGAGCTCGACAGCGGCGGCGTCGTCGCGCTGCTCGAGGCCGCGCTGGAGGGGATCGTCGTGCGCGGCAAGGCGACGACGGGCGAGAAGACGATGGTCGACGCGTGGACGCCCGCGACCGAGGCCGCCGTCGCGGCGGCCGACTCCGGCGCGGGGCCCGCGGCCGTGCTCGCGGCGGCGGCGCAGGCCGCGGCCGACGGCGCGCAGGCGACGATCCCGCTGGTCGCCACGAAGGGACGTGCCAGCTACCTGGGCGAGCGTTCGGCGGGTCACCTCGATCCCGGGGCGCGTTCGACGGAGCTGCTGCTCGCCGCTGCCGCGCAGGCCGCGGCGTGACGTCCGGACGCGCGACGGCCCGCGTCGCGCTCGTGCTCGTGTCGCACTCGCGCGGCCTCGCCGAGGGTGCGGTCGAGCTCGCGGGCCAGATGGCGCCGGGCGTGCTGCTGCTCGCGGCGGGCGGTGGACCCGACGGCGGCCTGGGCACGAGCTTCGACCTGGTCGAGGCGGCGCTGGGCGAGGCCACCGCCGACGAGCGGTCGGCCGTGGTGCTGACGGACCTCGGGTCGGCGGTGCTCACCGCGGAGTCGGTGCTCGACCTCGCGGAGCCCGAGGTCGCGGTGCGCGTGCGGCTGGCGGACGCGCCGTTCGTGGAGGGGGCCGTCGCGGCTGCGGTCGCGGCGCACGGGGGAGCGGACCTCGACGCCGTCGTCGCGGCGGCTGAGCACGCGGGGACGACGTTCGCGGCGGTCCCCCCGACCGAGCCGGCTGCCGCGACGGCCGCGGGCGACGACGTCGCGCGGGGTTCGGCGGTGCTGCGCAACCCGCTCGGGCTGCACGCGCGGCCGGCGGCGATCGTCGCGCGGATGCTCGCGGGCTACGACGCGCGCGTGCGGGTCAACGGCGTGGACGCGGCGAGCGTCCTGCAGCTCATGAAGCTCGGGGCGGTGCAGGGCCAAGAGATCGTCGTCGAGGCCGAGGGTCCGCAGGCCGCCGAGGCGCGGGACGCGCTGCTCGCCGCCGTGGAGGGCGGCTTCGGCGAGGTCTGACCCTCGCCGCGTGGGCGCCGTCGCACTGGTCCGGGTGAGCGACGGCACAGAAAGTGCATGGACTGCAAAGTTGCAGTCGCTGTAATGTTGCATCCCATGCAGGAAGTCGAGTCCGCCCGCGACCTCGCCGACCCCGCGGACACGCGCCCGGTCGACGAGTCGGCGCCCAGCATCGCGGAGCTCGTCGGCGCGCTCGGGCTGCGCGAGCGCAAGAAGCGCGCACGTCGCGACGCGCTCATCGACGCGACCCACCGTCTCGTCGACCGCGACGGCCTCGACGCCGTGACGGTCGAGGCGATCTGCGAGGCGGCGGGCGTCTCCGTCCGCACGTTCTTCAACTACTTCGAGACGAAGGACGACGCCGTCCTCGGGCACGCGACCTACCCGATCGACCCGCTCATCGAGGACGAGTTCGCGTCCGGCGGCCCCACGGGCCACCTCGTGACCGACCTCGAGCACCTCGTCGGCTCGTTGCTCGACGCCGCGCCGCCCGGCCGCGCGCGCCTCGCGAAGGGCCTGGCCATCGCCGCGCAGGAGCCGCGCCTGCTCGCGCGGCACCTCGCCTGGCTCGACAAGCACAAGGGCAACCTCATGTCGCTCGTCGCCCGCCGGCTCGGGGACGACCCCGCGCACTCGCCCGAGACCGTCGCGTCGCTCGCGCTGTTCCTCACGCACGCCACGTTCGTGCGCTGGGAGTCGGCGGGCGGCGAGGGCGACGTCCGCGTCCACCTGCACACCGTGCTCGGCGAGCTGCGCGCGCTGCTCGCCGACTGACCCCCACCGACCTGCCCGCCGCGGCGGGCCCGGGCGCGCCCGTGCGCCCGGACGACATCGCCACGTCCCCACCAGAGCAAGGAACCCGCATGGCCACCGCCACCGTCCCCGACGTGGGAGCGAGCGACAAGCCGCTCGTCGTCCTCACGCCCCGCACCGTCTGGCTCATCTTCGGCGCCCTCATGGCGAGCATGTTCCTGTCGTCGCTCGACCAGTCGATCGTCGGCACCGCGATGCCGACCATCGTCGGCGAGCTCGACGGCGTCGAGCACCAGGGCTGGGTCGTGACGGCCTACATCCTGGCCATCGCGATCGTCATGCCGCTCTACGGCAAGTTCGGCGACATCTGGGGCCGGCGCTGGCCGTTCCTCGTGGCGATCGCGCTGTTCACCGCGGGGTCGGCCGTCGCCGGCTTCGCCGCGTCGTTCGGCTGGCTCGTCGTCGGCCGCGGCATCCAGGGCCTCGGCGGCGGCGGCCTCATGATCCTGTCGCAGGCGATCATCGCCGACATCGTCCCCGCGAAGGACCGCGGCAAGTACATGGGTCCGATGGGCGCGCTGTTCGGCATCGCGGCCGTCGTCGGCCCGCTGCTCGGCGGCCTGTTCACCGAGCACGCCGACTGGCGCTGGTGCTTCTGGATCAACATCCCCGTCGGCATCGCCGCGTTCGCGGTCGCGTGGTTCGCGCTCAAGCTCCCGTCGCACCGCTCGGGCCGCCGCATCGACGTCGCCGGCATCCTGTTCGTCGTCCTCGGCACGTCCGGCCTGGTCCTCGCGACGAGCTGGGAGAGCTGGAGCGGGCAGCGCGGCTACGACTGGTCCGACCCGGGTCTCCTCGCGCTGGTCACGGGCACGCTGCTGTCGATCGCGCTGTTCATCCTCGCCGAGCTCAAGGCGTCCGACCCGCTGCTGCCGCTGCGCCTGTTCCGCAACCGCACCTTCACGATCGCGACGGCCATCGGCTTCATCCTCGGCATGGGCATGTTCTCGGCCCTCGCGTTCCTGCCGACGTTCCTCCAGATGTCGACCGGCGTCGGCGTCACGCAGTCCGGCTACCTGCTGCTGCCGATGATGGCGGGCGTCATGCTCACCGCGATCGGCTCGGGTATCGCGATCACCAAGACCGGTCGCTACAAGATCTTCCCCGTCGCGGGCCTCGCGATCACGACCGTGGGCATGGTGTGGCTGACCCGCATCACCGGTGACATGTCGATGTGGCTGTTCGGCGCGATGATCTTCGTGCTCGGCGCCGGCATGGGCCTCGTCATGCAGACGATCGTCCTGGCCGTGCAGAACGCGGTCGACCCGCACGAGCTCGGCACCGCGACGTCGGCGAACAACTTCTTCCGCGAGATCGGCGCAGCCGTGGGTGTCGCCGTCTTCTCGACGATGTTCACCAGCCGTCTCATCGAGCAGGTCACGGACGTGTTCGCGGGCGTGCCCGCCGGCTCCGGCGGGGAGGCGTCCGGCCTCACCCCGGACGTCGTCCAGCAGCTGCCCGAGCCGTTCAAGACCGGCGTCATCGACGCCTACGCGAGCAGCCTGTCCTCGTCGTTCTGGTACTTCATCCCGCTCGTCGTCGTCGGCTTCGTGCTCGCGCTGTTCCTCCGCGAGGTGAAGCTCTCCGACGTGGCCGGCATGGTCGCGCGCGGCGAGGCCGTCGCGGCGGACGACGTGCGCGCGGGCGCGGTCCACGCGGACGCGACGGTCGACGGTGCGGTGGTCGTGGACGAGCTCTCGGCCCCCGCGTCCGACGCCGGGACCGCCGACCGGGCCGCCGACGGCGACGCCGTGGGTGCCCGGTAGCCTGACGCGATGAGCTCGACCGACCCGCAGGCCGTGCGCCGCAAGCGCCCCGCGAAGCCGCAGTTCACCCAGACGATGCTCGTCCTCGAGGCGTTCGTGGTGTTCTTCGCGACGCTCGTGGCGTACGGCCTGCGGGTGGCCGACACCGCCACCGTGTGGTGGGTCGGCGGCGCTCTCACGGTGGTCCTGCTCGTGCTCGCCGGGTGGGTCGGCCGGCCGGGTGGCTACGTCGCGGGGTCGGTCGCGCAGGTCGTCGTCCTGGCCTGCGGGTTCGTCGTGCCGATGATGTTCGTGGTCGGCGCGGTGTTCGCCGCGATGTGGGTGTTCTCGCTGCGCGTCGGCGGCCGCATCGACCGTGAGCGCGCCGAGTGGGACGCCGCGCACCCCGGCATGGTCGGCCCCTGACCGTTCACGGACACGTCACCGGACGGCCGAGCCGCCCCCGTTAGGGTGACGGCCATGACTGACACGCAGCGCACCCTGGTCCTCGTCAAGCCCGACGGAGTCCGCCGGGGTCTGGTGGGGGAGATCCTGCGTCGCATCGAGGCGAAGGGCTACACGCTCGTCGCCGTCGAGCTCCGCGAGGCCGACGAGGCCCTGCTCGCGGAGCACTACGCCGAGCACGCCGGCAAGCCGTTCCTGCAGCCGCTCGTCGACTTCATGCGGTCCGGCCCCGTGCTGGCCGCGGTCGTCGAGGGGCACCGCGTGATCGAGGGCTTCCGCTCGCTCGCCGGGGCGACCGACCCGACGGTCGCCGCGCCCGGCACGATCCGCGGCGACCTGGCCCGCGACTGGGGCCTCAAGGTCATCCAGAACCTCGTGCACGGCTCGGACGGCGAGGAGTCGGCGGCGCGCGAGATCGGGCTGTGGTTCCCGGCCCTGTGAGCACGACCCGGTACTGACACCGACGGCGGGCGGCCGGCGGACGCGGCCAGCGTCCCCGGCCGCCCGCCGTTCACGTCCTAGGCTTCGTGCGTGCACCTCAAGACCCTCACCCTGCGGGGGTTCAAGTCGTTCGCCTCGGCGACGACGCTGAGCTTCGAGCCGGGCGTCACCTGCGTCGTCGGCCCGAACGGGTCGGGCAAGTCGAACGTCGTCGACGCGCTCGCGTGGGTCATGGGGGAGCAGGGCGCCAAGTCGCTGCGCGGCGGCAAGATGGAGGACGTCATCTTCGCCGGCACCGCCGGCCGCCCGCCGCTCGGCCGCGCCGAGGTCGCGCTGACCATCGACAACACCGACGGCGCGCTGCCGATCGAGTACACCGAGGTCACGATCTCGCGGACGCTGTTCCGCAGCGGCGGGTCCGAGTACGCGATCAACGGGCAGGGCTGTCGGCTGCTCGACATCCAGGAGCTGCTGTCCGACTCCGGCCTGGGCCGCGAGATGCACGTGATCGTCGGGCAGGGCCAGCTCGACGCGGTGCTGCGCGCGACGCCCGAGGAGCGGCGCGGCTTCATCGAGGAGGCCGCGGGCGTCCTCAAGCACCGCAAGCGCAAGGAGAAGGCGCTCCGCAAGCTCGACGCGATGCAGGCCAACCTCACGCGGCTCGGCGACCTCACGGGCGAGATCCGCCGCCAGCTTGGCCCGCTCGGCCGGCAGGCCGAGGTCGCGCGCAAGGCCGCCGTCGTGCAGGCCGACCTGCGCGACGCGCGCGCCCGCCTGCTCGCCGACGACCTCGCGCAGCTCAGCGCGACGCTCGAGCAGGAGATCGCCGACGAGTCCGCCCTGCTCGCCCGACGTGCCGAGGTCGAGCAGGCGCTGGCCGCCGCGCGTGACGGGCTCGCCGCCCTGGAGCGCGAGGCCGCCAAGGCCACCCCGCACCTCACGGAGGTCACCGAGGTCTGGTACCGCCTGTCGTCGCTGCGTGAGCGGCTGCGGGGCACGGCGTCGCTCGCCGCGGACCGCGTCCGGCTGCTAGGCAGCGCCGGGTCCGAGCGCACGGGTGGGCAGGACCCCGACGACCTCGCCGCCCAGGCGGAGCGTGTCCGGGCCGCGGAGGCCGAGCTCGCCGCCGAGGTCGACCTGGCGCGCGTCGCGCTCGAGGCGGCGGTGACGGCCCGCCAGGAGGCCGAGCAGGCGACGACGGCCGCGGAGAAGGAGCTCGCGACCGCGCTGCGCGGCGCCGCCGACCGGCGGGAGGGCGTCGCCCGGCTCGCCGGTCAGGTCGCGGCCCGTCGCAGCCGCGTCGAGGCGACACAGGCGGAGATCGGGCGCCTGCACGAGACGCTCGCCGCGGCCCGGGAGCGTGAGGCCACCGCGCACACCGAGTTCGTCGCGCTCGAGTCCGAGGTCGCGGGCGTGGAGGCCGGCGAGGAAGGGCTCGACGCCGCGCACGAGGCCGCGGCCGAGGCACTCGACGTCGCGACCGAGCGGCTCACGGACCTGCAGCAGCGGCTGTCCGAGGCCGAGCGCGAGCACGGGGCCCTCGTCGCGCGGGCCGAGACCCTCGAGCTCAGCCTCACGCGCAAGGACGGTGCGGGCGCGCTGCTCGCCGCCGACGGGCTCACCGGCACGGTCGGGTCGGTCGCGGCGCTGCTCGCGGTCGACGCACGCGACGAGGAGGCCGTCGTCGCCGCCCTCGGTGCCCTCGCCGACGGCGTGGCGGTCGAGTCGGTCGACGCCGCCGTGGACGCGCTGCGCTGGCTGCGCACCGAGGACGCCGGACGCGCGACGCTGCTGGTCGCGGGTGCGCCCGACGCGAGCCCGGTCCCGGACCTGCCGCCGGGCGCCGACCGCGCGGTGGACCTCGTCACGGCGCCACCGCACGTCCAGGCGACCGTGCGCGCGCTGCTCGCCGACGTCGTCGTCGTGGACGACCTCGCGACCGCCCGCGCGCTCGTCGCCCAGCACCCGCACCTCGTCGTCGCGACCCGCGCGGGCGACGTCCTGTCCCGCCACCGGGCGTCCGGCGGGTCCGCGACCGCACCGAGCGCGCTACACCTGCAGGCCGCGCTCGACCAGGCCCGCAGCGGAGCGGCCGAGGCCACGGCCACGGCCGAGCGGCTGCGGTTCGAGATCGCCGCCGCCACCGCCGAGCAGCAGCGCGCCCGCGACGAGCACGACCGCACGCTCGCCCGCCTGAACGAGTCCGACGCCGCGCTGGCCGCCGTCGCGGAGCAGCTGGGCCACCTGGGGTCCGCCGTCCGGGCCGCGCGCGCCGAGGCGGACCGCGTCGAGGCGTCGCTCACGGCCGCCTCCGCGACCCTCGAGTCGGACGCCGCCGAGCTCGCCGACCTGACCGCCCGCCTCGCGGTCGCCGAGGACGAGCCCGTCGACACGGAGGCGACCATCGCGGAGGCCACCGAGCGCCGCGACACCCTGGCCGGCCTGGCGACCGGCGCGCGCTCGCGCGAGACGGAGGCCCGCCTGACCCTCCGGACGAGCGAGGAGCGCGCGCGAGCCCTGTCGGGTCGTGCCGCGTCGCTCGAGCGCGCCGCCGAGGCCGAGCGCGCCGCCCGGCAGAAGGCCGCCGAGCGCGAGCGCGTGCGGGCCCGCCAGGCGGCCGCGGCCGTCGCGGTCGGGCAGGGCGCGGCGCACGCGCTCGCCGCGATCGAGGGCTCGCTGCGCCAGGCGTCGACCGAGCGCGAGGCCGCGGAGGCCGCCCGCACGGAGCGTGAGCAGCAGCTGTCCGCGACGCGCGCCCGGGTCGACGAGCTCGCGCGCGAGCTCGCGCAGCTCACCGACGCCGCGCACCGCGACGAGGTCGCGCGCACGCAGCAGCGCCTGCGCATCGAGCAGCTGCAGAACCGCGCGGTCGAGGAGCTCGGTCTCGACCCCCAGGTGCTCCTCGACGAGTTCGGCCCGCACCGCGACGTGCCCGTCGTCCTCCCGCCCGGCACCGAGCCCGACCCCGACACACCGACCGCGGTGCCGTTCGTGCGCGAGCAGCAGGAGAAGCGGCTCAAGGCCGCCGAGCGCGCGCTGTCCCTCCTCGGTCGCGTCAACCCGCTCGCGCTGGAGGAGTTCGCCGCGCTCGAGGAGCGGCACAAGTTCCTCACCGACCAGCTCGCGGACCTCAAGAAGTCGCGCGCGGACCTGCTGGAGATCGTCAAGGAGATCGACGAGCGCGTCGAGCAGGTGTTCGCCGACGCCTACCGCGACACCGCCGCGGCCTTCGACGTCGTCTTCCCGCGCCTGTTCCCGGGCGGCGAGGGGCGGCTCGTCCTCACCGACCCCGACGACATGCTCACGACCGGGATCGAGGTCGAGGCGCGACCGGCGGGCAAGAAGGTCAAGCGGCTGTCGCTGCTGTCGGGCGGCGAGCGGTCGCTGACCGCCGTCGCGCTGCTCGTCGCGATCTTCAAGGCGCGGCCGTCGCCGTTCTACGTCATGGACGAGGTCGAGGCGGCCCTCGACGACGCCAACCTCGGGCGGCTCCTCGACATCTTCCGCGAGCTGCAGGAGGACTCCCAGCTCATCGTCGTGACGCACCAGAAGCGCACGATGGAGATCGCCGACGCGCTCTACGGCGTGACGATGCGCGGCGACGGCGTCACGACCGTGGTGAGCCAGCGCATGCGCGAGGACGTCGCCGTCTGAGCCCGGACCCGGGCGACCGGGACGATGCGGGCGGCGCGTGTGGAGATCGTGTGAGGGCTGTCCGCCGCGCGGGTGACGTCGCGCGCGTCGGGACGGTGCGGCGCGGAGGATGGTGCCGTGGCTGTGCTCGTCGGGATCCTCGTGTCGCTCCTCGTCGCCTTCGCCGTGCTGATCCTCGCCGGCGTCGCGGCGGGTTCCGGCGCGCCCGGGGAGGAGCGCAACGGCCCCTTGCGCGCGTTCCGCGCGGGCTGGGCGGCACGCAAGCACCCGGACGCCGACCAGACCGCGGCCGCGGCCGCTGCGGCGGTCCGCCCCGTCGACGTGTCCCTCGACGAGTTCCTCCGCGCGACCGCCGACGAGGGCGACCCGTACCTGCAGGTCGACGACCTCGCGGACACGCTGCAGCGCGCGAGCCGCAAGGCCGCACGGGCGCTGCCCCGCCAGCGCGGCGCCTGACCCGCAGGACCCGATCGCCTGGACCGACCCCGGTCCGCTTCGTGTGGGCGAGGTCGCACCGGCGCGTCGGGGGACCGGCTCGCGCGCACGCCCGCCGCCCAGCCAGACTGTGCGCGTGGACCAGGACCTTCTGAACACCCTCCTCGCCGTCGGCATCCCGACGGTCGTCGTCGTCACCGTCGGCACGCTGCTCGTCACGCTGCGCCGCGGTCGCGGCGGCGGCACGACGACGCAGGACGTCCCGCCGCCCGTGCCCGCGCCCGAAGCCCCCTTCGGCGACCCGCAGGCGCCCGCCGCGACCCCCGTCCCGGTCGACACCGCCCCCGGGACGGCCGCCCCGCCGGAGGCCGCACCCGACGACGTCGCGGAGCTCGACCGCCCGCCCGTCCTGGAGGTCCCGGCCCCGGTCGCGGGCCGTCTGACCCGCCTGCGCGACCGCCTGTCCCGGTCCGGCTCGCCGCTCGGCGCCCGCCTGCTCCAGGTCCTGTCCCGCGACCACCTCACCGAGGACGACTGGGACGAGCTCGAGGAGACGCTGCTCCTGGCCGACGTCGGCGCCGGGCCGACCACCGAGATCGTCGACGCGCTGCGCACGCGCGTCCGGGTCGAGGGCCTGCGCGAGCCCGGTCAGGTGCGCGCCGTGCTGCGTGACCAGCTGCTCGCGATCGTCGACCCGACGCTCGACCGCGCGCTGCACACCGACCCCGGCACGACGGCCGAGGGAGCGGCCGTGCCGGCCGTCGTGCTCGTCGTCGGCGTCAACGGCACCGGCAAGACGACGACCGTCGGCAAGCTCGCGCGCGTCCTCGTCGCCGAGGGCCGCACGGTGGTGCTCGGCGCCGCCGACACGTTCCGCGCCGCCGCGGCGGACCAGCTCGAGACGTGGGGGTCGCGCGTCGGTGTGCGGACCGTGCGGTCCGACAAGGACGGCGCCGACCCGGCGTCGGTCGCGTTCGACGCGGTGCGCACCGGCAAGACCGAGGCCGTGGACGTCGTGCTCGTCGACACCGCGGGCCGTCTCCAGAACAAGGCGGGCCTCATGGACGAGCTCGGCAAGATCACGCGCGTCCTGACGCGCGAGGCGCCGCTCGCCGAGGTGCTGCTCGTCCTCGACGCCACGACCGGTCAGAACGGCCTCAACCAGGCGCGTGTGTTCGCCGAGGTCGCGGGCGTCACCGGCATCGTCCTGACGAAGCTCGACGGCACCGCCAAGGGCGGGATCGTCGTCGCGGTGCAGCGCGAGCTCGGCGTCCCGGTCAAGCTCGTGGGCCTCGGCGAGGGGCCCGACGACCTCGCGCCGTTCGACCCCGAGGCGTTCGTCGACGGTCTGCTCGCGCAGTAGCCGGCGCGGTGAGGTGGGCGGTCGCTGCTGGACGGCCGCCCACCACGAAACCGAACGTTTACCCGCAGGTGAGCGTTGTCACACCGCTGTAACACCGCCAGCGCATCGCCGAAATCGTCCTGGCCGACCTTTGGTACCGGACCAGCCACCCCCGGCTGGCGACGGGAGAGGCGATTTCGATGTTCGAACTCGACAGCGGGAACACCGCGTTCATGATCCTCGCCGCGTCTCTGGTGCTGCTGATGACGCCCGCCCTGGCGTTCTTCTACGGCGGCATGGTGCGCGGCAAGAGCGTGCTCAACATGATGATGATGAGCTTCGGTGCCCTCGGCATCGTGTCGCTCATCTGGGTCCTGTACGGCTACTCGGCCACGTTCGGCGGCGACTACGGCGGCTTCGTCGGCAACCCGTTCGAGTACTTCGGCCTGCAGGGCGCGACCGACGAGGAGAGCCTGATGGCCGCCACCGGCGTGCCGTTCCTCGTCGCCGCAGGCTTCCAGCTCACGTTCGCGGTCATCACCGTCGCGCTGATCTCCGGCGCCGTCGCGGACCGCTTCAAGTTCAACACCTGGCTCGTCTTCGCGGCGATCTGGGTGACGGTCGTCTACATCCCGCTGGCCCACATGGTCTGGGGCGGCGGCCTGCTCGGCGGCGGCTGGTTCCTCGCCGGCTCGCTGCCGACGCCGATCGACTTCGCCGGTGGGACCGTCGTGCACATCAACGCCGGTGTCGCGGGCCTCGTCCTCGCGATCGTCACGGGCAAGCGCCGCGGGTTCGGCCGCGAGCCGATGCGTCCGCACAACCTGCCGTTCGTCATGCTCGGCGCCGCGCTCCTGTGGTTCGGCTGGTTCGGCTTCAACGCGGGCTCCGAGTTCGCCGCCGACGGCACCGCCGGCCGCGCGTGGGTCAACACGACGGTCGCCACCGCGGTCGCGATGCTCGCCTGGCTCGCGACGGAGAAGGTCCGCGACGGTCACGCCACGTCGCTCGGTGCCGCGTCGGGTGTCGTCGCCGGTCTCGTCGCGATCACCCCGGCGGCCGCGGCCGTCGACACGTGGGGCGCGATCGGCATCGGTGTCGTCGCCGGCGTCCTGTGCGCCCTGGCGGTCGGCCTGAAGTACCGGTTCGGCTACGACGACTCGCTCGACGTCGTCGGCGTCCACCTGGTCGGCGGTCTCGTCGGCACGGTCCTCATCGGCTTCTTCGCGACCGACGCGAACGCGACCTGGTACGCGGACGGCGCGGAGAACGGCCTGTTCTACGGTGGTGGCGTCGGACAGCTCGCCACGCAGGTCATCGTCGCGCTGTGCGCGATCCTGTTCAGCGGTCTGGCCACGCTCGTCATCGCGCTCATCCTCAAGGCCACCATCGGCCTGCGGGCGACCGAGGAGGACGAGGTCGGCGGTCTCGATCTCGCCACGCACGGCGAGACGGCGTACGAGTCCCTGGGCGCGGGCGCCCGGGTCGTGACGGAGGTGAAGTGATGACGAAGCTCGTGACGGCGGTCATCCAGCCGCACCGGCTGGACGACGTGAAGTCGGCCCTCGAGGCGGCGGGTGTCCGGGGTCTGACGGTGAGCGAGGCCAGCGGCTACGGCCGTCAGCGCGGGCACACCGAGGTCTACCGCGGTGCGGAGTACACCGTGGACCTGGTGCCGAAGGTGAAGATCGACGTGCTGGTCGCCGACGCGGACGCCGCGAGCGTCACCGAGGTGATCGTGCGCGCCGCGCAGACCGGCAAGATCGGCGACGGCAAGGTCTGGGTCGTGCCGGTCGAGGACGTGGCTCGCGTCCGCACCGGTGAGCACGGCGACGACGCCCTCTGAGCAGGACGGTCCCGCACAGCACATGACGCAGAACCGGCCGCCCGCGGGGGGCGCGGCCGAGCACGAGTCGCCGGAGGTCCCGCATCCCCTCGTCGGGGTGCGGGACCTCCGCGTCGAGCGGCTCGACCTCGCCGCCCGCCTCACGGGTCCCACCGCCGACGGGGTCGCGCGCCGCGCGGCCGTCGTCGACCTGGTCCGGCACCGGCTCGCCGAGCTCTGGCAGCAGGCGACGGACGGGCAGGACGTCAACGGCATCGCGCTCGGCGCGGTGGGCAGCATCGGCCGCGGCGACGCGAGCCCGGTGAGCGACCTCGACCTGCTGCTCGTGCACGAGGGGCGCGGGCACTCGCCCGAGCAGCTCGCCGAGCTCGCGCAGCGCCTCTGGTACCCGATCTGGGACGCCGGGCTCGACCTCGACCACTCGGTGCGCTCGCTCGCGCAGTGCCGCCAGGTGGCGTCGAAGGACCTGCCGGCGGCCGTGGGGCTGCTCGACCTCCAGCCGGTCGCGGGCGACGCCGTCGTGATCGCGCGCGCCAAGTCCGCCCTGCTGGAGGACTGGCGGTCCGCCGCACGCCGCCGGCTGCCCGAGCTCCTGTCGTCGACGCGTCAGCGCGCGGAGCAGCACGGCGAGCTCGCGTACCGCATCGAGCCCGAGCTCAAGGAGGCCCGCGGGGGGATCCGCGACGCGGTCGTGCTCAGCGCGCTCGCCGCGACCTGGCTGACCGACCGCCCGCACGGCGCCGTCGACCACGCCTACGCGCACCTGCTCGACGTGCGGGACGCGGTCCAGGTCGCGACGCGCCGCCACACCAACCGGCTGCTGCTCGCCGACCAGGACGAGGTCGCCGCGCTCGTCGGGTTCGACGACCGCGACGACCTCCTCGCGAGCGTCGCCGAGGCCGGTCGCGTCATCTCGTACGCGCTCGACACGACCGCCCGCAACGCCCGGCAGGCCCTGCAGCGTCCGGCCCGCAAGCCGGTGCTCGTGCGCGGCCGCCGGACCCCGCCGCGGCTGCGGCCCATCGCCGAGGACCTCGTGGAGCACGACGGCGAGATCGTCCTCGCGGTCGACGCGCGCCCCGCCGAGGACCCGCTGCTCTCGCTGCGCGCCGCGGCGACCGCCGCCCGCACGGGCCTCGCGCTCTCGCCCGTGACGGTCGCGAGCCTCACGGCCACGCCCCCGCTGCCGACGCCGTGGCCCAAGGCGGCGCGGTCCTACTTCCTCCAGCTGCTCGCGTCCGAGCACGCGCAGGTGCCCATCTGGGAGGCGCTCGACCTGGCCGGCGTCGTGACGACCTGGATCCCGGAGTGGGCCGGCGTGCGCAACCGGCCGCAGCGCTCGCCCGTGCACCGGCACACCGTCGACCGGCACCTCGTCGAGACCGTCGCGCGGGCGGGCCACGCGCGCCGCGACCTCGCGCTCGGCGACACGCTGCTGCTCGCGGCGCTGCTGCACGACATCGGCAAGCGCGCGGGCGCGGGGGACCACTCGGTCGAGGGGGCGCGGCTCGCCGCGCCGATCGTGCAGCGCATGGGGTTCGACGACCAGGTCGCGACCGACGTCGCGCGCCTGGTCCGCGAGCACCTCACGCTCGTCGACCTCGCGACCACCGCGGACCCGGACGACCCCGCCACGGTCGCGCGCCTGCTCGACGCGGTCGACCACCGCGCCGACCTGCTCGCGGTGCTCCGCGCGCTGACCGAGGCGGACGCGTCGGCGGCCGGACCGGCGGCGTGGAGCGCATGGCGCGGCACGCTCGTCGACGACCTCGTCGCGCGGGCCGGTCGGGTCCTGACAGGTACCCTGGGACGTCCGTGATCCCCGAAGCGTGAGGACCGCCCGGTGTTCGCCACCCTGTCCGACCGACTGACGTCGACCTTCAAGAACCTGCGCACCAAGGGCCGTCTGTCCGAGGCCGACATCGACGCGACCGTGCGCGAGATCCGCCGGGCGCTGCTCGACGCCGACGTCGCCGTGCCGGTCGTGCGCTCGTTCACCGGTGCCGTGCGCGAGCGCGCGCTGTCCGCCGAGGTGTCGCAGGCGCTCAACCCCGCGCAGCAGGTCGTCAAGATCGTCAACGACGAGCTCGTCTCGATCCTCGGCGGCCAGAACCGGCCGCTGACGTTCGCCAAGCGCCCGCCGACCGTCATCCTGCTCGCGGGTCTGCAGGGTGCGGGCAAGACGACGCTCGCGGGCAAGCTCGCGCTGCACCTCAAGAACCAGGGCCACACGCCGCTGCTCGTCGCCGCCGACCTCCAGCGCCCCAACGCCGTCACCCAGCTGCAGGTCGTGGGGGAGCGGGCCGGTGTTCCGGTGTACGCGCCGCACCCCGGCAACCAGGGCTCCGACGACTACCTGCCCGCCGGCGCCGACCCGGTCTCCGTCGCCCGCCAGGGTCTCGAGACCGCGCGCAACCGCCAGCACGACGTCCTCATCGTCGACACCGCGGGCCGCCTCGGCGTCGACGCCGACCTCATGCAGCAGGCCTCCGACATCCGCGACGCGGTCGAGCCCGACGAGATCCTCTTCGTCATCGACGCGATGATCGGCCAGGACGCGGTCACCACCGCGCAGGCCTTCGCGGACGGCGTCGGCTTCACCGGTGTCGTGCTCTCGAAGCTCGACGGCGACGCGCGCGGCGGTGCGGCGCTGTCGGTCGCGTCGGTCACGGGCCGCCCGATCCTCTTCGCGTCCACGGGCGAGAAGCTCACGGACTTCGAGGTCTTCCACCCCGACCGCATGGCGTCGCGCATCCTCGACATGGGCGACGTCCTCACGCTCATCGAGCAGGCCGAGAAGGCGTTCGACGCCGAGCAGGCCGAGAAGATGGCGGGCAAGCTCGTCAGCGGCGAGGACTTCACGCTCGAGGACTTCCTCGTGCAGATGCAGCAGCTCCGCAAGATGGGCCCCCTGAAGAACATGTTCGGGATGCTCCCGGGCATGGGCCAGATGCGGGAGGCGCTCGACAGCTTCGACGAGCGTGAGGTCGACCGCATCGAGGCGATCATCCGCTCGATGACACCCGCCGAGCGGCAGAACCCGAAGATCATCAACGGCTCGCGCCGCGCCCGCATCGCCCGCGGCTCCGGGACCACGCCGACGGACATCAACCAGCTCGTCGAGCGGTTCGACGGCGCGCAGAAGATGATGCGTCAGATGGCCAAGGGCGGCGGCATGCCGGGCATGCCGGGCATGGGCAACCTGCCCGGGATGGGTGGCAAGAAGTCCCGCGGCCGGACGGCGGCACCCGCGCGCAAGGTCAAGGGCAAGTCGGGCAACCCCGCGAAGCGCGCCGCCCAGGAGCGCGCGGCGCTCGAGCGCGGTCCCGCGACGCCGGCGGCGTCCGGCTCCGCGTTCGGCCTCGGCCAGCAGCCCGCGCAGCAGGACGTCGACCCGGCGGACCTGCAGCTCCCCGCCGGGCTGGACCGCTTCCTCGGACGCTGACGCCATGACCGGCGGCGACGTCCTGCACCTGCGCGGGACCGTCGTGCTCGACGACGACCGCGAGGTCGGCGAGGCGTGGGTCGTCGGCGGGCGCATGACGTTCTCGCGTCCTGCCACGTCGCCGTCAGCGGTGCTCGATGGCTGGGTGCTGCCGGGCCTGGTCGACGTGCACTGCCACATCGGCCTCGCCGCCGACGGCCCGGTCGACGACGCCACGGCCGAGAAGCAGGCGCTCGACGACCGCGACTCCGGCGTGCTGCTGGTCCGCGACGCGGGCTCGCCCGCCGACACCGGCTGGGTCCACGCGCGCGACGACCTTCCCCGCCTCGTCCGGTCCGGCCGCCACCTCGCGCGCCCCAAGCGGTACCTGCGGCACTACGGCCGCGAGCTCGAGTCCGTCGAGGAGCTGCCCGCCGCCGTCCGCGAGGAGGCCGCGCGCGGCGACGGCTGGGTCAAGCTCGTCGCCGACTGGATCGACCGCGACCTCGGCGCCGACGGCGACCTGCGCCCGCTGTGGCCCCGCGACGTGCTGATCGAGGCCGTCGCCGCCGCGCACGACGCGGGCGCGCGCGTCACGGCGCACACGTTCGCGACCGAGTCGCTCGACGACCTGCTCGACGCGGGCGTCGACTGCCTCGAGCACGCCACGGGCGCGAGCCCCGAGCACGTCGAGCGCATCGCCGCCGCCGGCGTCCCCGTGACCGCGACGCTCCTGCAGGTCGCGCAGTTCCCGTCGATCGCCGCCCAGGGCGCCGAGCGCTACCCGGTGTTCGCCGCGCGCATGCGGGCCATGGGGGAGCGGCGGTACGCCCACGTGCGCGACCTGCACGACGCCGGCGTGCCCGTGCTCGTCGGCACCGACGCGGGCGGCACGATCGGCCACGGCCGCATCGCCGAGGAGGCCGCCGAGATGGCGCGGGCGGGCATCCCCGACCGCGACGTCGTCGCCGCCGCGAGCTGGCGGACCCGCGCGTGGCTCGGCGTCGACGGCCTGACCGAGGGTGCGTCGGCGGACCTCGTCGTCTACACCGCGGACCCGCGGGAGGACGTGCGCGTGCTGGCGGACCCCGCGGCGGTCGTCCTGCGCGGGCGCCGGGTGCGCTGACCCGCGCGGACACGGCTGCTCGGGAGAAGCCGACCGGCTTGGGAGCATCCCGCGTCGTCTGGCACAATGGTCGGCTGTACCCGACGGCTGCAGCCCCTCTACCTGCCTCCGTCGTGTCCTCGGCCGGACCGGCGCGCCCACCCCACGGGCAGCGCCTCGAGGCCACCCCAGCAGATCCAGGAGAAGACCACACCGTGGCCACGAAGATCCGTCTCAAGCGTCTCGGCAAGATCCGGGCGCCGTACTACCGCATCGTCGTCGCGGACTCGCGCACCAAGCGCGACGGCCGCGTCATCGAGGAGATCGGCAAGTACCACCCGACCGAGGAGCCCTCGTTCATAGAGGTCAGCTCCCAGCGTGCGCAGTACTGGCTGGGTGTCGGCGCGCAGCCGACCGAGCAGGTCCTCGCGCTCCTCAAGGTCACCGGCGACTGGCAGAAGTTCAAGGGCCTGCCGGGCGCCGAGGGCACCCTGAAGACCAAGGGCGAGAAGGTCGACCCGAAGGCCGCGATCGAGGCCGCCGCCGCCGACGCCGAGAAGGTCAAGGCGACGGCGTCGGAGAAGAAGGCCGCCGCCGCGGAGGCCCCGGCCGACGAGGCGCCCGCCGCCGAGGACGAGCAGGCCTGATGCTCGCCGACGCGCTCGAGCACCTGGTGCGCGGGATCGTCGACCACCCGGACGACGTGCGCGTGAACGCCTCGTCCCTGCGGCGCGGCGAGCTCCTCGAGGTCCGGGTCCACCCGGACGACCTCGGACGCGTCATCGGTCGCGGCGGACGCACCGCCCGCGCGCTGCGCACCGTCGTCGGGGCGCTGTCCCCGGACGGTGCGGTGCGCGTCGACGTCGTGGACGTCGACCGCCGCTGACCCGCCCACGGGCCCGCCGCCACGGCGGCGCCCGACGGCTCGACAGGCCCGGTCCCCTAGCCTGGGGACCGGGCCTGTGCCGTGCCCGGCCTCCCGCGCCGGTGCAGCCGAACCACCCGATCCACGCCGCCCCCCTCGGAGGAACCCTCATGCTGCTGACCGTCGCGCGCATCGGACGGCCGCACGGCCTGCGCGGCGAGGTCGCGCTCGACCTGCGCACCGACACGCCCGAGGAGCGGCTCGCCGCCGGTGCGGTGATCGCCACGGAACCGGCGTCGGCCGGTCCGCTCACGGTCGTGCGCACACGTGTGCAGCAGGGCCGCTGGTACGTGACGTTCGCCGAGGTCACGGACCGCACGGCCGCCGAGGGCCTGACCGGCGTGACGCTCGTCGTCGATGCGGACGACACCGAGGACGAGGACGACGCCTGGTACCCCCACGAGCTCGCGGGGCTGCGGGCTGAGCACGTCGACGGCCGCCTCCTCGGCGAGGTCGTCGGCCTCGAGCACGCGCCCGCGCACGACGTCCTCGTGGTGCGCGAGCCCGACGGTGCCCGGACGCTCGTGCCGTTCGTGCGGGCGATCGTGCCCGTCGTCGACGTCGCCGGTGGACGTGTCGTGCTCGACCCGCCGGGCGGCCTGCTCGCGTCGGACGCCGCCAACCTCGTCGTGTCGGACGAGACGCGCGGCGGCGACGAGCCGGGCCGCGGCGCGGACGACGAGGCCTGACGTGCGCGTCGACGTCGTCTCGATCTTCCCCGACTACCTGGCGCCGCTCGATCTGTCGCTCGTCGGCAAGGCCCGGACCGCCGGGCTGCTCGACCTGCGCGTGCACGACCTGCGCGACTGGACGACGGACCGTCACCGCACCGTCGACGACACGCCCTTCGGCGGCGGCGCGGGCATGGTGATGCGGCCCGACGTGTGGGGGAGGGCCCTCGACGACCTGCTCGACGACGACTCGCACCTGCTGCTGCCGACGCCGTCGGGCGACCGGTTCACGCAGCGGACCGCGGAGCGCCTCGCGACCGAGACCCATCTGGTCGTCGCGTGCGGCCGGTACGAGGGCATCGACGCGCGCGTCGCCGCGCACTACGCGACCCGTCCCGGCGTGACCGTCAGCGAGTTCTCCCTCGGCGACTACGTGCTCAACGGCGGTGAGGTCGCGGCGCTCGTGCTCGTCGAGGCCGTCGCGCGGCTGCTGCCGGGCGTCGTCGGCAACCCGGAGTCGCTGGTCGAGGAGTCGCACGGCGCGGCCGGCCTGCTGGAGTACCCCGTCTACACGAAGCCGCCGACGTGGGCCGACCTCGCGGTGCCCGACGTGCTGCTGTCCGGGCACCACGGCCGCATCGCGCGGTGGCGGCGGGACCAGGCGCTCGTGCGCACGGCGCAGCGCCGTCCCGACCTGCTCGACGCGCTCGACCCGTCGGCGCTCGACGCGCACGACCGGGCGACGCTGGCCGACGCCGGCCGGCCGCCGCACGGCGCGGAGCCGCAGGCCACGGAGGACCCCTCGGGACCGGGGGGCGGGTCGCGCGAGGCCTGACGCGATTACCGCGGGCGGCGGCCGCTGTGGCAGACTTGTCCGCTGGTGCGCGCAGGTCGCGTCTCTGCCACAGGGGAGACGGCCCACGGCCAGCCGGGAACCGCCGATCGCTCGGCCCCGGACGCACCGGAACCAGACCATCGCAGGCGCCCGCCGACAGCGGCCGGGGCGTCCACGAGAACGTTCCTGACCTGTGGCAGGGCGGGGAAGCAGCACACATGCACACGCTCGACCAGCTCGACGCAGCCTCGCTGCGCACCGACGTCCCGGACTTCCGCCCCGGTGACACCGTCAAGGTCAACGTCAAGGTCGTCGAGGGCAACCGCTCGCGCGTCCAGGCGTTCCAGGGTGTCGTCATCGCCCGCCAGGGCGCCGGCGTCCGCGAGACGTTCACGGTCCGCAAGATCAGCTTCCAGGTCGGCGTCGAGCGCACCTTCCCGGTGCACTCCCCGTCGCTCGAGTCGATCGAGGTCGTCACCCGCGGTGACGTCCGTCGCGCGAAGCTGTACTACCTGCGTGGCCTGCGCGGCAAGAAGGCCAAGATCAAGGAGAAGCGCGAGTCGGCGCCGTCGAAGGGCTGAGCCCTCCCGACGCTCCACGACGGGCGGTCACCCCTGGCGGGTGGCCGCCCGTCGGCGTCTTCTCGAACCCCTCACAGGCGGGTCACAGGAGCCCCGTGACCGTGTCGTGGTCAGGTACACGAACGGCCCTGCGGCGTGCGAGAGTGTGCGGGTGATCGACCGTCCCGCCGAGGGAGTCCACGAGCAGCCCCGGCGCACCCCCTGGCCGCGGGAGGGCCTCGTGCCCCACCCGACCGACGAGTCCTCGCCGGGCGACGGTGCCCACGACGACCGGCGGTCCCGTCGCAACCGGCACGTCGCGAAGCGTCAGCGCAACGGCGCGCTGTCGATGCTCCGCGAGACGGTCATCATCCTGGTGAGCGCCCTCGCGCTGTCGCTCGTCGTCAAGACCTTCCTCATCCAGGCGTTCTTCATCCCGAGCCCGTCGATGCACGACACCCTCGTCGAGGACGACCGCATCCTCGTGAGCAAGCTGACCCCCGGCCCGTTCGACCTGCGGCGCGGCGACATCGTCGTGTTCAAGGACCCGGGCGGCTGGCTCAACGGCGCCGAGGAGGTCGCGCCGACCGGCGTCAACAAGGTCGTGCGCGACGTCCTCACGTTCATCGGGCTGTACCCGCAGGACGCGGGGGAGCACCTGGTCAAGCGCGTGATCGGGCTGCCGGGCGACCACGTCGTGTGCGACGAGGCGTGCGTCGCGGGCGGACCGCTGTCCGTCAACGGCGTCGCGATCGACGAGCCGTACGTCGCGCCCGGCGCGATCCCCAGCGACGTCCCGTTCGACGTGACGGTGCCCCCGGACTCCCTGTGGGTCATGGGCGACAACCGGCAGCGCTCGCTCGACTCACGCTTCAACATGGGCGACCCCGGCGGCGGCTCGGTGCCCGTCGAGAACGTCGTCGGCGTCGCGTTCGTGACCGTGTGGCCGCTCGACCGTGCGGGCCTGCTGCGCAACCCGTCGGCCACGTTCGAGGACGTCCCGGACCCGTCGTGACCGCCGAGCTCGCCACCGCCACGCCGCGCCCGTCGCGAGCCGCGAAGCCGCGCAGCGGTCCGCACCTGCGGCACGAGCGCGTGCTGCTCCGCGAGGGCGCCCGCCTGGTCGCCGGCATGGACGAGGTGGGCCGCGGGTCGCTCGCCGGGCCGGTGAGCGTCGGGGTGGTCGTCGTCGACGCGGCCACCCGCTCGGCGCCGCGCGGTGTCGCCGACTCCAAGCTGCTCACGCCGCTCGCGCGCACCGCGCTGCTGCCCGCGCTGCGTCGCTGGGGCCTCGCGCGTGCGGTCGGCCACGCCAGCGCCGCCGAGATCGACGCGGTCGGGATCATCGCCGCACTCCGGCTGGCCGGCACGCGCGCGCTCGAGCAGGTGCGGACGCAGGTCGGGCCGGTGGACGTGGTCCTGCTCGACGGCGCGCACGACTGGCTGTCCGGGCCCTCCCAGCAGGACCTGTTCGCCGCCGTCGAGCCCGAGGAGACGCCCGCGCCGCGCGTCCTCACCCGCGTCAAGGCGGACCGGTCGTGCGCGACGGTCGCGGCCGCGTCCGTGCTGGCCAAGTGCGAGCGCGACGCGATGATGGTCGAGCTCGCCGCACAGCACCCGGACTACCGGTGGGACGAGAACAAGGGGTACTCCTCGCCCGACCACCTCGACGCCCTGCGCACGCTCGGGCCGTGCGTGCTGCACCGGCGGTCGTGGCGCCTGCCGGCCGCGTCGGAGGGCCTCCTCGCGGTCGACGTCGCCGGCCTCGAGCCGCTCGTGCCGCTCGACGCGTCCGGGTGGCCCGGCCCGGTCGTGGACACGCTCGGCGATCCGGACTGACCGGGACGACCGGGGCCCGCGGCGGGTCGCGGTGGCGTACGCCCGGCGGGCATGGGGGATGATGGACGCGTGAGCGCCGAGGACCTGGAGAACTACGAGACCGACATGGAGCTCGCGCTGTACCGCGAGTACCGGGACGTCGTGGGGCTCTTCTCGTACGTGGTCGAGACCGAGCGGCGGTTCTACCTCGCCAACCACGTCGACCTGCAGGTGCGGTCCGCCGCGGGCGAGGTGTACTTCGAGCTGAGCCTCGCGGACGCGTGGGTGTGGGACGTCTACCGGTCGGCCCGGTTCGTGAAGTCCGTGCGCGTCGTGACGTTCAAGGACGTGAACGTCGAGGAGCTCGCGAAGCCCGAGCTCGACCTCGGCGGTGGGACACCCTTCTCGCGCTGAGCGGACCCCGAGCCGTCCACAGCCCCGGACCGGCGGCCGACCGTCCACCGATCTCCCGCGCCGCCCGCCCGACGACGCACCGTTGGCGCCACGCTGCCTGCGGAGGTGGTCCGGTGCGGGCGAAGGACGCGGTGGGACGGTACGGCGAGGACGTGGCGGCGGCGCACGTGCGCGAGCGCGGCTGGCAGGTGCTCGAACGCAACTGGCGGTGCGGTGACGGCGAGCTCGACCTCGTGGCGCTCGACGGCACGGAGCTCGTCGTCGTCGAGGTCAAGACGCGGCGCTCGTCCGCGTACGGGTCACCCGCGGAGGCCGTGACGGCGCGCAAGCTCGCGCGGGTCCGCCGGCTCGCGGCGCGCTGGCTCGCGGCGCACGACGTGCGACCCGCGTCGGTCCGGGTGGACGTCGTGTGCGTCCTCGTCCCGGCCCGTGGTGCCGCGCACGTCGAGCACCTCGTGGGGGTGGTCTGAGTGACGCTCGGACGCACCCTGGCCGTCGCGCTCGTCGGGCTGTCCGCGCACGTCGTCGACGTCGAGGCCCACCTCGCGCCGTCGCTGCCCGCGTTCACGCTCGTCGGCCTGCCCGACGCGTCGCTCGCCGAGTCGCGCGACCGGGTCCGGGCGGCGGTCACGTCGAGCGGGCTCGCGTGGCCCAACCGGCGGATCACCGTGAACCTGTCGCCCGCGACGCTGCCGAAGTCCGGCTCCGCGTTCGACCTCGCGATCGCCGTCGCGACGCTCGCGGGCGCGGGGACCGTCGACGCCGACCGCGTGCGCGGCGTGGTCCACGTGGGCGAGCTTGGGCTGGACGGGCGCCTGCGACCCGTGCGCGGCGTGCTCCCCGCGGTGGCCGCCGCCGTCGCCGGCGGACACCCGCGGGTCGTCGTGCCGGTGGGGAACGTCGACGAGGCGCGACTCGTGCCCGGCGCGGACGTCGTGGGCGCGACGACACTGGCCGAGGTGGCGGCGCAGTACGGCGCGGACGTCGAGGTGCCGGACCTGCCGCCCGCGGACGGCCCCCCGGTCCCCGCGGGTCGCGCCGAGCGACGCCTCGACCTCGCCGACGTGCTCGGCCAGGACGACGCGCGCCACTGCCTCGAGGTCGCCGCGGCCGGCGGTCACCACCTGCTCATGGTCGGCCCGCCCGGCACCGGCAAGACGATGCTCGCGGCGCGCCTGCCCGGGCTGCTGCCCGACCTCGACGAGCACGCCGCCGTCGAGGTGACGTCCGTGCACTCGATCGCGGGCACCTTCGATCCCGGCGCGGGCCTGCTCACGAGGCCACCGTTCGAGGACCCGCACCACACGGCGACGCCCGCGAGCGTCGTCGGTGGAGGGTCGGGGTTCCCGCGGCCGGGTGCGGCCTCCCGCGCGCACCGTGGCGTCCTGTTCCTCGACGAGGCACCCGAGTTCACGACCGCGGTCCTCCAGACGCTGCGGCAGCCCTTGGAGCACGGCGAGCTCGTCCTGCACCGCGCCGCGGGTGCCGCCCGGTACCCGGCGCGGTTCCAGCTCGTGCTCGCGGCCAACCCGTGCCCGTGCGGGCGTGCGGTCGGCAAGGGTCTCGACTGCACGTGCCGCAGCGAGCAGCGCCGCCGCTACTTCGCGCGCCTCTCAGGCCCGCTCCTGGACCGCGTCGACCTGCAGGTCGAGCTCCCGCCGACCCGTCCGGGCGGCGTCGCGGGCGACCCGACCCGGGTCGTCGCTCGCCGGGTGGCCGAGGCGCGCGCCGCCCAGGCGGCGCGCCTCGTCGGCACGCCGTGGCGGACGAACGCCGAGGTGCCCGGCACGTGGCTGCGCGAACGGCTCCGCGCCGACCGCACGGTCGTCGCCGACCTCGACCGTGCGGTCGAGCGCGGCACGCTGAGCCTGCGCGGTGTCGACCGCGTGATCAGGGTCGCGTGGACGCTCGCCGACCTCGACGGCCGTCCGGCGCCCGGCCGGGCCGACGTCGGGCGTGCGCTGCTCCTGCGGACGCGCGGGCACGGCGCATGAGCGCCGGTCCGGAGGAGCGCCGCGCGCGGGCCGCGTGGAGCGCACTCGTCGAGCCGGGCGACGCGGTCGCCGGCGCACTCGTCGCGGCACTCGGACCGCACGAGGCATGGGATCGCGTGGAGCGTGCGATCCGCGCGGGCCGGGACGCTCGCGTCGGGGTCGACGACGTCCTCGGTGCGCGTGGTGACCTGTGCTCGGGCGTCGACGACGTCCCCGGTGCGGCAGGACGTGCCGGCGTCGACCGCGGCGAGCCCACCGGCGGGCTCGCCGGCGAGATCGACGGCGGGAAGGGCGCGGGCACGTCGACGCGGGCCCGGCTCGCGCGCGCGCTCGAACGCTGGGCGCCACGCGCGCAGACGCTGGACGTCGCGCGACAGCTCGACGTCCTGGCGGGCCTCGGGGGCACGTTCCTCGTGCCCGGCGACGACGGCTGGCCGACCGCGCTCGACGCGCTCGGGCCGACGGCGCCGTTCGGGCTGTGGGTGCGCGGGACGTCGGACCTCGCGCCGGCGGGTTCCCGCTCGGTCGCGGTGGTCGGCGCACGCGCCGCGACGACCTACGGGGAGCGCGTCGCGCACGACCTCGCGTCGGGCCTCGCCGACCGGGGCGTCGCCGTCGTGTCGGGCGGTGCCTTCGGGATCGACGCCGCGGCGCACCGCGGCGCCCTCGCACGGGCGGGCTGCACGGTCGTCGTCCTCGCGGGCGGCGTCGACCGCGCCTACCCCCGCGGCAACGCGCGCCTGCTCGACGCCGTCGTGGCGGAGGGCGGCGCGGTCGTGTCCGAGGTCCCTGTCGGGTCGTCGCCGACGCGGGTCCGGTTCCTGCAGCGCAACCGGCTCATCGCCGGGATCGGCACGGCGACCGTCGTCGTGGAGGCCGCGTGGCGCTCGGGGGCGATCAGCACCGCGTACCACGCGGCGGGACTGCTGCGGCCGGTGGGCGTCGTGCCCGGTCCGGTGACGTCGGTGGCGTCGGCCGGCTGCCACCGCCTGCTGCGGTCGGGGGTCGCGGTCTGCGTGACCGACGCCGCGGAGGTGCTCGAGCTCGCGGGGATCGCCGGCCCCGCACCCGAGCCGCGCGCGGTGCCCCCGGGGCCGGGGGACGGTCTGCCCGAGCACGTGCGACGGGTCCTGGACGCGACGTCGTGGCGTCGTGCTCTCGAGCCGACCGCGCTCGCGGCGGCCGCGGTCGTGAGCGTCGCGGAGGTGCACGGCGCGCTCGGGCTGCTCGAGCTCGACGGGCTCGTGCGGCGCGAGGGCGCGGGCTGGCTCCGGGCGCGGCGGTGAGGGTGCGATGGCCCGCCGCGAGACAGATGCGTGAGGCAACTGGACGAGCGACCGGCGTCGAGAGTTCCCGTCCCGGCGGATCCGGACGGGACCGGCCGGGTGAATTTCGTCACGCCGGTCGGTCGAATCGGACATCGATTCAGACAATGCGTCCACAATCGCCCGCGACTGCGCCGGAGGAGTGAAGGAGCGGCTTGTTCGGCGCGTGTGTTTCCCGTCACCGTAGGGGCCATGAACGAGACGACGGCCACCGCGGGGCACCGCAGCCCCCGCGTCGTCGACCCGTTCTCGGCATTTCCGATGAATGTCACCGGAATTCCTGCGCGCCGCCCCCGCCCGGGTGTCGGCCGCACGACCCGGGGCGTCGTCGGCGCCGTGCGCACGGCGGCCACGCAGCGCGCGACCACCCCCTCCATGGTCCAGCCGGTGTGCCTGGCCCCTCTTCGCGCGCCCGGCCGCGCATGCACGAACGGAGTACCTCGATGACGAGTGCACTGGACGCCGCCCCGTCCCGCCTGCGGTTCGTCGGCACCGCGCCGGCGGGCGTGATCCCGCGCCCCCGCACCGCCGAGCCCGCTCCTGTCGAGGACGTCGACGTCGCGTCGGCCCCGGTCGTCGAGCCGCAGATCGCCGACGCGTGGGACGACTACAAGGCGACCGGGAGCCGCGCCGCCCGCGAGCAGCTGATCCTGCACTACGCACCGCTGGTGTCCGCCGTCGCCGGTCGGGTCGGCATGCGCCTGCCCAGCTCGGTCGAGCAGGCCGACCTCGTGTCCTACGGGATGTTCGGTCTCATCGACGCGATCGAGAAGTACGAGACCGGCCGTGCGGTGAAGTTCGAGTCGTACGCGTCCTCGCGGATCCGCGGCGCGATCATCGACGAGCTCCGTGCGATGGACTGGGTCCCGCGCTCGGTGCGGACCAAGGCGCGCTCCGTGGACCGTGCGTACGCCGAGCTCGAGGCGAAGCTGCACCGCGCGCCCACCGAGGCCGAGGTCGCGGCGCACCTGGAGATCGCCGTCTCCGAGCTGCGCCAGACGTTCTCCCAGCTCTCCACCGTCAACATCGCCGCGCTCGACGAGCTGCTCGGCGGCGGCGAGGACCGCCAGGCGGGCGTGAGCCTCGGTGACACGCTCGGCGACGAGCGCAGCGAGGACCCCGCGGGCTCGCTCGACGCGGCCGAGACCAAGTTCCTCCTGGCCCGGGCGATCGAGCAGCTCACGGAGCGTGAGCGCATGGTCGTCGTCCTCTACTACTACGAGGGCATGACGCTCGCCGAGATCGGGCGCGTGCTCGGCGTCACCGAGTCGCGCATCTCGCAGATGCACACCGCCGCGATGCTGCGCCTGCGCACGCGTCTCGTCGACGCCGAGCAGGCCTGACCCCGAACCACCCCGTCGGCGAGCACGGCTCGTCGCGCGCCAGGGGCGTCCACCTCGCCGAGGTGGGCGCCCCCTCGTCGTCACGGCGGAGGTAGGAGCACGATCGGTCCCCCGTCGAGGAGGCCCGTCGGGTCGACGTAGACGTCGCCACGACGGACGCCCCAGTGCAGGCACCCCGCCGCCGCGCAGTGACCGCCGTCCGGCGCGACCGTGCCGACCTGGCCGCCCGCGGCGACCCGCACCCCGACCGCGACCGTGGCGGTGACGGGTTCGACGGACGAGCGCAGACCGTCGTCGTGGGTCACGGTCACGACACCACGGCCGGCGACGACGCCGACGAACGTGACGGTCCCGGCGGCGGGGGCGCGGACCGGGGTTCCCGGCGCTGCCCGCAGGTCCACGCCCCGGTGCCCGGCGGCCCACGGGACGGGTGGCGCCTCGACCCGCGCCGTGACCTCCACCGGCGGGTCGAGCGGCCAGGCGTACGTCTCGGCGGCCGGCCAGGAGCCTGCGCCGGACCGTGGGTCGAGACCGAGGCCGAGAGCGCGGTCGGACGCGTCGAGGCCGCCCGCGAGGGCCGCGCCCGAGAGCGGGACGACGAGGGCGAGGGCGGCGACGGCCGCGAGCGCGTGCGTGGCGCTGGGGTCGCGACGCGGTGCCGACGCGCGTGCGGCCCGCCGACGTCGAGGGGTGGGCACGAGGGCGAGGGCGAGAGGGGGCATGGGACCCGAGGGTTCCCGGTCGGGTGCCCGGCCGCGCGGACGCCGGACCCCGTGGTGGGCGACGGCTGTGGTCCGCGGGCTGTGGACGGCTCGACGTGCCCGGACCCGGACGTGCCCGGACCTCGACGTGCCCGGACCTCGACGTGACCGGACCTCGACGGGACCGGACCTCGACGTGCCCGGACGGGGCACGGCCCGGCGTCGGCTAGACTTCCCCTGCGACCGGTCCGTGCCGGTCGACATCGCGCACCACCGACCCGCCTCGACCGTCCGCCCCGCGGACCTCGACCGGGGTCGGGCGCTGCACCGGTCCGCAGACCACCTCCGCTCGTCGGGGACGGTCGCGGCGCAGCCCCCGACGTGGCGCCAGGGGCACCGACCTCCGTCGGGGCCGACAACCGAGACGCGGGCCCGCCGAGGCGGCCCCGCCCAGACGCGCGCACCGGCCGGTGCGCGCCGGAAGGACGTGCCATGGCCGTCGTGACCATGCGCCAGCTGCTCGAGAGCGGTGTCCACTTCGGGCACCAGACCCGCCGCTGGAACCCCAAGATGAAGCGCTTCATCTTCACCGAGCGCAACGGCATCTACATCGTCGACCTGCAGCAGTCGCTGTCCTACATCGACCGCGCGTACGACTTCGTCAGCCAGACCGTCGCGCACGGTGGCTCGATCCTGTTCGTCGGCACCAAGAAGCAGGCGCAGGAGCCCGTCGCCGAGCAGGCCGCGCGCGTCGGCATGCCGTACGTCAACCAGCGCTGGCTGGGTGGCATGCTCACCAACTTCTCGACGGTCCACAAGCGCCTCCAGCGCCTCAAGGAGCTCGAGCAGATCGACTTCGACGACGTCGCGGCCTCGGGCCTGACGAAGAAGGAGCTGCTCGTCCTGCGTCGCGAGAAGGACAAGCTCAGCAAGACCCTCGGCGGCATCCGTGACATGGCCAAGGTCCCCTCGGCCGTGTGGATCGTCGACACGAACAAGGAGCACCTCGCGGTCGACGAGGCGCGCAAGCTCGGCATCCCGGTCGTCGCGATCCTCGACACGAACTGCGACCCGGACGTCGTCGACTACCCGATCCCGGGCAACGACGACGCGATCCGCGCGGTCCAGCTGCTGACCCGCGTGATCGCGGACGCCGCCGCCGACGGTCTGCTCAAGCGCCACTCGGGCCGCACCGCCGCCGCGGAGGGTGCCGAGGCCGACGCTGAGCCGCTCGCCGAGTGGGAGCGCGAGCTGCTCGCGGGTGCCGAGGCCGACCTGCAGTCGGGCTCGTCCGCCGCTGCCCCGGCCGCCGTGCAGGCCGACGCCCCGACCGCTGCCGACGTCGTGACGGCGGACGCCCCGGCCGAGGAGGCCGCCGCGGTCGCCGAGGCTGCGGAGACCGTCGAGGCCGCTGCGGCCGCGCCCGCCGAGGGCGACGAGGCCAGCCCGGCCGCCGCCGGCGACGAGGCCGCCCCGGCCGAGGGCGACGCCGCGTCCAACTGACGCGCGTCCTCCTGCACACCCCTTCGACCAGAACGGAACACTGATGGCGAACTACTCGCTCGCTGACATCAAGGCGCTGCGCGAGAAGACCGGCGCGGGCATGCTCGACGTCAAGAAGGCGCTCGAGGAGGCGGAGGGCGACGCCGACAAGGCGCTCGAGATCATCCGCGTGAAGGGCCTCAAGGGCGTCGGCAAGCGCGAGGGCCGCTCGGCCTCCGACGGTCTCGTCGCGGCGCACGTCGGCCCGACGGCGGACGGCGAGGGCCAGACGGGCGTGCTCGTCGAGGTCAACTCGGAGACGGACTTCGTGGCGAAGAGCCCGAACTTCGTCAACCTCGCGGAGCGCGTCCTCGCGGCCGCGGTCGACTCGTCGGCCCGCGACGCGGACGCGCTGCTCGCGACCGAGGTCGACGGCACGAGCGTCCAGTCGATCGTCGACGAGACGGCGGCGACGCTCGGTGAGCGCGTCGTCGTGCGCCGTCTGGCCCGCGTGGCCGGCGAGCACGTCGAGGTCTACCTGCACAAGGTCAACAAGGACCTGCCCCCGCAGGTCGGCGTCCTCGTGGCGACGGACAAGGCCGGCGCCGACGTCGCGCGCGACATCGCGACCCACATCGCCGCCTTCTCGCCGTCGTACCTGACGCGCGACGAGGTCCCGGCGGAGACGGTCGAGAACGAGCGCCGCATCGCCGAGGAGACGGCCCGCACCGAGGGCAAGCCCGAGGCCGCGCTGCCGAAGATCGTCGAGGGCCGCCTCAACGGGTTCTTCAAGGAGAACGTCCTGCTCGACCAGGCGTTCGCGAAGGACCCGAAGAAGTCGGTCGGCCAGGTCCTCACCGAGGCCGGCGGCACGCTGACCGGCTTCGTGCGCTACCGCGTGGGAGCCTGACCCCATGTGATCGACGGTGGCCCCGGCCCGCAAGGGTCGGGGCCACCGTCGCACCGGGTCCGGGCCGCTCGGCCGCGCGGAGCGTGCTCACGCGGACCGACGCGACCCGGCCCGCACCCCGCACCGCCCGCACCACCCCACCCTCGATGGAGGCGCAGTGACCCAGGACCCGACCGCGACCGGCTCGGCCGCCCCTGCCCGGCGCGTGCTCCTCAAGCTCTCGGGCGAGACGTTCGGCGGCGGTGACGTCGGCCTCGCGGCGGACGTGGTGCAGCGGGTCGCGGCGGAGATCGCGGTCGCGGTGCGGTCGGGCGTGCAGGTCGCGATCGTCGTGGGCGGCGGCAACTTCTTCCGTGGTGCGGAGCTCTCGCAGCGCGGCATCGACCGGGCACGTGCCGACTACATGGGCATGCTCGGGACGGTCATGAACTGCCTCGCGCTGCAGGACTTCCTGGAGCAGGCGGGCGTGAGCACGCGCGTGCAGACGGCGATCGCGATGGGCCAGGTCGCCGAGCCCTACATCCCGCTGCGGGCGATCCGGCACCTGGAGAAGGGCCGCGTCGTGATCTTCGGCGCGGGCGCGGGCATGCCGTACTTCTCGACCGACACCGTGAGCGTGCAGCGCGCCCTGGAGACGCACTGCCAGGAGGTGCTCATGGGCAAGAACGGCGTCGACGGCGTCTACACCGCGGATCCCCGCAAGGACCCCGACGCGGTCAAGCTCGACCACCTGACCTACACCGACGCGCTCGTCGGCGACCTGGGCGTCATGGACGCGACCGCGCTCAGCCTGTGCCGCGACAACGACGTGGTGATGCGCGTCTTCGGGCTCGAGGAGCGGGGCAACGTCACCCGGGCCCTGCAGGGTGAGAAGATCGGCACGCTGGTCACGGCGAGCTGACGCACCACGCCCGCACGCCAGACCCCGAGACGACAGCAGCACGAAGGAGCAGCGGTGATCGACGAGACCCTCCTCGAGGCCGAGGAGAAGATGGACAAGGCGGTCGAGGTCGCCAAGGACGACTTCGCGACCATCCGTACCGGCCGGGCCAACGCGGCGATGTTCTCCAAGGTGTTCGTCGACTACTACGGCAGCCCGACGCCCCTGCAGCAGCTCGCGTCGTTCAACGTGACCGAGGCGCGCACGATCCTGGTGTCGCCGTTCGACAAGTCGTCGACGACGGCGATCGAGAAGGCGCTGCGCGACTCCGACCTCGGCGTGAACCCGACCAACGACGGCAACGTCATCCGCGTCGTGCTGCCCGCGCTGACGGAGGAGCGCCGCAAGGACTTCGTCAAGCTCGCGAAGTCGAAGGCGGAGGACGCCCGCGTGTCGGTGCGCTCCGTGCGACGCAAGGCCAAGGAGGAGCTCGACCGCATCGTCAAGGACGGCGAGGCGGGCGAGGACGAGGTCGTGCGCGCCGAGAAGGAGCTCGAGGCGCTGACCAAGAAGCACGTGGAGACGATCGACCACCTGCTCGCCTCCAAGGAGAGCGAGCTGCTCGAGGTCTGATGACGGAGAACAGCACCATCGCCGCGCCGAAGACCCTCCGCCCGGGACGTGACCTCCCGGTCGCGGTCGTGGTCGGTGTCACGCTGCTCGTCGGCGTCGTCGCGTCGCTGTTCATCCGCAAGGAGGTCTTCGGCGTCGTCGCGATCGTCGCGGTGTGCGCGGCCCTGTGGGAGCTCGCGCAGGCGTTCGCGCGGCGCAACATCCACCTGCCGCTGCTGCCGTTGCTCGTCGGCGCGGTCGGCACGCTCGTGTCGGCGTACCTGGCGGGCCCGGAGGCGCTGTTCGTCGCGTTCATGCTGACCGTGGGGGGCGTCGTCGTCTGGCGTGTGCTCGACGGCAGCGGCGAGGCGGCGCTGCGCGACGCGACCGCGGGCGCGTTCGCCGCGGCCTACCTGCCGTTCCTCGCGGGCTTCGCGATGCTGCTGCTCGCGGAGCCCGACGGGCCGTGGCGGGTCATGCTGTTCATCCTCCTGGTGGTCGCGAGCGACACCGGCGGGTACGCGGTCGGGGTGCTGCTGGGGCGGCACCCGCTCGCGCCGTCGGTGAGCCCGAACAAGACGTGGGAAGGCCTGCTGGGGTCGGTCGTGCTCGCGAGCGTCGTGGGCGTGGTCGGTGTGCAGGCCGCGTTCGGCGGGGAGCCGCTCGTCGGCGTCGTCATGGGTCTCGCGACCGTCGTGACGGCCACGCTGGGGGACCTCGCCGAGTCGATGCTGAAGCGCGACCTCGAGCTCAAGGACATGGGCCGGCTGATCCCGGGCCACGGCGGGATCCTCGACCGGCTCGACTCGTTGCTCCTCACGGCGCCCGCCGCCTACGTCATCCTCGCGGTGCTGCAGCCCGCCGGCTGACCGGCACGCCACGCGTCCGCGGCCGGCGGCCGCGAGCCGCACCGCACGTCCCACCGACACCCAGAAGGGGGTGCCCCGCATGACCGGTACACCCGTGCGCCTCGACCTGTCCTCGCCGACCCGCGGACCGCGGGGCAAGCCGCCCAAGCACTTCGTCGACCTCACGCCCGAGCAGCGGGTCGAGGCCGTGACGGAGCTGGGGGAGAAGCCGTTCCGCGCCAAGCAGCTCGCGACGCACTACTTCACGCACCTGACCAACGACCCGGCGCAGATGACGGACCTGCCGAAGGCGACGCGCGACAAGCTCGTCGAGGGTCTGTTCCCGACGCTGCTCACGGCGCACCGCACGATGACCGCGGACCAGGGCACGACCGTCAAGACGCTGTGGCACCTGTTCGACGGCGCCAAGGTCGAGTCGGTGCTCATGCGGTACGCGAACCGCACGACCCTGTGCATCTCGAGCCAGGCGGGCTGCGGGCTCGCGTGCGCGTTCTGCGCCACGGGCCAGATGGGCCTGACGCGGAACCTGTCGACGGCGGAGATCGTCGAGCAGGTGCGCGCGGCCGCGCGGTCGCTCGCCGACGGTGAGGTGCCCGGCGGGCCGACGCGCCTGACCAACGTCGTGTTCATGGGCATGGGCGAGCCGCTCGCCAACTACAAGGCCGTCATGGAGACGGTCCGTCGCCTGGTCGCCCCCACGCCCGACGGCCTGGGCATGTCGGCCCGCAACGTCACGGTGTCGACCGTGGGCATGGTGCCGGCGATGGACCGGCTGGCGAACGAGGGCATCCCGGTCACGCTCGCGCTGTCGCTCCACGCGCCGGACGACGAGCTGCGCAGCGAGCTCGTGCCGGTCAACACGCGGTGGAGCGTCGACGAGGCGATCGACTCGGCGCACCGCTACTTCGAGAAGACGGGCCGCCGCGTCTCGATCGAGTACGCCCTCATCCGCGACGTGAACGACCACGCGTGGCGGGCCGACCTGCTCGGCGAGAAGCTCGCGGCGCGCGGCAAGGGCTGGGTGCACTGCAACCCGATCCCGCTCAACCCGGTGCCGAACTCGCGGTGGACGGCGAGCGATCCCGAGGTGGAGCGCGAGTTCGTGGCACGCTTGCGAGCGCACGGGATCCCGACCACCATCCGGGACACGCGCGGCAGCGAGATCGACGGGGCGTGCGGACAGCTCGCCGCGGAGGAGGACTGAGTGAGCGACGGCATGTTCCGGACCGTCTCCGGCCTGAAGCAGGGGTACGACCCGGACGAGGTCGACGACTTCTTCACGCACGCGCGGCAGGTGTACGAGGCCGGCCCGTCGTCGGGCCTGTCGAGCAAGGACGTGCGGGGCGTCGCGTTCGACATGGTCCGCGGCGGTTACGTGACCGCGGCGGTCGACGCGGCGCTCGACCGGCTGGAGCAGGCGTTCGTCGCGCGGCAGCGTGCGGAGTTCGTCCAGCGCAACGGTCAGGACGCGTGGATGGCCAAGCTGAGCGAGCAGGCGCGCACGCTCTACGGGCGCCTGTCACGTCCGGACGGCGACCGCTTCGCCCCACCGGAGGGCCGGCAGCAGGGCTACGAGCCCGCGGACGTCGACGCGTTGTGCCACCGCCTGGTCGCGTACTTCGACAAGGGCACGCCGCTGTCGGCCGCCGAGGTCCGCTCGGCGACGTTCCGCAGCCGGCGCGGCCGCAACGCGTACGCGGAGCCCACGGTGGACGCGTTCCTGGCGCGCGCGGTCGAGGTGCTGCTCGGCGTCGAGTGACGTCGGGTCGTGCGGCCGCGGGGCGGGCCGTCCGGGCGGCTGTCACCGCACGGTCCGCGCGTCCGGGAGGATGGGCGCGTGAGTGAGCGCAGCGTCGTCATCCTCGGCTCCACGGGGTCCATCGGCACCCAGGCGATCGACGTGGTCCGTCGCAACCCGGGCCGGTTCCGCGTCGTCGGGCTGAGCGCGGGCGGTCGCGACGTCGACGCCGTCGCGCAGCAGGCTCGTGACCTGCGCGTGGAGGCGGTCGCGGTGGCCGACCCCGCTGCGGGTGAGCCGCTGCGGGCCGCCCTCGACGGCACGGATGTGGAGGTCGTCGCGGGCCCCGAGGCGTCGACGGACCTGGCGGGCCGCGGGGCGGACGTCGTCCTCAACGGGATCACCGGTTCGGTGGGTCTGGGGCCGACCCTCGCGGCGCTGCGGGCGGGCAGCACGCTCGCGCTCGCGAACAAGGAGTCGCTCGTCGTCGGCGGCGCGCTCGTGCACGCGGCGCGCGTGCGACCGGACCAGATCGTCCCGGTCGACTCGGAGCACTCGGCGATCGCGCAGGCGCTGCGCGGCGGGGCGCGCGACGAGGTGCGGCGGATCGTCCTGACGGCGTCGGGCGGGCCGTTCCGTGGCTGGTCGCTCGACGACGTGAAGACCGTGACGGCGGCGCAGGCGCTCGCGCACCCGACGTGGTCGATGGGACCGGTCGTCACGGTCAACTCGGCGACGCTCATGAACAAGGGGCTCGAGCTCATCGAGGCGCACCTGCTGTTCGGCGTGCCGGTCGACGACATCACGGTCGTCGTGCACCCGCAGTCGGTCGTGCACTCGATGGTCGAGTTCGTCGACGGCTCGACGATCGCGCAGGCATCGCCGCCGGACATGCGCCTGCCGATCGCGCTGGGTCTGTCGTGGCCGGACCGGGTGCCGCTCGTCGCCCCGCCGTGCGACTGGACGAGCGCGACGGCGTGGACGTTCGAACCGCTCGACGAGGAGGTCTTCGGCGCCGTGCGGCTCGCACGGGAGGCGGTCGCGACGTCCGCCACCCACCCGGCGGTCTACAACGCGGCCAACGAGGAGTGCGTCGCGGCGTTCCTGGCGGGCCGGATCGGGTTCCTCGACATCGTGTCCACGGTCGAGCGCGTGCTCGGCGAGCACGACGGCACGGCGCCCGACGCGCTGTCGCTCGACGCGGTGCTCAGCGCCGAGCGGTGGGCGCGGACGCGCGCGCACGAGGTGCTCGCGCAGCGCTGACGCGCGCCGCGTCCCGGACCCGCCCGGCCGCCTGACCGAGCCGGCGCAGGGGAGCGGGCGGCCAGGCCGGCGAGCGGTGGCCGACCCACGGCAACCGCACGAGCGGTCCCTCCGCGCCGGTGACGAGGTCCGCGAGCGTCCGACCCGCGAGGTTCGCCGCGGCGACGCCGTCGAACCCGAGCCCGCGCACCCACCCGATGCCGTCGTCGTCGAGCCCCACGGACGGGTGCCCGTCGCGCGCGACGCCGACGGTCGCCGACCAGCGGTGCGTGAGCGCCACGTCGGCGAGCGACGGGAACAGGTCGACGAGCGTGCCGTGCAGGCGGTCCGCGGCGCGGTCGACGGCGCCGGGGGATGCGGAGGACAGGCCGCCGACGTCGACCAGCACGAGGCGGCCGTCGGCGGTCCGCTCGCCGCGCACGCCCGCGGCGCGGTCGGCGAACGTCTGCGCGCGCGGCAGCCCGACGGTGGCCCAGGCCGCGTCGCCCAACGGCTCGGTGGCGATCGCGACGCCGTGCCGCGCGGTGACAGCCCGGTCCGCGCCCGGCGCCACGGCCGCTCCGGTCGCGAGGACGGTCCAGCGGGTCCGGACGGTGCCGCGGTCGGTCGCGACGGCGCGCGGCGAGACGCGCAGCGCCGTGGTCCGGTCGACGACCCGGCCGCCGCGCGCGAGCACGACGTCCCGCAGGCCGAGGGCGAGGGCGGCGGGCTGCAGGCGGGCGCAGTCCGGGCTGTACGCCCCGGCGAGCACGCCCGTTGCGCCGACGTGCTCGGCGACCTCGTCGGGCGCGAGCAGGTGCACGTCGTCCTCGAGGTCCGCCGCGACCTGCACGTGCTCCGCGAGGCGCTCGACCTCGGCGGGCGTCCGCGCGAGCAGCACCGAGCCGCCGTACGCGAACCCGCAGCCGACCTGCTCCGCGGCCGCGGCACCGCCGACCTCGACCACGGCGTCGCGCAGCGCCGCCCGCAGCGCGCGCGCCCCGGCGAGCCCGTGCCTCGTCACGAGGTCCTCGCCGGCCACGGCCAGGTCCGCCGAGCACCACCCGGACCCGTGCCCGGTCGCGCCGGCCGCGGTCACGTCGGCCTCGACGACGAGCACGTCGAGCGACGGGTCGGCCTCGAGCAGGTAGTACGCGGTCCACAGGCCCGCGAGACCGGCCCCGACGACGACGACGTCGGCACGGTCGTCACCGTCGAGCGGGTCCCGGGGCCGCAGCGCGCCGGGGTCGTCGACGGAGAGCTGGTCGAGCCACAGCGGGTGCGTGCGAGCGGTCGCCATGCCCGGACGGTAGTGGCGCCGGCGCGACCCCGACAGCCGACACGACGCCCCCGCCGACCCGGGTGTGCGCCGGTCGGGTGGTCCGCGTGCCGCTCCGCGGACCTTGTCAGCGCACTCCCAGCCGGACGCGGGATGATGTGCGCCGGCCCGGGAAGCCACGGGCCCGTCCGCTCGCGCGCGGACGTCTCGTCCGGAGGTGTGGGGACCGCATGGAGTTCCTGGTCGGCGTGCTGATCGTCGTCGTCGTGCTGCTGCTGTCGATCGCGCTGCACGAGGTCGGGCACATGGTGCCCGCCAAGCGCTTCGGCGTGCGCGTGAGCCACTACATGGTCGGCTTCGGGCCCACGCTGTGGTCCCGCACGAAGGGCGAGACCGAGTACGGGCTCAAGGCGATCCCGCTGGGCGGCTTCGTGCGGCTCGTCGGCATGTACCCGCCGGACGAGGCCGTCGGGAACCCGCCGGCCCGGACCTGGGTCGGCCGGCTCGCGCGCGACGCGCGGCAGGCGAGCGCCGAGGAGATCCGTCCCGGCGAGGACCACCGCGCGTTCTACCGGCTGTCGACGCCGAAGAAGCTCGTCGTGATGCTCGGCGGGCCGGTCATGAACCTGCTCATCGCGGTCGTCCTCATGGTCGTGGTGCTCGTCGGCATCGGCATCCCCTCGGGCCAGAGCACGACGCTCGAGTCGGTCTCGCAGTGCGTCATCCCCGCCGACGCACCCGCCGACCGGGCGTGCCAGGACGACGACGAGCTCGCCCCCGGCGCGGCCGCCGGCCTGCGGCCCGGCGACACCGTGGTGTCGTACGACGGCACCGCGGTCGAGTCCTGGGAGCAGCTCACCGAGCTGATCCGCGCGACCGGCGGCGAGAGCGTCCCGGTCGTCGTCGAGCGCGACGGCGCGCAGGTGACCCTGACCGTGACGCCGGTCGTGGCCGAGCGGCCCGTCATCGGCGAGGACGGCGGCCCCGTGCTGGACGCGGACGGCGAGATGCGGACCGTGCCCGCCGGGTTCCTCGGCGTGACGGCGGCGCAGTCGATCGAGCGACAGCCGTGGAGCGAGGCGCCTGCGGAGGTCGCGTCCGCGACGTGGCAGACCGTCACCGTCGTCGCGACGCTGCCGACGAAGGTCGCGGACCTCGCGCGGTCGACGTTCGCGCACGAGGAGCGCGACCAGAACAGCATCGTCGGCGTCGTCGGCATCGCCCGGTTCGGCGGGGAGATCGGTGCGTCCGACCTCCCGTTCTCGGTGAAGATCGCCGGCTGGCTCCAGATGCTCGCGATGCTCAACGTCGCACTGTTCGTCTTCAACCTCATCCCGCTGCCGCCGCTGGACGGCGGGCACGTCGCCGCGGCGCTGTGGGAGGGCGCGCGTCGTCAGGTCGCGCGCCTGCGCGGCCGGCCGCGGCCTGGGCCGTTCGACGCGGCGAAGCTGGTCCCGGTCGCCTACACCGTGTTCATCCTCCTCGGCGCCGTCGGGCTGCTGCTCGTGTACGCCGACATCGTGAACCCCATCACCATCTGACCTGCGGGGACGCCGCCCGACGCGCGGCGCCGGGCGGGTTCCGTGCGGGTTTCGTGGGCGTCGGCCTCGCGGGTCCGGTCCGGGCGCGCAGCGATGCGATGATGGGGAGGTGAGCACCCCGATCAGCCTCGGCATGCCGGCTGCGCCCGCCCCCGTCCTGGCGCCCCGGCGGGCCTCCCGCAAGATCCGCGTCGGCAAGGTCGAGGTCGGCGGCGACGCCCCGATCAGCGTCCAGTCGATGACCACGACGCCGACCACCGACATCAACGCGACGCTCCAGCAGATCGCCGCCCTCACGGCGTCCGGCTGCGACATCGTCCGCGTCGCCGTGCCCAGCCAGGACGACGCCGACGCGCTGCCGGCGATCGCCCGCAAGTCGCAGATCCCCGTGATCGCCGACATCCACTTCCAGCCGAAGTACGTGTTCGCCGCGATCGACGCCGGCTGTGCCGCCGTCCGCGTGAACCCGGGCAACATCCGCAAGTTCGACGACCAGGTCAAGGAGATCGCGCGCGCCGCGTCCGACGCCGGCGTCTCGATCCGGATCGGCGTCAACGCCGGGTCGCTCGACCCGCGGCTGCTCGCGAAGTACGGCAAGGCCACCCCGGAGGCGCTCGTCGAGTCCGCCGTGTGGGAGGCGTCGCTGTTCGAGGAGCACGGCTTCCACGACTTCAAGATCTCGGTGAAGCACAACGACCCCGTCGTCATGGTGCGCGCCTACGAGCTGCTCGCCGAGGCCGGCGACTGGCCGCTGCACCTCGGCGTGACCGAGGCCGGCCCGGCGTTCCAGGGCACGATCAAGTCGGCGACCGCGTTCGGCGCGCTGCTGAGCAAGGGCATCGGCGACACGATCCGCGTCTCCCTGTCGGCGCCTCCCGTCGAGGAGGTCAAGGTCGGCATCCAGATCCTGCAGGCCCTCAACCTGCGGCCCCGCAAGCTCGAGATCGTCTCGTGCCCGTCGTGCGGTCGGGCGCAGGTCGACGTCTACACGCTCGCGGAGAAGGTCACCGCGGGTCTCGAGGGCATGGAGGTGCCGCTGCGCGTCGCCGTCATGGGCTGCGTCGTCAACGGTCCCGGCGAGGCGCGCGAGGCGGACCTCGGCGTCGCGTCCGGCAACGGCAAGGGGCAGATCTTCGTCAAGGGCGAGGTCATCAAGACCGTCCCCGAGTCGCTCATCGTCGAGACGCTGATCGAGGAGGCCATGCGCCTCGCGGAGACCATGGACCCGGTCGAGGCGGGCCAGGGCGGCCCGACGGTCTCCGTCGGCTGACCCACCGCGCGGCGTCGTCCGCCGGGCGCCCGACGACAGGTCCGGCCGCCCTGCGTGGTGCACAATCCGTGTCATGGGTTCTCGCCGCGCGATGCTGCTCGACGAGCGGGCAGGGGGCCGCGTCCTCGGGGACGTGGACCTGCGCGCCGCGCTCGCCGTCTGCGCGCTCGACCCGGTCGCCGCGGTGCTCGCGACGGCCCGCCTCGAGCAGGCCGCCGTGAGCGGTCTGCGCTCCGCCGGCGGGACGCTCTGGGGGTACGAGCTCGACGGCGCGCTGCGCGCGGTCTGCTGGGCGGGCGCGAACGTCGTGCCCGTCGTCCCCGCCGACGACCCGCAGCTCGCCGCGCGTGCGCTCGACGCGTTCGCGGGCCTCGCGCGCGCCCAGGGCCGGCGGTGCTCGTCGATCGTCGGCTCCGCCGACATGGTCCTCGGCCTGTGGGACCGCCTCAGCCGGACCTGGCCCGCGGCGCGCGAGATCCGGGCGGACCAGCCCTCGATGGTCATCGACCACGAACCGCTCCTGACGCAGGACCCGACGGTCCGCCGCTCCCGTGCCGACGAGTACGACCTCGTGCTCCCGGCGTGCATCCGGATGTTCACCGAGGAGGTCGGCTACTCGCCCGCCGGTGGCCCCGGGGGCCCGTACGAGACGCGCGTCCGCGGGCTCATCGGGTCGGGTCGTTCGTTCGTCCGCGTCGAGCGCGAGGACGGCCGGCGCGGTCCCCGCGACACGATCGTGTTCAAGGCCGAGCTCGGCGCCGTCGCCGGGGGAGTCGCGCAGGTCCAGGGCGTGTGGGTGACGCCCGAGCGGCGCGGCGAGGGGCTGTCGGAGGCCGGGATGGCCGCCGTCGTCCGGCTCGCCAGGTCCGCCGAGACGCCCGTCGTGTCGCTCTACGTCAACGCCTACAACCACCGTGCCCTCGCGGCCTACCGTGCGGTCGGCTTCCGGCAGGTGGGCACGTACGCGACCGTCCTGTTCTGACGTGTCGCCGGCCGGCCGGGGCGGCGACGCGGGCGCGGTCAGCGCAGCAGGCGTGACATCCGCCGGTCGGCGAGGGGCTTGCCGCCCGTCTGGCACGTCGGGCAGTACTGCAGCGAGGAGTCGGCGAACGACACCTCGTGGACCGTGTCGCCGCACGGCACCCCGTCCCAGCCGGGACACGGCTCGCCCGTGCGCCCGTGCACACGCATCCCGCGCCGCTTCGCGTCCTTGAGCTCGGCGGCGGGCCGCCCTGACGCGGCGGCGACGGCGTCGGTGAGCACCTGGCGGATCGCGACCCACAGCGTGGCCGTGCGGTCCGCGTCGAACGAGCGCGTCGGCGCGAACGGGCTCATGCGTGCGGCGTGCAGGATCTCGTCCGAGTAGGCGTTCCCGATGCCCGCGATCGTGCCCTGGTCGCGCAGCAGGCCCTTGACCTGCTGGTTGCGCGCCGCGAGCAGCTCCGCGAGCCGGTCCTCGGTGAACTCGTCCGACAGCGGCTCGACGCCGAGCGTGGCGACCTGCGGGACTTCGCTGGGCTCCGTCACGACGTGCACCGCGAGACGCTTGCGCGTGCCCGCCTCCGTCAGGTCGAACCCCGAGCCGTCGTCGAGACGGACGCGCAGCGCGATGGGGGACTTGCCCGGACGCACCGGCCGCGGCGAGAGCTCGTCGGACCAGCGCACCCATCCGGCACGCGACAGGTGCCAGACCAGGTGCAGCGGCTCGCCCGTCGACGTCGCGACCATGAGGTCGAGCCACTTGCCGTGCCGTGTGACGTCGACGACCGCGCCGCCGACGAGCGCGTCGGGCGGCGGCCGGAACGTCTTCAGCGCGCTGATCGCGCCGACCTCGACGCCGGACACGGCACGGTCCACGGCGCGCCCGCGCAGGAACTGCGCGAGCGCCTCGACCTCGGGCAGCTCGGGCACCCGCCCATCCTGGCCGAGACCGCCCACACCGCGACAGCGGGCGCACGGGCGACCCCGCCACGACCACTAGGCTCGCCCCCATGCTCCTGCGCCTGTCCACGCTCTTCGTCCGCACGCTGCGGGAGGACCCCGCCGACGCCGAGGTCGCGAGCCACAAGCTGCTCGTGCGGGCCGGCTACATCCGCCGCGCGGCCCCCGGCATCTACACGTGGCTGCCGCTCGGCCTGCGGGTCCTGGGCAAGGTCGAGGCCGTGGTGCGCGAGGAGATGCACGCCGCGGGCGCGCAGGAGGTGCACTTCCCGGCGCTGCTGCCGAAGGAGCCCTACGAGGCGACGGGCCGGTGGACCGAGTACGGCCCCAACATCTTCCGGCTCAAGGACCGCAAGGGCGGCGACTACCTGCTCGCGCCGACGCACGAGGAGCTGTTCACGCTCCTCGTGAAGGACCTGTACTCCTCGTACAAGGACCTGCCGCTCACGCTGTTCCAGATCCAGACGAAGTACCGCGACGAGGCGCGCCCGCGCGCCGGCCTGATCCGCGGGCGCGAGTTCGTCATGAAGGACGCGTACTCGTTCGACGTCGACGACGCCGGGCTCGACGCGTCGTACGCCGCGCAGCGCGCCGCCTACCAGCGGGTCTTCGAGCGGCTGGGCCTGGAGTACGTCATCGTCACCGCGACCTCAGGTGCGATGGGCGGGTCGCGGTCGGAGGAGTTCCTCACGCCGACGGCGATCGGCGAGGACACGTTCGTGCGCTCGGCGGGCGGGTACGCGGCGAACGTCGAGGCCGTCACGACCGTCGCGCCGCCCGCGCTCGACTGGTCCGACGCGCCCGCCGCGCACGTCGAGGACACGCCCGACACCCCGACGATCGAGACGCTCGTCGCGGTGTCGAACGAGCGCTTCCCGCGCGCCGACCGGCCGTGGGCCGCGGCCGACACGCTCAAGAACGTCGTGCTCGCGCTCGTGCACCCGTCGGGGGAGCGCGAGCTGCTCGTCGTCGGGCTGCCCGGCGACCGCGAGGTCGACCTCAAGCGGCTCGAGGCGGCGCTCGCGCCGGCGGAGGTCGAGGCCGCGGGGGAGGCGGACTTCGCCGCGCACCCGGAGCTCGTCAAGGGCTACATCGGCCCCGGCGCGCTCGGCCCGAACGTGCCCGTCGCGGAGGGCACCGAGCGGACCGCCGTGCGGTACCTGCTCGACCCGCGCGTCGTCGCGGGCACGCGCTGGATCACCGGCGCGAACGAGCCGGGCCGGCACGTCTACGACCTCGTCGCCGGTCGCGACTTCACGGCCGACGGCACGATCGAGGCCGCCGAGGTCCGCGCGGGCGACCCCGCACCCGACGGCTCCGGCCCGCTCGAGCTCGCGCGCGGCATCGAGATCGGCCACATCTTCCAGCTCGGTCGCAAGTACGCGCAGGCGCTCGGCCTCACGGTCCTCGACCAGAACGGCAAGTCGCAGGTCGTGACGATGGGCTCGTACGGCATCGGCGTGTCCCGCGTGATGGCGGCGCTCGCCGAGGCCAACCACGACGACCGCGGTCTCGCGTGGCCCGCGCACGTCGCGCCCGCGCACGTGCACGTCGTCGCGACCGGCAAGGACGCGACCGTGTTCGACGCCGCCGAGGACATCGCCCGCGCGCTCGTCGGGCGCGGGGTCGAGGTCCTCTACGACGACCGGCCGAAGGTGTCTCCTGGCGTGAAGTTCGCCGACGCCGAGCTGCTCGGCGTGCCGCTCGTCGTCGTCGTCGGGCGCGGGCTCGCCGAGGGCGTCGTCGAGGTCCGGCCGCGCGCCGGTGGCGAGGCCACGCAGGTGCCCGTCGCGGACGTCGTCGAGCACGTCGCCGCGCGGGTCCGCGAGCTGCTCGCCGGCTGAGCCCCCGGCCGCCGGACGACGGCGCCGACGACGGTGTCGCGGCGTCAGCCGGCGGACGGCGTCGTCGCCGCGTCAGCCGGCGGACGGTGTCGACCGCGTCAGCCGGCGGACGGTGTCGGCAGCGGCTCGGCCGCGAGCTCGGGCATGCCCGGGAAGGCGACCGGCGTCGCCCCCCACACGCGCGCACGGCGCGTGGCGTCGGCGAGGCCGGTGAGGAGGTCGCCACGCCCGCCGGCGTCCGCGGAGGCGAGCAGCGTCGCGTAGGTGTCGGCGACCGCGGACTCGACGCCGCGTGCCACGCCGGTCGCGACGGCCGGGTCGTCGAGCCCCGGCGGGAGCGCGTACGCCGCGCGCCGCGGGTCGTCGAGCTGCCCCGTCGAACCGGCGGCGAGCGCCCACCGCTCCGCGTGGTCGCGGTGCGCGGCCGCGGTCTGCTGCGCGAGCGTCCGCTGGTCGCCGCCGAGCTTGGCCGCGACGACCTCGAGCGCGTAGCCGGCCTCGTCGTGCGCGAGCGTGAGGGCGTCGAGGTCGGTCCGGTCCAGGCCCGCGGGCGCCCCGGCGCTCGCGTCGTCGGCGCCGGGGGTCGGAGCCACGGACGGTGTCGAGGGTGCCTCGCCGCCGTCGTCGGTCGAGGCGTCCTCCGTCGTCGGTGCCGGCACGGTGATCTCGGGTGCGGGCAGGCCCAGCGCCGCCGCGAGCCGCCCGGCGAGGTCCGTCCGTGCGGTCGCGACCGAGCCGACGAGGCGCGCGAGCGGGCCGTCGGGCACGGTGTCCGCGTCGGCGAGCGCCGTGGCGGCGTCCTCTGCGAGCGCGGCCAGCACCGTCTCGGCGGTCGGCGCGGGCTCGTCCGGTGCGTCGGTGGGCGACGCCGACGGGGTCGGGTCCGGCAGGCCGGAGTCGTACACACCGCCGAGCTGCTCGGCGTGCAGCTCGCTGAACGCCGCGACGTCGGCCAGCACCGCCGCGACCGGCTCGGCGGGAGCGGAGGCCAGCAGCTCCCGGGCGTCGTCCGCGAGCCCCAGCGCGTCCTCGGCCGTCCGGCCGCGCGCCTGCTCGACCGCGTCGGGGGACGGCTCGACGGGTGGCGGCGTCTCCATCCGCAGGCCGCAGCCCGCCAGCAGGGCGGCAGCGGTGACGGCCACGACGACGGCACCCGCCCGCCGGAGCGGCGCGGGCCGGGGGCGGGCGGCGGTCGGGCGGTTCGGTGCGCTCATCGCCGGTGATCCTCCCACGGCGGCGTGGCGAGTCGACGCCGCGACCGGCGGGTGCGCGCGGACTCGTTACGCTGGTCCCACAACATCACAGGGTCGAGCCGCGTGCCGGTGACCCGTCGGAACCGACAGGAGGCCCTCCCATGGTCGCGCCAGCACCCGCCCAGCGGGTCCGGCAGGTCGTCGCACCGGCGGTGGCCGGCATCGGCCTCCTGCTGGAGGACGTCGAGGTGGCGAGGGCGGGGGCCCGGTCGGTGGTCCGCGTGGTCGTGGACGTCGCCGAGGACGACGAGGGCGAGCTCGACCTGGACCGGGTCGCGGACGTGACCCGCGCCGTGTCGGACGCGCTCGACGCGCAGGACGTCGTGGCGGGGGAGTACACGCTCGAGGTGTCCAGCCCCGGCGTGTCCCGGCCGCTGACGGAGCGGCGTCACTTCGCGCGGGCGGTGGGCCGGTCGGTGACGGTCCGTCTCGCGGACGGCGGGACGGTCTCGGGGCGCCTGACGGGCGTCGAGCGCGGCGCGACGGACGCCGACGACGCGGTCGTCGTCGTCCCCGTGACGCCCGGCGTCAAGGGTCGTCGGCCGAAGACCGGGGATCCCGTGCGCCTGCTGCTGACCGACGTGCGCGACGCGCGCGTCGAGGTGGACCTGAGCGGCCTCGGCCCTGTGGACGACGACGACGTGGCGGGCCCGGGTGCCGACGCCGCCGGGGAGGGCTGACATGGACATCGACATGCAGGCGCTGCGACTGCTGGAGCGCGAGCGGGAGATCAGCCTGGACGTGCTCGTCTCGGCGATCGAGCAGGCGCTGCTGTCCGCCTACCACCGCACGCCGGGGTCGCACCCGCGGGCACGCGTGGAGGTCGACCGCCGCAGCGGGCACGTGACCGTGTGGGCCCGCGAGCCCGCGCCGCTCGGCGAGGACGGCCGTCCGGTCGAGGTGGAGACCCCGGAGTTCGACGACACCCCCGACGGGTTCGGTCGCATCGCGACCGCGACCGCGCGCCAGGTCATCGTCCAGCGGCTGCGTGACGCCGAGGACGACCAGGTGCTCGGCACGTTCCGCGGCAAGGAGGGCGAGGTCCTCGGCGGCGTCATCCAGCAGGGCCGAGACCCGCGCACGGTGCTCGTCGACGTGGGCGGGACCGAGGCGGTGCTGCCGCAGCACGAGCAGGTGCCGGGCGAGGAGTACGTGCACGGCGACCGGCTGCGCGCCTACGTCATCGAGGTCGCGCGCGGCCCGCGCGGCCCGCAGGTGACGCTGTCACGGACGCACCCGAACCTCGTGCGGCGGCTGTTCGCGCTCGAGGTGCCCGAGGTCGCCGACGGCACGGTCGAGATCACCGCGATCGCCCGCGAGGCCGGGCACCGCACGAAGATGGCGGTCCGCGCGACCGTGCCCGGGGTGAACGCCAAGGGTGCGTGCATCGGCCCGATGGGCGGCCGCGTGCGCGCCGTCATGGCCGAGCTGCACGGCGAGAAGATCGACATCGTCGACCACTCCGACGACCCGGCCGAGATGATCGCGCACGCGCTGTCGCCGGCCCGCGTGGTGTCCGTCACGGTCGTCGACGAGGCGGCCCGTGCGGCGCGCGTCGTCGTGCCCGACTACCAGCTGTCGCTCGCGATCGGCAAGGAGGGCCAGAACGCCCGCCTGGCCGCGAAGCTGACCGGCTGGCGCATCGACATCCGGTCCGACGCCGAGGTCCCCGAGGCCGACGGCGGGCCCGCCGCCGGCGCTGCCCGGCACGACGCCGGCGAGGCCCCGCGGCGCGGCGCCGGTCAGCACCGGTGACGCGGAGGGGTAGACTGTCGACGGCTGGGCCGGATGCCCGGCTCTCCTCGCCGAGCAGGCGGACCCCCGACCCCGCACCCGTGGTGGCAGTCGTGGGCCCGGTGCGGACGTGCGTGGGGTGCCGAGCGACCGGCCCGAGGTCAGCCCTGCTGAGGGTGGTCGCCCCCGCCGCCGGTCCCGGAGTCCCGGAGCTGGTCGTGGACGTCGGTCGCCGGATGCCGGGCAGGGGAGCGTGGCTGCACCCCGATCGTGCCTGTCTCGAGCTCGCCGAACGCCACAGGGCGTTCGGGCGGGCCCTGCGGCTGCCGGGTCCGCCCGGCACGCGCGCGGTCCACGAGCACCTCGAGCAGCACGAGCAGTGAGCGTCACCGGGTCCCCCTGGTGACGTGGCCGATCGTCGAGAAGGAAGCGGGTTGGAAGCCGATGGCTACCCGATGAGCACGCACCGATGAGTACCCAGCGATGAGTACCCAGCACTAACGACGGTCCGACCCTGTCCGGGGGCGGGCCAGGACAGGAGAGATGTGGCCAAGGTCCGCGTCTACGAGCTCGCCAAGGAGCTCGGAGTCGACAGCAAGACCCTCATGACCAAGCTGAACGAGCTCGGAGAGTTCGTCCGCTCGGCGAGCTCGACCATCGAGCCGCCCGTCGTGCGCAAGCTGCGCGACACCTACCCCGCAGGTGGCGGTGCCTCGGCACCGAAGGCCGCCGCGCGCCCGGCCCCCGCCGCGCCCGCGGCTCCGGCTCCCGCCGCTCCCGCGCCCGCCGCCGCGGCTCCCGCGCCGGCAGCACCCGCCCCGAGCGCCCCGGCGCCCGCCGCTGCGGCCCCCGCCGCGCCGGCGCAGGCCCCGGCACCCGCACGTCCGGCCCCGGCCGCGCGTCCCGCCGCCCCGGCTCCGGCCGCGTCGGCCGCGCCCGCCCCGGCGCCGTCGCGTCCCGCCGCTCCCGGTCAGGGCCGCCCCGGCGGCTCCGCGCCGACCCCCGGCGGGCGTCCGGCCCCGCGCCCCGCGGCGCGTCCCGGCAACAACCCGTTCGCGCCCTCGCAGGGCATGCCGCGCCAGGGCGAGCGCCCCGGTGCCGGCGGCGGCGGTCCCCGTCCCGGCGGTCCCCGCCCGGGCAACAACCCCTTCGCGCCCTCGCAGGGCATGCCGCGTCCCGGCGACCGCCGTCCCGAGGCCCCCGCGGCCGCGGCCGGCGGCGGCGACCGTCCCGGCGGCCCCCGTCCGGGTGGTCCGCGTCCGGGCGGTCCCCGTCCCAACCCCGGCATGATGCCGGGCCGCACCTCGAGCGGCGTCGGTCGCCCCGGTGAGCGTCCGGCCGGTGCCGGTCGTCCCGGCGGCGGTGGCGGCGGCGGTCGTGGCGGCTTCGGCGGTCGTCCCGGCGGCGGTGGCGGTGCGCCCGGTGCTGGCGGCGGCGGCTTCGCCGGCCGTCCCGGTGGCGGCGGCGGTCGTCCCGGTGGTGCCGGTCGCGGCTCGACGCAGGGTGCGTTCGGTCGTGCCGGCGGTCGTCCCGTCCGCGGGCGGAAGTCGAAGCGGGCGAAGCGCCAGGAGTTCGAGGCGATGCAGGCTCCGTCGCTCGGCGGCGTCAGCGTCCCCCGCGGGAACGGCTCGACCGTCATCCGCCTGCGGCACGGCTCGTCCCTGAACGACTTCGCCGACAAGATCGACGCCAACCCGGCGGCGCTCGTCACGGTGCTGTTCCACCTCGGTGAGATGGCGACCGCGACGCAGTCGCTCGACGAGGACACGTTCGGCGCGCTGGCCCAGGAGCTGGGCTACGTCATCGAGATGGTGTCGGCCGAGGAGGAGGACCGCGAGCTGCTCGGGGCCTTCGACATCGACCTCGACGCCGAGCTCGAGGCCGAGGGCGACGACGACCTGCAGGCGCGCCCGCCGGTCGTGACCGTCATGGGTCACGTCGACCACGGCAAGACCAAGCTCCTCGACGCCATCCGGTCCACGGACGTGGTGGCCGGCGAAGCTGGTGGGATCACCCAGCACATCGGTGCCTACCAGGTCACCAAGGAGCACGAGGGCAACGAGCGGGCCATCACGTTCATCGACACCCCGGGTCACGAGGCGTTCACCGCCATGCGTGCCCGTGGTGCGCAGGTCACGGACATCGCGATCCTCGTGGTCGCGGCCGACGACGGCGTGATGCCCCAGACGATCGAGGCGCTCAACCACGCGCAGGCCGCCAACGTGCCGATCGTGGTCGCGGTGAACAAGGTGGACAAGGAGGGGGCCAACCCCGCCAAGATCCGCCAGCAGCTCACCGAGTACAACCTCGTGGCCGAGGAGTACGGCGGCGACACCATGTTCGTCGACGTCTCCGCGAAGCAGAACATGGGCATCGACCAGCTGCTCGAGGCCGTCCTGCTGACGGCCGACGCGGCGCTCGACCTGCGGGCCAACCCCGACAAGGACGCGCGTGGCGTCGCCATCGAGGCGAACCTCGACAAGGGCCGCGGTGCCGTCGCGACGGTGCTGGTCCAGTCGGGCACGCTGCGCGTCGGCGACGCGATCGTCGCGGGCACGGCCCACGGCCGCGTCCGTGCGATGTTCGACGAGCACGGCAACACCGTCGTCGAGGCGGGTCCGGCCCGTCCGGTCCAGGTCCTCGGCCTCGCGTCGGTGCCGAGCGCCGGTGACACGCTGCTCGTCGCTCCCGAGGAGCGCACGGCACGTCAGATCGCCGAGAAGCGTGAGGCCGCCGAGCGCGCCGCCCTCCTGGCCAAGCGCCGCAAGCGCATCAGCCTCGAGGACTTCACGCAGGCGCTCGCGCAGGGCAAGGTCGAGACCCTCAACCTGGTCCTCAAGGGCGACGTGTCGGGTGCCGTCGAGGCGCTCGAGGACGCGCTGCTCAAGATCGACGTGGGCGAGGAGGTCGACCTGCGCGTCATCCACCGCGGTGTGGGTGCCATCACGCAGAACGACGTCAACCTGGCGACGGTCGACAACGCGATCATCATCGGCTTCAACGTGAAGTTCGCGGAGCGCGTCGAGGACCTGGCCGACCGCGAGGGCGTCGACGTGCGCTTCTACTCGGTCATCTACCAGGCGATCGACGACGTCGAGGCGGCCCTCAAGGGCATGCTCAAGCCGGAGTACGAGGAGGTCCAGCTGGGCTCCGCGGAGATCCGCGAGGTCTTCCGCTCCTCGAAGTTCGGCAACATCGCCGGTTCCATCGTGCGCTCGGGCCTCATCCGCCGGAACACGAAGGCCCGCGTGCTGCGCGGCGGCAAGGTCGTCGGGGACAACCTCACGATCGAGTCGCTCAAGCGGTTCAAGGACGACGCCACCGAGGTCCGCGAGGGCTTCGAGTGCGGTATCGGACTCGGGTCGTTCAACGACCTGCAGGTCGAGGACGTCATCGAGACGTGGGAGATGCGCGAGAAGCCGCGCGTCTGATCGTCTGGAGCGGCCGGGCTCGGTGCCCTGTCCGCGGCCTTCCGGCCGGTCGCCCCTCACGGGGCGACCGGCTGCCAGCCCCACCACGGCCGCGGACAGGGCACCGAGCCCTCCGTGCGCCCTCGTGCGAGGCTTCTAGCTGGTTGGGCTGAGAGAAAGGACGTGTCATGGCTGACACTGCACGGGCCAGGAAGCTGGCGGAGCGGATCCAGCAGGTCGTCGCGCAGATGCTCGACACGCGGATCAAGGACCCGCGTCTCGGGTTCGTCACCGTGACGGACGTCCGCGTGACCGGCGACCTGCAGCACGCCGACGTGTTCTACACGGTGTACGGCGACGACGAGGCGCGCGACGGCAGCGCGAAGGCGCTCGAGAGCGCGAAGGGCGTCATCCGGTCCGAGGTCGGCAAGCAGACCGGCATCCGCCTGACCCCGACGCTCGCGTTCCACCTCGACGCGGTGCCGGAGACGGCGGCGCACCTCGACGCCGCGCTCGTCGAGGCCGCGCGACGGGACGCGGAGGTCGCGGCGCTCGCGTCGCAGGCGTCGTACGCGGGGGAGGCGGATCCCTACCGCCGGCCCGCGGAGGACGAGGACGACACCGAGGCATGACGGCCGGCGTCCCCAGGACGAAGGACGAGCCCCCGACCGGTGCGGAACCGGTCGGGGGCTCGTCTCGTCCGACGGGACGCCGGGACGTCGGGACGTCGGATGGTCGGTCGTCGCGCTCTCGGCGCCGGCCCGCGGTGTCAGTGGCCCCCGACGGCCGTGACGCCGCGGCCCGTGCCACGCGGCATGAGCAGGGCCAGCAGCGCACCGACGCCGACGATCGCGGCGGCCGCGAGCATCGCGGGCTGGAGCCCGGCCAGGTATCCCTCGGGCGTGAGCGTCCCATCGGCGGCCTGGAAGACGGCGACGAGGACCGCGACGCCGAGCGCGCCGCCGAGCTCGCGGATGGTCGCGTTGACCGACGAGGCGGTGCCGTGGTCGTCGGGGACCATGTCGGCGAGGACCGCGGTGGCGCTGGGCGCGAAGGTCAGCCCCATGCCGATGCCGGCGAGCGCGAGGCCCGGCACGAGGTCCGCGTAGACGACGTCGCCGCCGACGAGCAGCCCCTGCCACGCGAGGCCGAGCGCCTGGAGCGCGAGCCCGGCCGTGAGGAGCGGACGGACGCCGACGCGCGGGGCGAGCATGCCGGCGAGCGGGGCCACGAGCATGGGCGCGGCGGTCCACGGCAGGGTGCGCACGCCGGCCTCGAGCGGCGAGTAGCCCATGCCGACCTGGAGGTACTGCGACAGCAGGAAGACGATGCCGAACACGCCGACGGAGAACAGCAGCGCGGTCGCGTTGGCGACGGCGAACGACCGGACGCGGAACAGGCGCAGCGGGACGAGCGGGTGGGCGGTGCGCGACTCGCGGACGAGGAACGCGGCGAGCAGGACGGCGCCGAGCACGAGCCCGCCGACGACGCGCGCAGAGCCCCAGCCGTCGTCGTTGCCACGGATGATCGCCCACACGGTCGCGAGGACGCCGGTGCCGGCGAGGAGCAGACCGGGCACGTCGATCGGCTGCCGGCGCCCGTAGGACTCGGGCAACGCCCACCGCACGAGCGGGATCGCGACGATCGCGACGGGCACGTTGATCCAGAAGATCGCCTGCCACGCGATGCCGTCGACCACGGCCCCGCCGATGACCGGCCCGAGCGCGACGCCCAGGCCGGAGACGGCGCCCCAGATGCCGATGGCCATGGCGCGCCGTGCGGCGGGGACGGACCCGGCGAGCAGCGTGAGGGACAGGGGCATGACGGCGGCCGCGCCGGCTCCCTGGACGGCACGGGCGGCGATGAGCGTGCCGGCGTCGGTCGCGAGCGCGGAGGCGATCGACGCGAGCGCGAAGACGACGATGCCGGCGACGAAGACCCGGCGGCGGCCGAGCCGGTCGCCGAGCGTGGCGGCGGCGATCATGAGGCTCGCGAAGGACAGCGTGTAGGCGTTGACCATCCACTGGAGCTGCTCGAGCGACGCGGACAGCTCGACCTGCAGGACGGGCAGCGCGGTCGTCATGACGAGGTTGTCGAGCGTCGCCATGAACATCGGCAGCGACGCGGCGACGAGCGCGACGCCGACCGGGACGGCGCGACCGGGGCGCCGCTGGGCGGGCCGGACCGTGCTGCTCGGAGCAGGGCTCGCGCCCGGGGGAGGTGCGGTGGCGGTGGCGGTCACGACGACTCCTCGGCTTGTTGGCATTGAGTGATTACTAACAAGCGACGAACGTAGGCATCGACTGATAACCTGTCAAGGTGTCGTCCACGATCGAGCAGAGCAGCGCCCCGCAGCGCATGACCGGGGCCGAGCGGCGCGAGCAGATCCTCGCCGCCGCGCGGCGCGTCTTCGGCGAGGGTGGGTACGCCGCGTCGACCGACGAGGTCGCGCGCGCCGCCGGGGTGTCGCAGCCCTACGTCGTCCGCCTCTTCGGGTCCAAGCGCGAGCTGTTCCTGGAGGCGTACCGGCAGGCGAGCGAGCAGGTGCTCGCGACGCTCGGCAGCGTCCCGGCCGGCCCCGAGGCCGCCAAGCGGATGGGCGACGCGTACGTCAGCCTGCTCGAGGACCGCGACCTGCTGCGTCTGCTCATGCACGGCTTCATCGCGGGCGGCGACCCCGAGGTGGGCCGCGTCGCGCGCCACACGCTCGGCGAGGCGTTCCGGCTGTTCCGTGAGCGGTCCGGCGGCACGGACGACGACGCCCGTCTGTTCGTCGCGCAGGGCATGCTCATCAACGTGCTGCTCGCCGTGGACGCCCACCGGCACACGGGCGAGGACAGCGGCATGGACGGCCTCGTCCTGTGCACGCTCGAGCACCTCCCGATCCCGTGAGTCGCCCGACCCCGACCGGCCCTCGCCGCCCCACCGCCGCCGACGGTCTCGTCGTCGTCGACAAGCCGCAGGGCTGGACCAGCCACGACGTCGTCGCGCGCACGCGCCGCCTCGCCGCGACGCGCAAGGTCGGGCACGCCGGGACGCTGGACCCGATGGCGACCGGTGTGCTCGTCCTCGGCATCGGCCGTGCGACCCGCCTGCTCACCTACGTCGTCGGCGCCGACAAGGAGTACACCGCCACCGTCCGGCTCGGTGTCGCGACCACGACCGACGACGCGGAGGGCGAGGTCGTCGAGGTCCGCGACGCGTCCGGGATCACCGAGGCCGCGCTCGACGCGGCCGTCGCCGCGCTCACCGGCCCCATCCTGCAGGTGCCCAGCTCGGTCTCCGCGATCAAGGTCGGCGGCGAGCGGGCGTACGCGCGCGTGCGGGCGGGGGAGCAGGTCGAGCTCGCCGCGCGCCCCGTCACCGTGGAGCGCTTCGACGTGCACGAGCGCCGCCGCGTCGTGGTCGACGGGTCGGTCGTGCTCGACGTCGACGTGACCGTCGTCTGCTCGTCCGGCACGTACGTCCGCGCGCTCGCGCGGGACGTCGGCGCGGCGCTCGGCGTCGGCGGTCACCTGACGGCGCTGCGGCGCACCCGGGTCGGCGGCTTCGGTCTCGATGTGGCACGCACGCTGGACGAGCTCGCCGCCGAGCCCGACGACGCGCCGCTGCCCGTGCTGCCGCTGGCCGACGCGGCGCGCGCGACGTTCCCGGTGCGCACCCTGGACGAGGACGAGGTCCGGGCGCTGTCGTACGGCCAGTCGCTCGCGCCGGTGCCGGGCGGGCCGGCCGGGACGGTCGCCGCGATGGCGCCCGACGGCACGCTCGTCGCGCTCGTCGAGGAGCGAGGGCCGCGCGTGCGCCCGGTGCTGGTGTTCGCTCCCGCGTCGACCTGAGCGGCCCGATCGCCCCCGCGGTGACCGCATCCAGGACCGAATCGTTTCGGTCGCATCGATCCGCTTCCCCGCCCGTCACCGCCGTGCCTAACCTGCCCGCGCCGCACCGGTGCTCCCGTCCCGGATGGGAGCGCTCCTACGACAGGGGAGACAGAGTGGTTTCTCGCACCTCAGCACACGCGCGCACGGGCGCCACGGCCGTCGTCGCGACGGTCGCGCTCGCGCTGGCAGGAAGCGGCGCGGCCCTCGCCGCGTCGCAGATCGGGGAGGGCACCTTCGAGTCCGGCGCCGAGGGCTGGGTCGCCTACGGCACGGACGGGCCGATCGACACGAGCACGGGCGCGCTGTGCGTCGACGTGCCGGCCGGGTCGGCGCAGTACGGCGTCGGCGTCGTGCTCAACGGCGTCGCGATCGAGCAGGGCGAGACGTACACGCTCGCGTACACCGCGTCGGCCTCGACCGACGTCACGATCCGCGCCCTCGTCGGCCAGAACGGCGCGCCGTACGGCACGGTGCTCGACACGAGCCCGGCGCTGACCTCCGACCCGCGCGACGTCACCGAGACGTTCACCGCGTCCGCCACGTACCCGGCGACGCCCGCCCCGGACGACCCGGAGGGGCAGATCGCGTTCCAGCTCGGCGGCTTCAGCGCCGACGCGTGGACGTTCTGCCTCGACGACGTGTCCCTCGACTCCGACGTCGAGCTGCTGTCGCACACGTCGTTCGCCGAGTCGCTCGGCCCGTGGTCGCTCTACGGCACGAGCGACCCGGTGTTCGCCGACGGCCGCATGTGCGTCGACCTGCCGGGCGGCCAGAGCAACCCCTGGGACGCGGGCCTCGCGTACAACGGCCTGCCCGTCGACGAGGGCGAGAACTACGTCCTGTCGTTCACCGCGAGCGCGACGCCGGACATGCCGGTGCGCGTCATCGTGGGCGAGGGCGGCGGCGCCTACCGGACTGCGTTCGAGCAGGGCTCGGCGCCGCTCACCGGCGAGCCGACGACCCTCGACTACGCGTTCACGTCGAACCTCACGTTCCCGCCCGACGGCACCGCGCCGGGGCAGCTCGCGTTCCACCTCGGCAAGGCCGCCGCGTACGAGTTCTGCATCTCCGACGTCTCGCTGACGACGTCCGCGACCCCACCGCCCGGGTACGAGCCCGACACCGGGCCGCGCGTGCGCGTCAACCAGGTCGGCTACCTGCCGTTCGGACCGAAGCGCGCGACGCTCGTGACGGACGCAGCGGACCCGGTCGCGTGGGAGCTGCACGACGCCGACGGCGGGGTCGTCGCCGACGGCACGAGCGAGCCGCGCGGCGTCGAGCCGTCGGCCGAGCAGGCCGTGCACGTCATCGACTTCTCCGACGTGACGGTCGAGGGCGAGGGCTTCACGCTCGTCGCAGACGGTGAGACGAGCCGGCCGTTCGACATCGAGGCCGACCTCTACCAGCAGCTCCGGTACGACGCCCTCAACTACTTCTACCTCGCGCGCTCGGGCACCGAGATCGAGGCCGACGTCGTCGGCGAGGAGTACGCCCGCGAGGCCGGGCACGTCGGCGTCGCGCCCAACCAGGGCGACACGGACGTCCCCTGCCTCGGGCCGCGCGACTACTACGACGGCTGGACGTGCGACTACCGGCTCGACGTGAGCGGCGGCTGGTACGACGCGGGCGACCACGGCAAGTACGTCGTCAACGGCGGCATCGCGGTCGGCCAGCTGCTCCAGACGTACGAGCGTGCGCTGCACGCCGGCACGGCCGAGGCGCTGGCCGACGGCACGCTCGACCTGCCCGAGCACGGCAACGACGTGCCCGACGTGCTCGACGAGGCGCGCTGGGAGCTCGAGTGGATGCTCTCGATGATCGTGCCCGAGGGCGAGTACGCGGGCATGGTGCACCACAAGGTGCACGACGAGGGCTGGACCGGCCTGCCGCTGCTGCCCGCCGACGACCCGCAGGTGCGCTCGCTGCACCGCCCGTCGACCGCGGCGACGCTCAACCTGTCCGCGGTCGCCGCGCAGGGTGCGCGGCTGTTCGAGGCGTACGACCCGGCGTTCGCCGAGACCCTGCTCGACGCCGCGCGCTCGACGTGGGCCGCCGCGCAGGCGCACCCGGCGCTCTACGCGCCCGGCGAGGCCGGTGCGGACGGCGGCGGCGCGTACAACGACTCCGAGGTGTCCGACGAGCTCTACTGGGCCGCCGCGGAGCTGTACCTCACGACAGGGGAGGACGCGTTCGCGCAGGCCGTGACGTCGTCGCCGCTCCACGCGGCGGACGTGTTCACGCCGGACGGGTTCAGCTGGGGGAGCGTCGCGGCGCTCGGCCGGCTCGACCTCGCGACCGTGCCGAGCGCGCTGCCCGACCGTGACGACGTCCGCGCGTCGGTCGTCGCGGGTGCCGAGGAGTACCTCGCCGCACAGGCCGACCAGGGCTTCGGGTCGCTGTACTCGCCGCCCGGCGGCCAGTACGTGTGGGGCTCGAGCTCGCAGGTCGCGAACAACCTCGTCGTCGTCGCGACGGCGTACGACCTCACCGGCGACGCGAGGTTCCGTGCGTCGACGCTCGAGGGGCTCGACTACCTGCTGGGCCGTAACGCGCTCAACCAGTCGTACGTGACCGGCTGGGGAGAGGTCGCCTCGCACCAGCAGCACAGCCGGTGGTTCGCGCACCAGCTCGACCCGTCGCTGCCGGGCCCGCCGCCCGGCTCGCTCGCGGGCGGTCCCAACTCCCAGGCGGCGACGTGGGACCCGACGACCAAGGCGGCCTTCCCGAACGGCTGCGCACCGTCGGCGTGCTACGTCGACGAGATCCAGGCGTGGTCGACCAACGAGATCACGGTCAACTGGAACTCGGCGCTGTCGTGGGTCGCGTCGTGGGTCGCCGACCAGGGCGCCGGGAAGCCGACCGCGGTCGCTCCGACGATCACGGAGCAGCCCGCCGACGCGACCGCCGGGGTCGGCACCGACGCCACGTTCACCGCGGCCGCGAACGGCGTCCCGGCGCCGGCCGTGCAGTGGCAGGTGCGCGGTGCGCGGGGCGGCTGGAAGGACGTCGCGGGTGCGACCAGCCTGACGCTGACCGTCCGGGCGACCGCGAAGACCGACGGCAACCGGTACCGGGCGGTGTTCTCGAACGCCTCGGGGACCGCCGAGTCGACCGCCGCCCGGCTCACGGTGCAGCGGACGCCCCCGGTCGTCACCCAGCAGCCGAGCGACGTCAGGGCGCGGCTCGGCACCGTCGCGACGTTCCGCGCCGCGGCCGACGGGTACCCCGAGCCGCGCGTCGCGTGGCAGGTCCGCTGGGCGCGCGGGTCGTGGCACACGATCCCGGGCGCGACGTCGACGACGCTGCGGGTCCCGGTCACCGTGCTCGCCGCGAGCACGCAGTACCGCGCGGTGTTCACCAGCACCGAGGGCTCGGCCACGACCGACGCCGCGGCGCTCGTGATCGACCGGCCTCGCAGCTGACGGACGGTCCACGACGGCGCGCGGCCGGCCTCGGGTCGGCCGCGCGCCGTGCCGCGTCCGCGCGTGCGCGCGGCGCGTCCCGGACCGTCCGCGGCGGGGACCGCCGTCAGGGCCGCGTCGTGGCGGTGGCATGATCCTCCCTGTGCAGCGCTGGAACGACCTCGCGGACGTCCCGTCCGGGTTCGGCCCGTCGGTCGTGACCATCGGCAACTTCGACGGTGTCCACCGCGGGCACGTCAGCGTCCTCACCCGAATGTGCGCCGACGCGCGCGCGGTCGGGGCGCGCGCCGTGGCCGTGACGTTCACGCCGCACCCGCTCCAGGTGCACCGGCCCGACAGCGCGCCCGAGCTCATCACGGGCGACGAGGACCGGCTCGAGCTGCTCGCGGAGACGGGTCTCGACGCCGTCCTCCTGCTGCCGTACACGCTCGAGTTCGCGCGCCAGACGCCGCAGGAGTTCGTCGAGCGGTACCTCGTCGACGGGCTGCGGACGCGCACGGTCGTCGTCGGCCGCGACGTGCGGTTCGGCTGGCAGAACTCGGGCGACCTCTCGACGATGGTCGCGCTCGGCGAGCGGTACGGGTTCGACGTCGAGGTCATCGAGGACGTCACGCCCGCGCCCGCCGCCGACCCCGGCAGCGCCGAGGACCAGGCTGCCGACCCGCTGCGGCGCCGGTGGTCGTCGACGTGGGCGCGCGAGCTCCTGGAGGCGGGCGACGTCGTGCAGGCCGCGCGCGTGCTCGGCCGCCCGCACCGCGTGCGCGGGACCGTCGTGCACGGCGACGCGCGCGGCCGCGAGCTCGGCTACCCGACGGCGAACCTCGGCGGTGAGCTCACGGGCATGGTGCCGGCCGACGGCGTGTACGCCGGGTGGCTGCGGCGCGTGCGGCACGCCGACGGGACCGCCGTGACGTCGCAGGACCCGGACCGCGTCCTGCCCGCCGCGGTGTCGATCGGCACCAACCCGACGTTCGACGGGCAGGAGCGCCGCATCGAGGCGTACGTCCTCGACCGCGACGACCTCGACCTCTACGACGAGCAGGTCGTCGTCGAGCTCGTCGAGCGGCTGCGCCCGACGCTGCGGTTCGACTCGGTCGACGCGCTGCTCGAGCGCATGGGCGAGGACGTCGAGCGCGTGCGCGAGGTCCTGGCGGGCGCGGCCACCGCCTGACGCGGGGCGTCGGCGCCGGCCGGGGGCCGGCGGCGGGCGGCGGGCGGCAGGTCGGCCACGAACCGCCTGGTACGATGGTCGACGCCGTCAGAACGGCCGCGGAACGAGAGAGCCCGGGTGGACATGCCCCGGAGCACCGCGCAACGAGACAACCTGGAGAACCGTGTCCCTGGACAGCGCCACCAAGCAGGCCATCATGACCGAGTACGCGACGCACGAGGGCGACACCGGTTCGCCGGAGGTGCAGATCGCCGTCCTGACCCAGCGGATCAAGGACCTGACGGAGCACCTCAAGGAGCACAAGCACGACCACCACAGCCGTCGCGGCCTGCTGCTGCTCGTCGGTCGTCGTCGTCGTCTTCTCGGCTACCTGCAGAAGGTCGACATCAACCGCTACCGCTCGATCATCGAGCGCCTCGGCCTGCGCCGTTGAGCCTCCGGACCAGCCCGGACCCGTACCAGGGTCCGGGCTGGTCCGATGTTCGCCCCGGCCGGGCCTGACCGTCCGGCCGGCGTGCCTCCCGCACGACCAGCACCACCAGCACCACCCAGCACCATCCACCGCGTCGGCCCGCTCGTCCGGTCCTCGGTAGTGGCCCCCGGAGCCCCACGGCTCCGAGGACCACGGTCGAAGACCGCCGCGGCCGGCCGGCGCCTTCGAGAACGAGGAGGGCACCCGTGGAGGGTCCCGAGATCCAGTTCGCCGAGGCCGTGATCGACAACGGTCGCTTCGGCACCCGCACCGTCCGCTTCGAGACGGGCCGCCTGGCCAAGCAGGCCGCCGGCTCGGCCGCCGCCTACCTGGACGGCGACACGATGCTCCTGTCGGCCACGACGGCCGGCAAGCACCCCAAGGACCAGTTCGACTTCTTCCCGCTGACGATCGACGTCGAGGAGCGGCAGTACGCCGCGGGCAAGATCCCCGGCTCGTTCTTCCGTCGTGAGGGCCGTCCCTCGACCGAGGCGATCCTGGCGTGCCGTCTCGTCGACCGCCCGCTGCGCCCCCTGTTCGTCAAGGGCCTGCGCAACGAGGTCCAGGTCGTCATCACCGTCCTCGCGATCCACCCGGACGACGCGTACGACGTGCTCGCGATCAACGCCGCGTCCATCTCGACGCAGCTCTCCGGCCTGCCCTTCTCGGGCCCCGTCGGTGGCGTGCGCATCGCGCTCGTCGACGGCCAGTGGGTCGCGTTCCCGCGCTACTCCGAGCGTGAGCGCGCGACGTTCGACATGGTCGTCGCCGGTCGTGTCGTCGGTGACGACGTGGCCATCGCCATGATCGAGGCCGAGGCGCCCGAGAAGTCGTGGAACCTCATCCAGGAGGGTGCGACCGCGCCCACCGAGGAGATCGTCGCGCAGGGCCTCGAGGCCGCGAAGCCGTTCATCAAGGTCCTCGTCGAGGCGCAGCAGGAGCTCGCCGCGAAGGCCGCCAAGGAGACCCAGGTCTTCCCGACGTTCCCGGACTACCAGGACGACGCGTTCGCCGCCGTCGAGTCCGCCGCGACCGCGTCGCTGGGCGAGGCGCTGTCCATCGCCGACAAGCAGACGCGCGAGAACCGTCTCGACGAGATCAAGGCCGAGGTCGTGGGCCAGCTCGCCGAGCAGTTCGAGGGCCGCGAGAAGGAGCTCTCCGCCGCCTACCGGTCGGTGCAGAAGAAGCTCATCCGCCAGCGCATCCTCACGGACGGCTTCCGCATCGACGGCCGCGGCCTGCGGGACATCCGCACGCTGTCGGCCGAGGTCGAGGTCCTGCCCCGCGTGCACGGCTCGGCGATCTTCGAGCGCGGCGAGACGCAGATCCTCGGCGTCACGACGCTCAACATGCTCCGCATGGAGCAGCAGCTCGACACGCTCTCCCCGGAGACGCGCAAGCGGTACATGCACAACTACAACTTCCCGCCCTACTCGACGGGTGAGACGGGCCGTGTCGGCTCGCCGAAGCGCCGCGAGATCGGCCACGGCGCGCTCGCCGAGCGGGCGCTCATGCCCGTGCTGCCGAGCCGCGAGGAGTTCCCCTACGCGATCCGTCAGGTGTCCGAGGCCCTCGGCTCCAACGGCTCGACGTCCATGGGCTCGGTCTGCGCCTCGACGCTGTCGCTGCTCAACGCCGGTGTGCCGCTGCGCGCCCCCGTCGCGGGCATCGCGATGGGCCTCGTGTCCGACACGGTGGACGGTGAGACCCGCTACGCGGCGCTCACCGACATCCTCGGCGCCGAGGACGCGTTCGGTGACATGGACTTCAAGGTCGCCGGCACGCGCGACTTCGTCACCGCGATCCAGCTCGACACCAAGCTCGACGGCATCCCCGCGTCGGTGCTGGCCGGCGCGCTGACGCAGGCCAAGGAGGCGCGTCTCGCGATCCTCGACGTCATCGCCGAGGCGATCGACGTCCCGGACGAGATGAGCCCGTTCGCGCCGCGCGTCATCACGGTGAAGGTCCCCGTCGACAAGATCGGCGAGGTCATCGGCCCCAAGGGCAAGATGATCAACCAGATCCAGGAGGAGACCGGCGCCGACATCTCGATCGAGGACGACGGCACGGTCTACATCGGCGCCACCGACGGTCCGTCGGCGGAGGCCGCGCGGGCGGCGATCAACGCGATCGCCAACCCGCACATGCCCGAGGTGGGCGAGCGCTTCGTCGGCACCGTCGTGAAGACGACGACGTTCGGCGCGTTCGTGTCGCTCTCGCCGGGCAAGGACGGTCTGCTGCACATCTCGCAGATCCGCAAGCTCGTCGGCGGCAAGCGCGTCGAGAACGTCGAGGACGTCCTGTCCATCGGGCAGAAGGTCCAGGTCGAGATCGGCGAGATCGACCCGCGCGGCAAGCTCTCGCTGCACGCGGTCATCGAGGAGGACGCCGCGGCCGACGCGCCGGCGGAGTCCGCCGCCGCCGCGCCCGCCGACGCCTGACGTGCCGCTGGACCTCCCGCTCGTCGGCCCGGGCCTGCCCGGGGCGGAGCAGACCGCCGGGCAGGACGGCGACGCCATCGTGCGTCGTTCCGTCCTGCCCGGCGGGGTCCGCGTGCTCACCGAGCAGATGCCCGGCCTGCGCTCCGCCACCGTCGGGGCGTGGGTCGGCGTCGGCTCGCGCGACGAGGAGTCGGGCCACTTCGGCTCGACGCACTTCCTCGAGCACCTGCTGTTCAAGGGCACGGCCCGCCGGTCCGCGATGGACATCGCCGAGGCGTTCGACGCCGTCGGCGGTGAGGCCAACGCCGCGACCGGCAAGGAGCACACCTGCTACTACGCGCGCGTGCTCGACACCGACCTCCCGATGGCGGTCGACGTCATCGCGGACATGGTGACCTCGGCGCGGCTCGACGCCGACGAGCTCGAGACCGAGCGCGGCGTGATCCTCGAAGAGCTCGCGATGAACGACGACGACCCGAGCGACGTCGTGCACGAGCAGTTCGCGTCGGCGGTGCTGGGTGGACACCCGCTCGGCCGCCCCATCGGCGGCACGCCCGACACGATCCGCGCGGTCCCGCGTGACGCCGTGTGGGAGCACTACCGCTGGCACTACACGCCGTCGACCCTGGTCGTCACCGCGGCGGGCGGCGTCGACCACGACGTGCTGTGCGCCCAGGTCGCCGACGCCCTCGCGACCGGTGGCTGGTCGCTCGACGGTCAGGCCGCGCCGACCGGACGGCGTCCCGTCACGTCGCTCGCGCTCGCCGCGGGCTCGTCGGGCATCCCGGCGGACGGCGTCGAGCTCACGGTGCGCCGGCACACCGAGCAGGCGAACGTCATCGTCGGCGGCACGGCGCTCACCGCGACCGACGACCGCCGCTTCACGCTCTCGGTCCTCAACGCGGTGCTGGGCGGCGGCATGTCGTCGCGTCTCTTCCAGGAGATCCGCGAGCGGCGGGGCCTCGCCTACTCGACGTACTCGTACGCCTCCGGGCACGCCGACACGGGGGTCTTCGGGCTGTACGCGGGCTGCGCACCGGGCAAGGTCGACGAGGTCGTCGCCCTCATGGTCGCCGAGTGGGAGCGCCTCGCGCAGGACGGCATCACGCCGGCCGAGCTCGAGCGGTCGCGCGGGCAGCTCGCGGGCGGCCTCGTGCTCGGCATGGAGGACACCGGCTCGCGCATGAGCCGACTCGGCAAGGCCGAGCTGGTGCACGGCGAGCTGCTCAGCATCGACGAGTCGCTCGAGCGCATCCGCTCGGTGACGGCCGCCGACGTGCAGGAGCTCGCCGCCGAGCTCGCGTCGCGGCCGCGCTCCGTGGTGCGTGTCGGCCCGTTCGGCGACTGACCCCGACGCACCCGCACGATCCTCACCCGACCGGCGGGCCGATCGGCCCACCCGGTCCGGCGACCGCGCGTCATCATGGGGTATGAGCGTCGAGTACCGCAGGTTCGAGCCGCCCGACGCGGCGCGTGGCCTCGTCGAGCACCTGTGGGTGGTCCGGCAGCCGTCGGTCGTCGTCACACGTGAGGTTCTCCTGCCGGACGGCCACGGGCTCGCGCTCGTGACGCTCGGCGCGCGCGGCGGACGCGTCGACGCGCTCACGCGGCGCCGCACGGCGGACGGCCCCGGTGTCCGCGGTCCGTCGAGCCGCCCCGTCGTCCGTGAGCAGCCGGGCCCGTCGGTCCGGCTGGGGGCTCAGCTCGGACCGCTCGCCCTCGCGCGGCTGCGCGTCCCCGTCGCCCCGGACGACGTCGTCCCGCTCGACCGGTCGTTCGCGACCGCCGACGTGGCCGCGTGCCAGGCGGCCCTCGAGGCGGGCGACGACGACCGCGCGGCGCAGCTGCTGGGCGTCGCGGTCGCCGGGGCGCTCGCGGCGGCCGAGGAGCCCGAGGAGCTCACCCTGCTCGAGCCCGCGGTCGAGGAGCTGCTCGCGTCCCGCGGGCTCGTGACCGTCGCCGACCTCGCGCGCGCAGCGGAGCTGCCCGTCGGCACGTTGCACCGGTGGTCCGTCGAGCACCTGGGCCTCGCGCCCGACGCGCTGCTCGCGGCGGTGCGGTTCTCCGCGTTCGTGCGCGATGCCGTCGGACCGGGACCGGTCCGCCCCGAGGACGCGCTCGGGGCGATCCGCTGGTACGTGCAGGCGGGCTACCCGCCGCGCGAGGTCGAGCGGTTCACCGGCTTCACACCGCTGGAGCTGCGGCGGATCGAGCAGGGGATCGCCGCGGCGCTGGGGTCGCCGGTCGCCGGATAGGGTTTCACCCCGTGAGCGAACCGATCAGGGTGGCCGTCCTCGGCGCGGCTGGACGCATGGGCTCGACCGTCGTGCGGGCCGTCGACGAGGCCCCCGACCTGCAGCTGGCGGTCGCACTGGACGCGGGCGGCGACCTGTCGGCCGTCGTGGACGCCGGAGCGCAGGTCGCGGTCGACTTCACGGTCCCGTCGGTGACCGAGGGCAACGTGCACGCGCTCGTCGACGCGGGCGTGCACGCCGTCGTCGGCACGACCGGCTGGGACGACGACGCGCTGGCACGGGTCCGCGACCACCTCGCCGACCGGCCCGGTGTGGGCGTGCTGGTGGCGCCCAACTTCGCGATCGGCGCCGTCCTCGCCATGGCGTTCGCGGCGCGTGCGGCGCGCTGGTTCGAGTCCGCCGAGGTCGTCGAGCTGCACCACCCGAACAAGGTCGACGCCCCGTCCGGCACCGCGCGCCACACGGCCGCGGGGATCGCCGCCGCGCGTGCCGCCGCGGGGCTGGGGCCGATGCCCGACGCGACCGAGCAGACGCTCGACGGTGCGCGGGGCGCCGACGTCGACGGCGTCCGCGTGCACGCGGTCCGGCTGCGCGGTCTCGTCGCGCACGAGGAGATCCTGCTCGGCAACGCGGGGGAGCAGCTGACGATCCGGCACGACTCGTTCGACCGCGTGAGCTTCATGCCGGGCGTGCTGTTGGGCGTGCGCGAGGTCGGCCGACGGCCCGGCCTGACCGTGGGCCTCGAGCACCTGCTCGACCTCTGACCGTGGCCGAGCCCTCGCGCCGTCGGCGCACCGGCATCGCGGCCGCGGTCGCGATGACCGGGCTGCTCGCGCTCTACGTCTGGCTGGTCGCCGTCCGCGCGACGGCGCTCGTCACGAGCGGCGAGCCCGTCGGGGTCGTCCTCGGGATCGCGTTCTGGGTGCTGCCGCTGCTCGTGGTCGGGCTCGTCGCGCGCGAGTGGCGGCTCGCCGTCGACGTGCAGCGGATGGCCGACGAGCTCGCCGACGCCGACGAGCTGCCCGTCGACACCCTCCCGCGGTCGCCCGGCGGGCGGATCGACCGCGCGGCCGCGCGCGACGCCTTCGAGGACGCGCGCGCGGTCGTCGACGCCGCGCCCGAGGACTGGCGCTCCTGGTACCACCTCGCGTTCGCGTACGACGCGGCGGGGGACCGGCGACGCGCGCGCGAGTCGCTGCGGACCGCGAGCCGGCTGCACCGCGCGGCCTGACGCGTCGTCGTCCGGCAGCGCCCTCCGGCGGCGGTCGGATGGCGGAGGTCAGATGGAGGCGGACCAGCGGCGCTCGACGACGATCCGCTCGGCGCCCTGCGCGTCGCGCGCGGGCGCGAGCTCGCGCACCGCACCGTCCGCGCCGAGCCCGCACGACGCGAGGAACTGCTCACGGGCGGTGTCGCCGTCGAGCACCCACGTGAGGACCTGGTCGGCGCCGTCCGCGCGGAGCAGGTCGACCGCCGCGGCGAGCAGCCGCGACCCGTGCCCCTGCCGCTGCCGCAGCGGCTCGACCTCGAGAGCGAGCACCACGCCGCCCGGTGCGCCGGTCGGGTCGTCGGCCGGCGCGGGCACGGGGGCGACGGAGGCGACGCCGACGACCGCGGGCCCGTCGCACGCCACCAGCACGTGGAAGCCGGTCGACGGCGGCGACGTGATCGCGGTCGACCAGCGGTCCCGCACGGCGTCCTCGTCGACGAGCGCGAGCGCCTCGCTGCCGAGCGCGTCGGCGTGCGCGAGCCGCCACGCGGCGACCTGCACGCGCGCTATGCGGCCCTCGTCGCCGGGGACCGCGGGCCGGACGGACACGTCGGCGTTCACGCCGCACCTCCCCGGACCGCCGGGCCGCGTCGGACGCTCGCGGTCGTCGGCGAGGTCGGGGCGCCGGTCGGGCACCGGTGGTTCTGCACGGGGTCCTCCGGGAGATCAGGCCGCCGGTGCGGGGCGACCGGCGGGTCGGGCGAGGCTATCAAGCGGGTGGCGACCGCCCGGCCGGGCGACGAGGGGTCGCGTCGGTGTCAGGGCATGCCGAGCGCGCGCAGCACGGCGGCGGTGACCGCGGCGAGCACGACGACCACGACGAACGGCGCGCGCAGCGCGAGCGCGACCGCGGCGACGGCCAGCGCCGGGATCCGGGCGTCGAGGACGATCGCGCGACCCGTGGTGGCGGCCTGCACGGCGACGAGTGCGGACAGCAGCGCGACGGTGACGAGCGCGGCGGCGCGGGCGACGCGCGGCTCGGCGAGCCAGTGCTCGGGCACGAGGTGACCGACGAGCTTGAGCGCCAGGCAAACGAGGCCTGCGGCGACGATCGCGCCCCACAGCACGACGTCGCTCACGAGACGGCTCCCTGCGGCTCGGTGGCGGCGTCGGTGGGGTCGGGCGGCGCGGCGACGACACCGACGACGATGGCGACGGCTGCGGCGAGCAGCACCGGGACGCCCGCGGGCACGAACGGGGTGGTGGCGAGCGCCACCAGCACGGCACCGGCCGCCACGAGCCGGGCCAGGTGCGCGGACCGGCCCGTGAGGCGCGGCCAGACGAGCGCGAGGAACGCGGCCGCGGCCGCGGCGTCGAGCCCGTACCTCCGCGGGTCGCCGAGCGCGTCGCCGAGCACGGCGCCGGCCAGCGTGAACGCGTTCCAGAGGACGAACACGCCGACGCCGGTCCACCAGAACCCGGCCCGTGCGGCGGCGCGTCCGGGCTGCGCGGTGCCGACCGCGGTCGACTCGTCGATCGTGAGGTGCGCGGCGAGCAGGCGACGCCAGCCGTGCACTCCCAGCAGCGGCGCGACCTGCGGGCCGTAGAGCCCGTTGCGCACGCCGAGCAGCCCCGCGGTCGCGATCGCCGCGCCCGCCGCGCCGCCCGCACCGATCACGCCGATGAACGCGAACTGCGAGCCGCCCGAGAACATGAGGACGCTGAGCGCGGCCGTCTGGGGCAGGCTCAGCCCCGCCGCGACCGCGAGCGCGCCGAAGGACACGCCGTACAGGCCCGTCGCGACCGACACCGACACCGCCTGGCGGACGGCCGCCCGCGTCTCGTCGTCCCTCACCACGCGGGTCACTGTCGCACACCGGCGCGCCGGGTCCGCGACGCCCCCGGTCAGAGCGCCACGTACACCGTCTCGAGGTACTCCTCGAGGCCCGCCTCGCCGCCCTCGCGCCCGAGCCCGGACGACTTGACCCCGCCGAACGGAGCGCTCGCGTCGGACACCATGCCGCGGTTCACGCCGAGCATCCCGGTCTCGAGCGCCTCCGCGAGCCGCATGACGCGCCCGACGTCGCGCGTGTACGCGTACGCGACCAGCCCGAACGGCGTGCCGTTCGCGAGCCGGACGCCGTCCGCCTCGGAGCCGAACGTCACGACGGGCGCGACGGGGCCGAAGATCTCCTCGCGGACGAGCCGCGCGTCCGGGTCGACGCGGTCGACGACCGTCGGTGCGTAGAAGTAGCCGGGGCGGGCGGGGCGCTCGCCGCCGACGTGCACGCGCGCGCCGCCGTCGACCGCCTCGGCGACGACCTCCTCGACGCGGTCGACCGCTGCCGCCTCGATGAGCGGCCCGACGGTCGTGCCCGGGTCGGCGCCGTGCCCGACGACGAGGTCGCCGAACGCCGCCGTCAGACGTCGGGTGAACTCCGGCGCGACGCCCTCCTGCACGAGGAAGCGGTTCGCGGCGACGCACGTCTGACCCGCGTTGCGCATCTTCGCCTGCACCGCGCCCTCGACCGCGGCGTCGAGGTCGGCGTCGTCGAACACGAGGAACGGGGCGTTCCCGCCGAGCTCCATCGACGTGCGCAGGATGCGGTCCGCGGACGCCTTGAGCAGCGTCGCGCCGACCTCGGTCGACCCGGTGAACGACAGCTTGCGCAGCCGCTCGTCGGCGAGCAGCGGACCCGAGACGGAGCGCGCCGAGGACGTGGGCACGACGTTGAGCACGCCCGTCGGCAGGTCGCGCGCCGCGAGCTCCTCGCGCACGATCTCGGCGACGAACGCGGTCGTGAGTGGCGTGAGCTGCGCGGGCTTGACGACGGCGGTGCACCCGGCGGCGAGGGCGGGCGCGACCTTGCGCGCGATCATCGCGATCGGGAAGTTCCACGGGGCGATGAGCAGGGCGGGCCCGACGGCACGCCGCAGCACGAGCTGGTGGTGGGTGCCCGCGGGCGCGCGCCGGGCGAGGCCGTCGAGCCGCACCGCCTGCTCGGAGTACCAGCGCACGTACTCGGCCGCGTAGGCGACCTCGGCGCGTGACTCGGCGAGCGGCTTGCCGCCCTCGGCGGTGACCAGCGCGGCGACGTCCTCCGTCCTGCGCGTGAGCGAGTCGAACACGGCCCGCAGCACGTCGGAACGCACGCGCGGCGCGGCGGTGCGCCACTCCTCGAACGCCGCGTCGGCCGCGGTGAGCGCGTCGAGCGCGTCCTGCTCGTCCCCGTCCGCGACGTCGAACAGGACCTCGGTCGTGGCGGGGTCGGCGACCTCGAACGTGCGACCGGAGTGCGCGGGTCGCCAGACGCCGCCGACGAGGACACCCGTGGGGACGTGCGCGGCGACCGTGGGGGGCAGGTGCGAGGACGTCGTCGTCATCGGTCCAGTGTCGCCCGGCGGCCGCGTGCGCACACGGCGACCGGGGCACCGGCGCGGCGGGGCCGGCCAGGTGCGTCGACCTAGCATGGCGCGCGTGAGCGTCGTCCTCGTCTGGGCCCAGACCCCCGCAGGCGTCATCGGGGCCAGCGGGGGCATCCCGTGGCACCTGCCCGAGGACCAGGCGCGGTTCCGCCGCCTCACGACGGGCCACCCGGTCGTCATGGGACGCGCGACGTGGGAGTCGCTGCCGCCGCACGTGCGCCCGCTGCCCGGTCGCCGCAACGTCGTCCTCAGCAGGGACCCCACCTTCGAGGCGCCGGGCGCCGAGGTCGTGGGCTCGTTCGAGGACGCGCTCGCGCTCGTCGGCGACGTCGAGACGTGGGTGATCGGCGGGGGAGAGGTCTTCGCGGCGGCGCTGCCGTCCGCCGACCGGGTCGAGGCGACCGTCGTCGACCTCGACGTCGCGGGCGACGCGCACGCCCCGCGGCTCGACGCGGACGCGTGGCGCGAGCGGGACCCCGCGGACGTCACGGGCGAGTGGCAGGTGTCGGGCCCGACGCGCTACCGCTACCGCACGTGGGTGCGGCGCTGACGCGTCGTCCGGGGCGTGGTCCGGGCACCGCCGCAGGTCCGGCGGGCGGTACCGTGAGCGCATGACCCGCGCCGCCACGCCCGCCCGACCGTTCGGGGCCGTGCTCACCGCGATGGTGACGCCGATGACCCCCGACGGTGCCGTCGACCTCGGCGCGGCGGTCACCCTGGCGAAGCGCCTGGTCGAGCAGGGCAACGACGGCCTCGTCCTCAACGGGACGACGGGCGAGGCGCCGACGACGCACGCGCCCGAGAAGGCCGAGCTCGTGCAGGCCGTCGTCGAGGCCGTCGGCGACGACGCGTTCGTCCTCGCGGGCGCCGGCTCCAACGACACCGCGCACGCCGTCCGCATGGCCGAGCAGGCCGCCGAGGCCGGGGCGCACGGGCTGCTCGTCGTCACGCCGTACTACTCCCGCCCGTCGCAGGCGGGGGTCGTCGCGCACGTGCGCGCCATCGCCGACGCGACCGAGCTGCCCGTCATGCTCTACGACGTGCCCGGCCGCACCGGCGTCCGCTTCTCGCCCGACAGCCTCGACGCCCTCGCCGCGCACGACCGCGTCGTCGCCATGAAGGACGCCGCCGGCGACGCCTTCGCGGCGACCAAGGCGATCGCGCGGACCGGGCTCGCCTGGTACTCCGGTGACGACGGTGCGCTGCTCACGCTGCTCGCGGCGGGCGGCGTCGGCATCGTCAGCGTGTCCGGCCACGTCGCGCCCGCTCAGCTCGCCGCCGTGGTCCGTGCGTGGGACGCGGGCGACCACGCCGAGGCGCTGCGCCAGTTCCGTGCCGTCGTGCCCGCGATCGACGCCCTCAACGGCGCCGGCTTCCAGGGCGTCGCCGCGAAGGCCGCGTGCGAGATCCTCGGCCTCATCCCGACCCGATCGACGCGGCTGCCGCTCGTGCCCGCGACCGACGACGAGGTCGACGCGATCCGGGACGGCCTGCGCGCCGCCGGACTGCTCGACGTCGCGCTCCGCTGACCCAGGAGAACCCTTTGAGCCACCCCCACCCCGAGCTCACCCTGCCGCCCGCGCTGCCCGACGGCGCCCTGCGCGTCGTCGCCCTCGGCGGGCTCGGTGAGGTCGGACGCAACATGGCGGTCCTCGAGTACGCCGGCCGGCTGCTCGTCATCGACTGCGGCGTCCTGTTCCCCGAGGACCACCAGCCCGGCGTCGACCTGATCCTCCCGGACTTCGACTACATCCGGGGCCGGCTCGACGACATCGAGGCCATCGTCCTCACGCACGGCCACGAGGACCACATCGGCGCCGTGCCGTACCTGCTGCGGCTGCGCCGCGACATCCCGCTGGTCGGCTCGCAGCTCACGCTCGCGTTCGTCGAGGCGAAGCTCAAGGAGCACCGGATCCAGCCGTTCACGCTGGCGGTGCGCGAGGGCCGGACCGAGACGCTCGGCGTGTTCGAGTGCGAGTTCGTGGCGGTCAACCACTCGATCCCGGACGCGCTCGCCGTCGCCGTCCGCACCGGTGCGGGCACCGTGCTGCACACGGGCGACTTCAAGATGGACCAGCTCCCGCTCGACGGGCGCATCACCGACCTGCGCGCGTTCGCGCGGCTCGGTGAGCAGGGCGTCGACCTGTTCATGGTGGACTCGACCAACGCCGAGGTCCCGGGGTTCGTCGCGCAGGAGCGCGGCATCGGACCGGTGCTCGACTCGGTGTTCGCCGACTCGACCAAGCGCATCATCGTCGCGTCGTTCGCGTCGCACGTGCACCGCGTGCAGCAGGTGCTCGACGCCGCCGTCGCGCACGGCCGGCGCGTCGCGCTGGTCGGCCGTTCGATGGTCCGCAACATGGCCATCGCGTCCGAGCTCGGCTACCTCACCGTGCCGGAGGGCGTGCTGATCGACCTCAAGGCGGTCGACGACCTGCCCGACGACGAGGTCGTCCTCATGTGCACGGGCTCGCAGGGCGAGCCGATGGCGGCCCTGTCGCGCATCGCGAACAACGACCACAAGGTGTCCGTCGGCCCCGGCGACACGGTGATCCTCGCGTCGTCGCTCATCCCCGGGAACGAGAACGCGGTGTTCCGGGTCATCAACGGGCTGACCCGCCTCGGCGCGCGCGTCGTGCACTCGGGCAACGCGAAGGTGCACGTGTCGGGCCACGCGAGCGCCGGCGAGCTCCTGTACTGCTACAACATCCTCAAGCCCCGCAACGTCATGCCGGTGCACGGCGAGGTGCGGCACCTCGTCGCGAACGCGGCCCTGGCCGTGCAGACCGGTGTGCCGGCCGACCGGGTCGTCCTCGCCGAGGACGGTGTCGTCGTCGACCTCGTCGACGGCAAGGCGTCGGTCGTCGGCGCGGTCCCGTGCGGCTACGTGTACGTGGACGGGTCGAGCGTCGGCGGCATCACCGAGGCCGAGCTCAAGGACCGCCGCATCCTCGGCGACGAGGGCTTCATCTCGATCTTCGCGGTGGTCAGCTCGGCCGACGGCAAGGTGCTCGCGGGCCCGCAGATCCACGCGCGCGGCTTCGCGGAGCAGGACGAGGTCTTCGAGGACATCCTCCCGGACCTCACGCGGGCGCTCGAGGAGGCCGCGGCGCAGGGTGCGGTCGACACGCACCAGCTGCAGCAGGTGATGCGTCGCGTCGTCGGCCGCTGGGTGTCGAACCGGCTGCGTCGCCGGCCGATGATCATCCCGGTGGTCGTGGAGGCGTAGCCGCGCCGACCGCCACGTTCGCCTCCCCGGCGGGCACCGCGTCGGCGGGCTCGTCGGGGCGCGGTGCGCGGCCGGACGTCCGCCGCGAGGCGGCGGCCGAGCCGATCAGGATGAGCGCGGTCGCGACGACGACCGTCACGGTCACCGGCTCGTCGAGCACGAGCGCGCCGAGCAGCACCGCGACGACCGGGTTGAGGTACGCGACGAGCGTCGAGCGCGCCGCGCCGACCTCGGCGATCAGGCCGAAGAACAGCACGAACGCCAGGGCGGTGCAGACGGCGCCGAGGGCTGCGAGCGACAGCACGGCGGGCGTCGACGGCCACGGGTGTGGCCCGGTGAACGCCACGACCGGCGCGTACGCGAGCGCGGACAGCGCCAGACAGGCCGTGGTCAGGGGGATCGGCGGGACGTCGCGCAGGTAGCGGTCCGCGATCATCGGGGCCGTCGCGTAGCCGAGCGCGGCGAGCAGCACCTGCGTGACCGCCCACGGGTCGTCGGCGCCGGCGCCCGGACCGAGCAGCAGCGCCACGCCGCCCAGCGCGACCAGCAGGCCGGCCCACCGGACCAGCGTCACGTGCTCGTTGGCGACGACGCGCGCGAGGACGACCGCGGCGATCGGCACGGTCGCGACGAGCAGGCCCGTGAGCGAGCTCGACAGCGAGCGCTCGGCGTTCGACAGCAGGATCCACGGGCCGACGATCTCCAGGACCGCGAACGCGACGACCGGCCGCCAGTGGCCGCGCAGCACACGCAGGCCGCCGCCGCGCAGCGCGAACGGCACGAGGAGCAGCGCGCCGAGCCCCGTGCGCACGAACACGACCATCGCGGGCGTGACCTCGCCGACGGCGACCTTGATGAGCAGGTAGGGGACACCCCAGATCACGCCCATCGCGACGAGCAGGAGCCAGCCCCGGCGGCTCACGGGCGGCCGCCGGCAGGGAGCGTGGACGTCATGACGCCACGCTAGGCCGGACCACCGACGCGGGTCCCCGTCATTCCTGCCGGAAGGCGGCGCGATGCTGCCGCGGACACTGCGGACCGCCGGTGCGAGAGTGGGCGCGCAGCGACCCGTCGGCGGTGCGACGGGTCGGCGGTGACCTTGCCTCTTCCGACCTGCCGGGACAGGCGGCAGGCTCGCCGCATGACCACGACACCCGACGACGCCCGCCCGAGCACCGCACCCGTGACGACCGGCCACGTGGAGGCCACGTTCGTCGGCGGGCCGACGCTGCTGCTGCGGTACGCGGGGCTGACCTTCCTCACCGACCCGACGTTCGACGACGCGCCCGCCGAGTACCCGGGGGCCGTCACGCTGCGCAAGCTCGTGGGGCCCGCGGTCCCACGAGCCGGGATCGGGACCGTCGACGCGGTCCTGCTCTCGCACGACCAGCACGCCGACAACCTGGACGTCAGCGGCCGCGCGCTGCTCGCCGACGTGCCGCTCGTGCTCTCGACGCCCGACGCGGCCGCGCGCGTGCCGGGCGTGCGCGGGCTGGAGCCCTGGGAGGAGACGACGGCCGGCGCGGTCCGCGTGACCGCCGTGCCCGCGGTGCACGGCCCGCCCGGCGCCGAGGCGCTGAGCGGGCAGGTCACCGGGTTCGTGCTGCGCGCCGCGGGGGAGCCGACCGTCTACGTGTCGGGCGACAACGCGCAGGTCGACGTCGTCGCGCAGGTCGCCGAGCGGTTTCCCGACGTGGCCGTGGCGGTGCTCTTCGTGGGCGGTGCGAACGTCGGGCGGTTCGGCGCCGAGCCGCTCACGCTCGACGCGGCGCGCGCGGTCGCCGCGACCCGGCTGCTCGCGGGCGCGCGCGTCGTGCCCGTCCACCACACCGACTGGGCGCACTTCGTCGACCCGCTCGAGGCGTTCGTGGAGGGCGCGGCGGCCGCCGGTCTGGCGGACCGGCTGGTCGTGCTGGAGCGGGGCGTGCCGACGGTTCTGTGACGGTCAGGTGCGTTCGAGCCCGCGGAACTCGGCGAGACGCTCGTGCTCGGCGTCGACCGCGCGCTGCACGTCCCGCGTCCACGGCACCCACGGGTCGAGCTCGAGGCCGAGCCGGCGCCCCCGGGCCCGCGGGCGCCACGTGCCGACGACGTCGCCGTCGACGACCACCGCGCCGGGCCTGCCGAGGACGGGCCACAGGGCGCGACGGCGGGCGGGGTCCGGCACGAGCGTCTCCCGGTCGCGCGACTGCAGGAAGAGGTCGTAGGGGCCGAGCAGCCGGACGACCGGCGGCTCGTCGTCGCGCCCGGCACGCGCGAGGGCCTCGGCGTCGGACGCGAGCACCGAGCGCGGCGCGCCGTCGACCTCGACGTCGACCACGTCGGCCGGCCAGCGCTCCCGGACGTCCGCGAGGGGCGCGTCGAGGAACACGGCGACCTGCTTCGGGTCGGCGGGCCCCATGAGGTGCAGCACGAGCCGCACGGGGTCGAGCGGGTCGACGCGGGACGTCCGGGCGCGCTCGACGCTGCCCACGCGTGACGACGGCCACCCGGGGATCCGGCGCACGACGGGCGGCGACGTGCCCGGCTCGAGCTCGAGGCCGCCGTGCAGGGCTGCGAGCCGGAACGTCATCTCCCACATGTGCGTCGCCCGGCACGCGCGGCACCAGCGCACGTACGGCTCGGGCAGCTCCTGGGTCATGCGGGTCGACAGGGCGCCCTTGACCATGGGCTCCGTGACGACCGCGCGCATGGTCCGTGCGGCGTGGGCGAGGCCGTCGACGGGGCGGATCCCGGCGGCGCGCAGCGGCTTCGCGGCGTCGTAGATGCGCGACGCCGCGTCGGCGTCGGAGTAGGGGCGCAGCGCGGCCTGGACGTCGCGCAACCGCTCGCGACGGTAGGCGTGCGGCGCGCCGCGCAGCGACCACACGAGCGCGAGGTCGTCCTGCGGCCAGGCGCGCGACCGGACGGGGACGCCGCGGACCGCGAGCGCCCACAGGGCGCCGTCGGGACCGGTGTCCTGCACGCCGAGGTCGAGCACCGCGGCGTCGGTCACGGCACGCGTCGGGTCGACGGGCCGGTCGAGCTGCTGGACGCGCACGCGGCGGCGCAGCACCTGGTCACGGCTGACGGACTGGACTCCCACGGGCCTACCGTCCCACGGCCGTCCGACATCGTGGCGTGGGTCAGGCGCCGCGCAGGATCCCGGGCCCGGCGGCTCGCAGCACGGCCGCGTAGCGCTCGGCCGCGACGTCCTCGGCGCCCGGCAGCAGGCCGCCGAGCTCGAGGTCGACGAGCCCGTGGACGAGCGCCCACAGGCCTTCTGCGGCGCGGTCCGCGCGCGCCTGCGCGCCGGGAGCGTCCGCGGCGACGAGGACGGCGTGCGCGGCGTCCCGCAGCACCAGGAACGTCGTCGCCCGGGCTGCCGGTGCGGCGGCCGGGTCGTCGGTGCTGCGGGTGCCGAACATGACGCGGTAGAAGTGCGGCTCGTCGAGCGCCCACCGGCGGTAGGCGAGCCCGAGGGCGAGCAGGTCGGCCGCGGGGTCGCCCGTGCGCGGGGCGGCCGCGAGCGACGCGCCGAACCGGGCGGCGGCCTCGTCGCCCACCGCGCGCAGCAGCGGCTCGCGGCCCCCGAACAGCGAGTACACCGCCGACGCGGAGGTGCCCGCGGCGCGCGCGACGTCGCGGACCGTCACGGCGTCGGGACCGCCGCGGGAGATCACGCGCGACGTCTCCTCGAGGAGGCGTGCGCGCAGCGCGTCGTCGTGCAGCCGGGGCCGGGCCATGCGGGGAGTCTACGGTCTTGACGCCGGTTTGCGAACGCTGTTACATAACACTGTTCGCAAACATCGACCCAGGAGGCACCCGTGCTCGAGCTCAGCGACGCCGCACGCATCACGGCCGGGATCGTCGCGCTCACGGTCGTCGGCATCGAGTCGGGCGGCTGGTTCCTCCTGCGCGTCGGAGGCGGCACCGTCCCGGCGACCGACTTCCAGCGTTCGTTCTTCCGTGCCGGGCACGCGCACGCCGGCGTGCTCGTCACCCTCGGGCTCGTCTGCCTGCTGCTGGGGGAGGCGACGTCGCTCGACGGGTTCTGGCGCTGGCTCGCCCAGACCGGCGTCCTCGTCGCCGCGATCCTGCTGCCCGCGGGGTTCTTCCTGTCGGCCGCGGGAGCCGGCCGGACGGCGCCGAGCCGGCTCGTCGTCCTCCTCCCGGCCGGTGCCGCGGTCCTCGCCGCGGGGGTCGTCACGCTCGGCGTCGGCCTGCTCACGGCCTGACCAGGACACCGCCCCGACACGCTCCGGCATCGCGCGTCGGCCCGCCACGCGGTCGCCCGCCGGGCGGGTCACGGACCGCCGTCCGTGCGACACGCGGCCGGTCCACCCGGAGCCCGTCGGCGCGGCGCACTACCGTGAGGACCATGGCGACCCGCACCTCCTCGTCCCGAGCGCGCTCCGGCGCGTCCGGCGGCGCCTCGCGCCAGGGCCGCCCCGCGACACCGCGCGGAGGCTCGTCGCGACCCACCGGTCGCGGGCCTGCTCCCGCACCTCAGCGACCGGCGCTGCCGCTGCGCATGCTGCGCGGCGTGTGGATGGGCTCCGCGCACCTCGTCGGCGGCGCCGCGCGCAAGGTCGGCCACGGTGCGCGCGACCTCGACCCGGCGCACCGCCGCGACGGCCTCGCGTTCACGCTGCTGGGGCTCGCGATCGTCATCGCGGCCCGCGAGTGGTGGAGCCTGTCCGGCACCGCGGGCGACGTCGTGCACGCGGTCGTCGCGGGCACGTTCGGGACGGTCGGCGTCGTCGTGCCCGTGGTGCTGCTCGGGCTGTCCGTGCGGCTCATGCGGCACCCGGACCGGGTCCAGGCCAACTCGCGCATCAGCATCGGGCTCACCGCGATCACGCTCGCCGTCTGCGGCCTCGTGCACATCGGCGCCGGGCTGCCCACGACCGACGACTTCGCCGCGCTGCGCAGCGCGGGCGGCGTCGTGGGGTTCCTCGTCGGGACGCCGCTCGCGAGCCTGCTGACGTCGGGCGTCGCCGTCGCGCTGCTGCTGCTCCTCGCGTTCTTCGGGGTGCTCGTCGTCACCGCGACGCCCGTCCACCAGATCGTGCCGCGGCTGCGCGACCTCTACCACCGGCTCACGGGCGGGCACCGGGACGCCGAGGCCGAGGAGGACGACGACGCGCCGCTCGTCATCAACGCGGGCCACACCGCGCTGCCCGAGATCGAGCCGCCGAAGAAGAAGACCCGCCTGCTCGGCCGCCGCAAGCGGGCCGGCCAGGTCGACGACGCGGACCCCGACCGCCTCGACGCGTACGTGGGCGACGAGGCGTTCGAGCGGGCCGCCGTCGTCGAGGCGCTCGCGGCCGACGCCGAGCCCGCGCCCGTCACCGAGCCCACGGCCGTCGTCCCCGCACCGCGCCCGCCGGCGGAGCTCCGCGCGCCCGAGCCGCGCGGCGTGCCCCGCGGCGAGCAGCCGATGCTCGAGGGCGACGTCCTGTACACGCTCCCGAACGAGGACGCCCTCGCCAAGGGCGCACCGCACAAGGTCCGCTCCGCCGCGAACGACCGGGTCGTCGAGTCGCTCACCACCGTGCTCGACCAGTTCGAGATCGACGCGAAGGTCACCGGCTTCACGCGCGGCCCGACGGTCACGCGCTACGAGGTCGAGCTCGGCCCGGCCGTCAAGGTCGAGCGCGTCACCGCGCTGAGCAAGAACATCGCGTACGCGGTCGCGAGCGCGGACGTCCGCATCCTGTCGCCCATCCCCGGCAAGTCCGCGATCGGCATCGAGATCCCCAACACGGACCGCGAGACGGTGTCGCTCGGCGACGTGCTGCGGTCCAGCGCCGCCAAGCGGTCCGAGCACCCGATGGTCATCGGCGTCGGCAAGGACGTCGAGGGCGGGTACGTCACCGCCAACCTCGCCAAGATGCCGCACCTGCTCGTCGCCGGCGCGACCGGCGCGGGCAAGTCGAGCTTCGTCAACTCGATGATCGTGTCGATCCTCATGCGGGCGACGCCCGACGAGGTCCGCATGGTCCTCGTCGACCCCAAGCGCGTCGAGCTCACGATCTACGAGGGCATCCCGCACCTCATCACGCCCATCATCACGAACCCCAAGAAGGCCGCCGAGGCGCTCGAGTGGGTCGTGCGGGAGATGGAGGCGCGGTACGACGACCTCGCGATGTTCGGGTTCAAGCACGTCGACGACTTCAACGTCGCCGTGCGGGCCGGCAAGGTCAAGCCGCTGCCGGGCTCGGAGCGCAAGATCGCGCCGTACCCGTACCTGCTGGTGATCGTCGACGAGCTCGCCGACCTCATGATGGTCGCCCCGCGCGACGTCGAGGCGTCGATCCAGCGCATCACGCAGCTCGCGCGCGCCGCCGGCATCCACCTGGTCCTCGCGACGCAGCGCCCGTCCGTCGACGTCGTCACGGGCCTCATCAAGGCCAACGTGCCGTCGCGCCTCGCGTTCGCCACGAGCTCCCTCACCGACTCGCGCGTCGTGCTCGACCAGCCCGGCGCCGAGAAGCTCATCGGCCAGGGTGACGCGCTCTTCCTGCCGATGGGCGCCGCCAAGCCCATGCGCACGCAGGGCGCCTGGGTCTCGGAGTCCGAGATCCACGCGGTCGTCGAGCACGTCAAGAAGCAGCTCAAGCCCGTCTACCGCGAGGACGTCGCCGCGGCCCCCGCCAAGAAGCAGGTCGACGAGGACATCGGCGACGACCTCGACCTGCTGCTCCAGGCCGCCGAGCTCGTCGTCACGTCGCAGTTCGGCTCGACGTCGATGCTGCAGCGCAAGCTGCGCGTCGGCTTCGCCAAGGCCGGGCGGCTCATGGACCTGCTCGAGTCCCGCGAGATCGTCGGCCCGTCCGAGGGCTCGAAGGCGCGCGAGGTGCTCGTCCAGCCCGACGACCTGCCGGGCACGCTCGCGATGCTGCGCGGCGAACCCGGTGCGCACGACGACGGCGCGCTGCCGGGCGACCCGCCGGTCGCGACCGACTACTTCGACGACGCCGAGGAGGACGACGCGGGACCCTGGTCCGGCGGCGGCCGATGAACCTGTCGGTGACCGACCCGCGGAGCCTGATCTCCACGGTCATCGCCGTCGTCGCGATCGTCGCGCTGATCGCCGTCCTCGTCCTGCTCGCGCGCCAGCGCCGGCAGGTCCGCATCGCCAACCAGCTCCTCGAGCTCTCCCGCGAGCTGCGGCAGCGGTACGACGCGCTGCAGTCCGTCACGAAGGAGGGCGTGCTCGTCCAGTCGCTCGCCGGGCACGTCCTCGACATCTCGGAGCGGGCTGCGGCGATCCTCGGCGTCGACCCCGCGGCCGCGCTCGGCAGGCCCGTGACCGACCTGCCTCTGGTGCTGGTGAACGAGCAGGGCCTGTCGATGAACCCGGCGGCCGTCCTGGGCCACCGTGCGACGGGCGGACCGGGCGCGACGGCCGACGGACCCGAGCTCGTCGGCGTCGCACTGCCCGACAGCTCGGGCATGCACGTCCGCATGGTCCAGGTCGCCAGCCAGCTCGTCCCGGCGGGTGACGGCGAGAACCCCGCCGTCCTGACGACGCTCGTCGACGTCACCGGGCGGCGCGAGGTCGAGGCGGCGCTGTCGCGCAGCGAGACGCAGTTCCGGGTCGCGATGGAGAACGCGCCCATCGGCATGGCGCTCGTCGACCTCGACTGGTGCGTCGTCGAGGCGAACTCGGCGCTCGCCGAGCTGCTCGGCACGCGCGTCGACGCGCTGCGCGGCTACCCGATGTCCGAGCTCGGCGAGCCCGAGGGGCGCGCGGCCGAGCGCGTCGAGGTCGACAAGCTCCTCGCGGGCGGTGCGCCGCGCTTCTCGCTCGAGCAGAAGTACGTGCGCGCCGACGGGCACGCCGTCTGGGTCGTGCTCGACGCGGCGCTCGTGCGGTCGGCGAGCGGCCTGCCCGACCACTTCGTCGTCCAGGTCCGCGACTCGACCGAGTCCCGGCTGCAGGCGGAGATGCTCACGCACCGCGCGATGCACGACCCGCTCACCGGCCTCGCGAACCGCACCCTCATGCAGGAGGTGCTCCAGTCCGTGCTGGAGCAGCCCGGGGTCGTCGACCGCGTCGCGGTCATCGCGTGCGACCTCGACAGCTTCAAGCAGGTGAACGACCGGTACGGGCACGCGGCCGGCGACGAGCTGCTCGTGCACGTCGCCGGCGTGCTCCGGGCGGCGACCGCACGGCGCGGGACCGTCGCGCGGCTCGGCGGCGACGAGTTCGTGGTCGTCGTGCAGGACGCCGACGGCCCGCGCGCGGTCTTCGAGATCGCCGCCGCGATCCACGCCGGTCTCGTCGAGCCGGCCCGCATCGCCCGCCGCCGCGTCCAGGTCGCCGCGAGCATCGGCATCGCGCTCGCCGACCCCGAGACCGTCGAGGGCGGCGCGCCCGCGCTGCTCGCCGCGGCCGACGCCGCGCTGTACCGGGCGAAGGCCGCCGGCCGCGGACGGACGGAGGTGTACGACGCGTCGATGAGCGCCACGTCGAGCACCGGCATCCACCGCGAGCTCGCGGACGCGATCGCGGGGCGCGAGCTCGTCGTGCACTACCAGCCGATCGTCGACCTCGCGGACATGCGCGTCGTCGGGTACGAGGCGCTCGTGCGCTGGCAGCACCCGCACCGCGGCCTCCTGCTGCCGGGTGCGTTCCTGTCGCTCGTGCAGGAGGCAGGGCTGTCGGTCCCGCTCGGGCAGTACGTCGCCACGTCGGTCGTCGACTTCGTCGCCCGCACGCGGGACAAGACCCGCTGGGTGTCGGTCAACGTGTCCGCGGACCAGCTCGGGGACGGCGAGTTCGCGACGACGCTCCTCGGCGAGATCTCGCGTCGGCGGGTCACCCCCGGGCGCATCGTCGTCGAGCTCACGGAGTCGTCGCTCGTGGCGTCGAGCACCCGCATCCGGCACGAGCTGACGCAGCTGTCCGCCGCGGGCGTGCCGATCCTGCTCGACGACTTCGGCACGGGTGTCTCGCCGCTGTCCTACCTGCGGGACCTGCCGGTCGCGGGCGTGAAGCTCGACATGTCGTTCACGTCCGGCATCCCCGACGACCCGACCGCCGGGAAGGTGGCGCGGGCGCTCGGCGCGCTCGCGCGCGAGCTCGCGATGGTGACGATCGCCGAGGGGATCGAGCACGAGGAGCAGGCGCGCTACCTGCACCGCAACGGGTGGCGCTACGGGCAGGGCTGGCTGTTCGGGGGCGCGCAGCCGGCCGAGGCGACCCGGACCTGACCGCGCCGCCTCTCCCGGCCGCGGCCAGGCCTGCCGCCCGGCCCGGCGCGGTCAGCCCGCGGCGCGCGGCACCACGACGGGGGCGGGCCCGGTCGACGTGCCGGGGGTCGTGCGCTGCGGCGCCTGTGGGCCGGCGGCCGCGACCACGCGCGCGGTGCGGTCGGCGACCTGCGCGGCCGACAGGGTGTCCGTGCCCTGCGGGACGTCGACGAGGGCGTGCACCCGGTGGCCACCCTTGCGGTCGACGGTGACCGGGGTCCACTCGACGCCTGTGACCTCGACGGGGCCCGCCGCCACGCCCCGCGCGGGGAACGCGCCGGTCGCACGCAGGTGCGCGGTCAGCAGCAGGCCGGAGCTCGTGTCGGGGGAGCAGCACGCCTCGTCCTGGTTCGACAGGTAGTTGCCGAGGCCGTACGCGACCCACATGCCGGCACCGCGCGGACCGCCCGCGAGGCGCTCCACGGGCTGCGGCACGTGCGCGTGGTGGCCGATGACGAGGTCGACGACACCGGAGTCGGCGAGCGCCTGGTCGATCGCGACCTGCTCCGCGGTCGGTGCGGTGCGGTACTCGACGCAGCAGTGCACGCTTGCCACGACGACGTCGGCACCGGCGGCGCGCGCGGCGGTCGCGGCCGCGACGAGCGCGGGCACGTCGATCCGGTCCACCGACCACGGCTTGTCCGCGTCGACGGGCATGCCGTTCGTGCCGTAGGTCGCCGCCAGGTGCGCCACGGTGACGGTCCGACCCGCGCGGTCGAGCCGGTAGAGCTGCGGCTGGGCCTGCTCGGCGGCGGTGCGTGCCGTGCCGACGTGCCCGAGCCCGGCCGCGTCGAGCGCGTCGAGCGTCGCGGTCACGCCGGCGAAGCCGCGGTCGACGGAGTGGTTCGACGCGGTCGAGCAGCCGTCCCAGCCCTGCGCGCGCAGCCCCTGCACGACCGCCGCGGGCGCGCCGAACATCGGGTACCCGCTGGGTGCGGTGCCGGCCGGTGCGACGGGCACCTCGAGGTGGCACAGCGCGAGGTCCGCGGGCTGCACCCACCGGTCGAGCCCGGCGAGCAGCGGGGCGACGTCGTACCCGTCCGCCGTGCGCGCCGAGGACAGCACCGGCAGGTGGGGGAGGACGTCGCCCGCGGCGACGAGCGTGAGCTCGACGTCCGGGTCCGCCGTGGGCGTCGGCGTCGGCGTCGGCGCCGCGGGCGTCGCGGTGACCGCGGGCGGGAGGTCGAGGCGCGCGCCCGCGACCACGCCCTCGTCGGCCCGGCTCGACGCCAGCGCCGTCGCGGCACCCACGCCGACCAGCACGACGACCGCCGCGACCAGGCCGGCCGCGGTGCGCGACGGCCGTCGCCGGGCGCGCGCGTGTCGGGTCACACGCGGACAGTAGTGGCGGCGCCACGGCCGGTTGACTCGCGTCACCCGAACGGCCGTGCGCGGGAGGGGGCTCGCGCCGAACTAGGCTGTGCGGGTGGTCGACGCCGTCCCCTCCGCCTGGAACCTGGCGAACGTGCTCACGGTGGCCCGCATCGTGCTCGTCCCGTTCTTCGCGTGGGCGCTCCTCGCCGACGGCGGCCACACCGTCACCGGGCGCCTGCTCGCGACCGCGATCTTCGTCGTCGCGGCGCTGACCGACCGGCTCGACGGGTGGCTCGCCCGGCGCTCGGGTCAGATCACCGACCTCGGCAAGCTGCTGGACCCGATCGCCGACAAGCTGCTGGTCGGCACCGCGCTCGTCCTGCTGTCGTGGCTGGGCGACCTGCCGTGGTGGGTGACCGTCGTCATCCTGGTCCGCGAGCTCGGGATCACGGCCATGCGGTTCTTCCTGCTGCGCTACGTCGTCCTGCCGGCCTCGCGGGGCGGCAAGCTCAAGACGGTCCTGCAGTCGGTCGCGATCGGCCTCTACCTCCTGCCGCTCGACCAGCTCCCCGCGGCCGTCGAGGTGGTCGCGGCCGTCGTGATGGGCGCCGCCGTCCTCGTCACGGTCGTGACGGGCCTCGACTACGTGCGCACCGCGGTGCGGATCCGGCGCGCCGCGGCCGTCCCGCCCGCCGCGGGCGTGTAGGTCCACCCGTGGCGGACGGCGCCGGGACGACGCGTACCCCCGCCGGCGGCGCGGGCGGCGCCGCCGACCGGTCGCCCGCCGCCTCGCTCCTCGACGCTCTCGGCACCCGCGGCTGGACGCTGGCCGTCGCCGAGTCGCTCACCGGCGGGCTCGTCTGCGCGACGCTCGTCGAGGTGCCCGGTGCGTCGGCCGTGCTGCGCGGCGGCGTGGTCGCGTACGCGACCGACCTCAAGGGCACGCTGCTCGACGTCGACCGGACGCTGCTCGCGGAGCGCGGCGCCGTGGACCCCGACGTCGCCGCCGCGATGGCGACCGGCGTGCGCGCGCGGCTCGGCGCGGACGTGGGGCTCGCGACGACCGGCGTGGCGGGCCCGACGCCGCAGGACGGCCACCCGCCCGGCACCGTGCACGTCGCGGTCGCGACGCCGGACGCCGTGGCGGTGCGGTCGGTGCACCTCGACGGCGACCGGCCCGCCGTCCGGGCCGCGGCGGTGCGCACGGTGCTCGCGCTCGCGGCCGACGCGGTCGCCGGACGCGTGCCCGCGCCGGGAACACCCGGACCGTCGGGATCGTTGCACAGCACGTGATGAGCACTCGACCCCCGGCCCGACGCACGCCCGCGCGCGCGGGAGGTGCGCGGTACGGTGGGAGTCTCCCGGCGCAGACGAAGCCGGGGGCGGTGGTGACGGGCCCCTCGCGGGTGCCGGCACCGAGCGGTGGGCCGGCACGCGACGCGAGAGGGGGAGCCCGGATGGTTGTGCTACGTCGAGAGATCGGCGACGTCCTGCGGGACGCTCGTCAGCGCCAGGGGCGCACCCTGCGTGAGGTGTCGTCTGCGGCCCGTGTCTCGCTGGGCTACCTCAGCGAGGTCGAGCGAGGGCAGAAGGAGGCGTCGTCGGAGCTGCTGAACAGCATCTGCGAGGCGCTCGACGTCCCGATGTCCCTCGTCCTGCGCGAGGTCAGCGACCGTGTCGCGGTGGCCGAGGGTCTCCTGATCCCCGACACCGTCCCGGCCGACCTCGCGGCGTCCGTCGGCGGCGGCGCCGACGGTGGTTGGCAGCGCGGTCGCGCGGAGCTCGCCCCCATCGGCTGACCCGCGTCCCGGTGCTGCCGGGCTCACGGTCCGTGGACCTCAGGTCCGCGGACCGTGCCATGTCCGGCCCCGACGTGCGCCACGGCACGGGTACGGCGCGATGCTGCGCCGAGCGGGTGACGCGCGCGTCCGGAGTGTGGTCACACCCGGGTGAAAACCGCCGCTACCGCCTCGGTGCCTGGCACCGCGGGCACCAGAAGACCGGACGTTCCATCGGCGGACGCCGTGCCGTGCCGCGCGCGATCGGCGTGCCGCACCGCACGCACGGTCGCTGCCGCCGTCCGTGCACGCGCTCGTCCGGGCGGCCCGTGGCGACCGAGCGCTGCATGAGACGTCGAGCGGTCGCGAGGACGCGCGCCGGGTCCTCCACCTCGTCGGCCGGGGTCCACGGCCAGACCCGCTCCGCGAACAGCGACTCCGCCATGAAGATCGTCCCGATCCCGGCCGCGACCGTCTGGTCGAGCAGGACCTCCGCGACGGGCGTCGCGCCGCGGTCGGCCCAGCGGCGCAACGCCTCGGCGACGTCGAAGTCGTCGTCGAGCACGTCCGGGCCGAGGTGGCCGACGAGCGTGTGCTCGTCACGCGTCCCGACGACGTCCAGCATCCCGAGCAGGCGCCCGAGCGCGGTCCACCGCTCCGTCGCCAGCACGGCACGGATCTGCGGCGCGCGGGCCTGCGCCTGCGGCGTGCCCGTCGCCGCGACCCGCCACGTGCCGTCCATGCGGAGGTGCGTGTGCAGCGTGCGGCCGTCGTCGAACCGGGTGAGCAGGTGCTTGCCGTAGGCGGTCGTCCCGAGCACCGTCCGCCCGACGAGGTGCACTCCCGCGGCCGTGGGCCAACGGAGCTCGGCCCGGACCAGCGGCGACCCGACGAGAGCCGCGTCGAGGCGTGCGGCCGTGCGCCGCAGGACGTCACCCTCGGGCATCGCCGGTCCGTCCCGGTGACGACGCCCGCGCCACGACGGCGTCGGGGGCCGGTGGCGCGACCACGGTCACGACTGTCCCCGCAGGCGCAGGCCGCGCGGCGTCGGCGCGAACCCGGCCGTCACGAGCGCCTGCCCGACGGGTCCGTGCAGCGCGCCGTCCGCGAGCACCTCCGCACCGTCCAGGCGCGTCACCGTGAGCCGCCCGGTGTGCCGCGTCCGGACGGCGTCCGCGAGGCCGTGCGCCGCAGCCTCGAGCACCGCCGCGTCGCCGCTGAACGACAGCGCGGTGCGTCCGCCGCGCTCGAGGTAGAGGACGAGCGCCCCGTCGACCAGGACGACGAGCGCGCCCGCCTTGCGGCCTGGGCGGTGTCGTCCGGGGGCCGGGCGCGTGCCGTCGGAGCCGGCGGCCGGGGTGTCGCGGTCGACGTCGCCGCTCGGCCACGCGAGCGCGGCACCGTACGGGTTGGCGGGGTCGGTCGCCGCGAGCACGACGACGAGCGGCCCCTCGCCGTCGCCGCGCGCGGGCACGCCGAGCGGGTCGGCCGCGACGTCGGCCGCCCGTTCCGCGGCCCGGTCGACGACCTGCGCGTCCACCCGCAGCCGGTCGACGGCCCCCGGGAGCGCGAACTGCGACCCGCCGAGCCGCTCGACGAAGTACCCGCGACGCACCTGGCCGCCGTTCTCCAGCGCCGTGAGCACGCGGTACACGTCCGCGAACCGTGCCCCGAGCCCTTCCGACGGGGCGACCGCGCGCGTCAGCACGCCGTGCCGGTCGAGCAGCTGCGCGGCGGCCGCGTGCGCGCGCAGGGTCGGGTCGGCCTCACGCGGGGGCAGGAGCGACCACCGGCCTCCCGCGGCGGCCGCCGACGTCGCGCCCGTGCCGGCCGGACCGCCGGGACCGACGCCCGACGTCGCACTGCCGTCGGTGGCGTACGCGCGCAGACCGGCCCGCAGCCCCAGCCGCGGACGGAGCGCCCTGCCGCGCGGTGCCGGAGCCCGCGTGCGGTGCGCGGTCGTGCCGGTGCCGAGCCAGCCCCGCAGCGGCGCGAGGCTGTCGTTCGTCACCAGCCCGGCCCACACGAGGTCCCACAGCGCGGTCGCGACGTCGCCCGACGACGGCGGGACCTCCTCCGGCGACGTCGCGCGCACCCGCTCGACGAGCTGGTGCAGGAACCACGCCCCGCCACCGCCGAGCGCCTCGAGCACGCCGTCGTGCAGGACCGTGGAGGTCGGGTCGTCCGCGTCGCGCTCCCGCGGAGGCGGCAGGGTGAGGTCGGCGACGGACGTCGGGTGCAGCGACACCAGGCCGTCGTGGCCGGCGAGCGCACCGTGCCCCGCCCAGAGCACCTCCCCGGCGGCGGTGAGCTCGTCGAGCATCGAGGGCGCGTAGTCGGGGACGCGGGCCGGCAGGACGTGCGTCTCCCAGGCCGACGCGGGCAGGGCCGCTCCCGCGAGCTGCTCGACGACGCGCGCGACGCCGTCCGTCCCGCGCAGGGACGCCGTGCCCGCCGACCGGCCCGGGAGCCGCACCGGCTGGACGCCCTGCCAGCGCGGCAGGAACACGCCCAGCGCCTGCGGGTCGACCGGCTCGACCTGGGCGCGCAGCGCGGCGAGCGACCGTCGCCGCAGGGTCCGCAGCACCTGGGCGTCGCAGAACTCGTCGCCCGTCCCGCCGAGCTCGTCGGGGCGCAGGCGGCCGTGCACGAGGACGCCCGCGCTCTCCATGCGCTGCAGTGCGTCGGCGACGACGGCGACGCCGAACCCGAACCGCGCCGCGGCCGACGCGGCCGTGAACGGCCCGCGGGTGCGGGCGTGCCGGCGCAGCAGGTCCCCGACGGGGTCCGGGACGAGCTCGGTGAACACCTCGGGGACGCCGACGGGCAGGGCGACGCCGAGCGCGTCGCGCAGCCGTCCCGCGTCCTCGACCGCCGCCCACTGCTCGGCGCGCTCGGGCGGCAGGCCGCCGAGCCGTACGCGGATCGCGCGACGGGCCCGTGCGAGGTCGTCGAGCCAGGCGGGCACGTCGGAGCGGTGGTCCTCGACGACCCGCTGTGCGGCCTCGTCGACCGTGACCGGGCCGTGCCGGCGCAGGACGTCGGCGAGCCCCTCGAGCGACGACACCTGCCGGTCGGGGGCCGTGCCCGCGAGCTCGGCCTCGGTGCGGACCACCGCGGCGGGGTCGAGCAGGTCGGCGAGCTGCGACTCGCCGCCCTGGCCGAGCAGCTCGGCGAGCAGGGTCGGGTCGAGCGTGAGCGCCGCGGCCCGGCGCTCGGCGAGCGGCGCGTCGCCCTCGTACAGGAACTGCGCCGTGTACCCGAACAGCAGCGCCTGCGCGAAGGGCGACGGCTGCGGCGTCGTGACCTCGACGACGCGCACGCGGCCGTTCGCCACGTCGCGCATGAGCGACGTCAGTGCGTCGGTGTCGAAGTCGTCCTGGAGGCACTCGCGGACGGCCTCCAGCAGGATCGGGAAGTCGGGGTACTGCGCGGCGACCGACAGCAGCTGCGCCGAGCGCTGGCGCTGCTGCCACAGCGGCTGGCGCCGGTCGGGCCGGCGGCGCGGGAGCAGCAGCGCGCGGCTCGCGGCCTCGCGGAACCGGGCGCCGAACATGGCGGACGAGCCGAGCTCCGAGCGCACGGTGTCGAGCACCTCGTCCGGGTCGACGAGCAGGTCGTCGAGGCCGATCGCGGGTCCGGCGTCCGCGTCGCCCTCGGCCCACGCGTCCTCGCCGAGCACGTCGGGCAGCCGCAGCACGATGCCGTCGTCCGCGTGCATCGCGGCCGCGTCGACCCCGTACCGCTCGCGCAGCCGCGCCCCCACGACGATCGCCCAGGGCGCGTGCACGCGTGCCCCGTAGGGGGAGTGCAGCACCACGCGCCAGTCGCCGATCTCGTCCCGGAACCGCTCGACGACCAGCACCGTGTCGGTCGGCAGGTCGCCCGTCGACGCGCGCTGCTCGCCCAGGTACGTGAGCAGGTTGTCGGCCGCCCAGGGGTCCAGGCCGGCCGCCTCGACGCGCGCGCGGGCGGCGGGCTCCGGCAGCGTGCCGAGCTCGCGCACCCACGCGCCCATCGCACGCCCGAGCTCCGCGGGCCGCCCCTGCGCGTCGCCCTTCCAGAACGGCAGGCGCCCGGGGACGCCCGGCGCGGGGGTCACGAGCACGCGGTCCGGCGTGATGTCGTCGATGCGCCAGGTGCTCGACCCGAGCGTGAACGTGTCGCCCACGCGCGACTCGTAGACCATCTCCTCGTCGAGCTCGCCGACGCGCCGTCCGCCGCGCACGCGCCCGCCCGTGCGCTCGGCGTCGACCGGCACGTCGCTCGTCGTCGCGCCGCTCGCGAGGAACACGCCGAACAGGCCGCGGTCCGGGATGGTGCCGCCGCTCGTGACGGCGAGCCGCAGCGCGCCCGGGCGGGCGGTCAGCGTGTCGGTCACGCGGTCCCACACCAGCCGCGGCCGGAGCTCCGCGAACTCCTCGCTCGGGTAGCGGCCCGCGAGCATGTCGAGGACGGCGCGCAGCGTCGCGTCGCCGAGCGTCGCGAACGGGCCGGCGCGACGGACCACGGCCGCGAGGTCGTCGACCGACCAGTCGTCGGTCGCGACCATCGCCACGACCTGCTGCGCGAGCACGTCGAGCGGGTTGCGCGGCACCGACAGCGGCTCGAGCACGCCGCCGCGCATGCGTTCCGCCGTGACGGCGGCCGGGACGAGCTCGCCGCGGAACGTCGGGAACACGACCCCGCGTGACACGGCACCCACCTGGTGGCCCGCGCGCCCCACGCGCTGCAGGCCGCTCGCGACCGACGGGGGAGAGCCGACCTGCACGACGAGGTCGACGGCGCCCATGTCGATGCCGAGCTCGAGCGAGCTCGTCGCGACGACCGCGGGCAGCCGCCCGGCCTTGAGCTCGGACTCCGTGCGGGTGCGCTCCGCGCGGCTCATCGAGCCGTGGTGCGCGCGCGCCAGGATCGTCTCGGCCGTCCGGGTGTCGACGCCGACGGCCGTGCCGGACTGTGCGGGCACCGCCGCGGGCCGCAGCGTGCCGGGGTCGGGCACGTCCTCGCCCTGACGGCCCGCCCACACCTCGTTGATGCGTGCCGTGAGCCGCTCCGCGCCACGCCGCGAGTTCGTGAACACCAGCGTCGAGCGGTGGTCGGCCACGAGGTCGACCACGCGCTCCTCGACGTGCGGCCAGATCGACGGCCGTGCGAGCGGCCGGTCCGCGGTGCCGCTGAGGTCGAGGTCGGGCAGCGGGGCGTCCGCGCCCGGAACGGTCCCGAGCTCGGTGAGGTCCGGGACCGGCACGACGACGTCCACCTCGATGCGCTTGGTCGACGGCGGCTGCACGACCGTGACCGTGCGCCCGCCCTGCGCCGCGGGCCGCGCACCCCCGAGGAACTCCGCGACCGTCTCGACGGGCCGCACGGTCGCCGACAGGCCGATCCGCTGCACGGGCCCCGGCCCGTCCGGGCGGTCCAGCAGCGCGTCCAGACGCTCGAGCGACAGCGCCAGGTGCGCGCCGCGCTTCGTCCCCGCGACCGCGTGGATCTCGTCGACGATCACCGTCCGGACGCCCGCGAGCCCCGACCGCGCCGCCGACGTCAGCACGAGGTACAGCGACTCGGGCGTCGTGATGAGGATGTCGGGCGGCTTCGTCGCGAACGCGCGCCGCTCCGCGGGCGGGGTGTCGCCCGTGCGGATCCCGACGGTCACGTCGGGCAGCGTGCGGCCCAGGCGTGCCGCCGCCTGCCGGATGCCGACCAGCGGGGACCGGAGGTTGCGCTCGACGTCCGTCGCGAGGGCCTTGAGCGGCGACACGTACACCACGCGGCACCGCGCGGCCGGGTCGTCCGGTGGTGCCTGCGTGAGCAGCCCGTCGAGCGCCCAGAGGAACGCCGCGAGCGTCTTGCCGGACCCGGTCGGTGCGACGACGAGCGCGTGCTCGCCACCCGACACCGCCGTCCACGCACCGGTCTGCGCGGCCGTGGGCTGCTCGAACGCGCCGGAGAACCACGCCTGCGTCGCGTCGGAGAACCGGGAGAGCACCACCGCGTCATCGTGCCAGGCGGCGCCCACACCCGCCCTCCGCGCGCCCGGCCGCGGGTGTGGGCGCGGCGCCCGCGGGGTGGCAGGCTGTGGCCCGTGAGGTACCGGGAGTTCTGGGATCTGGTCGACGACGTGCTGGGCAGCGCCCAGGGTCGCGCGCTCGTGCGCGAGCTCGTCATCGGCGAGCTCGACCACCGGACCGCGCAGCAAGCGCTCGACGACGGCGAGGAGCCGCGCACCGTCTGGCACGCCCTGTGCGACGCCCTCGGCGTCCCCGACGCGGCCCGCTGGGGCAGCGACCCGCACCGCGCCGCCCCGCCGAGGCGCTGACGCCGCCGATGCCCGCCGCCGAGCGTCCCGCCCGCCCACCCCGCCGGTGGGTGCCGACGCTCGCCGACGTGGGCGACGTCCTGCTCGGCCTCGCGACGACCGCGCTCGGGCTCGGCGTCGCGATCGCGCTCGTCGACGGGGTCACTGCCGCGTCGCCGCTCGGCGTCGTGGTCGTCGCGCTCGCGGTCGCCGTGGGCGACCTGGCGCTGCGGGCGCCGCTGCGCTGGTTCGCCGCCGTCGCGGGGGCGATGGGCGCGCTGGTCGCGGGGCTCGTCGTCCAGGTCGCGGTCGCGTGGGTCGCCCTCGCCTACGCGCCCGGGATCGCGCTCGACTCGGCGTGGGCGACCGCGGCCGTCCTGGTCGTCACGGCGGTCGTCATGGCCGCGGCGCGCTGGGTCTGGGGCGCGAACGACAGCGACTACGTCATCGCCGACGTCCTGCGCCGGGCGCGTCGGCACGCCCGCAGGTCCGGCGCGGTGCCCGACGGCACGCGGCAGGCGGGCATGCTCGTCGTCCAGCTCGACGGGGTCGCCGAGCCCGTGCTGCAGCAGGCCATCGAGGCGGGTCTGGCCCCGACGATCCAGCGCTGGCTGACCGACGGGTCGCACCGGCTCGAGCAGTGGTGGGCACGCGTGCCGTCGACGACGCCCGCGAGCCAGGCGGGTCTCCTGCACGGCGACTCCACGCAGATCCCGGCGTTCCGCTGGTGGGACCGTGGTCTCGGCCGGCTGGTCGTCACGAACCACCCCGTCGACGCGGCGCTCGTCGAGACGCGCCTGACGACCGGCAAGGGCCTGCTCGCGGGTGGCGGGACGGCGGTGTCGACGATGTTCTCCGGCGACGCGTCCGCCGCGTACGTCGTCATGAGCCGCACGCGCAGCCGCGGGCCCGACGGCGAGCGCGCCGGGCTCGGGCCGGGACCGTCGTTCCTGCGGTTCTTCGCGAGCCCGTTCGTCCTCGCGCGCGCGGTCAGCCTGTCGCTGGGGGAGATGGTCAAGGAGCTCTACCAGGCGCGCCGGCAGCGTGTGCGCGACGTGCGGCCGCGGATCTCGCGAGGCGGCTGGTACGTGGTGCTGCGCGGCGTCACGAACGTGCTCATGCGGGACCTGTCGACGTCCCTCGTCGCCGAGGCGCTCATGCGCGGCGACCCGACGATCTTCGTCGACCTCGTCGACTACGACGAGATCGCGCACCACGCGGGCCCGACCCGACCGGAGTCGATGCGCTCGCTCGAAGGGCTCGACCGGGTCCTGCGGACCCTCGAGGCGGTGTGCGCCGTCGCGCCGCGCGCGTACCGGGTCGTCGTGCTGTCCGACCACGGGCAGGCGCTCGGGGCGACGTTCGAGGACGTCGAGGGACGCAGCCTGCTCGACACCGTGCGGGCCCTCATGGCGGCCCCCGCGGCGCCGGGGGTCCAGAGCGGGACCGGCGAGGACTGGGGGCCGCTGAACGCGCTGCTCACGTCGGCGTTCGGCGGCGGGCGCACGGCGACGGTGGTCGGGCCGGACGCGCGCGACGCACGGGAGGCCGCGGCCGACGGCGAGGTGCCCGAGGTCGTCGTCGTGGGCTCGGGCAACCTGGGGCTCGTGTGGTTCCCGCACGCGTCGCACCGGCTCGCGCTGGAGGACCTCCAGGAGCGGTGGCCGGGGCTCGTCGCCGGGCTCGCGGCCGTGCCGACCGTCGGGGTCGTCGTCGCCGACACGCGTGACCGCGGGCTCGTCGCGATCGGTCCGCGCGGCCTCGTGCTGCTGGAGCAGGACGGTGCCGAGCCCGAGGGCGAGGACCCGCTCGCGCCGTACGGCCCGCGAGGGCGCGCCGACCTCGTGCGCGCCGCGCGGCTCGCGCACTCGGGCGACCTCCTGCTCGTGTCCACCGTGTCCGACCGCGGGCACGTGCACGCGTTCGAGGGGCAGGTCGGCTCGCACGGCGGCATCGGCGGGGACCAGAACCGCGCGCTCCTGCTGCACCCGACCGACTGGGCGCTCGACGACGACCTGCGCGAGGACGTCGGGCCGCGCCGGATGCTCGTCGGCGCGGAGCAGGTGCACGCCCAGCTCGTCCGGTGGGCGACGGCCGCGGGGCTGCGCCCGTGACGGCACGCGGCGCGCTGCGGGTCCGCTGGCTCGGCCACGCCACGGTCGCGCTCGACGTGGACGGCGTGCGGCTCCTCACCGACCCGCTGCTGCGCGGCAACGCCGGGCTGCTGCGGCGCCGGGGCGAGGCGCCCGACCCGGCGCACTGGGAGGACGCCGACGCGGTGCTCCTGTCCCACATGCACCACGACCACGCCGAGCTCGGCTCGCTGCGCCTGCTGCCCGGGGCGCCGGTCCTGTCGGCGCCCGCGAACGCGCGCTGGCTGCGCGCGCACGGCATCGACGGCGCCCTGGGCCTGCCCGACCACGTGTGGTGGTCGGTGCCCGGCTCCGACGTCCGGGTGCGGCTCGCGCCCGCGGTGCACGCCGACAGGCCCATGCCGCACCGGCCCAACACCGCGCACGGGTTCCTCGTGGACGCGCCGTCGGGACGCGTGTGGTTCGCGGGCGACACCGCGCCGTTCGCCGCGATGGCGGACGTGCCCGCGCTGCTCGGCGGCCCCGTGGACCTGGCGCTCGTGCCCGTCGGCGGGTGGGGGCCACGCCTGTCGGGCGGGCACATGGACGCGGTGCAGGCCGCGCGGGCGTGCGCGCTCGTCGGTGCGCGGTCGGCGGTCCCGGTGCACTGGGGGACGCTGCACGCACCGGCCTCGCGCCGGCTCCCGCCGGGCTGGATGGACCGCGCGGGACCGGCGTTCGCGCACGCGGCGGAGCGGTTCGCGCCGCGGTGCCGGGTGCACGTGCTGGCGCCGGGGGACGTGGTGGACGTCGCGGGCGCCGCCGCGGGGTGAGGCCGCCGGCGCGACCGGTCCGGCCGCCGGAGCGCGGCGTGCACGGACGTGCGCCAGGACTCCGGACGCGCGCGGCGTGTCGCGTCGCGTCGAACACGTGTTCGGGTATCGTCGTCCGCGGGTGACACGGCCGAGCCGTCCACAGCCCCCGTCCGGCGGTGCCGGTCCACGAGGCTGACGGGGGAGCGGCCGGTGTGTCGGTGGTCGGGCATAGCGTCACCCACGACGAAGACCAGCCCCCGCAGGCGCAGCCGGACGCTGCTCGAACGACGAGGTGGAACATGCCCGCACCCCAGGACCGCGAGAAGGCCCTCGAGGCCGCTCTCAGCCAGATCGACCGCCAGTTCGGCAAGGGCTCGATCATGCGCCTCGGCGACGAGGGACGCCCGCCGGTCGAGGTCATCCCGACCGGCTCCATCGCGCTCGACGTGGCGCTCGGCATCGGCGGCCTGCCGCGCGGCCGCATCATCGAGGTCTACGGCCCCGAGTCCTCCGGCAAGACGACGGTCGCGCTGCACGCGGTCGCGAACGCGCAGAAGGCGGGCGGTATCGCGGCGTTCATCGACGCGGAGCACGCGCTCGACCCGGAGTACGCCAAGAAGCTCGGCGTCGACACCGACGCGCTGCTGGTCTCGCAGCCGGACACCGGCGAGCAGGCGCTCGAGATCATGGACATGCTGATCCGCTCGGGAGCGATCGACATCATCGTCATCGACTCGGTCGCGGCGCTCGTGCCCAAGGCCGAGATCGAGGGCGAGATGGGCGACAGCCACGTCGGCCTCCAGGCGCGCCTCATGTCGCAGGCGCTGCGCAAGATCACGGGCGCGCTCAACGCGTCCGGCACGACCGCGATCTTCATCAACCAGCTGCGCGAGAAGATCGGCGTGTTCTTCGGCTCGCCCGAGACGACGACCGGTGGCAAGGCGCTCAAGTTCTACGCGTCCGTGCGCATGGACATCCGCCGCATCGAGACCCTCAAGGAGGGTACCGACGCGGTCGGCAACCGCACGCGCGTGAAGATCGTCAAGAACAAGATGGCGCCGCCGTTCAAGCAGGCCGAGTTCGACATCCTCTACGGCGTCGGCATCTCCCGCGAGGGCAGCCTCATCGACCTCGGCGTCGAGCACGGCTTCGTCCGCAAGTCGGGTGCCTGGTACACGTACGAGGGCGATCAGCTCGGCCAGGGCAAGGAGAACGCCCGCAAGTTCCTCAAGGACAACCCTGACCTCGCGGACGAGATCGACAAGAAGATCAAGGAGAAGCTCGGCGTCGGAGCCCGTGTCGACGCGCCGGCGGACGCCCCGGCACCCGTCGACTTCTGAGGCGCGGCTTGTCCCGCACGAGCACAGGTCACCGTCGGGGGCGCGCCACCGAGCCGCCCCCGACGGGGTCCGCCGCCCAGGACGCCGAGCCGGATCCGGAGTCGGTCGCGCGCGCGATCGCGCTGCGGATGCTCACCGGAGCGCCGCGCAGCCGAGCGCAGCTCGCCGAGGGGATGGCGCGACGCGACGTCCCGGCGGAGGTCGCCGAGCGCGTCCTCGACCGGTTCACCGACGTCGGTCTGGTCGACGACGTCGCCTACGCCGAGAGTCTGGTCCGGACGCGGCACGCGGAACGGGGTCTGTCACGTCGCGCGCTCGCGGTCGAGCTGCGCCGCAAGGGCGTCGCCGACGAGGACGCGCAGCGCGCGCTCGAGCAGGTCGACGACGATGACGAGGAGGAAGCGGCGCGGCGGCTCGTGCGTCGCCGGCTCGCGTCGACCGTCGGGCTCGATCCGCAGACGCGCACCCGTCGGACCTTCGCGGCGCTCGGGCGCAAGGGGTACCCGCCGGGTCTGGTGTCGCGCCTCGTCCGAGAGGAGCTCGCCGCCGAGGGGGTCGATCCGGCGGGGCTGTCGGAGCCGGGCGTGGACCTCGACTGAGCAGCGCTGCGCGTGAGGCAGCGGCGCTGCGCGTGGACGCGCCGGTGCGGTGTGTGGACACAGTGGCGTTGCACGCAGACGGTGCGGTGCGGTGCGGTGCGGCGCGGTGCGGTGTGATCCCGGTCGTCCGTGGTCGGCGTCGTCGGACCCGGCGGCGTCGGGCCTTGCTCGTCGCCCACCCCTCCGGAGCTTGAGGTGGGACGGCCCCCGCGACGTGCGTCGTCGCGGGGGCCGTCGCCGTCCGGCGGTCACCTTCCGGTGTCCGGCGAAGGGGCTGTCGGTGTCAGGCGGACGTCGACGACTCGGCCGTCGTGCCGATCTGGGCGGTCGACGCGCCGTGCTGCACCTCGATGCGGCGCGGCTTCGCCTCCTCCGCCACCGGGATGGTCAGCGTGAGGACGCCGTCGGTGTACGTCGCGCTGATCGAGTCGAGCGCGAGCCCGCGTCCCACGGTCAGCTGGCGGGCGTAGGTGCCGACGGGCCGCTCCTTGGCGAGCCACTGCACGTCCTGCTCGGTGCGCGCCGAGCGCTGCGCGCGGATGGTCAGCGTGCGGTCCTCGACGTTCACGTCGATCGTCCCCGGGTCGACACCCGGGAGGTCGACGTGCAGCACGTAGTGGTCGCCCGAGCGGTACAGGTCCATCGGCATGGTCGCCGACGCGCGGTCGGCGGCGAACATCTGGCCGAGCATCCGGTCCATCTCCTGGAACGGGTCGAAACGGGTAGCCACGCCCCTCACCTCCTCGTCGTCGGGGCGTCGGACCTCCCGCGCCCCTGGTGCTCCCCGGCGTCCTGGTGCCGGGTTCGGCTACACCTCCTGTGTTAGCACTCTCGGCCCGCGAGTGCCAAGTCGACGAGTGGCCCTGTTCGCGCACGGAGAACGCCGAGACGCAGCGGCGTGGCGTCGGTGCATTTCGGTCGGGTCGGGCGTGGCCCGTCGCGGATACACCGTCCGGGCCCGGCCGTAGGTGAGAATGTCGCCAGAGCCGGGAGCGCGCGCCGCGGGCCCCGTACGACGGGAGGACACGTGGAGGCAGGTCCCATCGCCACGGTGACCGGGCTGCTCGGTGCGTGCCTCGTCGCGCTGATCCTCGTGCTCGTGGCCCGCCGGGAGGCTGCCGCGCAGCGTGCGCGCGCGGAGCAGGACGTCGCGAGCATCAAGGACGAGGCGAGGGCGCTGCTGGCGGACGCGGACCGCCGCGAGCGGCGCCTCGCGGATCGCGAGCGTGCGTTGGCGTCGGACCGCGCCGAGGTCGAGGAGCTGGACCGCAAGGCGCGCACGCGGGCGCAGGAGGCGGCCGACGCCCGGCAGGAGGCGACCCGGCTCCTCGACGAGGCGCAGCGTGAGGCGGACCGGCGGCTCGCCGCCGCGGAGCGGGACGCGCAGTCCCGTCTGGCGGAGGCCGACGCGATCGCAGGCCGGCGGGTCCTGGACGCGGAGCGCGACGCACTGGCGGAGCTCGAGTCGACGAGCGGCCTGACGCGCGAGGACGCGCTGGAGGAGCTCCGACGCCGGCTCGTCGACCGTGCGGCGAACGACGCCGCCGCGCACGTCCGGCGCGCGGAGGCGCAGGCCCGTAGGACCGCCGAGGCCCGCGCCCGCCGGATCGTCACGACCGCGGTGCAGCGGACGGCCGTCGCGACGAGCGCGCAGGCGTCCACGACGTCGCTGCCGCTGCCGTCGGACGACATGAAGGGCCGGATCATCGGCAAGGAGGGGCGGAACATCCGCGCCTTCGAGGCGCTCACCGGTGTCAACGTGCTGGTCGACGAGCAGCCGGGCGCCGTCGTGCTGTCCTGCTTCGACGCCGAGCGGCGCGAGGTCGCGCAGGTCGCGCTCGAGGCGCTCATGGCGGACGGTCGCATCCACCCGCAGCGCATCGAGGCGGCGTACGCGGAGGCGCTGGCGTCGGCTGAGGAGCGCACCGACGCCGCCGGGCACGACGCGGCCGAACGGGCCGGGGTCGCGGACCTGCACCCGGAGCTGGTCCGGACGCTGGGGCGGCTGCGGCTCCGCACGTCCTACGGCCAGAACGTCCTGGAGCACCTCGTCGAGAGTGCGCTGCTCGCGGCGCAGCTCGCCGCGGAGACGGATATGGACGTCGCGGTCGCGCGCCGGGGCGCGTTCCTCCACGACGTGGGCAAGGCGCTGACGTCCGAGGTGCCGGGCACGCACGCGGCCGTGGGTGCGGACCTGGCGCGGCGGCTCGGTGAGTCGGACGAGGTCGTGAACGCGATCGCGGCGCACCACGACGAGGTGCCGCCCGCGACCGTCGAGGCGGTCCTCGTCCAGGTCGCCGACGCGATCTCGGCGGCGCGGCCGGGCGCCCGTCGTGAGGAGCTCGACCAGTACGTCGAGCGCATGGACAAGCTCGAGCAGCTCGTCTCGGAGCACGACGGCGTCCGGCGGGCCCTGGTCATGTCGGCCGGGCACGAGGTGCGGGTGGTCGTGGAGCCGTCGGCCGTCGTGGACGCCGACCTGCCGCAGCTCGCCGTCCGCATCGCGCGGCACATCGAGCGCGACCTCGCCTACCCGGGTGAGATCAAGGTGACCGTCGTCCGGGAGACCCGCGCCAGCGCGACGGCGGGCTGAGCGGGTCGCCGACCCGACGCCGGGAGGGGGCGGATCAGCGCCCCGTCGACACCACGAGGGTCGGCGCCTCTGCGCGGGCCCGCCCCGCGGTGCGCCGCCCGACGCGTCCCGCGAGCAGCCCGGCGAGCCGGGTGAGCGCGTAGTTGATGACGATGAAGATCAGCGCCGCGACGACGAGCGACTGCAGGATGTTGCCCTGCCCGGATCCCAGCCGGCGGGCCGCGTCGAGCAGCTCCGGGTACGTGATGATGTAGCCGAGCGCGGTGTCCTTGAGGATCACGACCAGCTGGCTCGCGATCGCCGGGAGCATGGCCAGCAGGGCCTGCGGCACCTCGACGAGCCGCAGCGACTGCGCCCGGCGCAGCCCGATCGCGAGCGCCGCCTCGCGTTGACCGCGGGGCAGGTTGTGCACCCCGGACCGCACGAGCTCGGCGAACACGGACCCGTTGTAGAACGTCAGGCCGAGCACGACCGCGATGAGCGGCAGGTCGCGCGGCTCCACGAGCTGGAGGCGCGAGAGCCCGAGCCAGAAGAAGATCATCATGAGCAGCACGGGGACCGCGCGGAAGAACTCGACGACGGCGCCGGACGCGGCGCGCACCCACGCGAACGCGGACAGGCGGCCGAGGCCGAACACGAGCCCGAACACGGCGGACGTGACGATCGCGATGCCCGCGGCGCGCAGCGTGTCGCGCAGGCCGGGCAGCAGGAAGTTCTGCCACGGCTCGGGCGTGAGGAAGATCGTCCACAGGTCGGGTTCGAGCTGGCCGTTGGCGCCGAGGCGCGCGAGCGCCCACACACCGATGCCGATGACGACGAGCGTCGCGACGACGTTGACCCAGACCATGCGGCGCCGGGCGCGCGGCCCGGCGGCGTCGAAGAGGACGGTGTCGCTCACCGTGCCACCGCCCATCTGCGCGAGAGCGACGTCGTCGCGAGGCCCAGGGGCACCACGATGACGACGAAGCCGAGCGCGAACGTGAAGAAGATCAGCAGGATGACGTCGGGCCGGAACTCGATCATCGTCTTCATGAGGGCGGACGCCTCGATCACGGAGCCCGCCGACGCGACGGTGGAGTTCTTGGTGAGGGCGATGAGGACGTTGCCGAGCGGGGCGATCGCGCCGCGGAAGGCCTGCGGCAGGATCACGAGCCGCGCCGACGGCCAGAACCCGAGCCCGATCGCGCGTGCCGCCTCGGCCTGGCCCACGGGCACCGTGTTGACGCCCGAGCGCAGCGCCTCGCAGACGAAGGCCGCGTGGTAGACGGCCAGGCCGAGCACCGCGAGCCGGAAGAAGTTCGTCTGGAAGTCCTGGGAGAGCTGGATGCCGAGCTGGCCCCACAGCCCGAGCACGCAGAACACGATGATGATCGTCAGCGGGGTGTTCCGCAGCAGCGTCACGTAGGTGGCGCCCGCCCAGCGCAGGCTGGGCACGGGGGAGATGCGCATGACCGCGAGCACCGTGCCGAGCACGAGCGCGAGCACGCCGGCGTAGAGGGTGAGCTGGATGTTCACCCAGAACGCGCCGAGCACGTCGTACTCGTCGAACAGGGACACGAACTGCTCCCAGGTGCCGTCGTCCACCGGCTCTCCTTCTCGTGGTGGTCACAGGGGCGACGCGACCGGTGGTCCGCACGCGCGTCGGCGTGCGGACCACCGGTGCCCGGTCAGGCGCAGGCGTCCTGGTCCGGCGGGTTCAGGTCGGCGTTGTACTGGAAGCCGGACGCACCGACGTTCTTCTCGATGAGCTGCTCCCACGTGCCGTCCTCGATCATGGCCCCGATGGCCTCGTTGATCGCCTCGCACTGGTCGGAGTCCTTCGGCAGGCCGACGCCGTAGTTCTCCTCGGAGAACGGGTTGCCGACGACCTTGACCTTGCCCTCGTTGGCGGGCACCGACGCGAGGCCGGCGAGGATGATGTCGTCGGTCGTGACGGCGTCGACCTGTCCGGCGGTGAGCGCGGTGACGCACTCGGCGTACCCGGGCTGCTCGAGGAGGTTCGTCCCGGCGGCGTACTCGTCCTTGATGCGCTGGGCGCTCGTGGACCCGGTGACGGAGCACAGGTTCTTGCCCTCGAGATCCTCGGGCCCGGTGATCGAGTCGTCGTCGGCCGCGACGAGCAGGTCCTGCCCGGCGACGAAGTACGGACCGGCGAAGGAGACGACCTCCTTGCGCTTGTCGGTGATCGAGTACGTCGCGAAGATCATGTCGACCTGGCCGGTCTGCAGCAGGTTCTCGCGCTGCGCGGACGGCGCCGAGACCCACTCGATCTGGTCCTCGGAGTAGCCGAGCGCCTCGGCGACGTAGCGGGCGACGTCGGTGTCGAACCCGGTGTAGTCGGACCCGTCCTGGAACCCGAGCCCCGGCTGGTCGAACTTGATGCCGATCCGGATGCTCCCCTCGGCGCCGCCGGAGGTCTCGGTGGAGTCGCCGGTGGCGCCGGCGTCCGTGTCGTCGTCACCACCGCCGCTGGAACAGGCGGCGAGCGTGAGCGTGGCGGCGGCCGCGAGTGCGACCAGTCCTCGTACGCGCATGGTGGTCCCCTTCTTCTGCGTGGACGTGCGGTGTGTCGGTCAGAGGGTCGGATCGTGTCCGGGTGGGGTCGGTGGCGGTGGCGTTGGCGTCGGGCGGGTGGGTCAGTGGGTGAGGATCTTCGACAGGAAGTCGCGGGCGCGGGCGCTGGTCGGTGCCGTGAAGAACGTCTCGGGCTCGGCCTGCTCGACGATCTGGCCGCCGTCCATGAAGACGACGCGGTGCGCGGCCCGGCGGGCGAACCCCATCTCGTGCGTGACGACGAGCATCGTCATGCCCTCGCGTGCGAGCCCGACCATGACGTCGAGGACCTCGTTGATCATCTCGGGGTCGAGCGCGGACGTCGGCTCGTCGAACAGCATGACCTTGGGGTCCATCGCGAGCGCGCGGGCGATCGCGACACGCTGCTGCTGGCCGCCGGAGAGCTGGGCGGGCAGCTTCTGGGCCTGGTCGGCGACGCCGACGCGCTGGAGCAGCTCCATCGCGCGCGCGGTCGCGACGGACTTCTTGACCCCCTTCGCGCGGGTCGGCCCGAGCGTGACGTTCTCGAGCACCGTCTTGTGGGCGAAGAGGTTGAACGACTGGAACACCATGCCGACGTCGGCGCGCAGCCGCGCGAGGTCACGCCCCTCGGCGGGCAGCTCCTTGCCGTCGATGGTGATGGTGCCCGCGTCGATCGTCTCGAGCCGGTTGATGGTGCGGCAGAGCGTCGACTTGCCGCTGCCGGAGGGTCCGATGACGACGACGACCTCGCCGCGGCGCACGGTGAGGTCGACGGACTTGAGCACGTGCAGGGGGCCGAAGTGCTTGTCGACGCCGGAGAGGACGACGAGCGGGTCCCCGACGGGTCGGTCGGCGGCGGTGGGGGACGGGTCCGTCGCGAGGTCAGCCATTCGACGACGCTAGAGGGCATGTGTCCGTTTCGGCCACCCGTGCGGGTCACGGTTGTGCAACACCGCAGTCAAGTGCGCTGGCCGAGCGGTGCTGGACGGCGGTCCGCGACGGGTCGGAGCCGGCCACGGGCGTCCCGCCGGGGCGCGGTGCCGGGCGCGTTCCCGGCGGGTCGTACCCTTGTCGGTGATGTCCACGACCCTGCCCGCCCCGACGCCGCTCGCCCCTGAGACGACCGGCGCGTCCCCGCGCACCTATCTCGTCAAGACGCTCGGCTGCCAGATGAACGTGCACGACTCCGAGCACATGGCGGGCATGCTCGAGCAGGCCGGCTACGTCCCGGCGAGCCCCGCGGACGCCGCGGCCGAGGACGCCGACGTCATCGTCATCAACACGTGCGCGGTGCGCGAGAACGCGGCCGACAAGCTGTACGGCAACCTCGGGCGCCTCGCGGGAACCAAGCGCGCGCGTCCCGGGATGCAGATCGCCGTGGGCGGCTGCCTCGCGCAGAAGGACCGCGCGGGCATCGTCGAGCGTGCGCCGTGGGTCGACGTCGTGTTCGGCACCCACAACCTCGACGTGCTGCCCGTCCTGCTGGAGCGCGCGCGGCACAACGAGCGCGCCGAGGTCGAGATCGCGGAGTCGCTGCAGGTCTTCCCCTCCACGCTGCCGACCCGGCGCGAGTCCGCCTACGCCGGCTGGGTGTCGATCAGCGTCGGGTGCAACAACACGTGCACGTTCTGCATCGTGCCGCACCTGCGCGGCAAGGAGCGCGACCGTCGGCCGGGGGAGATCCTCGCCGAGGTCGAGGCGCTCGTGCAGCAGGGCGCGATCGAGGTCACGCTGCTCGGGCAGAACGTGAACTCGTACGGCGTGGAGTTCGGCGACCGCGGCGCGTTCGCGAAGCTGCTGCGCGCGGCCGGTGCGATCGAGGGCCTCGAGCGGCTGCGGTTCACGTCGCCGCACCCGGCCGCGTTCACCGACGACGTCATCGAGGCGATGGCCGCGACGCCCACCGTGATGCCGCAGCTGCACATGCCGCTTCAGTCGGGGTCGGACCGGATCCTGCGCGCGATGCGCCGCTCGTACCGCTCGGAGAAGTTCCTCGGCATCCTCGACCGCGTGCGCGCCGCGATGCCGCACGCCGCGATCACGACCGACATCATCGTGGGCTTCCCGGGTGAGACCGAGGAGGACTTCGCGGAGACCCTGCGCGTCGTCGAGGCGTCGCGCTTCGCGTCCGCGTTCACGTTCCAGTACTCGCCGCGGCCCGGCACGCCCGCCGCCGACCTCCCCGACCAGCTGCCGAAGGCCGTCGTGCAGGAGCGCTACGAGCGGCTCGTCGCGCTCCAGGAGCGCATCTCCCTCGAGGAGAACCGGGCGCAGGTCGGCCGGACGCTCGAGGTGCTCGTGTCCGAGGGCGAGGGCCGCAAGGACGGTGCGACCGAGCGTCGGTCCGGCCGTGCCGAGGACAACCGCCTCGTGCACCTCGCGCTGCCTGCGGACCTGGCACCGCAGGACGCGCCTCGCCCCGGCGACGTCGTGACGGTGACCGTCACGCACGGCGCACCCCATCACCTCGTGGCCGACTCCGGCGCGACGGGCGGCACGTTCGCGGTGCGGCGCACGCGCGCCGGCGACGCGTGGGCCGCGCGGCAGGCGGGTGACGACGCCCACGACCACGGGGGATCGGCCTGCGGCACGGGCGCCCCGGCGCCGACCGGTCCGGTCGTCCTCGGCCTGCCGACGATCGGCGTGCGCGCCTGACCACGACGCCGGTCGCTCCCTGACGTCGTCGCGCGCCCGCGGACGGACCGCGCGCGTCAGTTGTCGGGGAGGTCCGTCGGCGGTGCGTCGTCGCGCGGCAGCAGACCCTCCAGCGCGGCGAACATCTGCACACCCGTCCCGAGCCCGCACGCGACGAGCTGCGCGAGCTGGAGGTCGGTCACGCCGGGCTCGAAGTCGGCGGACACCTCGCTGTAGAGCGCGATGACCCCGTCCTCCTCGCGCAGGTACGCCTTGGGCCAGATGCGCTCGCGGTTCCAGTCGTTGACCGCGAGGCCGACGGCCGCGCGCTGCTCGAGCGCGAACGTCCGGTGCCAGCGGCCCCGCACCTGCAGGATCTCCTGGTGCTCGCCGAGCATGAGGAACCAGAACCGGCTGCCGTCCCACGTGCCGGTGAGGTCACCGTCCTCGTCCACGACGAACCGGTACCCGCGGCCGAGCAGGTAGTCGCCGATCCGGTCCCGGGTGAGCGGGCGCGGCGGCTCGTCGTCGGCCGACGGTCGCTTCGTGGGCTTGGGGAGCCCGCCGAGGACCCGCAGCAGCCAGCCGGGTCCGCTCATCGTGCCTCCCGCCTCACGGTGCGACCCCCGCGGGGTCGGGATAGCGCTCGTCGAGCGCGTCGAAGAACATGCTGCCGGTCGACAGCCCGCAGAACAGCATCTGGCTCAGCTGCGCGTCGGTCGCCCCGTGCTCCAGGTCGGTCGCGACCTCCGACACCACGTGCACGCGCCCGTTGTCCCGCACCCGCACGTACGCCTTGGGCCAGATCCGGTCGGCGTTCCACTCGTTGCACAGGTCGAGCACCTCCTCGAGGCGCTCGATCGCGATCTCCCGGTGCCACTGCCCCCGGACCTGGAGGATCTCGGCCTTCTCGCCGAAGAGGAAGAAGTAGAACAGCCGGCCGCGCCACAGACCGCCCAGGTCGCCGTCGTTGTCGACGAAGTAGCTGAACTGGTTCTGCGTCATCCACGCGGCGATCCGGGCGGGCGTCACGGCCGACGGCAGGTCCTCGGCAGGCTCGGCGACGCCGAGCTCGCGGGCGAGCAGCGCGGCGACCCGCTCGTGCAGCTCGTCGTCCGTCGGCTCCGGCGCGGCGACGTCGCGCGGGACGTGACGCGCCGGCCGCTGGCGGCGCGCGAGCCAGCGGCGGGCACGGTCGGCGAACGGTGCCATGCGGACGACCCTACCCGCGCCCGCCGACGCCGCGCGGTCACCGGACGCGGTCATCCGTCCGCCACCCGATACGGTCGGGGGCATGCTCGTCGCCGCGGCCCTGGTGCCCGACACCGCCCTCCTGGTCCCGGGGGTCTCCGGCGGCCACGACGTCCTGACGGAGCTGCGCGAGGCGGCGGTCGCGGCGGTCGCGGCGGCGGTCGGCGGCGCGCGTGAGGTCGTCGTCGTCGCGCCCGCGGCGCGTGCGGGCGAGCCGACCGGGAGGCTGCGCGGGTCGCTCGGCGCGGTCGGTGTGCCCGACGTCCTGCTCGGCTGGCCGGTGCCCGAGGTCGTGGTCGGCACGCCGGGTGACGGCGGGACCGGCGTGCCGGGGGACGCCGTGGTGCCCGCGGTCGCGTCGTCCGTCGCGCTGCACCTGCTCGCGCATGCCGGGTGGGACGGTCCCGTGCGGGTCGTCGAGGTCGGGCGCGACGCGGTCGGCGCCGGGGCGGCCGCGTCGCTCGCCGAGCGGGGCGCGGGGCTCGTGCGCGGCACCGAGGACCCGGTGGCGCTCGTCGTGGTCGGCTCGGGCAGCGGGCGGCACGGTCCGGACGCGCCGCTCGCCGACGACGCGCGCGCACCCGTGCTCGACGCATCCCTCGCCGCCGACCTGGGCACGGCGGACGTCGCGGCCCGCGCACGGCTCGCTGCCCTCGACGCCGGGCTCGCCTCCGCGCTGGCCGTGACGGGCTGGGCGCCGTGGCAGGTGCTGCTCGGTGGCGTCGGGACGCGCGCCGTCGAGGCCACCCTCCTCGCCGCGGACACCTCGTCGGGCGCGCACCACGTGGTGGCGCTGTGGCGTGTGGACCGCGGTGCGCCGGCTCACGATCCGGTGGGACCCGCCGCCGTCGACCCGACGCGCCCCGACCGACCGGCGGCCGACTCGTGACGCTCGTCGTCGCCGTCGTCGGACCGACGGCCACCGGCAAGTCGGACCTCGGCATCGCGCTCGCGCTGGCCCTCGGCGGCGAGGTCGTCAACACCGACGCGATGCAGCTCTACCGCGGCATGGACATCGGCACGGCGAAGGTCCCCGTGGACGAGCGGCGCGGCGTGCCGCACCACCTGCTCGACGTGCTCGAGCCGTCGCAGGACGCGACCGTCGCGGACTACCAGCAGCGTGCCCGCGCGACGCTCGCGGACCTCGACGCGCGGGGTGTGCGCGCGGTCGCCGTGGGCGGCTCCGGCCTGTACGTGCGCGCGCTGCTCGACCACATGGAGTTCCCGGGGACCGACCCGGACCTGCGGGCGCGGCTCGAGGAGCGCGTCGAGCGTGAGGGGTCGCGTGCGCTGCACGCCGAGCTCGCGGCGGCCGACCCGGTGGCGGCCGAGGGCATCGGCCCGCGCAACGCGCGCCGCGTCGTGCGGGCGCTCGAGGTGATCGCGCTCACGGGCCGCCCCTATTCGGCGTCGCTGCCGCAGCACGTCTACGAGGTCCCCGCCGTGCAGATCGGGCTCGACTGCGACCGCCCGACGCTCGACGCGCGCGTCGCCGGGCGCGTCGACCGGATGTGGGCCGCGGGTCTCGTCGACGAGGTCGACGGGCTGCTCGCGCGCGGCCTCGGCCGGACCGCGTCGCGTGCGGTCGGCTACGCCGAGGTCGCCGCGATGCTGCGCGGCGAGCTCACCGAGCAGGAGGCCCGCGACGCGACGACCGCCGGGACGCGACGGCTGGCCCGCAAGCAGATGGGCTGGTTCGGCCGCGACCCCCGCGTGCACTGGCTCGACGCGCGGGACCCCGGCCTCGTCGACCGTGCGCTCGACCTCGTCGCCCGGGCCGACGCCGGGACGCTCGGACCCGCCACCGACGACCCCGCACCCCGCCGTAGTCTGGGGTCATGACGACCGTCCCCGTGTCCGCCGACGCGCCCGCCGACCTGCCGCTCGCGGTCGGGCTCTCGGTGACCAAGGGCCACGGCACGCAGAACGACTTCGTGCTCGTCGACGACCGTGACGGCGTGCTCGACCTCACCGCGCCCCTCGTGCGCGAGCTCGCGGACCGCCGCGCGGGGCTCGGTGGCGACGGTGTCATCCGTCTCGTCGCGAGCCGTCTGCTGCCCGAGGGGGCCGCCGTGCTCGCCGAGGACCCGGCCGCGACCTGGTTCATGGACTACCGCAACGCCGACGGATCGGTCGCCGAGATGTGCGGCAACGGCGTGCGCGTCTTCGCCGCGTTCGCGCAGCGCCTCGGCCTGTGGGACGCCGACGAGGAGCTCGTGCTCGGCACCCGGGCGGGCGTGCGCCGCGTGCGCCGCGTGCCGGTGCCCGCGGGGCTCGACGACGACGTCTGGTACGCGGTCGACATGGGCCGCTGGTCCGTCCCCGGGGGCGACGACGCCGTCCGGGCCGGGTTCGACGCGCAGGTGCACGTCGCCGGGCTCGACGACGTCCGCCCCGCGCTGTCGCTCGACGTCGGCAACCCGCACACGGTCCTCGCGCTCGCGGGCCCCGACGAGCTCGCCGCCGCCGACCTCACGCGCGCGCCCGAGGTCCGGCCGGTCCCGCCGCACGGCACCAACGTCGAGCTCGTGGTGCCGCTCGCCGAGGACCGCGCCGCCGACGGCACGCTCGTCGGCCACGTCGCGATGCGCGTGCACGAGCGCGGGGTCGGCGAGACGCGCTCGTGCGGCACCGGTGCGTGCGCCGCCGCGATGGCGGTCCGGACGTGGGCCGGGGTGGGCTCGCCCGACGTGTGGCTCGTCGACGTCCCGGGCGGCACCGTCCGTGTCACTGCCCTGGCGGACGGTCACGTCGAGCTCGCCGGGCCGGCCGTCCTCGTCGCCACCGCGACCGTCGACCTCGCGGCCGTCGCGGGGGCCTCCGGCCGATGACGGCGGCCGTGCCGACCTCCGACGTCCTGCTCACCGCCGACGAGCTCGGCGCTCCGCTCGGCGCGCGCGCCACGGTCGTCCAGTTCTCCAGCACCTTCTGCGTGCCGTGCCGCCGGACCCGTCAGGTCGTCGAGCACGCGCTCCGGGCCGTGGACGGGGTCGCGCACGTCGACCTCGACGTCGCCCACCACCTCGACCTCGGCGAGCGGCTCGCGATCACGTCGACACCGACCGTGCTCGTCCTCGACGCCGCCGGCCACGTCCGCCGTCGCGCCGCCGGCGTCCCCACGCTCGCGCAGCTCCGGGCCGCCGTCGCCGACGCGGCGGGCACGGTCCAGGCGCACGCCCGGTCCTGACGCCGCCGCCCCCGCGGGCAGGCGCTCAGGCGTCCCGCACGACGAGGACCCGGAAGCCCTTCGCGCTCGCGGACCGCTCGACCACGACGCCCGGCCCCAGGGTCTCGGCCAGCCAGCGCTGCAGGGAGTCGGCGCCGAGGTTCTTCCCGACGACGAGGTGCGCGTCGCCGCCCGCCGCCCGCCGGGGCAGCCAGCGCAGCAGCAGCGCGTGCAGGGCCTGCTTGCCGACCCGGATCGGCGGGTTGGAGCGGATCGTGGCGAACCGCACGTCGTCGGGGACGTCGTCGGGCAGCGCCGCCACGACGTTCCCCAGCCCGAGGGCGGCGGCGTTCCGACGGACGAGGTCGAGCGCGCGCTCGTTCACGTCGACCGCCCAGACCCGGGCCCCGGGAGACTCCAGCGCGAGCGCGAGCGCGACGGGACCCCAGCCGCAGCCGAGGTCGAGGAGGTCGCCCGTCGCCGGGGCCGGAGGAGCGGTCCGCAGCAGGACCTGCGTGCCGAGGTCGACGTGGTCGGGGGAGAAGACGCCACCGGCGGTCTGCACCGGGACGCGGCGCCCGGCCAGCTCGACCGTCAACGTGCGCAGCTCCACCGGGGACGCGGGCTGCGCGGTGAAGTAGTGCTCCTGCCCGCTCACGCGCCGACCCTACCCGGCAGCGCTCGGCCCGCAGCGAAATGGATCGCACCGCGGGGGAGCGCGTGCGACCCTGGAACGAGCCGACGAAGCCGATCCGAGAGGAACCGCGTGAACGACCCGCAGCACACCACCCACGAGACCGAGGCGTACGAGCCTCGCTCCGTGCAGGACGTCGCCGACGACGTCGTCGCGCGTGTGCTCGCCCGGGCCGGCACCGCGTTGCAGGACGGCGGCACCGTCCACTCCACGTACGACGGCGACCAGCTCGACCTCGAGGAGCGCACGTCGCTGCGCCGGGTCGCGGGTCTGTCCACCGAGCTCGAGGACGTCACCGAGGTCGAGTACCGCCAGCTCCGCCTGGAGAAGGTCGTGCTCGTCGGCGTCTGGGGGACCGGCACCGCCGAGGACGCCGAGATCTCGCTGCGCGAGCTCGCCGCGCTCGCCGAGACCGCCGGCTCGCAGGTCCTCGACGGCGTCATCCAGCGTCGCCGCACGCCCGACCCGGGCACCTACCTCGGCTCCGGCAAGGCCGCGGAGCTCGCGATGCTCGTCGCGTCGGTCGGGGCCGACACGGTCGTCGTGGACGGCGAGCTCGCTCCCTCGCAGCGCCGTGCGCTCGAGGACATCGTGCGCGTCAAGGTCGTCGACCGGACCGCGCTGATCCTCGACATCTTCGCGCAGCACGCGAAGTCCCGGGAGGGCAAGGCACAGGTCGAGCTCGCGCAGCTCGAGTACCTGCTCCCGCGCCTGCGTGGCTGGGGCGAGTCGATGTCCCGGCAGGCCGGCGGCCAGGTCGGCGGCGCCGGGGCGGGCATGGGCTCGCGCGGTCCCGGTGAGACGAAGATCGAGCTCGACCGCCGCCGCATCCGCAACCGCATGGCCAAGCTGCGCCGCGAGATCGCCGCGATGGAGCCGGCGCGCGTGACCAAGCGCGCGTCGCGCCGCAAGAACGCGATCCCGTCGGTCGCGATCGCGGGCTACACGAACGCCGGCAAGTCGTCGCTGCTCAACCGCCTGACCAACGCGGGCGTCCTCGTCGAGAACGCGCTGTTCGCGACCCTGGACCCGACGGTCCGCCGTGCCGAGACGACGGACGGGCGCGTCTACACGCTCGCCGACACCGTGGGCTTCGTCCGGGCGCTGCCGCACCAGCTCGTCGAGGCATTCCGGTCGACGCTCGAGGAGGTCGCCGACGCGGACCTGATCCTGCACGTCGTCGACGCGTCCCACCCGGACCCCGAGGGGCAGATCGCAGCCGTGCGGCACGTGTTCGCCGACATCCCCGGGGCGATGGACGTGCCCGAGATCGTCGTGCTCAACAAGGCGGACCGGGCGTCCGAGGAGGCGATCGCACGGCTGCGCTCGCGCGAGCTGCACTCCGTCGTGGTGTCCGCGCACACGGGCGAGGGTGTCGCGGAGCTGCAGGCGCTGATCGCCGACCAGCTCCCGCGGCCCGGTGTGGCCGTCGACGTCGTGGTCCCGTACGACCGCGGCGACCTCGTGAGCCGGGTGCACGAGCACGGTGACATCGACCACGAGGAGCACACCGCGCAGGGCACCGCGCTGCGGGCACGGGTCGACTCGCAGCTCGCGTCCGAGCTGAACGCGGCGGCGGTCCGGACGGCCTGACGGACGCCGCGGGTGACCGCGACTACGCTGTCGCGGTGCCCGATGCGGAACCGACGGTCGACGACCTCCTGGACCTCGCCGTCGGCGCCCTGGGGGGCGCCCGTCGCGACGGTCAGCACGCGATGGCGCAGGCCGTCGCGCGGTCGCTCGAGACCGGCGAGCACCTGCTCGTCCAGGCCGGGACGGGCACCGGGAAGTCGCTCGGCTACCTGGTCCCGGCGGTCCGGCACGCGGTCCTCGCGGACGAGCACGTCGTCGTGTCCACCGCCACGCTCGCGCTGCAGCGCCAGGTCGTCACGCGCGACCTGCCGCTCGTCGCGGACGCGCTCGCGCCACGCCTGCCCCGCCGGCCGCACATCGCGCTCCTCAAGGGCTGGCACAACTACCTCTGCGTGCACAAGGTCGCCGGTGGCTACCCCGAGGACGAGCCCGGCACGCTGTTCGACCTCGGTGACCACGCCGGCGCGGCCGACCACCCCGCGCCCGCGGGGGCGGGACGTCGCGACGGCGGCGAGTCGCTGGGCGAGCAGATCCTGCGGCTGCGCGAGTGGGCCGAGGAGACCGACACCGGTGATCGCGACGACCTCGTCCCGGGCGTCACCGACCGCGCGTGGCGGCAGGTGTCCGTCACGTCGCTCGAGTGCCTCGGGACGCGGTGCCCGATGATCGAGGAGTGCTTCCCCGAGCGGGCGCGCGCGTCCGCCCGGGAGGCGGACGTCGTGGTGACCAACCACGCGATGCTCGGGATCGCCGCCTCGGGCTCGCCCGGCGTCCTGCCCGAGCACGACGTGATCGTCGTCGACGAGGCCCACGAGCTCACCGACCGCGTCACCGCCCAGGCGACGTCCGACCTCTCGTTCGCGACCGTCGACCACGCCGCGCGTCTGGCCCGTCGGCACGGGGGTGTGCCCACCACCGACCTCGACGCCGCCGCGCAGGCGCTCGCCGCGGTGCTGGTCGAGCTCCCCGAGGGGCGGTTCCCCGCGGGCCTGCCCGACGCCGCGCGCGACGCCGTCGCCGCCGTCCGGGACGCGTCGCGCACCCTGCTCAGCGCCCTCAAGCCCGACTCGACGGCCGGGCGACCCGCGGCCCCCGACGGCGGGCTCAAGATGGCCGCGTCGGCGATGCTCGCGCTGTTCGAGGTCGCCGACCGCATGGCCGCCGACCCCGAGGACAACCGGCACACCGTCCTGTGGTGCGCGCGCGGCGAGGACCGCCGAGGTGGCGTGCTGACCCGCCTGCACGCGGCGCCGCTCGCCGTGAACGGGCTCATCCGCACGAACCTGCTCGCGGGGCGCACGGGTGTCCTCACCTCGGCGACGCTCTCGCTCGGCGGCTCGTTCGACCCGATCGCGCGCTCGGTCGGCCTCGAGGTCCGTCCCGACGCCGAGCCCGTCGGACCGTCGCGCCTGCCCGGCGCGGTCGGCGACGACGACGCCCCCGATGACGCGGCCGGTGCGGACGTCGCGGCCGAGACCGGCCCGGTGACCTGGCACGGGCTCGACGTCGGCAGCCCGTTCGACTACGCCCGGCAGGGCATCCTCTACGTCGCACGCCGCCTGCCGCCGCCGGGTCGCGAGCCGGCCACCGACGCGCAGCTCGACGAGATCGAGGCGCTCGTCCGCGCAGCGGGTGGCCGCACGCTCGGGCTGTTCTCCTCCCGACGCGCCGCCACCGCCGCGGCGCTCGCGATGCGCGAACGGCTCGACGTGCCCGTCCTGCTGCAGGGCGACGACCAGCTCCCGACGCTCGTCGCGCAGTTCGCCGCCGACGAGCCGACCTGCCTGTTCGGGACGCTGTCGCTCTGGCAGGGCGTCGACGTGCCCGGTCCCGCGTGCCGTCTGGTGCTCATCGACCGGATCCCGTTCCCGCGCCCCGACGACCCGGTGCGCTCCGCCCGGACCGAGGCCGTCGCGGCCGCCGGCGGCAACGGCTTCATGTCGGTCTCGGCGACGCACGCCGCCCTCCTCCTCGCGCAGGGCGCCGGACGCCTCGTCCGGACGACCGAGGACCGGGGCGTCGTCGCGGTGCTCGACCCGCGGCTCGTCACCGCCCGCTACGGCGAGTTCCTGGCGCGGTCCCTGCCCGGCTTCTGGCGGACGACCGAGCGCGACGTCGCCGTGTCCGCCCTGCGCCGACTCACCGGGGACGGCTAGCCTCGGAGCTGCGCCGACGTGCGGTGCCGGTGCTGGTGACCGGCGCCGACGCGCACCCTGACCGACCCGGGCCCGGGCGGTCGCACGACGACGCCGGAGAAGCCGATGACCGACACCCCTGACCTCGACGACGCCGTGACGCCGCTCGTCCCGCGCCGCCGCACGTCCAAGCTCGCGATCGTCGGGGCGGGCGCCGTCGGGTCGACGATGGCGTACGCCGCCCTCATGCGCGGCGCTGCCCGGTCCGTCGCGCTCTACGACATCAACAAGGCGAAGGTGCAGGCGGAGGCGCTCGACCTGGGGCACGGCATCCAGTTCATGCCGATGGCCGAGGTGGTCGGCTCCGACGACATCGCGGTGTGCGCGGACGCCGACATCGTCATGTTCACCGCCGGCGCCAAGCAGAAGCCGGGGCAGACCCGTCTGGACCTCGCCGAGGCGACGATCTCCCTCGTCCGCAAGGTGCTGCCGGCCGTCGTGGAGGTCGCACCCGACGCCACCTACGTCATGGTGACGAACCCCGTCGACGTCGTCACGTACGCGGCGCTGCGCATCTCGGGGCTCCCGCCGTCGCGGCTGTTCGGCTCCGGCACCGTGCTCGACTCGTCGCGGCTCCGCTACCTCATCGCGCGCGAGACGGGTGTCGCCGTGCAGAACGTGCACGCGTACGTCGCCGGCGAGCACGGCGACAGCGAGCTGCCGCTGTGGAGCTCCGCGAGCATCGGCGCCGTGCCCCTGCTCGAGTGGAACGGCCTCGGCGGGCGGGGCGGTGCCCTGACCTCCGAGGTGCGCGAGCGGATCGCGCGCGAGGTCGTCGACTCGGCGTACCAGATCATCGAGGGCAAGGGCGCCACGAACTACGCGGTCGCGCTCGCCGGCTCCCGGATCATCGAGGCCGTCCTCAACGACGAGTCGCGCATCCTGCCGGTCTCGTCGCTGCTCGACGACTACTACGGCATCTCCGACGTCTGCCTGTCGGTCCCCGCCGTCGTCGGGGCGAAGGGTGTCGAGGACCGGCTCGCGGTGCCGATGTCCGCCGACGAGCTCGCCGGTATGCGCCGCTCGGCCGAGGCCGTCAAGGACGTCGCACGCCAGTTCGGGTTCTAGACCGTTCCTCAGGGCCTCAGGGCCTCAGGGCCTCAGGGCCTCAGGGCCTCAGTCGGGTGCTCGGGACGCGCGGCTCCCGTGGCGCGCCGTCTGCGCGTGACGGGAGCCGCGTCGTCGGTGCGCGTGCGCGCCGCGCGCGGTGCTGCGGCGAGCGCGCGGCTCAGTGCGAGCGCAGGGCGTCGATCAGCTGCGACTTGCGCATGCGCGACCGGCCCTCGATGCCGACGTCGGCCGCCTTCTTGCGGAGGTCGTCGACCGTCCAGTCGTCGTAGTCGCCCGAGCGGCCGCCCTTGCGCCCCACGGCCGAGCGTGAGGTGTTCGCGGCGGCGTTGGCGATGCGCGCCGACTTCTCCTTGCTGTTCCCCTCGTCGCGCAGCCGCTCGTAGAGCTTCTCGTCCTTCACGCTGGGGCCGGGGTCCCGCATGCGTCCGGGCATCATGACTCCTCGGTCGACGTCGGGGCGGCGTCCTCACCCGCCACCAGCGTCGCCCCGACCGGCGTCGGACGCACGCCCAGCGGGAGGCGTCGCGCAGCGCACGGACGTTCCCCGGCGGGCACGACGAGCGACGCGCCGGTGGGTGCGGGGGAGCAGGCCGATCACAGACTCCGCAGGACCGAGACGACCCGGCCGAGGATCGTCGCCTCGTCGCCCACGATGGGCGCGTACGCGGCGTTGTGCGGCATGAGCCAGACGTGCCCGTCGGCGCGACGCAGGGTCTTGACGGTGGCCTCACCGTCGATCATCGCCGCGACGATCTCGCCGTTCTCGGCGACCGGCTGGCGGCGCACGACGACCCAGTCGCCGTCGCAGATCGCGGCGTCGACCATCGAGTCGCCGGCGACACGCAGGAGGAAGAGCTCGCCGTCGCCGACGAGCTGGCGCGGCAGCGGGAAGACGTCCTCCACGACCTGCTCGGCGAGGATGGGTCCGCCGGCGGCGATGCGGCCGACGACGGGGACGTACGACGGGCTGGGGACGCGCTCGTCGTCGCCCGCGCCGCCCGGTGCGACGAAGGGTGCGCGGGTGCCGTCGGGCGCGGTCCACGTCGCGACGCCGCGGGAGTCGTCGGGGTGCACGACCTCGATCGCGCGCGGTCGGTTGGGGTCCCGGCGGAGGTAGCCCTTGCGCTCGAGCGCGCTGAGCTGGTGCTTGACGCTGGACGGGCTCGTGAGGCCGACCGCCTCGCCGATCTCGCGCATGCTGGGCGGGTAGCCGCGCGACTCGACCGACGCCCGGATGGTGTCGAGCACCAGGCGCTGGCGGGCGGTGAGCCCGTCCGCGCCGTCGGGGCCCTCGGGGAGCGCGTGGACGGTCGCCACCCGGTCCTGTGCGCCGGTCGTGGTGTCCCCGCTCGTGCTCACTGCAGCCCTCCTGACGTCGTCGGCCGGTCGCCGCCTGCTCGGTGCAGCCGTCGCGCGCCACCGCCTCCGCCCGGTGCTCCCGGCCTGGCCAGGGGCGATGTCAGTGGTCGGTGGTGCGCTTGTCCTGCGCCGCCAGCCTAGGCAGTGCGAGCAGCGAGATCAAACATCTGTTCGATCTTCTCTGGACGCGTGTCGGGGCCGGGTGGTAGACATCGTACAGACGTTCGACGAACAGGCGTTCGAACACGAGCGAGCGGAGGGTCGACATGAGCGCTGCGGTGCTGTCGCCGGTCATGACGGGAACGGCGCGTCCGAACCTGCGGGTCGTGCGGTCGTTGCCCGTGCCCGTGTCGCGGGACGGCGTGACGACGCCGGTCGCCGGCCCGACCCCCGTCGATGTCCGTACGGGGCGCTCCGTGCCCGGCGCGCACGCGACGTCCGCGCGTCCCGCACCGCTGCGGCTCACGGCGCGTGGTCGGTTCGTCGTGGTCGCCCTCGGGCTCCTGCTGTCGATCGGGGTGTCGGCGATCGCGGCCCGGGCGGTCGCGGACGGGCCCGTCAGCTCCGCGGTCGAGGTGACGCGTCACGTCGTCCTCGAGGGGGAGACCATGTGGGGTCTCGCCGAGCAGGTCGCGGCACCGGGCGAGGACGTGCGGGACGTCGTGCTCGAGCTCGTCCGCCTCAACGACCTGCCGAGCGCGGGGCTGATGGCCGGCCAGGAGATCCTGCTTCCGCGCGGCTGAGCATGCGCGGCCGGTCGGGGATGGCGGCCGCGCAGGACGTTGACGACACCCGGGTGCACGGATAGGTTAGGCTTACCTCATCGAACGGGCTGGGGGGCTCGTCGAGGTGTGACCACGGCTGGTGCCAGCATCGCCGCGCGTCACTGCACCACGCCGGACCGAGGCGAGTCGGTCCGTGACCTGGGACGGAGGCGTCCCCACGGGGCGGTCGCCGATCGGCGGCCGCCCCGTGCGTGGGTCGCGCCTGCGACCCGGTGCGTCGTCGCACGCGGTCGAACGAGTGGTGAGGTGGGCGCGCCTTGCGACGCCGTGGGACGGTGTCCTAGCGTCGCCCGGACGAGGACGAGCGGGGGTCAGGGGCCTCGCTGTCCGTGACAGCGAGGAGACACCGCGGTGCACTGCCCGTTCTGCCGACACCCGGACTCGCGGGTCGTCGACTCGCGCACGTCGGACGACGGCTCGTCCATCCGGCGTCGTCGCCAGTGCCCGCAGTGCAACCGCCGGTTCACGACCGTCGAGACCGCCAGCCTCTCCGTCGTGAAGCGCTCGGGTGTCACCGAGCCCTTCAGCCGGGAGAAGATCGCCAACGGCGTCCGCAAGGCGTGCCAGGGCCGACCCGTGAGCGAGGACGATCTCGCGCTGCTCGCCCAGCGCGTCGAGGAGACGCTCCGCGCGTCGGGCTCCGCCGAGATCGACGCGTACGAGATCGGCCTCGCGATCCTCGGCCCGCTGCGCGAGCTCGACGAGGTCGCCTACCTGCGTTTCGCGAGCGTGTACCAGGCATTCGACTCGCTCGAGGACTTCGAGGCCGCGATCACGGTCCTGCGCGCCGACCGTGAGGAGCGCGGTGCGGCGGCGGCCACGGACGACGTGACCACCGGCGCCGTCGGGACCGCCTCCGGCGACTGACGCCGACCGACCCCTCCGAGCACCGTGCCGCCGCGCACGCCGGCGGTCGCGCGGGTCTGGACGGACGCGACGTCGACGGGCTGCGTCGCGTCCTCGCTGCGGGTCGCCGGTGTCGGCACGGCCTCGCCGGGGCACGGAGGAACCTCACGTAGGTTCGTCCGGTGACACCAGACGACCTCCCGCTCCTGTCCGTCCCGTCCGCTCCCGCGCTCCTTCCCGACGGCTCGGCCGCCGTCGTCGCGGTGACGCACCCCGACCTCGCGACCGACGAGTACGTCGGACAGCTCTGGCACGTGCCGCTCACCGGCGAGCCGGCGCCCCGGCGCCTGACGCGGGGCCACCGCGACACGTCGCCGGACGTCTCGCCCGACGGGCGCTGGGTCGCGTTCTGCCGGGCCGAGCCGCAGGGCAAGCCGCAGCTGTACGTCGTCGAGTCGTCGGGCGGGGAGCCCGTGCGGCTCACCGACGCGCCGCTCGGGGTGTCCGCGCCGCGGTTCTCGCCCGACGGGCGCCGGATCGCCTACCTCGCCCGGGTCCCCGAGGAGGGGCGCTACGTCGCGGGCGGTGACGCTGCCGCCGAGCCGCCGCGGCACATCACGTCGTTCCGCTACCGCGGCGACGGCGTCGGGTTCGAGCGCGACAAGCGTCAGCACGTGTTCGTCGTGGACGTGCCGTCGGGGGACGACGTGCCGACCGAGGTGCCCGCGTCGACGGCCCTGACTTGCGGGGACGCCGAGGTGCGCGGTGCGCGCTGGCTGCCGTCGGGCGACGCACTCGTCGCGGTCGCGGCACGGCACGCCGCACGCGAGGAGGACCTGCGGCGCGACGCGGTGCTGGTGCCGGCGGGCTCGTCGGCGGTGGACGTGCTCGACCTCGTGCCCGTGACCGACGCGGACGCCGGCAGCACGCTGAGCGTGGAGGCGGTGCTGCCGTCGGCCGACGGCGAGACGGTGTGGCTCCTCGCGCAGGACATGGGCGCGTCGGGCCATGACTTCGTCGCGGCGCAGCTCGGGCTCTTCCGGGTCGCGCTCCCGGCGCCCGGAGCCCGGCCGGAGGCGCCGGTGCGCCTGACGGACGCCGACACGGTCGACCTCGACGCCGGAGTGCTCGTCGAGTCGCCCGCGGGTCCTCTCGTCGGGGTCCAGCACCGGGGTGCGGTGCACCTCGCGCGCGTGACGTCGGACGGCGGGCTCGTGACGCTCGTCGGCGGGCGGCACGTCGTGACGGCCGCGGCGGTGACCGCGGGTCCCGAGCCGGTCGCGGTCGTGACGGCGGCGTCGCCGACGTCGGCGGGTGACGTGCTGACGGTCGCCCTCGACGGCGACGACGCCGGACCGACGGCGCGCACCGACCTGTCGGCAGCGCTGCGGGCGGCGGGTGTGCGGGAGCCGCGGGAGCTCGACGCCACCGCTCCCGACGGCTACCCGGTGCACGGCTGGGTCGTGACCCCCGACCCCGAGCGGTTCGGCCCCGGCCCGCACCCGACGATCCTCATGATCCACGGCGGCCCCTACGCCCAGTACACGCACGCCGTCTTCGACGAGGTCCAGGTGCTCGCCGCGGCCGGGTGGGCCGTGGTGCTGGGCAACCCGCGCGGATCCTCGGGCTACGGGCGGGCGCACGGGCGGGCGATCCACCGGGCGTTCGGGACGGTCGACACCGACGACGTGCTCGCGCTGCTCGACGCGGCGACGGCGCTGCCGGAGGTCGACGGCGGACGGGTCGGGGTGATGGGCGGCTCGTACGGCGGCTACCTGACGGCGTGGCTGACGACGCGGACCGACCGGTTCACGGCGGCCGTCGTCGAGCGCGGCTTCCTCGACCCCGTGAGCTTCGTCGGGTCGAGCGACATCGGCTGGTTCTTCGGGCTCGAGTACCTGGGCGACTCGGCCGACGACGCCGGGGCGCGAGCGGTCGCGGCCCAGTCCCCGATGGCGCACGTCGGCGCGGTGCGCACGCCGACGCTGGTCATCCACTCGGAGCAGGACTGGCGGTGCCCCGTCGAGCAGGGGCAGCGGTGGTTCGTGGAGCTGCGGCGCCGCGGCGTCGAGGCCGAGCTGCTGCTCTTCCCCGGCGAGGGCCACGAGCTGACCCGCTCGGGGCGGCCGCGCCACCGGCAGCAGCGCTTCGAGCACGTGCTGGCGTGGTGGACGCGCCACCTGCCGGTCGGCTGAGGCGTCAGCGGTTGCTGGACCGCGGCCCCCAGAGGTTGATACCCGCGTCGACGGCGTGGGCGTCGACGGCGGCGAGCTCGTCGTCGCCGAGGGGGGCCGCGGTCGCGGCAGCGAGGTTGTCGTCGAGCTGAGCGACCGTGCGAGCGCCGACGAGCACGGACGTGACCCGCGGGTCGCGCAGCACCCAGGCGAGCGCGAGCTGCGGCAGCGTCCGGCCGCCGGCGCGTGCGACGGCGTCGAGCGCGCGCACGTGGTGGAGCACCGCGGGCGTCAGCCACTCGGGGCGCAGCGGCCCGCCGCGCGCCGCCCGCGAGTCGGCGGGGACCCCGTCGAGGTAGCGCGACGTGAGCATGCCCTGGGCCAGCGGGGAGAACGCGACGACGGCCATCCCGGCGTCGCCGGCCACGTCGAGCAGCGCACGCCCGTCGGCACCGGGCGCCTCGACCCACCGGTTGAGGATCGAGTAGGCGGGCTGGTGCACCGCCAGCCGGACCCCGAGCCCGTCGGCGACGTCGAGGGCCTCGCGCGTGCGGTCCGCCGAGTAGGACGAGATGCCGACGTGCACCGCCTTGCCCGACCGGACCGCGGCGCCGAGCGCTCCGATCGTCTCCTCGAGCGGTGTCGCCGGGTCGTAGCGGTGGCTGTAGAACACGTCGACCGCATCGACGCCGAGCCGCCGGAGCGACTCGTCGAGCGAGGCCCGCAGGTACTTCGCCGACCCGTGCTCGCCGTACGGTCCCGGCCAGGCCCGGTAGCCGGCTTTCGTGGTGACGACGAGCTCGTGCCGGTGGCCGCGCAGGTCCCCGGCGAGCAGCCGCCCGACGGTCTCCTCCGCCGCGAACGGCGGCGGGCCGTAGTTGTTCGCGAGGTCCAGGTGGACGACGCCGCGGTCGACGGCGTGCAGCACGACCTCACGCTGCTCCGCGAACGGACGGCCCTCGCCGTGGTTCTGCCAGAGCCCGAGCGAGACGACCGGCAGCGACAGGCCGCCGGCGCGCCGGTGGGGCAGGGGCGGCGGTGCGGCGCTCACCGCCCGACCGTACCCCGCCGGGTCCGCGCGGCACCTCGCGCCCCAAACGGGTGGCGCGGGCGCGCCCCGTCCGCGAGGCTGGACCGACGCGCCCCACGGGTGCGTCGACGGACCGAGCACAACCGAGGAGACGCCGATGAGCAACGACAGCGCGAAGCCGGCAGCGGAGGCGGTGAGCGAGGACGCCAAGGCGAAGTTCCGGGAGGCGCTCGACCGCAAGAAGGCGGCGCAGCACCGGACGGCCGCGGGGTCCGCGAACACCGGTCAGGTCCACGGGTCGGAGACGTCGGGCCCGGTCCAGCGCCGGTTCCAGCGCAAGTCCGGCTCGTCCTGAGCCTTACCCGACCGCACGACGAAGGGCCCCGCCGATGACCGGCGGGGCCCTTCGTCGTCCTCGGGCGGCTCGCGACGGCGGCGCCCGACGACGTTAGGAGAGCAGACGCAGACGCACGGTCTCGGGGCGCGACGCGAGCGCGTCGACGACGGCCTGGTCGACCGCGGAGCCGGCGTCGGTGACGACGTAGCCGATGTCGCCGCGGGTGGCCAGGAGCTGGCCCTCGATGTTCACGCCGTGCTCCGCGAGCGTGGCGTTCACCGCGGCGAGGACCCCCGGCACGTTGTGGTGCAGGTACGCGAGGCGGTGCACGCCCGGGGGCTGGTCGAGCGCGAGGTTGGGCACGTTGACGCTGAGCGTCGTCGAGCCGGTCGACAGGTAGTCGCGCACCTTGTTCGAGACGAACTGGCCGATGGCCTCCTGCGCCTCCTCGGTCGAGCCGCCCGTGTGGGGCGTGAGGATGACGTTCGGCAGGCCCCGCAGCTCGGAGTCGAACGGGTCGCCCTTGCGCTTGGGCTCGACGGGGAAGACGTCGACGGCCGCGCCGCTCACGTGGCCCGAGACGACAGCGTCGCGCAGGGCGGCGTAGTCGACCACGAAGCCGCGCGACAGGTTGAGGAAGACGGCGCCCGGGCGCATGCGCGCGAACTGCTTCGCGCCGAACAGGCCCGCGTTGCCGCTGCGGCCGTCGACGTGCAGCGTCACGACATCGGCGGTCTCGAGGAGCTCGTCGAGCGTGTCCATGCGGCGCGCGTTGCCGAGCGCGAGCTTCTCGGCCGTGTCGTAGAAGACGACGGACATGCCGAGGTTCTCGGCGAGCACCGAGAGCTGGGTGCCGATGTTGCCGTAGCCGATGATGCCGAGCGTCCGGCCGCGCACCTCGTGGGCGCCGGTCGCCGACTTGTTCCACACACCGTCGTGCATGGCCCGGTCGAACTCGGTGAGGCGGCGGGTCAGCGCGATGATCTCGGAGATCGCGATCTCGACGACCGAGCGGGTGTTCGAGAACGGCGCGTTGAACGTCGCGACACCGCGCGACGCCGCGGCGGCGAGGTCGATCTGGTTGGTGCCAATGCAGTAGGCGCCGATCGCGACGAGGTCGGTCGCCTGCTCGAGCACCGCCGACGTGACGTGCGTCTTGGAGCGGATGCCGAGGAGCTGGACCCCTTCCAGGGCCTCGACGAGCTCGTGCTCGTCGAGCGCACCCGTGCGGGTCGTCACGTCGTAGCCGGCGGACTCGAGGATCGAGCGCGCCTGCGGGTGGAGGTTCTCGAGCAGCAGGGCCTTGGGCACGTCCCTATGGTGCGCCCCGTCCGGCCCGCGACCCAAGACGGTCCGGTCCTCGGACACGCGCCGCCCGCGCGCGCGACGCGTCAGCCGACCGACCAGCCGGCCGGCAGCGGTGCGCTGTGCAGCACGCGGAGCGCGCGGGTCGGGCGGGTCATCGCGACGTAGAGGTCGCCCGCGGAGGCGGCGAGCACGGCGGCGGGCTCGACGAGGACGACCACGTCGAACTCGAGGCCCTTGGCCTCCTGGGGGGTGAGCAGCACGAGCGATGCGTCGAGGTCGGCGCTCGACGCACCGGCGCCGAGCACCGCGGGCGTCCCGGCGTCCCGCAGCGCCTCGTGGACGCGCGCGAGGTGCTCGGGCCGACCGATGACCGCGACGCGCCCCGCGCCCGCCGCGTCGGACACCTCGGTCACGGCCTTCTCGGCGTACCGCGCCGCCGTCGCGGCGACCGCGTCCGCACCGACGGGCTCGACGACGAGCGCGTCCGGCACGTCGCGCGCCGACGTCAGCGGGCTCACGGGCAGCCCGGCGGCGACCGCGACGCGCCGCGCGGTGTCCGCGACGACGGCCGGGGTCCGGTAGTTGACGGTGAGCTCCGCGAGCCGCCACGACGAGCGGAGCACGGGGTCGAGCATGCGGGCCCAGTCGCGTGCCCCCGCGGCCGCCGTGGTCTGCGCGACGTCACCGACGATGGTGAGCGACCGCGTCGGCACCCGGCGCAGCAGCGCACGCCAGGCCATCGCCGACAGCTCCTGCGCCTCGTCGACGACGACGTGCCCGTAGGTCCAGCTGCGGTCGGCCGCGGCGCGCTCGGCGGTCGTGAGCGCGGGGCCCGACGACGCGAACCGGTCGGCGAGCATCTCCGCCGAGACGAGCGCGCCGCTGCCGGTCGACTCGAGCACCTGCCGGGCGTACGCGAGCTCGGACTGCCGGCGCTCCGCGGCGGCGCGGGCCTGCGCGCGGGCGGCCTGGTCGTCCTCGCCGAGCAGCTCGGCGGCCTCGTCGAGCAGCGGTACGTCGGCCGGCGTCCACGGGGCGTCGGCGTCGCGCGCGAGCAGCCGGCGCTGCGCGGGGGAGAGCTGCGGCGCGGCGGACTCCAGCCGCCACGGCTTGGCCCACAGGTCGGCGACGAGCTTCTCGGGCGTGAGCGGCATCCACGCGAGGTTGAGCGCGATGCGGATCTCCCGCGTCGTGCGCAGCTCCTCGACGATCTCGCCGCGCTCGTCGGGCGGGATCTCGCCACCGAGCTGCTGCACGTACTGCTCGGCGAGCCGCGCGAGCATGTCCCGGACGAAGCCGACGCGCGCCAGGTTGTGCGGGCGGTGGTTGCGGCGGGCGCGGGCGATCGCGGACGCGACGTCCTGCGGGCGCACGACGACCGTCCGTCCGTCGACGCGCACGGTCGTCGCCTCGGCGGGCACGCGCTGCCGGTCCCGCACCGCGCGCGCGACGACCGACGCCATGACGGCCCGCCCCTTGAGCTCCGCGACCTCCTCGGGCTCCGCGCCGGTGGCGACGAGCCCGGGCACGAGCTCGGCGACGGTCGTCGTCACCACGCCGGTCTCGCCGAGCGACGGCAGCACCTGGTCGATGTAGCGCAGGAACGTGCGGCTGGGACCGACGAGGAGCACGCCCGAGCGCTCGAGGACGCGCCGGTGCGCGTACAGCAGGTACGCCGCGCGGTGCAGCGCGACCGCGGTCTTGCCCGTGCCGGGCCCGCCCTGCACGACGAGGGCCCCCTGCAGCTCGTCACGGATGATGCGGTCCTGCTCGGCCTGGATGGTCGCGACGATGTCACCCATGCGGCCGGTGCGCCCGGCGGCGAGCCCCGCGAGCAGCGCGCCCTCGCCGGACAGGCCCGTCAGGCGGGCGTCGTCACCCTCTGCGAGCAGGTCGAGGTCGAGCACCTCGTCCTCGACGCCGGTGACCGTCCGGCCGCGCGTGACGACATGGCGACGACGGACGACGCCGTCGGGGTGCGCGGCGGTGGCCCGGTAGAACGGCTGCGCGGCGGGCGCGCGCCAGTCGGTGAGCAGCGGCGACTGCTCCTCGTCGGTCAGCCCGATGCGGCCCACGTACCGGCGGACGCCGTCCTCGAGGTCGAGCCGGCCGAACACGAGCCGCTCCTCGACGGCCTCGAGCTGCGCGACGCGGTCCTCGTACAGCGTCGCGAACGCGTCGCGCTCGCTGCGGTTCTGCGGCGAGCCCGACGGGCCCGACCGGCGGACCCGGGCGAGGCGGTCGCGCGTCTGCGCGCGCAGGTCGTCGAGCCGCGCGTAGAGCCCGTCGACCGTCTGCTGCTCGGCGGCGAGCTCTGCCTCGATTCCTGCCACGTGCGCGATCCTCCGTCCGCGGGCCGGTGCTCCGCTCGAACCTGCCGCCCGTGCGCCCGGTCGGGTCGACGGGCGCCGAAAGCGGCCGTCCATTGTCCACCACGACGACGGCCTCTCGCACCGACCGGCGCACGCAGGCCCGCGACCTGCACGGTGACCGGGACGCGCGAACGGCGCGCGGGGCCTACGCTTCCCCCAGCCGGACGAGAGGAGACCCGTGACCTACGCGACGACCGCGGGCGACGACGCCCGCGGCACCGCCACGCCCGGTCCCGGGGGCTCCCGGGACGGCCTCGTCCGGATCCTCCTCGTCGAGGACGACGACGGCGACGCGCTCCTCGTCCGGGAGCACCTGAGCGACGCCGGCCTGCCGGTCGACCTCGTCTGGGTGCGCTCCCTCGACGAGGCGCTCGAACGCCTCGACGTCGACTGCGTGCTCCTCGACCTCGGCCTGCCCGACGCGATGGGGATCGGCGCGCTCGAACGGCTGCTGCGCGCGGGTGCGCCCGCGGTCGTGGTCCTGACAGGACTCGCGGGCGCCGACGCCGGCGTCCAGGCGGTCGCCGCCGGGGCGCAGGACTACCTCGTCAAGGGCGAGGTCGACGGCGAGCTGCTGTCCCGCTCCGTGCGGTACGCCGTCCAGCGTCGCCGCCTGGAGGAGACCGACCGCGCGCTGTACCGCAGCCTGGTCCGCGCGGAGGAGACGACCCGGCTCGAGCGCGCGCTGCTGCCGACGCCGGCCGTGCGGGACGGCGGTCTCGAGGTCCGCGTGGGTTACCGCGCGGGACGCGACGGTCTCCTCGGGGGCGACTTCTACGACGTGGTGGAGCTGCCCGACGGTCGCGTGCTCGCGCTGGTCGGGGACGTGTGCGGTCACGGCCCCGACGAGGCCGCGCTCGGGGCGACGCTGCGCACCGCGTGGCGCACCCTCGTGCTCGCGGGGACGCCGGCGGGGGAGATCCTCGGGCTGCTGGAGCGCGTGCTCGCGTTCGAGCGGGCCCGTCCGGAGGTGTTCACGACCGCGACCATGCTGGTCGTGGCCGCGGACCGGACCAGCGCCGACCTCTACCAGGCGGGCCACCCCGTGCCGTTCCTGCTCGGTCCGCCGTCGGCCCTCCTGCCGACGCAGCGCCGGGGCCGCGCGCTCGGCATCCCGGTCGCCGGCGGCTGGGAGCCCGAACGTCTCGAGCTCGACGGCACGTGGCGCATCCTCATGTACACCGACGGGCTGCTCGAGGCGACCGTGCACGGCGGCCCCGAGCGCGTGGGCAAGGCGGGGCTGCTCGCGGCCGTGGACCGGGTGCTCGCGGCCGAGCGCCGGCCGTCCTCCGCCCCCCGGGACGGCGACGGTGACGGCGACGACGTGGACCTCGTCGAGCGCGTGCTGCACGAGGTGCGCGCGCTGCACGGCGGCGACCTCGTCGACGACGCCGCGGTCGTCCTGCTCGGGTGGGGTGCATGAACGCACCGGCCCCCACCCCCGTGCGGGGGCGGGTGACGCTCCGGCGCCGCCTGCTCACGCTGCTCGTCACCGCTGCGACCGTCCTCGGCGTCGTCGTCGTGGGTGCCGTCGTCGTCCTCGCACGCGTCGTCGAGCGGCAGGAGGCGGTGACCCAGACGTACTTCGAGGCCATCACCCAGGCCGACGGCGCGTACATCCAGCTCATCGACGCCGAGACGTCGGTCCGCGGGTACGCGCTCACCGGCGACGAGGTCACGCTCGAGCCCTACGAGCGCGCGCAGGCCGACGACCTCTCGTTCCGCGTCCTCGCCGAGCGCGAGCGCGAGCGGGGCGCCGAGCCCGACCTCGCCGCCGCCGCGCAGGCGGCGGCCGACGCCGGTGCTCGGTGGAACGAGGAGTTCGCGCAGCCGACGATGGCTCGCGTCGCCGCGGAGGGCACCGGGGCGGTGACCACCGAGGAGATCGAGGCCGGCCGGCAGCTGTTCGACGAGGCCCGCGTCGAGGCCGAGGCGTACATCTCCCTGCTGCGCGACCGACGCGCCGAGGCCGTCGACGAGCTCTCCCGGTGGATGCTCGTCGGCGCGCTGTCCGTCGTCCTGCTCGTGGTCGCGGCGATCGGTGTCGGGGTCGCGCTGTGGGTGGCGCTGCGGCGGTGGGTCCTGGAACCGCTCGGCGATCTCGCCGCCGACGCGCGTGCGGTCGCGACCGGCGAACTCGCGCACCCCGTCGACACCACGGGGCCGGGCGAGATCGCGGACCTCGCGGACGACGTCGAGCGCATGCGCGTCGCGCTCGTCACGGAGGTCCGGGCGGTCGAGCAGTCGCGGGCGGAGATCGCCGAGGCGCACGACCAGCTCACCGCCCAGGCCGAGGAGCTGCGCCGGTCGAACCGTGACCTGGAGCAGTTCGCGTACGTCGCGTCGCACGACCTGCAGGAGCCGCTGCGCAAGGTCGCGAGCTTCACGCAGCTGCTGCAGAAGCGCTACGGCGGTCAGCTCGACGAGCGCGCCGACCAGTACATCGACTTCGCGGTCGACGGCGCCAAGCGCATGCAGCGGCTGATCAACGACCTGCTGGGCTTCTCGCGCGTCGGCCGGCACGGCGGCGAGGTGAGCGACGTCGACCTCGAGGCCGCGCTCGCGGAGGCCGTCGACAACCTCGCGGAACGCATCGACGAGACGGGCGCGGTCGTGACGCACGACCCGCTGCCGACCGTGCGCGGCGAGGAGGCGCTGCTCGTGCAGCTCTTCCAGAACGTCGTCGGCAACGCGGTGAAGTTCCGCGCGCCCGACCGGCCGCCCCACGTGCACGTCGCGGCCCGCCAGGTCGGCGACGAGTGGGAGATCGAGTGCCGCGACAACGGCATCGGGATCGACCCGCAGTACGCCGAGCGCGTGTTCGTCATCTTCCAGCGGCTGCACGCCAAGGACGTCTACGAGGGCACCGGCATCGGGCTCGCGCTGTGCAAGAAGATCGTCGAGTTCCACGGTGGCCGGATCTGGATCGAGCCGTCGGACGACGTCGGCACCCGTATCCTCTGGACGTTGCCCGCACCGGCGACGGACGCACCCACCGCCTGATCGGAGATCCCGTGCCCACCAGCTCCAAGGTCATCGACGTCCTGCTCGTCGAGGACGACCCGGGCGACGTCCTCATGACGCGGGAGGCGTTCGAGCACAACAAGGTGCGCAACCGCCTGTGGGTCGTGGCCGACGGCGTGAGCGCGATGGAGTTCCTCCGCAAGGAGGGCGAGCACGCCGAGGCGCCCACGCCCGACCTGATCCTGCTCGACCTCAACCTGCCGCGGATGGACGGCCGCGAGGTCCTGCAGGCGCTCAAGGCCGACGAGTCGCTGCGCTCGATCCCCGTCGTGGTGCTCACGACGTCGGAGGCCGAGGAGGACGTCGTGCGCAGCTACTCGCTGCACGCGAACGCCTACGTCACGAAGCCGGTCGACTTCGACCGGTTCATCGACGTCGTGCGGCAGATCGACGAGTTCTTCGTCGAGGTGGTGCGCCTGCCCGGTCGCTGAGCGCCGGGAAGACTTCGGGCCGCCGCGACGTTGTGGCGGGCAGGCCCATCCGGAGCGGGTGGGCGGCCGGAGGAAGGCGAACGCCCAGCATGTTGGACCCCAGCGAGATCTACGACGTCGACCCGCAGGCGGCTGCGGCGCTCGCCGAGCGCGCACGGGAGGGCTCCGGCCCGGTCCTGGTGCACGCGGTGCGCGGGTTCGTCGACGCGGGCAGCGCGGGGCAGCTCGTCGCGGAGCACCTCACCGAGGAGCTCGGCTCGACCCGCCTCGTGACCTTCGACGTCGACCAGCTCCTCGACTACCGCTCGCGTCGGCCGGTGATGACGTTCGACTCCACGACGTGGAGCGACTACGCCGAGCCCGAGCTCGTCGTCGACGTGCTCGAGGACGCGGCCGGTGTGCCGTTCCTCCTGCTGCACGGCGCGGAGCCCGACGTCCAGTGGGAGCGGTACGTGGCGGCGGTCCGGCAGATCGTCGAGCACTTCGACGTGCCGCTGACGATCGGCGTGCACGGCGTGCCGATGGGCATCCCGCACACGCGCCCGATCTCGGTGACCGCGCACGCGACGCGCCCCGACCTGGTCGCGGACCACGCGTCGTGGTTCGGCCGCGTCCAGGTCCCGGCGAGCGCGAGCGCGCTGCTCGAGCTGCGGCTCGGTCAGTCGGGTCACGACGCCATGGGTTTCGCGGTGCACGTGCCGCACTACCTGGCGCAGTCGTCGTACCCGCAGGCGAGCGTCGCCGCGCTGCAGGGCATCGAGCGCGCGACCGGGCTGGACCTGCGGGTCGCGGCCCTCGCGGACGCCGCCCGGGACGCCGAGCGCGAGATCGAGCGTCAGGTGGCGGGCTCGGAGGAGGTCGCGACGGTCGTGCGCGCGCTCGAGGAGCAGTACGACGCGTTCGCCCGGAGCATCGGCCGCACGAGCCTGCTCGCGGGGACGACGGACCTGCCGACGGCCGAGGAGCTCGGGGCGGAGTTCGAGCGGTTCCTCGCGGAGCAGGGCGGCGACGACCCGCGCTGACCGCGACCGCGACCGTTCCGCGACCGAACGTTTACCGGATCGTTGTCGAGTCGCGTCGTGCACGTGCCCGAAAGCGTGGCGTGGCGTAGGTCACCGTGCGAGGATGCACACGTTGCAGTGACGTACTCGTATGACCGGCGCCGGCCCGCTCACCTGGGCTTCGGCACCTTCCAGCCGCAGGGCTGGTCCACCCGGTGCACGACGTGAGGCATTGCGGCACGGCGCGGGCAGAGGGTCTGGGCCGTCACCGGTTGGACAGAGGGAAACGGTCATGGCACAGGGTGCTGTCAAGTGGTTCAACGCCGAGAAGGGCTACGGCTTCATCGCGCAGGACGGCGGCGGCGCTGACGTCTTCGTCCACTACTCGGCGATCGACACGCAGGGCTACCGCTCGCTCGACGAGGGTCAGCGCGTCGAGTTCGAGATCACGCAGGGTGACAAGGGTCCGCAGGCGGAGCACGTCCGCCCGCTCTGATCCCGCCCGCGCGCCGCAGCGGCGCGCAGCACGGTTCCCACAGGGCCGCACCTCACGGGGTGCGGCCCTGTGCGTCGTCCGGGTCCCGCAGGACGCCGGCGCCGCCCGTGAACGCGATCACCTCGTCGCCGTGCAGGAGCCGGGCCGGCGCGGGCAGGCTCCGCACCGCACGCGCGAGGGCGGGAGAGCCGAGGAGCTCAGGGTCGTCCGTCGCCGCGAGCACGACGTTGCCGTACCCGCGACCGCGCAGGAGGCCCGGCTCCGCGACGACCGCGACGTCGTCGAACACGTCCGCGAGGGTCGCTGCCTCGGACCGCGCGTCCGCGAGCGGCGGACGGTCGGCGCAGTTCACCAGGTAGACGCCGCCGGGCCGCAGCACGCGCGCGACGTCCGCGACGACCTCGCGCGTGCGCACGTGGGGCGGCGTGGTGTCGCCCGCGAAGACGTCCCGCACGACGACGTCCGCGGACCGGTCGGGCAGGCGGGCCAGCTGCTCGCGCGCGTCGCCCGCGCGGATCCGCAGGGCCGGTGCGCGCGGCAGGTCGAACCAGCCGCGCACGAGCTCCGGCAGTGCGGCGTCGAGCTCGACGGCTACCTGCTGCGACCCGGGACGCTCGGCGTCGACGGCCCGCGCGAGCGCACACCCGGCAGCGCCCAGGTGCACGACCGACAGGGGGGCGCCCGGCACCCCGACGCGATCGATGACGGCCGCCATCTGCTGCATGTACTCGAACACGAGCCGCGTCGGGTCGACGGTGTCGAGGTAGGAGCTCGGCACGTCGTTGACGAGCACCGTCACGCCGTCGGGGTCGTCCGGGTCGCGCACCAGCTCGACCGTCCCCGTCGGGATCGTGACGGGCCCGGAGGGCCACGGGGCACGCGCCGGGGACCGACCCGGCCGTGTGGGTCCTCGGTGCGACCCTGAGGGTCGGCGGGTGGTGCGGTCGGGCATGGTCCCCACGCTACGGCGTTGACGCGATCGAACAGGTGTTCGATACTGGAGGAGGCGGAAGGAGGCGCGATGGACGCCAGGACGGTCGGCACGGACGAGCAGGGCGCTGTCGTGCGGCGCCTGGACTCCGCACGCACGTCGCCGCGCGCCGCCGAGCTGCTCGCGCGTGCCGACGCGGAGCTGCTCGCCGCCCAGTTCTCGCCCGAGGCGTGGGAGCAGTTCTCGCACGCGCACCTCGCCGCGCTGCGTGCCGGGGCGGCCGTCATCGCGTCGCGCGGTCGTCCGGCGGGTCGCCGCGCGCTGCGCACGGTCTGGGAGATCCTCGACGTCGTGGCCCCGGAGCTGACGTCGTGGAGCGGGTACTTCGCCGGTGCCGCGCCGCTGCGCTCCGCCGTCGACGCGGGTCGCTTCGACGCGGTGACCCCCGCGCGCGCCGAGCAGGCCGTGTGCGCGGCCGAGGACTTCGTGGACGCGGTGCGCGCACTCGTCGAGGCGGAGTCGGCCGCGCCGGTCACGCCACGCATGCTCGCGGTGACGGCGTCGTGAGCCGGGGACCACGGGCGGCGGCGGCCCGGCGCGACTGGGGCAGCGAGGAGGACGGCTGCTCGATCCTCCACGTCGACATGGACGCGTTCTTCGCCTCGGTCGAGCTCGCCCGGCGGCCGCAGCTGCGCGGTCTGCCCGTGATCGTGGGCGGTGCGCAGCGCGGGGTCGTGCTCGCCGCGACCTACGAGGCGCGGGCGTTCGGCGTGCACTCCGCGATGCCGATGGCCTCCGCCCTGCGCATGTGCCCGCAGGCCGTCGTCGTGCCGCCGGACCACACCGCGTACCGCGAGGTGTCGCAGGGCGTCATGCGCGTGCTGCACGACGTGACGGCGCTGGTCGAGCAGGTGAGCGTCGACGAGGCGTTCCTCGACGTCGCCGGTGCACGACGCCGGCTCGGCCCGCCGACGGCGATCGCCGCCGACATCCGCCGCCGGGTCCGTGCGGAGTTCGGCATCACGTGCTCCGTCGGGATCGGCGCGACCAAGTTCGTCGCGAAGCTCGCGTCCGGGCACGCCAAGCCCGACGGTGTGCTGCTCGTGCCGCGCGCGGCGACGCTCGACTTCCTGCGCGTGCTGCCCGTCGGGGCGCTCTGGGGCGTCGGTGAGCGGACCGAGGCCGCCCTCGCGCGATGGGGGATCCGCACGGTGGCGGAGCTTGCCGACAGCGACGTCGCCACGGTGCAGCGCGCCGTGGGCAAGGTCGCGGGCGCGCACCTCTTCGACCTCTCGTGGGGTCGGGACCCGCGCCCGGTGGAGCCCCACCGGGAGGAGAAGTCGGTCGGCGCGGAGGAGACGTTCGTCGCGGACGTCGCCGACCTCGCCGTCGTGCAGGCCAAGGTGCTGGAGCTCGCCGACCGGTGTGCCGCACGGCTGCGGCACAAGGAGCTCGTCGCGCGCACGGTCACGGTGAAGCTGCGAACATCGGACTTCCGCACGCTCACGCGCTCCCGGACGCTCACGACACCGAGCGACGTCGGCCGTGAGCTCTACCTCGTCGCCCGCGAGCTCGTCGCCGGAGCCGACCTCGGCGGGCTGCCCGTCCGGCTCGTCGGCGTCCGTGCGGAAGGGCTCGAACCCGCGGCGGCGACCGTCCGGCAGCCCACGCTCGAGGAGGCCGTCGCCGAGCCGGCGCCCGACCGACGGGAGGCCGAACGGGTGATGGACGAGGTCCGCGCACGGTTCGGGGCCGCCGCGATCAGGACGGGCGTCCATTCATCCGAGCCAGGGGCGCGCTCGACTACCACCTTCGTTCCCGCGGATCTATCCTGAACCCGTCACGGATCCACAGCCCAACGGGGGTCGGAATGCCTCTCTCCGAGTACGAGCAGCGCGTACTTGAGCAGATGGAGCGCCAGCTCACCTCTGACGACCCGCGCTTGGCCAACACGCTCACGCAGCGTGGCCGCCGGCCCGTCAGTCGGTATCTCATCGCCGGCGCCGGCGCAGCCGTCGGTCTGCTCCTGCTCGTCCTCGGCGCCGCGGGCAGCGTGCCGCTGCTCGGCGTCGTCGGTTTCGTCGTGATGTTCGCGGGCGTGGCGTTCGCGTTCGCCGACCCGCACCGCGGCTCCCGGCGGCACGGCCCGCAGGGTGTCGTCCAGGCGGACGGGGCCGTCCGCCGTGCTCCGCAGGCGCGCAAGAGCGGGTTCATGTCGCGGCTCGAGGAGCGCTGGGACCGCCGCCGGGGCGAGCAGGGGCGCTGACCGACCGGCTCGGGCGGACCGGCCGCGACGACGCGGTCACCGCCGGACCACCGCACGCGTCCACCGTCGACGCCTTCGCCTCGGGTTGGGACGCGTCGCGCAGCAGCGCCGTCTCCCGTGCACCGAACGACCCGCGCGTGCACTGACGGGCGCGCCGGTGCACAGATGATTCCGCGCGTGCACTGACGAGCCCGCGCGTGCACAGGCGGACCGGCCCGTGCACAGACGAACCCGCGCGTGCAGGCGATTCCCCGCGTGCACAGGCGAACCCGCGAGCATCGCGGGCGGACGTGCCACGCCGAGTGGTCGGCGCCGATTCCGAGGTCAGTCGGTCGAGCGGGAGGCGCCTGCGAGCACGGACCCCACGCCGTCGACGATCTCGTCGGTCCACCGCACGAGCTGGTCGGGGTGGACCTCGTCCGGGACCGGCGCGTAGCGCTCGCGCTCCACCGTCCGCGCGAGCGCCCGTAGGGCCCCGGCTGTGGCGTCGTCGAGCTCGACGCCGGCGCTCGCACGCACCTGCTCGTGGACCGCAGCGACCGCCTCGCGCGGCGTCGTCGCGTCCGACCAGGACACGCCCTTCGCGGCCAGGCGTCGCCGTGTCCGCAGCCAGGCGCGCTCGGGCGTCTCGTCGGCGCGTGTGCGGGTCCGCCGGCGGACGAGTGACAGCCCGAGGACGACGAGCAGCAGCACGACGCCCACCACGACGCCGATCCGGGTCCAGCCCTCGCCGGCCTCCTCGGTCTCCGTCGGGGCGGACGGCGCGGGTGCGCTCGTCGCAGCACCGGTCGGCGCCGCCGCGGTCGGGATCGCCTCGTCGGGCTGGCTCGCGGGCGCGTTCACGCCGCTGAACGGGTCGCTCCAGACGGGCGGGAGGCCGGACTGGACGGCGGGCGTCGGCTCGAACCGGACCCACCCGAGGTCGGCGAAGTACAGCTCGGGCCACGCGTGCGACTTGCGACCGGTGACGACGTACTGGCCGTCCCCGTTCGCGTCGCCGGGCAGGAAGCCCACGCCCACGCGCGCCGGGATCCCGAGCATGCGCGACATGACGGTCATCGACGTCGCGAACTGCACGCAGTACCCGCGCTGGGACTGCAGGAAGTCCCACACGGCGTCCTCGCTCCGCGCGGGCGCGATGCGGGTGTCGTAGGTGAAGTTGGTGCCGGCGCGGAAGTAGGACTGCAGCGCCATCGCCTGCTCGTACGGGGTCGCGGCGTCGGCGGTGATCTCGCGTGCGAGGTCGGCGATCTGCTCGCGGTGCTCGGTGCTCGGGACCTCGAGAGACGCACCGCCGTCGTCGGGCGTGCCGACGGGTGCGTCGGCGAGGTCGTCCGGCGTGAGCTCGGGGATCTCGACGAGCATCGAGTAGCGCATGCCGTCGAAGGTGCTGCGGCGTCCGACGACCTCGTCGCGCAGCTCGTCGTAGGTCCAGGCGCCCTCGACGGCGACGGTGCGGGGGAACGTGCTGACGGGCAGCCGACGCTCGCGCAGCGCACCGACCTCGACGTCGACGGCCGCGAGGGTGCCGCGCCCGGGGTCGGGGGTGTCGCCGCGCAGGGTGGGGTCGGACGTGAGGAGCCGGCCGGGCTCCCAGGTCGCGAGGTCGAGCGTGTCGTCGCGCTGCCACTCGCGGCCGTCGAACGTGGTGAGCGTGAAGGCGCGCAGGGGGCCGACGACGCGTGCGGTGACGTTGACGCCGTCGTCGGTCGGGGTGGGGACCGGCAGGCCGAGGCCGTCGGTGGTCCCGCCGTCGGCCTCGTCGTCAGCGTCGTCCCCACCCTCGGCGGCCGCCTCGGGCTCGACGATGCTGTAGCGCAGCACGACCTGCCCGGACCGCGTGCCGAGGCTCTCGCGCAGGTCGAGGTTGTCGGAGAGCTGCAGGGGCCCGACGGGTCCGTTGCCGAAGGTGGGCAGCGCGAGCGACGCCCACCCGGGCAGGGCGGCGACGACGGGCCCGGCGACCAGCGCGAGCACGACGACCGCGACGGCGCCCGCGAGGGCTCCACCGGTGCGGCGGGCGCGGTCGCTGCGCGCGGACGGGGGCGCGGCGCTGAGGGCGAGCAGGAGCAGGTAGGCGAGCCCGGTCCACGCGACGGCCCAGCTGCTCGCGGGGAAGCCGAGCACGACGGTCGGCGTCCAGAGCGCGACGAGCGGGATCCCGGCGAGGGCGGGGACGCCGAGGCCGACGGCGACGAGGTCGGTGACGAGCAGAACGGCGACGGCGCCCACGACGACGAGCAGCTCGGCGGGCCGGACGCCCGTCATGGGGACGAGGGAGGCGTTGACGACGGCGATGCCCTCGCGCGCGGTCGCGAGGGTGCGGTCGAGCGAGCCGAGGTCGGGCAGGACCTGGATGCGGCCCGGGGGAGCGCCGTACCGGACGAGCGTGCCGGCGGCGAGGACCACGAGGCCGGCGAGGGTCGGCGCCCACCAGGACCGCGTGACGGCGCGCGTCCCGGCGACGACGGCGGCGACGAGGAGGACGGCGACCCACGTGACCGTGAGCCAGCGGCCGGGCTCGATGAGGTTCGACAGCGCGGTCACCGCGGCGCAGGTCGCGACGGCGCACAGCGCGGTGGCGACGAGGCTGCGCGGGCCGCGGGGGATGCGGGCGGGGGCGGCGTTCACCGTGCGCTCCCGAGCAGCCGGAGCCAGCAGGCGACGATGTCCTCACCGGGGGTGACGGCGCACGCACGCCAGCCGGCCCGTCGCAGCGCGTGCACGGTGTGCTGCGCCTCGCGCTCGTGCGCGGGAGAGGCGCCGTCGGCGCGGACCACGGCCCAGCCCTGCGCGTTGTCGGCGACGTGCGCGAGGGCGGCGCGGGCGCCCGCACCGAGCGGCCCGAGGACGGCGAGCACGATCTCGCCGCCGGCGTCGGTGGTCTCGAGCAGGTGCGCGGCGCCGAGCAGGTAGGTCTCGGCCTCGTCGGCGGAACGCGGGGCCTCCAGGTCGACGGTCGAGTCGAGCAGCGCGGCGCGCGCGGTCGGGCCGGTGCGGGCCTGGTGGAAGGCCGTCGCGGCGCCTGCGCGCCCGCCGACGAGCCGCACGGGGTGCCCGCCCTCGAGCATCGCGAGGGCCATCGACGCGGCGAGCGAGATGGTCCACTCGAGCGCGGTGAGCTTGGCGGGCAGGTCCAGCAGGACCGACACGGGGCGCATGCCCGCGCGCTCGTCGGAGCGCACCATGAGGGCGCCGCGGCGCGCGCTGCTGCGCCAGTGCACCCGGCGCAGGTCGTCGCCCTCGCGGTAGTCGCGCAGCGACGCGTCGTCGGTCGAGGGCGTGCGCGCCCCGAGGGCGACCCGGTCGGGCTCGCCGACGAGCACGTCCGACGCGGTGGGCAGCGGCACGACGGCCGGCCACACGACGACCTCGGCGTGGTCGCCGAGCGTCGCGCTGGACCGGGCGACGCCGAACGGGTCGCCCCGCGTGACGACGAGCGGGCCGAGCTGCCAGCGCCCGCGCCGGCCGGCGTCCACCTGGTAGGACACGGTGACCTGCTGCGGTGTGCGCTGCACGCGGGCGCGCAGCGGCCGGCCGCCCGAGAGCTCGGTCGCCGCCTGCTCGGAGAACCGCAGGCCGGCGAGCCGGACGCGCGCGGCGGGGTCGGACGCCTTGATGCGCACGTCGACCCGCGCGCGCTCGCCCGTGTGGACGGGGTTGGGCTGCACGTCCCGGGCGACGGCGAGCCGGTGCCGACCGCGCCCGGGGTCGAGCGTGCCGACGACGACGCACGCGCCGACGACCAGCAGCACGACGAGCGTGCCGATGCGCACGAGGTCGACGGCCCCGAGCCCGACGCCGAGGAGCCCGAGGGCGACCCCGCCGAGCCCGAGCGCCCAGCCTCGACGGGTGGGCCGCAGGCCCATCAGCCGATGGCGCGTCGGGCGCGCGAGGCGGTCGCGGTCAGCGCCGCGGACACGGGGAGCGGGGTCCGCTCGATGATGTCCGCGACGATGTCGCTCGTGCTGCGCCCGGAGAGCCGGGACTCGGTGCTGGGCAGGAGGCGGTGCGCGAGGACGGGCTCGGCGAGCTGCTGGACGTCGTCGGGCAGCACGTGGTCGCGCCCGTCCATGGCGGCGACGGACTTCGCGGCGCGCAGGAGCTGGATCGCGGCGCGCGGGGACGCGCCGAGGCGCAGCCCGTGGTCCTGGCGGGTCGCGGTGACGAGGTCGACGACGTACCGCTTGACGGCCGGGGCCGCGAACAGGCGGCGCGTGGTCCCGATCAGCCGGGCCACGGTCGCGGCGTCGGTGACGGGCCGCAGCTGGTCGAGCGGGTCGGACGTCTCCTGCAGGTCGAGCATGTCGAGCTCGGACTCGACGCTGGGGTAGCCGACGGTGAGGCGCGCCATGAAGCGGTCACGCTGCGCCTCGGGGAGCGGGTACGTCCCCTCCATCTCGACGGGGTTCTGCGTCGCGACGACGAGGAACGGCCGGGGGAGCGGGTAGGTGCGGCCGTCGACGGTGGCCTGCGCCTCCTGCATGCACTCGAGCAGGGCCGACTGCGTCTTGGGCGAGGCGCGGTTGATCTCGTCGCCGATGACGACGTGCGCGAACACCGGACCGGGCCGGAACTCGAACTCGTGCGTCTGCGTCCGGAAGATGTTGACGCCGGTGAGGTCGCTGGGGAGCAGGTCGGGCGTGAACTGGATGCGACCGACGGGGCAGTCGATGGTGCGTGCCACGGCCTTGGCGAGCGTGGTCTTGCCGACGCCCGGGACGTCCTCCAGCAGGAGGTGCCCCTCGGCCAGCAGCACGGCGAGCGTGGTGCGGACGAGCTCTGGACGTCCGGTGACGACGGACTCGATGCCGGCGCGCATCCGGCCGGTGGTGTCGACGACGTCGTCGAGCTCGCTCGACGACGGCACGGCCTGCAGCATGACGCCTCCCTTGGCGGAACTGTGACGAGCCTAAAGGAATCGGGCCCGCGCTGACCTGGACTCGTCCCCCCACTTCCCTCCACCTGCGGGCGAAACCGCGGCGCGGGGCGACGGGCCCCTGCGGCGAATCGCGAACTTCCGCCCGGTGAGCCCTGTTCTCGCCGCGGTCGCGACACGCCCCGGACGGGTGAACCCCCATTTCCGCTCCACTTCCCTCCACCGCCTCTGACCTGCACCTTCACGCTTCCCGACGGGTGAATTCACGCACCTTTCCAGTGGCGGGTGGAGGGAAGTGGAGTACCGTGGAGGCACGTGGTGAGGCGGGGAGAACCCGCGACGAGGACCGGGAGGGAGGCGTGGTGACGCATGACTCGTCGACCGGCTTCTTCGGGTCCTTCGCGCCCTTCCTCGGGACGTACACGCCGCGCCTGGACGACAAGGGCCGGCTCATCCTCCCGGCCAAGTTCCGCGGCCAGCTCGCACCGGGGCTCGTCATGACGCGCGGGCAGGAGCGTTGCCTCTTCCTGCTGCCGATGGACGAGTTCCGCCGCATGCACGACCAGCTCCGGCAGGCGCCGGTCACGAGCAAGCAGGCGCGGGACTACCTGCGCGTGTTCCTGTCGGGCGCGAGCGACGAGCTGCCCGACAAGCAGGGCCGCATCTCGATCCCGCCGGTGCTGCGCAAGTACGCCGGTCTGGACCGTGACGTCGCCGTCATCGGCGCGGGCACCCGCGTCGAGATCTGGGACCTGCAGGCGTGGGAGACGTACCTCGCCGAGCAGGAGGCCGGCTACGCCGACACGGCGGAGGAGGTCTTCCCCAACGGGCCGTTCTGAGCACCACGGCCCTCGTCCCGCCCGTCCCCGTCGCACGAACCTCGCTCCGCCCGTCGAGACCTCCCCCCGTCCGCTCTGGCGCACTTCCCCGGTGCCAGAGGGTCGGTGGGGGATCTGGCCGGACGGCGGAGGGACCGTCCGACCACACACCCCCAACACCCCGTCCACGGGGACACCCGTACCCGCAGCCGGCGCACCGGAAGGAGGCAGCGATGGAGGAGCGACGCGACGACGCCGCCTCCCGGCACACGCCGGTCATGCTCCAGCGCTGCCTCGACCTGCTCGCGCCCGCCCTCGCGGCGGACGGCGCGGTGATGGTCGACTCGACGCTCGGCATGGGCGGGCACACCGAGGGCGTGCTGCGCGCGTTCCCGCACGTGCGGGTCGTGGGCATCGACCGTGACCCGCAGGCGCTCGACCTCGCCGGTCGCCGGCTCGCCCCGTTCGGCGAGCGGTTCACGGCCGTGCACGCGGTCTACGACGAGATCGGGGACGTGCTCGACGGCCTCGGCCTCGCGCACGTCCAGGGCGTGCTCATGGACCTCGGTGTCTCCTCGCTGCAGCTCGACGAGCGCGAGCGCGGCTTCTCCTACGCGCACGACGCGCCGCTCGACATGCGGATGGACGCGACGCGCGGCCTGACCGCGGCGGACGTCGTCAACACGTACGAGGAGCGCGACCTGGCCCGCGTGCTGCGCGTGTACGGCGAGGAGCGCTTCGCGGCCCGGATCGCCCGCAACGTCGTGCGTGCGCGGGAGAAGGCGCCGCTGGCGCGCACCGGCGAGCTCGTGGACATCGTCCGCGCGAGCATCCCGGCCGCGACGCGCAAGACGGGCGGCCACCCGGCCAAGCGCACGTTCCAGGCGCTGCGGATCGAGGTCAACGGCGAGCTGGAGGTGCTCGAGCGCGCGCTGCCGGCGTCGGTCGAGGCGCTCGCCGTCGGCGGGCGCATCGTCGTCGAGGCGTACCACTCGCTCGAGGACCGGCTGGTGAAGCGCACGTTCGCTGCGGGCGCGACGTCGAGCGCGCCGCCGGACCTGCCCGTCGAGCCCGAGACCCACGCGCCGTACCTGCGGCTCGTCACGCGCGGCGCGGAGGAGGCCGACGAGGCCGAGCTCGCCGCGAACCCCCGCTCGCAGTCCGTGCGCCTGCGCGCCGCCGAGCGGACCCGACCGACCCCCGACCACCTCCGTGGTGGCACCCCTGGCAGGAGGGCAGCATGAGCGCAGAGGCGACGGCGCGGGTCAGCGCCGCCCGGGCACACCCCGCGGCGCGGCCGCAGCCGGCACCGGCACCGCGGCTGCGGCTGGTCCGCGCGCCGCAGACCGCCCGCACCCGCGTGCCGTTCGTGCTCGCGTGCATGGCGGTCCTGACGCTCGCGCTGGTGTCGGCGCTGCTGCTCAACACGCAGATGGCGCAGGGCGCCTACGAGAAGTACGGCCTGACGAACGAGCTCGGCCGGCTGAACCAGGACGCGAAGGACCTGCAGGCGCAGCTCGACCAGAAGGCGTCGCCGGCGCAGCTCGCCGCGGCGGCGCGCGCGCTCGGCATGGTCCCGGCGGACGGCACCGGCTGGGTCCGCGTGGCCGACGGCACCGTGCAGGGGTCGCCGGTCCCGGCAGCCGCGGGCGGATGACGACCCGCGTCGGCGGGTCGCCGCGGGTCCGGCCGCGCCACCCGCAGACTGGGGGCATGCCACCGCACCGCAGCTCGACCGCGTCCGCGCGGGCCGGCTCGGCGCGGCAGGCCACCGCGCAGCCGACGGCCCGGCCCCGCACGATCGACGTCGTCCCGCGGCCGCGCCCCGGGACGGCGGCGCCCCGGCGGGGCGGCGGGAGCCCGGTGCGCGGTGGCGGCGGCGGACGGCCCCCGCGCGGCGTCCGGACGGGCGCGCGGGCCAGGATGGCCTTCCTCACGGTCGTCGTGCTGCTCGTGCTCGCGGTCTTCACCGGCCGGCTCGTGTGGGTGCAGGGCATCCGGGGCGACGCGATCGCGGCGGAGGCGCGCGAGAAGCGCATGACCTCGTTCGAGGTGCTCGGCGCCCGCGGTGAGATCACCGACGCCGAGGGCCGACCGCTCGCGATGTCCGTGGAGCGCTACGACATCTCCGTCAACCAGCGTCAGGTCGGCGAGTTCACCAGCACCGGCACGCCCGAGGTCCCGGACGGTGCCGCGGGCGTCGCCGAGCGGCTCGCCCCGCTGCTCGGCAAGAGCCCCGCGGAGGTCGGCGGCATGCTCGTCGGCGACCGCCAGTTCCGCTACATCGCGAAGAACGTGGAGCCGTCGGTCGCGCGGGAGATCCGCGCGCTCAAGCTCCCGGGCATCCAGATCGACAAGGTCGCGGAGCGCGTGTACCCGAACGGCGACCTCGCGGGGAACGTCATCGGCTTCGTCAACTCCAGCGGGGTCGGACTCGAAGGGCTCGAGCGGTCGCTCGACGAGCGGCTCGCGGGATCCCCGGGCGAGGAGACGTACGAGCGCGGGCGCAAGGGCCAGCCGATCCCGGGCGGGTACTCGGCGGGCTCCCCGGCGCAGCAGGGCGACTCCGTGCAGCTGACGATCCTGTCGGACCTGCAGTTCAAGGCGCAGGAGGCGCTGTCGGCCGCGGTCGCCTCGACGGGGGCCGACGGCGGGACGGTCGTCGTGCTCGACACGCGCACCGGCGAGGTGCTCGCGCTGGCCGACTCGGGGTCGGTGGACCCGAACAACCCGGGCGACAGCACGGGTGGGTCGCTCGCGAGCTCGGTGTCGGACGTCTTCGAGCCGGGGTCGACGGGCAAGGTCATCACCATGGCCGCCGCGCTCGACGCGGGCCTCGTCACGCCGCTCACGCAGTTCGAGGTGCCGTACACGTACACCACGGAGAACGGCGAGACGTTCAAGGACTCGCACGAGCACGGCCTGCTGCGCCTGACCACGACCGGCGTGCTCGCCGAGTCGTCCAACACCGGCACCGTGATGATCGGGCAGAACCTCCCGCAGCAGACGCGGCACGACTACCTCGCCAAGTTCGGGTTCGGGTCGCGCACGGGCATCGAACTGCCCGGGGAGTCGCCCGGCATCCTGCGCTCGTGGGAGACGTGGGACAGCTGGGACCGCCGGTCCAAGCTCGCCGTCCTGTTCGGGCAGGCGGTGTCGGTGACCGCGCTGCAGGCGACGCAGGTGTTCGCGACGATCGCCAACGGCGGTGTCCGCGTGCAGCCGCACATCATCAAGGGCTGGACGGCGGCCGACGGCACCTACACGCCCGAGCCCGCGGCGCCGACCACGCAGGTCGTCTCGCCGCAGACCGCCGCGACGGTGCTCACGATGATGGAGAGCGTCGTCGACGACGGCACGGGTGGCAGCGCCGCGATCCCCGGTTACCGCGTGGCCGGCAAGACGGGCACGGCGCAGAACTGGGTGAGCGGCCACCAGGGGATCACGGCGTCGTTCATCGGCGTCGCACCGGTGGACTCGCCCCGCATCGCGGTGAGCGTGATCCTGCACAACCCGCGCACGTCCATCTACGGCGGCACGGTCGCGGCCCCCGTCTTCCGTGACGTCGCGGGCTTCGCCCTCGGCGAGCTCGGCGTGGCGCCGTCGGGCAGCCAGGCGCAGCTCTTCCCGACGACGTGGTGAGCGTTCTCACGGCGGCCCCTGACGCGGCGTGGTGGGGGTCCGGCCGGGGTAGATTCTCCCCATGACGTCCCCGGCCCGGATGCGCCCCCAGCATCCCGCGACTCACCGGGTGACCGACCTCGTCGACACGTTCGCGCTGGTCGCGGACGCGCTGGACCCCTCGCTCGTCACCACCGGTGTGACGGTCTCCAGCGCCGACGTCGCCCCCGGCGACCTGTTCGTGGCCGTCCCCGGCCTCAAGGTGCACGGCGCGACGTTCGCCCCGCAGGCGGTCGCCGCGGGCGCGGTCGCGGTCGTCACCGACGACGCCGGCGCCGCGCTCGTCGCCGACGCCGGTCTCGCCGTCCCCGTGCTGCGCACCGCCGACCCGCGGTCGCTGTCCGGCCCGCTGGCCGCGCACGTGCACGGGCGGCCGGGGGAGGACCTCGTGACGGTCGGCGTCACCGGCACCAACGGCAAGACCACCACGACGTACTTCGTCGACGCCGCGCTGCGCGCCGCGCACGCCGTCACGGCGGTGCTCGGCACCGTCGAGCTGCGGGTCGGCGACGAGGCGGTCGAGAGCCCGCGCACGACGGTCGAGGCGCCGGCGCTGCAGGCGATCCTGGCCCTCGCGCGTGAGCGCGGTGCGGGTGCCGTCGCGATGGAGGTGTCGTCGCACGCCCTCGCGCTGGGGCGCGTGCGCGGCCTGACGTTCGACGTGGTCGGCTTCACCAACCTGCAGCGCGACCACCTCGACTTCCACGGCGACATGGACGGGTACTTCCGCGACAAGGCGCGGCTGTTCGACCCGGAGCAGGCGCGTCGGGGCGTCGTGGTGGTCGACGACGAGTGGGGGCGTCGCCTCGCGCAGACGTCGCCGATCCCCGTCGAGACGGTCGCCACGCACGTCGACGACCCGCAGGGCGCGGACGCCGACTGGGCGGTCGTCTCCGCCGACATCGGTCTCGACGGGGTCGGGTCGTCCTTCGTCCTGCGTGGCCCGGACGGCACGCACCACGCGGCGGCGAGCCCGCTGCCGGGTCTCGTGAACGTCTCGAACGCGGCGCTCGCGATCGTGCTGGCGAGGGCGGCGGGCGTCGACCTGGACGTCGCGATCGAGGCCGTCGCGCACGCGCACGAGATCCCCGGGCGCATGGAGCGCGTGGTCGAGCGCGGCGACGGCTGGCCGCTGTGCCTCGTCGACTACGCGCACACGCCCGACGCGCTCGTGCTCGCGCTCGAGGCGGTGCGTCCCATCACCCCCGGCCGGCTGATCCTGGTCTTCGGCTCGGACGGCGACCGTGACCAGGGCAAGCGCCCGATCATGGGCCAGATCGCCGCCCGGCTCGCCGACGTGCTCGTCGTGACCGACGAGAACCCCCGCTCGGAGGACCCGGCGACGATCCGGGCCGCGATCCTCGACGGCGTGCGCGCCGAGCGTCCGTCCGGTGCCGACGTGCACGAGGCGACGAGCCGCGCCCAGGCCATCCGCGACGCCCTCGCCCTGGCGACCGACCAGGACACCGTGATCGTCACGGGCAAGGGCCACGAACCCACACAGGAGATCGCCGGCGTGTTCCACCGGTACAACGACCGTGACGTCTACCTCGCGGCCAAGGCCGAGCACTCGTCCGCACGGGCGGAGCAGCACGCGTGATCGCCCTCACGGCGGCCGAGATCGCGGCCGCGACGGGTGGCGTGCTGCGCCCCGGCGTCGACCCGGCGCTCGTCGTCGCGGGTCCCGTCGTCGTCGACTCGCGCGAGGTCGAGCCGGGCGGGCTGTTCGTCGCCCTCCCTGGCGAGCACGCCGACGGGCACGACTACGCGGCCACGGCGGTGGCCGCGGGTGCGGCGCTCGTGCTGGCCGCGCGCGAGGTCGCGGGCCCCGACGGGCAGCCGCTCCCGACGGTCGTCGTGCCCGACGTCGAGCGCGCGCTCGGCGACCTCGCGCGCGAGGTGCTCGTGCGGCTGCGCGCGGCGTCGCTCGAGCCCGGGTCGCCCGGGCTGCGCGTCGTCGGCGTCACCGGGTCGGTCGGCAAGACGACGACGAAGGACCTGCTCGCGCAGCTGTGCGGGAGCGCCGGCCCGACGGTCGCGCCCGTGCGCTCCTTCAACAACGAGATCGGGCTGCCCCTCACGGTCCTCAAGGCCGACGAGCACACGCGGTTCCTGGTCCTCGAGATGGGTGCCAGCGGCATCGGCCACCTCACCTACCTCACCGACATCGCACCGCCGGACGTCGCGGTCGTGCTGGTCGTCGGGCAGGCGCACCTCGGCGGGTTCGGCGGCATCGAGGCGGTCGCCCGCGCCAAGAGCGAGATCGTCCAGGGCCTGGTGCCCGACGGCGTCGCGGTGCTCAACGCCGACGACCTGCGCGTCGCGGCGATGGCCGACCTCGCCCCCGGCGACGTCGTGACGTTCGGCGCGTCGACCGGGGCGGACGTGCGGGCCCGCGACGTGGTCGTCGACCGCACCGGGCGCGCCCGGTTCACGCTCGAGGCGCCCGACGGCGACGGCGGCACCCGGTCGGTCCCGGTCGAGCTGCGGCTCGTCGGCGAGCACCACGTGCACAACGCGCTCGCCGCGGCCACGGCGGCCCTCGCGGTCGGCCTGACCCTCGACGAGGTCGCGGCCGGCCTCAGCGCCGCGGACGCCCTCAGCCCGCACCGGATGCACGTCGTGGAGCGTCCCGACGGCGTGACGGTCGTCGACGACTCGTACAACGCGAACCCCGACTCGATGCGTGCGGCGCTCAAGGCGCTCGCCGTGCTCGCGGGCCGGGACCGCCGCTCGGTCGCGGTGCTCGGCGAGATGCTCGAGCTCGGGGACGAGCACCGGGAGGCGCACGACGCGATCGGGCGGCTCGTCGTCCGGCTCAACGTCGGCCTGACGGTCGTCGTCGGCGAGGGTGCGCGGGCGATCCGCGACGGCGCGAACCACGAGGGGTCGTGGGGCGACGAGGTGCTGCTCGCCGACGACGTCGAGGCCGCCGCGCGCTTCCTCGAGGGCGAGCTGCGCCCCGGTGACGTCGTGCTGGTCAAGTCGTCGTACGGCGCCGGGCTGTGGCAGCTCGGCGACCAGCTCGTGGGCGAGGTCGCCCGGTGATCGCGGTCCTCATCGCCGGTGGGCTGTCCATGCTCATCGCGCTGCTCGGCACGCCGCTGTTCATCCGGTTCCTCGTCGCGCGCCAGTACGGCCAGTTCATCCGGCAGGACGGTCCGACCGCGCACTTCACGAAGCGCGGGACGCCCACCATGGGTGGCGTCGTCATCATCGGCGCGACGCTGCTGGGGTTCGCCGGCGCGCAGACGGTGACCGGCACGCTGCCGTCGGCGTCCGCCGTGCTCGTGCTCTTCCTCATGACGGGCCTCGGCGTCGTCGGGTTCCTCGACGACTACATCAAGATCTCCCGGCAGCGCAGCCTCGGGCTCAAGGCGCGCTGGAAGATCGTGGGGCAGGGCCTCGTCGGGATCACCTTCTCGGTCGCCGCGCTGCAGTTCCCGAACGAGAAGTTCCGCACGCCCGCGTCGACGCACATCTCGTTCATCCGGGACACGAACATCGACCTGGCGTTCGCGGGCGCGACCGTCGGGCTCATCCTCTTCGTCGTCTGGGCGAACTTCCTCATCACCGCCTGGTCGAACGCGGTCAACCTCACCGACGGCCTCGACGGGCTCGCGACCGGCGTCTCGCTCATCGTCTTCGGTGCGTACGTGGTCGTGGGGGTGTGGCAGAACAACCAGAGCTGCCAGAACCTCCTGACCGCCGGGCCGAGCTGCTACGAGACACGCGACCCGATGTCGCTCGCGGTCGTCGCCGCCGCGATCACGGGCGCGTGCTTCGGGTTCCTCTGGTGGAACGCCAGCCCCGCGAGGATCTTCATGGGCGACACCGGGTCGCTGGCCCTCGGCGGGGCGCTCGCCGGGCTCTCGATCCTGTCCCGCACCGAGATCCTCGCCGCGATCATCGGCGGCCTGTTCGTGCTGATCGTGCTCTCCGACGTCATCCAGATCGGCTTCTTCCGGCTCACCGGGAAACGCGTCTTCAAGATGGCGCCGCTGCACCACCACTTCGAGCTGTCCGGGTGGGGCGAGGTCACCATCGTCATCCGGTTCTGGCTCATCGCGGGGCTGTTCGTCGCACTCGGCGTCGGCATCTTCTATGCCGAGTGGGTGGCCGGCTAGGTGGCGGGCCCGGACCTGGAGGGCGCCCGCGTCGTCGTCGCCGGCATGGGGGTGTCGGGCCGCGCCGCGGCCGAGGTGCTCGCGTCGTGCGGTGCGCGTGTCGTCCCGGTGGACGACGCGGCCGGCGACGTCCTGTCGACCGACGAGCTGCTCGCGGGCGACGTGCTCGACCGGACCGATCTCGTCGTCGCGTCTCCCGGGCTCGCCCCGCACCACCCGCTGCTGCGCGCGGCGACCGAGCGGTCGGTGCCCGTGTGGAGCGAGGTCGAGCTCGCGTGGCAGGTGCGGGTCGCGACGGCCTCCGGCGCACCGGCGCCGTGGCTCGCGGTCACCGGGACCAACGGCAAGACGACGACCGTCGGGATGCTCGAGTCGGTCCTGCTGGCGGCGGGCCGTGCGACGGCCGCGGTCGGGAACGTCGGCACACCGGTCGTGCTCGCCGCGACCGACCCGTCGCTCGACGTGCTCGCGGTCGAGCTCTCGAGCTTCCAGCTCCACCACACGTACGCGATGTCCGCGCAGGCCGCCGCGGTGCTCAACGTCGCGCCCGACCACCTCGACTGGCACGGGTCGCTCGACGCGTACGCCGCCGCGAAGGGGCGGATCTACGAGCGCGCGCAGGTCGCGTGCGTCTACAACGCGGCCGACCCCGTGACGGAGCACCTGGTGCGCGAGGCCGACGTCGTCGACGGCTGCGTCGCCGTCGGCTTCACGACCGGGACGCCGAGCGTCGGACAGGTCGGACTCGTCGAGGACGTCCTCGTCGACCGCGGGTTCGCCCGGCTGCGCCACACGCACGCCGCCGAGCTCGGCACGCTCGCCGACCTGCACCGGCTCGCGGGCCCGGACGGCGCCGTCCCGCCGCACGTCGTCGCGGACGCCCTCGCGGCGGGCGCCCTCGCGCTCGCGCACGGCGTCGACCCCCAGGCGGTGCGCGACGGGCTGCGCGCCTACGCGCCCGGCGCGCACCGGATCGCGCCCGTCGGCGTCGTGGACGGCGTGGCCTACGTCGACGACTCCAAGGCGACGAACGCGCACGCGGCGGCCGCCTCGCTCGCGTCGTTCGCCCCCGGCAGCGTCGTGTGGGTCGCGGGCGGGCTCGCGAAGGGTGCGACGTTCGACGAGCTCGTCGCGAGCCGCCGCGACCGCCTGCGCGGCGTCGTGCTCGTCGGTGCCGACCGGGCCCCGCTGCGCGACGCGCTCGCCCGACACGCACCGGACGTCCCGGTCGTCGAGGTCGACCCCGGTGACACTGGGGCGGTGATGACCCTCGCCGTGCACGAGGCCCGACGGCTCGCGTCGGGCGCCCCCGCCGACGCGGTCACGGTGCTGCTCGCGCCCGCGTGCGCGTCGATGGACCAGTTCGCGTCGTACGCCGAGCGCGGCGACCGGTTCGCCGACGCCGTGCGCGCGCTGCGCGAGGAGGGGTGACCCGATGGCCGACACCGCCACCGCGACGGCCGAGCCGCGCGGCTCGGCGCTCGGGCAGTGGAACTCCGCCGTCACGAGCTACTACGTGCTGCTCGGCACGACGACCCTCCTGCTCGTCGTCGGCCTCGTCATGGTCCTGTCGAGCTCGAGCGTCGAGTCGCTCGACGAGGGCAACTCGCCGTACGCGGTGTTCCTCGACCAGGCCAAGTACGCGCTGATCGGCCTGCCCGCGCTCGTCGTGCTGTCGCGCGTGCCCGCGCGCGTCATGAAGGCCTTCGCGTGGCCCGTGCTGGGCGGCGCGATCGTGTTCCAGCTGCTCGTGTTCGTCCCCGGGCTGGGCTGCGGCGAGGGCGGCAACCGCAACTGGGTGTGCGTCGGCGGGATGTCCGCGCAGCCGTCCGAGGCGATCAAGCTGGCCCTCGCGGTGTGGCTCGGCGCGGTGCTCGCCCGCAAGCTGCCGCTCCTGCACGAGTGGAAGCACGCGCTCATCCCCGTGGTGCCGATCGCCGGCCTGGCGGTCCTCGTGGTCCTCGCGGGCCACGACCTCGGGACGGCGCTCGTCCTGCTCATGCTCGTCGCCGGCGCGCTCTTCGTCGCCGGGGTGCCGCTGCGCATGTTCGGGCTGGCCGCCGTCGCGGGCGCCGGCGTCGCCTTCCTGCTGACCGTCACGAGCCAGAACCGGACCGACCGCATCACCTCGTGGCTGTCCACCGAGGGGTGCGACGCGTCGAGCGCGTGCTACCAGACGCTGCACGGCGGCTGGGGCCTCGCGAGCGGCGGCTGGGGAGGTCTCGGGCTGGGGGAGAGCCGCGAGAAGTGGTCCTACCTGCCCGCGGCGCACAACGACTTCATCTTCGCGATCATCGGTGAGGAGCTGGGACTGATCGGCACGCTGCTCGTCCTCGGCCTGTTCGGCCTCATGGCGCTGGCGATGGTGCGCATCATCCGCCGCCACCCCGACCCGTTCGTCCAGATCACGACGGGCGCGGTGCTCTGCTGGATCATCGGTCAGGCGTTCGTCAACGTCGCGGTCGTCATCGGCCTCGCGCCCGTCATCGGCCTGCCGCTGCCGCTCGTGTCGGCGGGCGGCTCCGCGCTCATCATGACGATGGCCGCGCTCGGCGTCGTCATCTCGTTCGCGCGGTCCGAGCCCGGCGCGGCCGAGGCACTGGCCGCGCGGCCCTCCGTCGTGCGGCGCTCGCTCGCGGTCATCGGGAGGTCACGTGCCTGACGTGAACCCCGGTGCCGTGCTGCTGGCGGGCGGGGGCACCGCCGGGCACGTCAACCCGCTGCTCGCGGTCGCGGACGCGCTCGCCGCCCGACGGCCCGGCGTCGTGCTGCGCGTGCTCGGCACGGCAGAGGGCCTCGAGTCGACGCTCGTCCCGCAGCACGGGCTGACGCTCGACGTGGTCCCGCGCGTCCCGCTGCCGCGCCGGCCCACGCCGGACTACCTGCGCCTGCCCACGCGGCTGCGCGCCGCCGTCGACGCGGCGGGCGCGGCGATCGACGCCGTGGGCGCCGACGTGGTCGTCGGCTTCGGCGGCTACGTCGCGACGCCCGCCTACCTCGCGGCACGCCGCCGCGGTGTCCCCGTCGTCGTGCACGAGCAGAACGCGCGGCCCGGCCTCGCGAACCGGCTGGGCGCGCGCTGGGCGGCGGACGTCGCCGTCACGTTCCCGGGCACCGCGCTCCCGCACGCGCAGGTCACGGGGCTGCCGCTGCGCGCCGCCGTGGCGCGGCTCCTCGCCGACCGCACCGCCGACCCGGTCGGCACGCGGCGCGCGGCGGCCGACGTGCTCGGGCTCGACCCGGACCTGCCGACGCTGCTCGTGTCCGGCGGCTCGCTGGGCGCGGTGTCGGTCAACACCGCCGTCGCGGGCGCGGCGGCCGACCTGCTGGCCGACGGGGCGCAGGTGCTGCACCTCACCGGCCGCGGCAAGGCCGAGGCCGTGCGGACCGCGATCGAGGACGTGCCCGGCGCCGAGCGGTACCAGGTGCGCGAGTACCTGGCCGACATGCACCTCGCCCTGGCGGTGGCGGACCTGGCCGTCGGTCGCTCGGGCGCGGGCACCGTGTGCGAGCTGGCCGCGCTGGGCATCCCCGCCGTGTACGTCCCGCTGCCTGTCGGCAACGGCGAGCAGCGGCTCAACGCGGCCCCCGTCGTCGCGGCAGGGGGCGGGCTCCTGGTCGACGACGCCGCGCTCACGTCCGCGTGGGTCAGCACGCACGTCCCACGGCTGCTCGTCGGCGGCGACGCCGCCGCGACGCGCGAGCGCATGGCCGCCGCCGCGGCGTCCGTCGGCGTGCGCGACGCCGCGGACCGGGTCGCCGCGCTCGTCGAGCGCCACCTGCCGGGAGGGGCCGCGTGACGACGACCGTGGCCGAGCTGGGACGCGTGCACCTGGTCGGCGTGGGCGGTGCCGGCATGTCCGCGATCGCTGCGCTGCTCGCCGCGCGCGGCCTGGCGGTGAGCGGCTCGGACGCGGCCGACGGTCCGGCGCTGCCCGGGCTGCGCGCGGCGGGCGTGACGGTGCACGTCGGGCACGACGCGTCGCTCGTGACGGACGTCGACACGGTCGTCGTCTCCTCCGCGGTGCGGGAGTCGAACCCCGAGCTCGCCGCGGCCCGGGCCGCCGGGCTGCGGGTGCTGCACCGGTCCGAGGCGCTGGCCGCGCTCATGGCCGACCGGGACGCCGTCGCGGTCGCCGGGGCGCACGGCAAGACGACGACGTCGGCGATGGTCGCCACGGCGCTGCTGCACGCGGGCGCGGACCCGTCGTTCGCGATCGGCGGCACGGTCCTGACGGTCGACGGTCCGCTCGGCGGCGGCCGCAGCGGGAGCGGCCCGGCGTTCGTCGCCGAGGCCGACGAGTCCGACGGGTCCTTCCTCGCCTACGAGCCGCTCGTGGCGGTCGTGACGAACGTCGAGCCCGACCACCTGGACCACTACGGCTCGCGCGAGGCGTTCGAGGACGCCTTCGTCGCGTTCGCGCGGCGGATCCGGACGGGTGGCGTGCTCGTCGCGTGCGCCGACGACGAGGGCGCCGCCCGGCTCGCGTCCGCGGCGGCCGCGGAGCTCGCGGCGGCGTCGGTCACGGTCGTGACCTACGGCAGGTCGCCGGGCGCCGACGTGCGCGTCGGTGACCTGCGCGCCGACGGCGGCCGCTGGGCGGTCGAGCTCGCGACGGGCACGGCCGCCGTGACCGTGCGCCTCGCCGTCCCGGGCGACCACAACGCGCTGAACGCGGCGGCCGCGTGGGCTGCGGCGCGCGCGCTCGGTGCCGACCCGCTCGCCGTGGCGGACGGCCTCGGTGAGTTCCGCGGCACGGGTCGCCGGTTCGAGGACCGCGGCACGGCCGGCGGGGTGCGCGTGGTGGACGACTACGCGCACCACCCGACGGAGGTCGCCGCGCTGCTGCGCGCCGCGCGGTCGGTCGCCGGCGGCGGCCGCGTGCTCGTGCTCTTCCAGCCGCACCTCTTCTCGCGCACGCGCACGTTCGCGCGCGAGTTCGGGGCCGCGCTCGACCTGGCCGACGTCGTCGTCGTCACCGACGTGTACGCGGCGCGCGAGGACCCGGACCCGACCGTCACGGGTGCGCTCCTCGTGGACCACGTGCCCACCCCGGGTCGGGCGTCGTTCGTGCCCGACCGGCTCGATGCGGCCCGCGCGATCGCGTCCGCCGCCCGCCCGGGCGACCTGCTGCTCACGGTCGGTGCCGGCGACGTGACCGCGCTCGCACCGGTCGTGCTCGAGACGCTCCGTGCCCTGCCGTCGCCGGGAGGGGGACGGCCGTGAGCCCGTCGCGCCCGCCGAAGCCCCGCGTGGCGCCGACGCCCCGGCCGCGCGCGGTGCCGACGGCGCGGCCGGAGGGTCAGGACGGCGCGGCGGGACCGGCGACGCCGGCGACCGGACGCGCTCCCGGCGCGGGCCCGTCGACCGGGACGCGCGGGGCCGGCGCGCCGGGCCGTCCGTCGCGACCCGCGGACGGTTCGCCGGGGCGGCCGACGAGCGGTGCGAGCCGCGGTGCCGGTGCCGGTGCCGCACCTGCCACGCGGCCGCGCACGGCCGACGCGTCGGGGACGGGCGACTCGCCGGCGGCCTTCGGCCGCGCGGTCACCACGTACACCTCGGGCGGCCGGGGCCTCTCGGGCCGGGGTGGCCCGGTCGCGCCACCCGTGGTCTCGCCGAGCTCGGTCGCCCGCTTCGAGGAGCGCGCGCGGGCGCGCCGCTCCCGCTCGCGCCGCAAGGCCGCGGCCGTCGCCGGGGGAGCGGCGGCGGCAGGTGCTCTGGGGTGGCTGCTGCTGCTGTCCCCGGTGCTCGCGCTCGACCCGCAGGACGTCCGCGTCGAGGGTGCGGGCACCGTGGTCGCGGTGGACCAGGTGCTCGACGTCGTGGACGCCCACGCGGGGGTGCCGCTGCCGCGGCTCGACACGGTCGGGCTGCGCGACGAGGTGCTCGAGGTCCCGGGGGTGCGGGAGGCTCGCGTGACGCGGGGCTGGCCGCACGGGCTGCTGGTCGTGCTCGTGGCGCGCGAGCCGGTCGCGGCGGTGCCCGAGCCCGAGGCCGGCGGCTTCGCGCTGCTCGACATGGAGGGCGTGCAGGTCGGGCGGGTCGACGCGGCACCCGACGGGCTGCCGGTCGTCGACGTCCCCGTGGGCGACGCGCGCACGCTCTCGGCGGTGCTGACCGTGCTCGAGCAGCTCCCGGCCGACCTGCTGGCCCAGGTGCAGGGCGTGTCGGCGCGGACGCAGGACACCGTGACGATGCAGCTGCGCGACGGCGTGCGCGTCGACTGGGGCTCCGCGGCGGAGACGCCGCTCAAGATCGCGGTCCTCGCCACGCTCCGGTCGTCAGGTGCGGCGGCGGGGGCGACGGTGGTCGACGTGTCCGCGCCGCGGCTGCCGATCACCCGCTGAACTGCGCCGTCGGCACCGTGCGGACCCGACCGTCGCCGGGCCGACCCGGGCCTGAGCGCACAGGGCAGCGCCGGCGGTGCGCGTGGTCCCCGACGGGGTCTCCGGTCCGCGGGCAGGCGCCGGCGCCGGCGCGTCAGGAACAGGTCCGCAACACGTGCCGCGACACGCGGCGTGGTGCGTTGAACACGGCGCGTGCGGCACCTAGCGTCACGCACTGACAAGGCACCTGACATAACTCTAACCCTCAACCTGAACCTGAAGGTTGAATCCCGACCGCGGCGTGTCGCGGTCACCCTCGCGGGCAGCACCCCGCGACCGGCTCGGAACGAGAGGCACCCACCGTGGCAGCTCCGCAGAACTACCTGGCGGTCATCAAGGTCGTCGGCATCGGCGGCGGCGGCGTCAACGCCGTGAACCGCATGATCGAGGTCGGCCTCAAGGGTGTCGAGTTCATCGCCGTCAACACCGACGCCCAGGCCCTGCTCATGTCGGACGCCGACGTCAAGCTCGACGTCGGCCGCGAGCTCACGCGCGGTCTCGGCGCCGGCGCCGACCCCGAGGTCGGCAAGAAGGCGGCCGAGGACCACGCCGAGGAGATCGAGGACGTCCTGCGCGGCGCCGACATGGTCTTCGTGACGGCGGGCGAGGGCGGCGGCACGGGCACCGGCGGCGCGCCGGTCGTCGCGCGCATCGCCCGCTCGCTCGGCGCGCTGACCATCGGTGTCGTCACGCGCCCGTTCACGTTCGAGGGCCGCCGTCGCTCGGTCCAGGCCGACACCGGTATCGAGGCGCTGCGCGCCGAGGTCGACACGCTCATCGTCATCCCGAACGACCGCCTGCTGTCGATCTCCGACCGCAACGTGTCGGTCCTCGACGCGTTCCACTCCGCCGACCAGGTGCTGCTGTCCGGCGTGCAGGGCATCACCGACCTCATCACCACCCCGGGCCTCATCAACCTCGACTTCGCCGACGTGAAGTCCGTCATGCAGGGCGCCGGCTCGGCGCTCATGGGCATCGGCTTCGCGCGCGGCGAGGACCGTGCCGTGCAGGCCGCCGAGATGGCGATCTCGTCGCCGCTGCTCGAGGCGAGCATCGACGGCGCGCACGGCGTGCTGCTCTCCATCCAGGGCGGCTCCGACCTCGGCCTGTTCGAGATCAACGAGGCCGCGCGCCTCGTGCAGGAGGCCGCGCACCCCGAGGCCAACATCATCTTCGGTGCGGTCATCGACGACGCCCTGGGCGACGAGGTCCGCGTCACCGTCATCGCCGCGGGCTTCGACGGCGGCGGCCCCGTCGTGCGCCGCGACTCGCGCGCGCTCGGCCAGGTCAGCGGTGCGTCCGTCCGGTCGGTCCCGTCCGTCCCGTCGGTGCCCACGCCGCGTCCCGTCGTCGACCCCGAGGACGAAGTCCTGCCCGTCGGTGCGTACGGGCAGTCGCGCACCGTGCGCCCCGCGGCGCAGCCCGAGGTGCCCGCGTTCCTGTCCACCGAGGCCGAGCCCACTCCGATCACCGGCGCGCTCGAGGTGCCGCGCATCTTCACCGAGGACGCGCCGCGCCGCGAGCGCGAGGAGCTCGACGTCCCCGACTTCCTCAAGTAAGCGGTGCCGCGCGAGCTCGTCGTGCTCGCCGTGGATCTCGGCCCGGGCGTCCGGGCGGGGTTCACGACGCGAGCCGGCGGCGTGAGCCGCGCGCCGTACGACGCGCTCAACCTCGGTGCGGGCGTCGCGGACGACCCGGCCGCCGTGGCGGCGAACCGCGGGCTCGTCGCGCGGTGGGCCGGGGGACCGGTGGCGTACGGCACGCAGGTGCACGGGCGCGCGGTCGCGGTCGTGCTCGTCCCGGTCGGTGCGGCCGACCCGTTGGCGTCGGTCGGTGAGGTCGACGCGCTCGTCGGCGCGGGCCCGGGCGTCGCGGTCGGGGTCCTCGTCGCCGACTGCGTGCCCGTGCTGCTCGCCGACGCCCAGGCCGGGCTCGTCGCCGCCGTCCACGCGGGTCGGCGCGGGCTCGTCGCGGGCGTCGTCGAGGCGGCCGTCGAGGCGCTCGTGGACGCCGGTGCGGACCGCTCGCGGCTGCGGGCGGCGATCGGCCCGTCCATCGCCGGACCGTCCTACGAGGTGCCGGCGGAGCTGCGCGACGAGGTCGCCGCGGCCGTCCCGGAGACCGCGGCCACGACGTCGTGGGGCACGCCCGCGCTCGACCTGCCCGCGGGCGTCGCGGCGGTGCTGGGCCGCGTCGGCGTGGACGACGTGCAGCGCGTCGGGCGCGACACGTACACCGACCCCGACCTCTTCTCCTTCCGTCGTGACGGCACCACGGGACGGTTCGCCGGGGTCGTCCGGGCTCCGGGCTGACCAGCGCCGCGACCCGATCGGGCGAGACCGGCGCGTCGCGGGCGTGTCGCGGTGGCGCTCCGCGGACGCGTTGCTAGCGTGACCGTCGGAGGGAGCCCGTCGCTCCCGGTACCGGCATCCCCGGTCCCGGACGGCGGTACCGGGAAGGCCGGAGAGATCCGGGGAGGGAGCCACAGGCGATGGCCGGAGCGCTGCGCAAGACGATGCTGTACCTCGGTCTGGCCGACGACCGGTCCGAGCACGAGGAGTACCTCGAGGACCTCGACGGAGGGGACGTCGCCGTGGAGCACGAGTACGAGGCACAGGTCACGCCGCTGCACCGCCCGGTGCCGCGCACCCCCGCACCGGCGCCGGCCCCGGCCCCGGTCGCGCACGACCTGCGTCGCATCACCACGATCCACCCGCGCTCGTACAACGACGCGCGCAAGATCGGCGAGGCGTTCCGCGAGGGCACGCCGGTGATCATGAACCTGACGGACATGGACGACGCCGACGCCAAGCGCCTCGTCGACTTCTCCGCGGGCCTGATCTTCGGGCTGCACGGCGCGATCGAGCGCGTGACGAGCAAGGTCTTCCTGCTCTCGCCCGCGCACGTCGAGGTGGCCGGCGACGCGGCGGCCTCGGAGCAGCCGGCCGGGCGGTCCGGCTTCTACAACCAGAGCTGACGTGCGCCTGATCTTCAGCGTCCTGTACCTGGTCGTCCTCGCGTTCTTCCTGCTGCTCCTCGTGCGCCTCGTGCTGGACTGGGTCCAGTTCTTCGCGCGTGACTGGCGTCCGCGCGGTGTGGCCCTCGTCATCGCCGAGGCGACGTACACCGTGACGGACCCGCCGCTCAAGGCGCTGCGTCGGGTCCTCCCGCCCGTCGGGATCGGCTCGATCCGCCTCGACCTGGCCTTCTTCGTGCTGGTCCTCGGGTGCTCCCTGCTGATGGCGCTGCTGGGCAACCTGTCCGCATGATCGCGCGTTCCACGACGCACGGACGGACCGTGTCCGCACCGGTTCCACACGTGTGTCGGGGGACGTGCCCCCGCTGCAATCTCCGCTACGGTGGCCCGAGGCGGTCGGTCGACCGCCACGGCCCGACCGAGCTCGACCGACAGAGGTGACGACGATGGCACTGCTGACCGCAGACGACGTCCTGAACAAGAAGTTCCAGGCGACGAAGTTCCGCGAGGGGTACGACCAGGACGAGGTCGACGACTTCCTGGACGAGGTCGTCAACACCCTGCGCGAGCTGCAGAACGAGAACGAGGACCTCAAGACCAAGCTCGCCGCGGCCGAGCGCCGCATCGCCGAGCTGAGCCGGGCCGGCGCGCAGCAGGCCGCTCCCGCGCCCAAGCCGGAGCCGGTCCCCGAGCTCCAGAAGCCGCAGCCCGCCCCCGTGGTGGCCCCCGTCGCGCCGGTCGCCCCGCAGCGGCCGAGCGAGCCCGAGTCGGCGACCGGCATGCTCGCGCTCGCGCAGAAGCTGCACGACGACTACGTCCGCAGCGGCCAGGAGGAGAGCGACCGGCTCATCGGGGAGGCCAAGTCGCAGGCCAACCGCATCGTCCGCGAGGCGGAGGAGACGTCGCAGCGCACCCTCGGCCAGCTCGAGCAGGAGCGGTCGCTCCTCGAGCGCAAGATCGACGAGCTGCGCGTGTTCGAGCGCGACTACCGCACGCGACTGAAGAGCTACCTCGAGAACCTGCTCGGTGACCTCGACAACCGGGGCAACGCGCTCCCGCCGCGCTCCGGTCAGGTGCAGCCCGTCGGGGACGGCCAGAACATCTGACCCTCGACGGCGCCGGGCCGCGTCGTCACAGGTCAGGGCAGTACTCGCACGACACACCACGCCGGGGATTCACCCGGCGTGGTGTGTTGTCTCCGGACGTATCCACGCATAAAGTCGCGGGACTTGACGACTTGGGGGGGACCAGGACGTGGCAATCAACGACGCACTGAGCGACGTCGCCGTGGCGGCGGACACGAAGGATCTGGACGAGCGCGTGAAGCAGTTCCCCGTGCGCGACGGCGAGACGCCCTGGACGGCGGCCGAGGTCAAGGAGGTCGCGGACGAGCTGACCTCGGACATCGACCGCCTGACGGGTGAGCTCGCGGCGGCGGACGCGGAGCTCTCGGACCTGCTGCGCAACTCCGGCGACGGCGCCGGGGACGACCAGGCCGACTCCGGCTCGTCGGCGCTGGAGCGCGAGCAGGAGCTCACGCTCGTCAACAACACCCGCGACCTGCTCGCGCAGACGCAGCGCGCGCTCGGACGTATCTCGGCCGGCACGTTCGGCACGTGCGAGTCGTGCGGGCGTGCGATCGGCAAGGCGCGCGTGCAGGCGTTCCCGCGCGCGACGCTGTGCGTCGAGTGCAAGCAGCGGGAGGAGCGTCGCTGACGCGCCCGTAGACTCCTGCGGTGCCTTCCACGACTCCCGGACCCGACGCGGCCGAGACCACTCCCGCGCGTCGCCGGCGGCTCGTGACGACGCTGGTCGTCATCGCCGTCGCCGTCCTGCTCGTCGACCAGCTCACGAAGCAGTGGGCGCTCGCGTCGCTCGAGGAAGGCGTCCGGCACCCGCTCGTCGGTGACCTGCTCGGGCTGCAGCTCGTCTTCAACCCCGGGGCTGCGCTCGGCATCGCGACGGGCATGACCTGGGTGCTCACGCTCGTGGCGACCGTGGTGGTCGTGGTCGTCGTGCGCGCGTCCCGCCGGATCGGCTCGGCCATGTGGGCGGTGGCCCTCGGCCTGCTGCTCGGCGGTGCGGTCGGCAACCTGGTCGACCGCTTCGCGCGGGAGCCCGCGTTCGCCCGGGGCGAGGTCGTCGACTTCATCGCGTACGCGAACTGGTTCGTCGGCAACGTCGCCGACATCGCCATCGTCGTCGCGGCCGGCCTCATCGTGCTGCTCGCGGCGCGCGGCGTGCACCTGGACGGGACGCGCGACGGCGACGCCGCGCCCGACGCGGACCCCGACCCCGCGGACGACGCGACCGGCGACCGCGCGGACACCCCGGCGGAGCGTCCCGGTGCCTGAGGTCCGCGCCCTGCCCGTGCCGGACGGCCTCGCGGGCGAGCGCGTCGACGCCGCGCTGTCCCGCATGCTCGGCCTCTCGCGGACCCGGGCGGCGGAGATCGCCGCGGGCGGCGGTGTCCGCGTCGACGGCCGCTCGGTCGGCAAGTCGGACCGGCTCGTCGCGGGTGGCTGGCTCGAGGTGGAGATCCCCGACCCGCAAGGACCGTCGACGCCGGCGGTCGTGCCGGAGCCGGTCCCGGGCATGCGGATCGTGCACGACGACGACGAGGTCGTGGTCGTCGACAAGCCGGTCGGCGTCGCCGCGCACCCGTCGCCGGGCTGGACGGGGCCGACGGTGGTCGGCGCGCTCGCCGCGGCGGGCTACCGCATCTCGACGTCGGGGGCGGCCGAGCGGCAGGGTGTCGTGCACCGGCTCGACGTCGGGACGTCGGGGCTCATGGTCGTCGCGAAGAGCGAGCGTGCGTACACGGTGCTCAAGCGGGCGTTCAAGGAGCGCACGGTCGAGAAGGTGTACCACGCGCTCGTGCAAGGCCACCCGGAGCCGACGACGGGCACGATCGACGCCCCGATCGGGCGGCACCCGTCGGCGGACTGGAAGTTCGCGGTCGTCGCGGACGGCAAGCCGTCGGTGACGCACTACGAGGTGCTCGAGATGCTGCCGTCGGCGTCGCTCGTCGAGGTGCACCTGGAGACCGGCCGGACGCACCAGATCCGCGTGCACTTCGCGGCCCTGCGGCACCCCTGCGTGGGCGACCTGACGTACGGCGCGGACCCGACGCTCGCGGCGCGCACGGGGCTGTCCCGGCAGTGGCTGCACGCGGTGCGGCTGGGGTTCGAGCACCCGGCGACGGGGGACTGGCTGGAGGTCACCAGCACCTACCCCGACGACCTCGCGCACGCGCTCGAGACGCTCGGCGCGGGCTACCGCTGACGGCGCGCCGCGGGCTCCGCGAAGGCGCTCCGAGCCGACTCGCAGCGGGTCGCCCGGCGTGTCGCGCACGCCACCTCCGACACGGCCGTCGGGCGTCCGGAGGTGTCGGCGGGGCCACCTAGGATGGCCCGCATGGCATCTGCTGGAGGCTCCGACTTCGTCCACCTCCACGTGCACACCGAGTACTCGATGCTCGACGGCGCGGCCCGTCTGACCGAGCTGTTCGCGGAGGTCGAGCGGCAGGGCCAGACGGCGATCGCGACCACGGACCACGGCTACCTCTTCGGCGCGTTCGACTTCTGGTCGAAGGGCACGGCGGCGGGCATCAAGCCCATCATCGGCGTCGAGGCGTACGTCACGCCGGGGACCAGCCGGTTCGACCAGACGCGCGTGCGGTTCGGCCAGCAGGGCCAGGAGGCCGACGACGTGTCGGCGCGCGGCGCGTACACGCACATGACGATGCTGGCGCGGAACAACGAGGGCTTGCACAACCTGTTCCGCGCGTCGTCGCTCGCGTCGCTCGAGGGCCAGATGGGCAAGTGGCCGCGCATGGACCGCGACCTGCTGGAGACGTACGGCAAGGGACTGATCGCCACGACGGGCTGCCCGTCGGGGGAGATCCAGACCCGTCTGCGCCTGGGCCAGTGGGACGAGGCGGTCCGGGTGGCCGGCGAGCTGCAGGACATCTTCGGCAAGGAGTTCTTCTACGTCGAGCTGATGGACCACGGGATCGACATCGAGACCCGCGTCCTCAAGGACCTGCTGCGGCTGTCGGAGACGATCGGTGCGCCGCTCGTCGCGACGAACGACCTGCACTACACGCGCCAGGAGGACTCGGCGTCGCAGGAGGCGCTGCTCGCGATCAACTCGGGCTCGACGCTCTCGGACCCGGACCGGTTCAAGTTCGACGGCGACGGCTACTACGTGAAGTCCGCGGCGGAGATGCGGCGCATCTGGGCGGAGCTGCCCGAGGCGTGCGACAACACGCTGCGCATCGCGGAGCAGTGCGAGGTCTCGTTCAACACCTCGGCCAACTACATGCCGAACTACCCGGTCCCCGCCGGCGAGGACGAGACGAGCTGGTTCGTCAAGGAGGTCGAGAAGGGCCTCCACCACCGGTACCCCGGCGGGATCCCGGACGAGGTGCGCAAGCAGGCGGCGTACGAGACCGAGGTCATCACGCAGATGGGCTTCCCGGGGTACTTCCTCGTGGTCGCCGACTTCATCAACTGGGCGAAGGACCACGGCATCCGGGTGGGTCCGGGACGTGGTTCCGGTGCGGGCTCGATGGCGGCGTACGCCATGAAGATCACGGACCTCGACCCGCTGCAGCACGGCCTGATCTTCGAGCGGTTCCTCAACCCCGACCGCGTCTCGATGCCCGACTTCGACGTCGACTTCGACGAGCGCCGGCGCGGCGAGGTCATCCGGTACGTGACGGAGAAGTACGGCGAGGACCGCGTCGCGCAGATCGTCACGTACGGCACGATCAAGGCCAAGCAGGCCCTCAAGGACTCGGCGCGGCTCCTCGGCATGCCGTTCGCGATGGGGGAGAAGCTCACCAAGGCGATGCCGCCCGCGATCATGGGCAAGGACATCAGCCTCACGGGCATCTTCGACCCCGCGGACAAGCGGTACCACGAGGCCGAGGAGTTCCGTCAGGTCCACGCCGCCGACCCGGACGCGCAGCGCGTCGTCGAGCTCGCGAAGGGCATCGAGGGCCTGAAGCGGCAGTGGGGCGTGCACGCGGCGGGCGTGATCATGTCGTCCGACCCGCTCATCGACATCATCCCGATCATGCGGCGCCCGCAGGACGGCGCGGTCATCACGCAGTTCGACTACCCCACCTGTGAGGGCCTCGGCCTGATCAAGATGGACTTCCTGGGGCTGCGCAACCTCACGATCCTCGACGACGCGCTCGACAACATCGTCGCGAACGGCAAGGACCCGGTCGTGCTCGAGGAGCTCGAGCTCACCGACCGCAAGACGTACGAGATGCTCGGCCGCGGCGACACCCTGGGCGTGTTCCAGCTCGACGGCGGCGGCATGCGGACCCTGCTGCGCCTCATGCGCCCCGACAACTTCGAGGACATCTCGGCCGTCGGCGCGCTGTACCGCCCGGGCCCGATGGGCGCGAACTCGCACACCAACTACGCGCTGCGCAAGAACGGCGCGCAGGAGGTCACGCCGATCCACCCCGAGCTGGCCGAGCCGCTCGAGGACATCCTCGGCACGACGTACGGCCTGATCGTGTACCAGGAGCAGGTCATGGCGATCGCCCAGCGCGTCGCCGGGTACTCGCTCGGACAGGCCGACATCCTGCGCCGCGCGATGGGCAAGAAGAAGAAGTCCGAGCTGGACAAGCAGTTCGAGGGCTTCTCCGCGGGCATGCAGGAGCGCGGCTTCTCGATGGCCGCGGTGCAGACGCTGTGGGACATCCTGCTGCCGTTCTCGGACTACGCGTTCAACAAGGCGCACTCGGCCGCGTACGGCGTGGTGTCGTACTGGACCGCCTACCTCAAGGCGAACTACCCGGTCGAGTACATGGCCGCGCTGCTCACGTCCGTCAAGGACGACAAGGACAAGTCGGCGCTGTACCTCGGCGAGTGCCGCCACATGGGCATCACGGTCCTGCCGCCCGACGTGAACTCGTCGGCCGCGAACTTCACGGCCGTCGGCGCGGACATCCGCTTCGGCCTCACGGCGGTCCGCAACGTCGGCGCGAACGTCGTCGAGGCGATCGTGCGGACGCGCGAGGAGAAGGGCGCGTTCACGTCGTTCACCGACTTCCTGGAGAAGGTGCCGGCGGTCGTCTGCAACAAGCGGACCATCGAGTCGCTCATCAAGGCCGGTGCGTTCGACTCGCTCGGCCACCCGCGCCGCGCGCTGCTGCTCGTGCACGAGCAGGCGGTCGACTCGGTCATCGGCGTGAAGCGCAAGGAGGCGGAGGGCCAGTTCGACCTGTTCGCCGACCTCATGGGCGGGGACGACGCCGGCCCGGGCTTCGCGGTGGCGATCCCCGACCTGCCCGACTGGGACAAGAAGCAACGGCTCGCGTTCGAGCGCGAGATGCTCGGCCTCTACGTCTCAGACCACCCCTTGTCGGGCATCGAGCACGTGCTCGCCGCCTCGGCGGACGTGTCGATCGCGACCCTGCTGGCGGACGAGGCGCGGCCGGACGGGTCGACGGTGGTGATCGCGGGGCTCGTGACGTCGCTCCAGCGCAAGATGTCGAAGCAGGGCAACCCGTGGGCGGCCGTGACGATCGAGGACATGGAGGGCTCGGTCGAGATCATGTTCTTCGGCGAGACGTACCTCGCGTACTCGACGGTGCTCGCCGAGGACGCGGTCGTCGTCGTGAAGGGCCGGGTGCGGCGCCGCGACGAGTCGATGTCGCTGCAGGCGATGGAGGTGTCGCTGCCCGACGTGTCGCAGGTCGCGGACGCGCCCGTCGTCGTCTCCCTCGCCGTCGCGCGCTGCACGCAACCGCTGGTCGAGCGGCTGCGCGAGGTGCTGTCGACACATCCGGGCATCACGGAGGTGCACCTGCGGCTCACGAGTCCCGGCCGGGCCACGGTGATGCGGCTCGGCGACGGGCTGCGCGTCGAGCGCTCGCCGTCGCTGTTCGGGGACCTCAAGGCGCTGCTCGGGCCGAGCTGCCTGTCCGCCTGATCAGGACCCCCCCGGGGTACCCGATGTAACCCTTGCGTTATATAACTCACAGTGCAAATATCGGTGCATGGACGTGATGGACGCGCTCGGCGACCCGGTGCGGCGGCGGCTCGTCGAGCTGCTCGCCGAGGGCGGGCGGAGCGCGGGCGACCTCGCGGACGCCGTGGGCGCGGAGTTCGGCATCAGCCAGCCCGCCACGTCGCGGCACCTGCGCGTGCTGCGCGAGACGGGTGTCGTCGAGTCCCGCGCGCAGGGCCCGGTGCGGCTCTACTCCGTGCGCCCGGAGCCGCTCGCCGAGGTGGAGCGCTGGGCCCGCGACGTGCGTCGGTACTGGGAGCCCCGGCTCGACGCCCTCGCCACCGAGGTCGCCCGTGGCGCACGGCTGCGCCGCCTCGCGTCGACCGCCCCGGCCGACCGGCCGGACGAGGAGCACGGGAGGAACCCATGACCGAGAGCACCGACGTGCGCGGCGTCCTGACGTCGACGCCGGCCGGCACCACCGTCCGCTTCGAGCGCCGGTACGCGACCGACGTCGACGACCTCTGGTCGTGCCTCACCGAGCCGGACCGCGTGGCCCGATGGCTCGGGCCTCTGCTCGGCGACCTGCGGGTCGGTGGCCGGTTCGAGGTGCGGATGGGTGACGACGTCGACGACTCGCCGCAGAACGCCACGGGCGACGTGCTCGTGTGCGACCGCCCGCACCGGCTCGACGTCACGTGGTCGTTCCCCGGGGAGCCGGTCACCCGCCTCTCGGCGACGCTGTCCGGCGACGACGGTGCGACCGTGCTCGTGCTCGAGCACCACGACCTCGGGGAGCGGGCGGCCCGGGGCTACGGCGGCGGGTGGCACACGTGCCTCGACCGCCTCGACGACCACCTGGCCGGCCGTGACGTCCGGTCGTGGGACGAGCTGTTCGGTGTGCGACAGGCCCTCTACCGCACGGACGCGGCCGGCTGACCGTCAGCCGACGGTCGCGCTGGCCACGCCCGAGGGCAGGTCGACGTCGACGCGGTCGCCGCGCACGAGCTGCCGTCCGCGCCGTGACTCCGGCTCGCCGTTGACGGTCACCGCGCCGTCGTCGAGCAGCTCGCGCGCCTGCGCGCCCGTCTCGGCGAGGTCGGCGAGCTTGAGGAACTGGCCGAGGCGGATCGAGTCGTCGGCGATGGGCACCTGCGTCATGGCAGCAGTCTGCCGCGCCGGCGGGCGCGACCGGTGCGTGGGCGCACCGGAAAGGGGAGGCGTCCGCTCGTAGACTCGTGGCCGTGATCACCCGAATCGACCTGCGCGGTCGCGTGCTGTCCCGTCGTGAGCTCCTCGCGGAGCTGCCTCGCGCGGAGGTCGACGTCGAGCACGCCGCGGAGGCGGTCGCGCCGATCATCGCCGCCGTGCGCGAGCGCGGAGCCGCGGAGCTGCGCGACCTCGCCGAGCGGTTCGACGGCGTCCGGCCGCAGCACGTGCGCGTCCCGGCCGCGTCGGTCGCCGCCGCCGTCGACCGGCTGGACCCGCAGGTGCGCGCGGCGCTCGAGGAGACCATCCGCCGCGTGCGCCAGGTGCACGCCGCCCAGCGGCCCGACGACTTCACGGTCCAGGTCGCGCCCGGTGCGACGGTCCGGCAGCGCTGGCTGCCCGTGCGCCGTGTCGGGCTGTACGTCCCGGGCGGTCTCGCGGTGTACCCGTCGTCGGTCGTCATGAACGTGGTCGCGGCGCAGGAAGCGGGTGTCGGGTCGCTCGCGGTCGCGTCGCCGCCGCAGAAGGACGAGGGCGGGCTGCCCGACCCGGTCGTGCTCGCCACCTGCGCGCTGCTCGGGGTCGACGAGGTGTACGCCGTCGGCGGTGCGCAGGCGGTCGCCATGTTCGCGTACGGCGCCGCGGGGTCCCAGGACGAGGACGGCGCGACCCTGTGCGAGCCCGTCGACGTCATCACCGGACCCGGCAACGTGTACGTCGCCGCCGCGAAGCGCCTCGTGCGCGGTGTCGTGGGCATCGACGCGGAGGCGGGCCCCACCGAGATCGCGATCCTCGCGGACGGGACGGCCGACGCGAACCACGTCGCCGCCGACCTCGTCTCGCAGGCGGAGCACGACCCGCTGGCCGCCGCCGTCCTCGTCACGCCGTCCGTCGAGCTCGCGGGCTCGGTCGAGGCGAAGCTGGTCGACCGCGTCGACGCGACGCGGCACCGCGAGCGCGTGACGACGGCGCTCACCGGGACGCAGTCGGCGATCGTGCTGGTCGACGACCTCGACGCCGGCCTCGACGTCGTGAACGCGTACGGCGCCGAGCACCTGGAGATCCAGGCCGTCGGTGCCGCCGAGCTCGCGGACCGCGTGACGAGCGCGGGCGCGGTCTTCGTGGGGCCGTACTCGCCGGTCTCGCTCGGCGACTACATGGCGGGGTCGAACCACGTCCTGCCGACGGGCGGGTGCGCGCACTTCGCGAGCGGGCTCGGCGTGCACTCCTTCCTCCGGGCCGTCCAGGTCGTCGAGTACGACGCGGACGCGCTCACGGAGGTGGCCGACCGCATCGTGGCGCTCGCGGAGGCCGAGGGTCTGCCGGCGCACGGCGAGGCGGTCCGCGCGCGTTTCTGACGTGCTCCGCGCGCACGTCCGCGACGGCCGGTGCCCTCTGCCGGGCGCCGGCCGTCGCAGTCCGTCTCAGGCGGTGCCCGTGCCCATGTCGAGCACGACCCGGCCGTCGACGCGCCCGTGCTCGAGCTCGTGCAGCACGGTGTTCACGTCGGCGAGCGGCCGGACGGTGAACGTCGGACCGACCTTGCCCCGCGCGAAGAAGTCGAGCGCCTCGGCCATGTCGACGCGTGTCCCGACGATCGAGCCGCGCACGGTGAGGCCGCGCAGCACCGTCGAGAAGATGTCGAGCGGGAAGGCGGCGGGCGGCAGCCCGACGAGCACGACCGTGCCACCGGACCGCAGCGACCCGACGGCCTGCGGGAACGCCCGCTCGTCGGCGGCGGTCACGAGCGCGCCGTGCACGCCGCCGGTGAGCTGCTCGACCTGCGCCACCGGGTCGTCGACGTCGCGGACGTTCACGCCGACCTCGGCGCCGTGCTTGAGCGCGAGGTCGAGCTTCGCGTCGTCGACGTCGACCGCGACGACCCGGCGTCCCATCGCGACGGCGTACTGGACGGCCAGGTGTCCCAGCCCGCCGATCCCGGACACGAGCACCCACTCGCCGGGCCGGGTGTCGGTCTGCTTGAGGCCCTTGTAGACGGTCACGCCGGCGCACAGCACGGGAGCGGCGGCGGCGGGGTCGACACCGGGCGGGATGATCGGGCAGTACCGCGAGTCGACCAGCATGTGCTCGGCGAACGACCCGTCGAGGCTGTACCCGCTGTTGCGCTGCTGCGGGCAGAGGGTCTCACGGCCGGACACGCAGTAGGCGCACTCGCCGCACGCGGACGCGAGCCACGCGTTGCCGACGCGGTCGCCGACCGCGACCCGCGTCACGCCCGTGCCGAGGGCCACGACGGTGCCGACGCCCTCGTGGCCGGGCACGAACGGCGGGACGGGCTTCACGGGCCAGTCGCCGCGCGCGGCGTGCAGGTCGGTGTGGCAGACGCCGGAGTACTCGACACGGACGAGCGCCTGGAACGGTCCGGGTTCGGGGACCGGGATCTCCGTGACGTCCAGGTCACGGGTGAACGAGCGGACCACGGCCGCGTGCATCGTGCGCATCAGCGTCCTCCTCGACGGTGCGCGGTGCCCGGGGGTGCGAGCACCGGGGGTGTCGCACGTGCGTGACGTGCCACCTCTTCGACGGTAGGTCGCCGGGGACCGGCCGCGGTGGGGACGTTGGTCCCCACCCTGCGGACGCCCGAGCCGGTCGCGCGCGGCCGCTCCCTAGAATCGGTGGCGTGACCGCCGACCTCGCTCGTCCCGCGCTGCCGCTGCGACCCGAGCTCGCCGGGCTGGAGCCGTACGGCGCGCCCCAGCTCGACGTGCCCGTGCTGCTCAACGTCAACGAGAACCCGTACGCGCCGTCGGACGCGGTGGTCGAGGACGTCGCCCGCTCGGTGGCCGAGGCGACGCGCACCCTCAACCGCTACCCGGACCGCGACTTCGCGGCGCTGCGCGCGGACCTCGCGGACTACCTCGCGGTCGAGTCCGGCGTCCGCGTGGCCCCCGAGCAGGTGTGGGCGGCCAACGGGTCGAACGAGATCATGCTGCACGTCCTGCAGGCGTTCGGCGGTCCGGGGCGCACGGCCCTGTCGTTCGCGCCCACGTACTCGATGTACCCGGAGTACGCGCGGGACACGTCGACCGCGTGGGTCGAGGGCCGCCGCGCGGAGGACTTCAGTCTCGACCCCGACGCCGCGCGTGCCGCGATCGAGCAGCACGCGCCGTCGGTCGTGCTGCTGGCCAGCCCCAACAACCCCACCGGGACCGCACTGCCGGCCGCCACGGTGCGCGCGGTGCTCGACGCCGCCGCCCGCGTGCCCGGCGGGTGCGTCGTCGTCGTCGACGAGGCGTACGGCGAGTTCCGTCGCCGCGGCACGCCGTCGGCGCTCGAGCTGCTCGCCGACCACCCGCACCTGGCCGTGAGCCGGACCATGTCCAAGGCGTTCGGCCTCGCGGGCGCGCGCGTCGGCTACCTGACGGCGTCCACGACGCTCGTCGACGCGCTGCGCGTCGTGCGGCTCCCGTACCACCTGTCGGCGGTGACGCAGGCGGTCGCCCGGGCGGCGCTGCGCCACGCGCCGGCGCTCATGGCCCAGGTCGGGTCGCTGCGCGACGAGCGCGACGCGCTGGTCGGGTGGCTGCGGGCGCGCGGGCTGCGCGTCGCGGACTCCGACGCCAACTTCGTCCTGTTCGGCACGTTCGACGACCGGCGGGCCGTCTGGCAGGGTCTGCTCGACCGCGGCGTCCTCATCCGTGAGGTCGGGCCGCCGGGGTGGCTGCGGGTGTCGGTCGGCACACCGCAGGAGACGGCGGCGTTCAAGGACGCCCTGACGCAGGTCGCGGGACTGGCCGCGACCGGCAGCGAGGAGGACCGGTGAGCACTGGCACGACCGCGGCCCCGCGCACGGCGCGGGTCGAGCGCACGACGAGCGAGTCGAGCGTCGTCGTCGAGCTCGACCTCGACGGCACCGGCCGGACCGACATCTCGACGACGGTGCCGTTCTACGACCACATGCTCACCGCGCTCGGCAAGCACTCGCTCATCGACCTCACCGTCCGCGCGACGGGCGACACGCACATCGACGCGCACCACACGGTCGAGGACGTCGCGATCACGCTCGGCGAGGCGCTCCGGCAGGCGCTCGGCGACAAGCGCGGCATCTCCCGGTACGGCGACGCGACCGTCCCGCTCGACGAGGCGCTCGCGCAGGCCGTCGTCGACGTGTCCGGCCGCCCGTACCTCGTGCACTCGGGCGAGCCCGCGGGGCAGGAGTACCACCTGATCGGCGGTCACTTCACGGGCTCGCTGACGCGGCACGTCCTGGAGTCGATCGCGCACCACGCGGCGTTCAGCATCCACGTCCGCGTGCTCGCGGGCCGCGACCCGCACCACATCGTGGAGGCGCAGTTCAAGGCGCTCGCGCGTGCGTTGCGGTTCGCCGTGGCGCTCGACCCCCGGGTGGACGGCATCCCGTCGACGAAGGGCGCGCTGTGACCGACCAGCCGACCGGGCGGACGCCCGACGAGCCGGACGACGTCGTGGTGCCGGACGACCTGTCGTCGCTCCTCGACGGCACGACGGAAGCGGCGGTCCCCGACGACGCGTCGTCCCTGCTCGACGGTCCGGCCGAGCAGCCGCCGGCCCGGCCGGACACCGCTGCCTCGACCGACACCCCCGTCGTCCCGGACGACCTGTCGTCGCTGACGGACGGCGGCACCGAGCAGCCCTCGGTCGCGCTCGTCGTGACGCAGGTCGCGGCCGCGGCGCCGCTCGCCGCCGCGTGCGCGCTCGCGAAGGTCGACGTCGACGCGGTCCCGTCGTCGGTCGGTGCGATCGCGGTGCTGCGCGACCCGGCGAGCGGCCCGGCCGGCGCGGAGGCGATCTCCCGCTTCCTGCGGACGCTGCCGGTCATCCTCCTCGAACGGCGCGAGGGCCAGATCTCGGCGGGCCGGTGGACCGGTGGGGAGCGGGTCGCGGACCTGCCGCCCGGGCTCGTGCTGTCCGACGCCCCGTCGGTGCTCGAGGACCTGCTGCTCGGTGACGCGGCCGCGGCCGACGTCCCCGGCGTCGTGTCGAGCGTCGGCATGTCCCGGTGGCAGGCGATGCGCGCGCTCGCGGCGGGCCGCAAGGGCCGCTGAGGGGCCGTCTCGTCGCGCGACCGCGACCCGCGTCGTGCACGCGTGCCGGGTACCCTGACGCGGTGTCCACCCCCCGCGTCGTCGTGCTCGACTACGGCTTCGGCAACGTCCGCTCCGCGGTGCGCGCGCTCGAGCGCGTCGGCGCCCAGGTCGAGCTGACGGCAGACAAGCACGCCGCGACGGAGGCCGACGGGCTCGTCGTGCCGGGCGTCGGCGCCTTCGCCGCCGTCATGGGCGGGCTGCGTGCCGTGGGCGGCGACCAGGTCGTCGACCGCCGCCTCGCCGGAGGCCGCCCTGTGCTGGGCATCTGCGTCGGGATGCAGGTCATGTTCGCGGAGGGCGTCGAGCACGGCGACCGCACCGACGGGCTCGGCGAGTGGCCGGGCGTCGTCGACCGACTCGAGGCCGACGTCGTGCCGCACATGGGCTGGGCGACGGTCGAGCCCCCCGCGGGCAGCACGCTGTTCCACGGGCTCGAGGACGAGCGTTTCTACTTCGTGCACTCGTACGCGGCGCGGTCGTTCCCGCTGACCGACGAGGAGCAGAGCGCCACGCCGTTCAGCGCACCGCTCGTCACGTGGGCCACGCACGGCGACCGGTTCGTCGCGGCGGTCGAGAACGGCCCTCTCGCCGCGACCCAGTTCCACCCCGAGAAGTCCGGCGACGCGGGCGCACAGCTGCTGACCCACTGGGTCGACTCCCTGCGCTGACCCCGACCGGCACCGAACACCGCACCACCTCCCGGAGGACACCCATGACCGACCGCCTCGAGCTGCTGCCCGCCGTCGACGTCGCCGACGGCCAGGCCGTCCGCCTCGTCCAGGGGGAGGCCGGCTCCGAGACCGGCTACGGCGACCCGCTCGCCGCGGCGCTGGACTGGCACACCGGCGGTGCCGAGTGGATCCACCTCGTCGACCTCGACGCCGCGTTCGGGCGCGGCTCGAACGCCGACCTGCTCGCCGAGGTCACCCAGGACCTGTCCGGCAAGGGCGTGAAGATCGAGCTGTCGGGCGGGATCCGCGACGACGCGTCGCTCGCGCGCGCGCTCGGGACCGGCGCGACGCGCGTCAACCTCGGCACGGCCGCGCTCGAGGACCCGGAGTGGACGGCGCGCGTCATCGCCGAGCACGGGGACCAGATCGCCGTCGGCCTCGACGTGCGCGGCACGACGCTCGCCGCGCGCGGGTGGACGCAGGAAGGCGGCGACCTGTGGGAGGTGCTCGCGCGCCTCGACGCCGCCGGCTGCGCCCGCTACGTCGTGACCGACGTGACCAAGGACGGCACGCTGCGCGGCCCGAACGTCGACCTGCTGCGCGAGGTGTGCGCGCGCACCGACGCGCCCGTCGTGGCGTCCGGCGGCGTGTCGAGCCTCGACGACCTGCGCGTGCTGCGCGAGCTCGTCCCCGTCGGCGTCGAGGGCGCGATCGTCGGCAAGGCGCTCTACGCCGGCGCGTTCACGCTGCCGGAGGCGCTCGACGTCGCCGGCCGTCCCTGACACCCCGTGAGCACCGGCCGCGCGCTGCCGCCGTCGTCGCCGTTCGCGGGTGACGACGGGTCCGCCGACCCGCGGGTCGCGTCGGCGCTCTCCGCGTACGGCCGGGGCGACGGGACGGTCGCCGGTGTGGTCGACGCGCTCGCGGGCACGCGCGTGCTGGTGCCGGTGCTCGCGGAGCTCGAGGCAGCCGACGTCGTGGTGCACGACGGCCACGCGCACACGGTCGACAAGGAGGCGTCCGCGGGGATCGTGGCGCTGCGCACCCCGGACGGCCGCACGGCCCTGCCGGTGTTCACGAGCGTCGCGGCGATGGCGGCGTGGCGTGCCGACGCGCGACCCGTGCCGACCGACGTGGCGCGCGCGGCCCTGTCGGCGGTCGACGAGGGCTGGGAGGTGCTCGTCGTCGACGCGGGCGGACCGGTCACGGTCCTGGTGCCTCGTACCGCGGTGTGGGCGCTCGCGCAGGGGCAGCCGTGGCGGCCCGCCGTGGTGGACGGCGCGGTCGACGGCGAGGTCGCCGACGCCGTGCGCCGGGCGCTCGCCCCGGTCGGCGACGTCGTCGAGGTCACACCCGTGCCCGGACGGCGGGCCGAGGTCGCGGTGGTCCTGGGACTCGTCCCGGGGCTCGACCGGGCACGCCTCGACGCCGTGCTCGCGCAGGTCAACGCGGCGCTGGCCGCGGACGACACCGTGACGTCGCGCGTCGACTCGCTCGAGCTGCGCGCCCGCGCGGCGGGCTGACCCGCCGACACGGCGCGGCCCACCGGGCGCACCGCGCGCCGGGGGAGCCCGGCGGGGTCAGTGCCGGCGGCGCAGCGCCCAGGCGAACGCGAAGACCGTCACCGCGGTGGCCGCGACGAGCTGGCCGCCGAGGATCACCCGGTTCAGGTCGAGCGTCGGCCGCCACTGCACGCCCGACTGGTCGACGACGAACACCCCGACGGCCTTGACGTGCGCGGCGTACCCGCCGCCCCCGCCGTGCCCGCCCCCGTGCCCGTGGTGCGGCTCCGGGTCGCCCGTGCGGCGCCCGAACGCCGGCGCCGACGGCAGGTCGCCCTCGCCGTCACCGGCACCGAGACCGACCGCACCCGAGACCCGGGCCACGGGGATGACGAGCGTGCCGTCGCGCTCGTACGCCTCGCCGAAGACCCGGCGGACGGTGAGGTTGTCGTTGGCGGCACCGGCGAGCTGCGTCGGGTCGAAACGAGGTGCGTCGGACATCCGGTCCTCCGTGCGTTCTCGGTCGGTCAGGGCAGGTCGAGCGGATCAGGTGCAGGTGGGTGCGGCCGCGAAGGCCGACTCGTCGTCCAGCATGGCGCGCAGGGTGCTCACGGGCACCACGAAGCTGTGGCCCTCGGCGTCCTTCGCGTAGACGACACCGACGACGCGGCCGTCCTCGTCGAGGACCGCGGAGCCCGAGCTGCCCGGCTCGACGGGGGCGTCCGTCACCAGGACCTCGCCGAGGTTGACGTTGAGGGGGTCGGTCGTGGCGCCGAGCACCGTGCCGGTCGTGATGGTCAGCCGCTGCCCGAGCGGGTACCCGACGACGGTCACGGCGTCGCCGGTCGCGGGGTCGGCGTCGGCGAGCTCGGGCGCGGCCGGCAGCGGTTCCGCGGTCCGGACGATCGCGAGATCGGCGAGGCCCGCCGTGCTGGCCGCCGTCGCACCGACGTCGCGCCCGTCGTAGGTGCTCAGCTGCAGCGCGGACGAGTCCTCGACCACGTGCCGGTTCGTCACCAGCGTGTTCGCGTCGATCGCGAAGCCCGAGCCCGTCGACACGGAGCCGCACCCGATGTTGCGGATGCGTACGGCCATGCGCTGCGCGGAGTCGAACCCGTCGGGCGACAGGTTGCCTGAGGAGGTCGGCGCGGGCGCGGGCGCGCGGCTCGGGACGACGCTCGTCGGCACCGGCGCGGGCATCGCCGGCAGGACGGCGCACCCGCCGACCGACGCCGCGAGCGCGAGGCCGACGACCGCTCGCAGACCAGGGCGCGTCACCGGTCGAGCTCGCGCTGCAGGGCCGCGTTGGCGTCGGTCGCCGCACCGCACACGCGGTCGACGTCGTCGGCGAAGCGCTGGAGGTCCGCGGGGTCGTACTGGTCCGCCTCGCGCAGGTACCCGATGAGCCGCTGCTGGCCGTCGATGCAGTTCGCGAGCGCCGTCGCGACCTGGCCAGCGGCCTGTGAGACGCGGGCCTGGTAGTCGGCGAGCTGCTGCTGCGACGCGCTCGTGTCCCCGAGCCGGGCCTTCTCGTCGGCGAGCTCGGTGATGCGCTGCTGCGCGGTGGCGAGCTGCGTCTGGGTGTCGGTGAGCTCCGCCTGCGCGGCCTCGAGGTCGGTCTGCGCCTGCGCCAGCTCGGTGCCGTGCGTGCGCGCGAGGTCCTCCCACTGCGACGCCGTCCGCTGCCACGCGGTCGTCGTGCGGATCAGGTAGACGGCGAGGACCGCGGCCACGACGACGACCGCCACGAGCGCGATCGTGAGCGCGACGACGCCGCGACGGCGCGCGGGTGCGCCGGGTGCGACCGCACCGGTCCCCGTGACCGGGGGCGGCGGCACGACCGGCGGCACGACCTGCGGCGCGGTCGGGTTCCACGGTGCGGGCGGTGGCGGTGCGGGCGGTGGCGGCGCGGCCGGTGCGCCCGCGGCGGCCGACCCGGGGGTGGGCCGCGGGGCCGGCGCCTCGTCGGCACGCACGGGCGGCAGGGGAGCGGTCGGCGCGGCCGTCGCGGGCGGCAGGGGAGCGGTCGGCGCGGCCGTCGCGGGCGGGACCGCCGGTGCGTCGGACGGGCCCGGCGCGCCGGCGCCCGCTCGTGGGGTCTCGGGCCAGCCGGCGGGGGCGTTGTCGGTCGGCATCGCCCCAGGATACGAGCGCCCCGGGACGCGGGGATCGACCGTTCCGGGTGAGCCGGCGCCGGTCGCGGGGGTTCGTCCGGTCCGTCCGGACGCGAGCGGTCGAGGCGGTCGTCCCCGTGCCCCGCCCGCTCGCCCGGCGCCTGATATTCGGTCGGAGCACCGTTCGCCCCGGGCGACAATGGACCCCGTGTCCCGCTTCCCCTACGGCGCCCTGCTGCGCCTCCCGGGGGTGGGGCGGCTGTTCGCCGTGTCGTTCGTCGCCCGCATCCCGCACGCCATGACCGGCGTCGTCCTCACGCTGCACGTCGTGACGGCGCTCGACCGCGGCTACGCGCAGGCGGGGCTCGTCGCCGGCGCGATGACCGTGGGGATGGCGATCGGCGCCCCCTGGCGCGGGCGGCTCGTCGACAGGCTCGGACTGCGCCGCGCGATCGCGCCGTCGATCGTCGTCGAGTCGGCGGTGTGGGTCGTCGCGCCGCACCTGTCCTACGAGGCGCTCGTCGTCGCCGCCGCAGTCGCGGGACTGTTCCTCGTCCCGGTCTTCTCCGTGACGCGGCAGTCGCTGTCCGTCATCGTCCCGCTCGCGCAGCAGCGGTCGGCGTTCGCGCTCGACTCGGTCGCCGTCGAGGTGACCTTCATGCTCGCGCCGGTGCTGGGCGTCGTGCTCGCGACCCAGGTGTCGACGTCCGTGGCGCTGACCGTCGTCGGCAGCACCACGGTGCTCGCCGGCGTCCTGCTGTTCTGGGCGAACCCGCCGACGCGCTCGGCGACCCCGCTCGACGCCGCGCCGGCGGTCGGCGGTGCGCGCGCCCGCGTGCTCGGGCCCGACCTCGTCGTCGTGCTGCTCGCCGCGCTCGCGGCGTCGTTCGTCCTCATCGGCACCGACGTGTCGCTGGTCGCGGCGCTCAACGACGAGGGGCGGGCGGCCGACGTCGGCTGGATGATCGCCCTCTGGGCGGGCGGCTCGGTCGTCGGCGGCCTGGTGCACGGCGCCCGGCACCGCTCGCCGTCGCCGCTCGCGCTCGTCGCGATCCTCGCGCTCGCGACCGTGCCCGCCGCCTTCGCGCCCGTCCCCGTGTGGCTGGCGCTCGCGGTGGTGCTCGCCGGGCTCCCGTGCGCGCCCGCGCTGTCGTCGATCAACGCGACGCTCGTGCGGCTCGTGCCGGAGCACCGCCGCGGCGAGGTCATGGGCTGGAGCGGCACGATGTCGACCGTCGGCAACGCGCTCGGCGCACCGCTGTGCGGCTGGGTGATCGACCACGGCACGCCCGGTCACGGGTTCCTGACGGCCGCGGCCGTCGGCGGGTCGGTCGCGGTCGGCGGCCTCGTGGTCCTGCGGGTCGCCGCGTCCCGTCGCGGTGGCCCGGCGGACGGCCTCGTGCAGCCTGCGGGCGACGGCGCCGAAATGCCGGCGTCGCGGACGGGCGACCCGGCCGACGCCGAGCCCGCGCTCGTGGCCCCGCGTGGGACGCTCGCGACCGAGGGCGTGGCCGCCAAGGACCCGGCGGCCGTCTGACGTCGGGGTCTGACCCGGGACCGTCGTGCGCAGGCGGTCGACACAGCCCGGTCGCCTCGGTGGCCCGTGCGAGGCTGTGTCGCGGTGTCGCCCGGGTGGCCGCCCGACTCCCGCGGTCGGACGACCGCCGTCAGACGACCGAGCCGGTGAACTTCTCGCCGGGACCCTCGCCGGGCGCGTCGGGGATGACGGACGCCTCACGGAACGCGAGCTGCAGGGTCCGCAGACCGTCGCGCAGCGACCGCGCGTGCTGGTTGCCGATGTCGGGCGCCGCGGCCGTCACGAGCGCCGCGAGGGCCGTGATGAGCTTGCGCGCCTCGTCGAGGTCGAGGTACTCGGCCCCGGCGCCGTCGGGGCCGTCCTCGGCGAGCCCGCACTTCACGGCGGCGGCGCTCATGAGGTGCACCGCGGCGGTCGTGATGACCTCGACGGCCGCGACGTCCGCGATGTCGCGCGTCGCGCCGGTCACGGCGCCGTCCGCGCGGTCGGCGTCGTCGGGGGCGTCGGCGGTGGGGGAGTCGGTCATGGTCCCGATCCTCTCACCCGGCGTGCGTGCCCCCGACCGTGCGCCGACGTGACGAGGCCCCGTCCCGCCGGGCGGCAGGACGGGGCCTCGTCGTGTCGGGCGTGCCGGTCAGGCGACCGGGACGCTCGCGGTCGCCGGCTCGCCGGTCTCGACCGGCGCGGTGCCGGTGAGAGCGGCGCGGAGCTGGGCGCCCAGGCCCGCGTCGACCTGGGTCCAGTACTGGATCGCCCGCTCGCGGATGTCCTCACGGCGCACCCCGCCGACGTGACCGGTGATGGTGTCGAGGAACCGGGCGCGCGCGGCGTCGTCGAACACCTCGCGGTAGAGCGTGCCGGCCTGGCCGAAGTCGTCGTCCTCGGCGTGCAGCGTCGCGGCCGCGCGGACCATCGCGCCGTCGGACTCCCAGCCGCCGGACTCGCCCGCCCGCGCCGGGTCGGCCGCGGGGCCGCCCACCGAGTTCGGGGCGTAGACCGGGACGTCGGGCGCGGGGAACGCGATCCGGCCCTGGCCGTCCTTGGAGTACGAGTGGACCTCGGCGTGCGGCGCGTTGACGGGCAGCTGCGCGTGGTTGGTGCCCACGCGGTACCGGTGCGCGTCCGCGTAGGAGAAGATCCGCGCGAGCAGCATCTTGTCGGGGCTGGCACCGATGCCGGGGACGAAGTTCGACGGCGCGAACGTCGCCTGCTCGATCTGCGCGAAGTAGTTCTCGGGGTTGCGGTTGAGCTCCATGACGCCGACCTCGATCAGCGGGTAGTCCGCGTGCGGCCACACCTTCGTCAGGTCGAACGGGTTGAAGCGGTAGGTCTTCGCGTCCTCGTACGGCATGACCTGGACCGACAGGGTCCAGCGCGGGAAGTCGCCGGCCTCGATGTGGCCGAACAGGTCGCGGATGTGGTGGTCGGCGTCGGACCCGGCGAGCTGTGCCGCCTCGTCCGCGGTGAGGTTGTCGATGCCCTGCTGGGTCTTGAAGTGGTACTTCACCCAGAAGCGCTCGCCCGCCGCGTTGACCCACTGGTACGTGTGCGAGCCGAAGCCGTCCATGTGCCGCCACGACGACGGCAGGCCGCGGTCACCCATGAGCCACGTGACCTGGTGCGCCGACTCGGGCGACAGCGTCCAGAAGTCCCACTGCATGTCGTTGTCGCGCAGGTGCGAGCCGGGCAGGCGCTTCTGCGAGCGGATGAAGTCGGGGAACTTGATGCCGTCGCGCAGGAAGAACACCGGGGTGTTGTTGCCGACGAGGTCGTAGTTGCCCTCGGTCGTGTAGAACTTCAGCGCGAACCCGCGCGGGTCGCGCCACGTGTCGGGCGAGCCGTTCTCGCCGGCGACCGACGAGAAGCGCGCGAGCATCTCGGTCTGCACGCCCGGCTGGAACAGCGCCGCGCGGGTGTAGGCGGAGACGTCGCCCGTGGTCGTGAACGTGCCGAACGCACCGCCGCCCTTGGCGTGCACCACGCGCTCGGGGACGCGCTCGCGGTTGAACTGCGCGAGCTTCTCGACGAGGTAGTGGTCGTGCAGGACGATCGGGCCGTCGGCGCCGACGGCGAGGGAGTGCGCGTCGGAGGCGACGGGGGCGCCGCTGTTCGTCGTCGTCGGGGGCACGTGAGACATGGGTGTCCTCTCCAGGGTGGGTGGTGCGACGGGCGACCCGGGTACCGGGTGCCCGTCAGGGCCGGCGTGCCCGGCGGTCACCGGGCGGCCGGTCAGTCGTCGGCGGTGGCCGCGGCCGCCGCGCAGGTGGGGCACAGGCCCCAGAACGTGACCTCCGCCGTCTCGACCGCGAAGCCGGACGTGGAGGAGGGGATCAGGCAGGGTGCGTGGCCGGTGACGCAGTCGACGTCGTCGACGGCACCGCACGACCGGCACACGACGTGGTGGTGGTTGTCGCCGACGCGCCGCTCGTAGCGTGCAGGGTGGCCCGCGGGCTCGATGCGCCGGACGATCCCGGCGGTCGTGAGCGCACCGAGCACGTCGTAGACGGCCTGCACGGACACCGACGGGACGCCGGCGCGCACGAGCCGCAGCACGGTGTCCGCGTCGGCGTGCGGGCTGCGGCGCAGCGCGTCGAGCACGGCCAGACGCGGGCTCGTGACGCGCAGGCCGTGGTCGCGCAGGAGTGCGGTGTCGTCCACGTCCTCCACCCAACCATCGAATCTGGAATCATTCAAGTATCGGAACGGTTCCAGATCGTGGGACCCGACGGCGGGCGCCTCTCGGACGAGGGGTGCACCGTCGTCTGGTAACCTTGTCCACGACTGACCTGCGACCGCGCGCGACTCGACCCTCACGGGACGGCGACCGGCGGTCCAGGGGCACAAGTGGAGAACCTCCCACCTGGGTCTCGACCGACCGGCTCGACCGGCGACAGGGACCGGGTCACCAGTCCGCACGTCGACGGCTCTGCCGTTCGGCGCGACTCGCGGCGACCGCACGGTCGTGCGCGGGGCGGAGCTGTACGAGGCCTCCTCCTGTGCTCAGGACGGGGGCCTTCCTCGTTCCTGACGGTCCGCCACGACGAACCTGAGGAGCACACATCAGCGAGCCCCGCATCAACGATCGGATCCGCGTCGCCGAGGTCCGCCTGGTCGGCCCCAACGGCGAGCAGGTCGGCATCGTCCGCGTGGAAGACGCACTGCGCCTGGCCCAGGACGCCGACCTCGACCTCGTCGAGGTCGCCCCGGACGCCCGCCCGCCCGTCTGCAAGATCATGGACTACGGCAAGTTCAAGTACGAAGCAGACATGAAGGCCCGCGAGGCCCGGCGCAACCAGACCAACACGGTCCTCAAGGAGATCCGCTTCCGCCTGAAGATCGACCCGCACGACTACGGCACCAAGAAGGGCCACGTCGAGCGGTTCCTCAAGGCGGGGGACAAGGTCAAGGTCATGATCATGTTCCGCGGTCGCGAGCAGTCGCGCCCGGAGATGGGCATCCGCCTGCTGCAGCGCCTCGCCGACGACGTCGCCGATCTCGGCTTCGTCGAGAGCTCGCCCAAGCAGGACGGGCGCAACATGATCATGGTCCTCGGCCCGACCAAGAAGAAGGCGGACCAGAAGCAGGAGCAGCGTCGTGCGGCGCAGGCCGCTGCGCGCGCCGCCGAGGCCGAGGACGGGGCGCCCGCCGAGGCGCCTGCGGCGCCGGCCCCGGCCGCTGCTGCACCGGCACCCGCCGCAGCCCCGGCACCTGCCGCTTCCCCGGCACCTGCCGCAACCCCGGCACCTGCCGCTGCTCCGGCCGCCGCTCCGGCTCGGGCCGCTGCTCCGGCTCCGGCCGCCGCGGCTCCGGCGCCCGCTGCTCCCGCGGCCCCGGCCGAGACGTCGTCGACGCCTCGCCCGGCCACGCCGCGTCCGGCCTCTCCCCGGCCGCCGGCCCCGCGTCCCGCGCCCGCTCGCGCGGCGCAGGCCGCACCGGCTCCCGCGGCTCGGCCCGCAGCACCCCGGCCGGCGCCCGCGTCGGCCACCCCCAAGCCGCCGGCACCTCGCCCGGCCCCGCGGCCCCGGCCGCAGGCCCCCGGACAGTCCGGCTGACCGACCTGATCACGCCGGCCCGGTTCCCCGCCGAGCCGCACGACGACGAGTCGCGCACGATCCGCGCGCGATGAGATGGACAAGGAGACACGGCAGCCATGCCGAAGAACAAGACGCACTCCGGTGCCAAGAAGCGCTTCCGGATCACCGGCAGCGGCAAGGTCATGCGTGAGCAGGCCAACGGCCGTCACCTCCTCGAGCACAAGTCGAGCCGTCGCACCCGCCGCATCGCCGGCGACGTCGTCGTCTCCGCCGCTGACACCCCGAAGATCAAGAAGCTGCTCGGCAAGTGACCCGTCCGGGGACGCGACGAGCGACCCCGGGGCACTCGAGCCCTAGACAAGCAAGGAGCATCACGTGGCACGCGTGAAGCGGGCGGTCAACGCCCAGAAGAAGCGTCGTTCGACCCTGGAGCGCGCCAGCGGTTACCGCGGCCAGCGCTCGCGGCTGTACCGCAAGGCGAAGGAGCAGGTCACCCACTCCCTCGTCTACGCCTACCGCGACCGCAAGGTCCGCAAGGCGGACTTCCGCAAGCTGTGGATCCAGCGCATCAACGCGGCGTCGCGCGAGCAGGGCCTGACGTACAACCGCCTCATCCAGGGCCTCAAGCTCGCGGGTGTCGAGGTCGACCGTCGTGTCCTCGCGGACCTCGCGGTCAACGACGCGGCGGCGTTCAACGCCCTCGTCCAGGTCGCCAAGGACGCACTGCCCGCCGACGTCAACGCGCCGTCGGCTGCGTGACGACTGCCTCGCAGCAGCACAGCACCTCCCCGGACGCCCGGCCGATGCCCGAGCTGACCAATCCCCGCGCCGAGCGGGTGAAGGCAGTGCGGGCGCTGGCCGGGCGTCCGGCGCGTTCGCGGTCGGGCCGGTTCCTCGTCGAGGGGCCGCAGGCCGTCCGCGAGGCCGTGCGTGCCGACCACGTGCGCGTGCACGACCTGTACGTCACGGACGCGGCCGCCGAGCGGTACCGCGAGATCGTCGTGGCCGCGGCCGGTCGGGGGATCGCGGCCCGCACGGGCTCCCCGGAGGTGCTCGACGCGATGAGCGCCGACGCGCAGGGCGTCGTGGCGGTCGCCGACCAGGTCGACGTCGGCCTCGACGACGTGCTCGCGAGCCGGCCGCGGCTCGTCGCGCTCCTGGCGCACGTCCGCGACCCGGGGAACGCCGGGACCGTGGTGCGCGCCGCCGACGCCGCGGGCACCGACGCCGTCGTCCTCACGCGCGAGAGCGTCGACCTGCACAACCCGAAGGTGGTGCGCTCGACCGCCGGGTCGCTGTTCCACCTGCCCGTCGCGACCGGAGCCGACCTCGTGACGGCCGTCGCGGCGCTGCGCGAGCGCGGCGTGACCGTCCTCGCGGCCGACGGCACGGGCGAGCACGACATCGACGACCTGCTGGACGTCGCCGGGAACGCGCCCGCCGGTGTGCCCGACCTGGCCGCGCCCACCGCGTGGGTGTTCGGCAACGAGGCGTGGGGCTTGCGCGACGAGGACCGCGCGCTCGCCGACGCCGTCGTGCGCGTGCCCATCCGCGGTCGCGCCGAGTCGCTCAACCTCGCGACCGCCGCCACGGTCTGCCTCTACGCGAGCGCCCGCGCGCAGCGCTGAGCGCTGACCGCCGCCGCGCGGACCGTCCGGCCTGGCAGGGTGGGTGCATGAGGTTGTTCGCCGCCGTGTGGCCCCCCGACGACGTCCTCGACCACCTCGACCTCGCGCTCGCGACCGTGCGCGGCGGCCCCGCGGGAGGCTCGGCCGCGGTGCGGTGGTCGGCACGCGAGACGTGGCACCTCACGGTCGCCTTCTACGGCGAGCTGCCGGACGGTGCCGTCCCGGGGCTCACCGCGGACCTGGCGGGCGTCGCCCACGACCGCGAGCCGTTCACGCTGACCCTGCGCGGCGCCGGCGTGTTCTCGCACCGCACGATGTGGGTGGGCGTCGGGGGTGACGTCGAGGCGCAACGGCGGCTCAGCGCCGCGTGCGTCGACGCGGGCGTCGAGGCGGGAGCCGCGCCGGACCGACGACCGCGTGAGCGGCCCCACCTGACCGTCGCCCGGATCCGCCCCGGCGCCCGACCGCCGCGGCGCGGGTCGTCGCGGCCGGCACGGGGTCGTGGCCCGGGCGAGCCCGGCGCCGACGTCGCGGTCACGGACCAGGACGTGGCACGCGGCGTCGCACGGGCGCTGGCGGTGTACGAGGGGCCGTCGTGGACGGTCGACGAGGTGTGCCTGGTCGCCTCGCGGCCGGGGGCCGGGCGGGGCGGCGGGCCGCTGTACGAGGTCGTCGAGACGTTCGCGTTCGTGTGACGGACGCGGGCGGCGGGCAGCTGTCCGCGGCACGCGGGATCGAGGTCGTGCGGGACGGGGCGTGCGTGGCACGATGAACCCCATGTCAGCACGTGCGCGGGCGGCCGGTGGTCGCCGATTTCCGCGGCCCGTCCTCGGGCTGCGCTGACGCGCGCGTGACCTGACCGCCGACGAGCGGACGGGCACGAGGGCCCGGGACGGGCGCCACTAGACTTCCCTGCTGGCCGGTGCGCTGTCGCGCGCCCGGTCAGGGCCCGTCCGTCCGTGGCGCGGACGCGGGCTCCGGCTTCTCCCCTGGAAGGTCCGCATGACCGACACACCCCTGTCCCCGCTCGACGAGGCGGGCGTCGACCTCGCGGTGAAGGCGGCCCTGGCCGCGTTCACGGCGGCCGGCGACCTCGACGAGCTCAAGGCCGCACGCCTCGCGCACCTCGGCGAGCACAGCCCCGTCGCGCTCGCGAACCGTGCGATCGGCGGCCTCGCGCCCGCCGAGAAGGGCGTCGCGGGCCGACTCCTGGGCAGCGCCCGTGGGCGGCTGCAGCAGGCGCTCGCGGAGCGGCAGACGCAGCTCGAGGCGGAGCGCGACGCGCGCGTGCTCGTCGAGGAGACCGTCGACGTGACGCTCCCCGTCGACCGGCGTCCGCGCGGTGCGCGGCACCCGCTGGAGACGCTGCAGGAGCGCATCGCGGACATCTTCGTCGCGATGGGCTGGGAGATCGCCGAGGGGCCCGAGCTCGAGTCGGAGTGGTTCAACTTCGACGCGCTGAACTTCGGCGTCGACCACCCGGCGCGGCAGATGCAGGACACGTTCTTCGTCGACCCGCCGGAGTCGGGACTCGTGCTGCGCACGCACACCTCGCCGGTGCAGGCCCGGACGCTGCTCGAGCGGGACCTGCCGGTGTACATCGCGTGCCCCGGGAAGGTGTTCCGCACGGACGCGCTCGACGCGACGCACACGCCCGTGTTCCACCAGGTCGAGGGCCTCGCGGTCGACAAGGGCCTGACGATGGCGCACCTCAAGGGCACGCTCGACCACTTCGCGCAGGCGATCTTCGGTCCCGAGGCGCGCACGCGTCTGCGGCCGTCGTTCTTCCCGTTCACCGAGCCGTCCGCCGAGATGGACCTGTGGTTCCCGCAGAAGAAGGGCGGGCCCGGCTGGATCGAGTGGGGCGGGTGCGGCATGGTCAACCCGAACGTCCTGCGGGCGTGCGGCGTCGACCCCGACGTCTACTCGGGCTTCGCCTTCGGCATGGGCATCGAGCGGACCCTGATGCTGCGCCACGGCATCGCCGACATGCACGACATGGTGGAGGGCGACGTGCGCTTCTCCACGCAGTTCGGGACGGAGATCTGATGCCCCGCGTTCCCCTGACGTGGCTCGCCGACCACGTCGACCTGCCCGCCGGCCTCACCGCCGAGCAGCTCGCCGCCGACCTCGTGCGCGTCGGGCTCGAGGAGGAGGCGATCCACCCGGCCGCCGTCACCGGGCCGCTGGTCGTGGGCGAGGTCGTCGAGCGCACGCCCGAGCCGCAGAAGAACGGCAAGACGATCAACTGGTGCCGCGTCGACGTGGGCCCGGAGCACAACGAGCCCGGCGGGTCCCCGCGCGGGATCGTGTGTGGCGCGCACAACTTCGACGTGGGCGACAAGGTCGTCGTCGCGCTGCCCGGTGCGGTGCTGCCCGGGCCGTTCCCGATCGCGTCGCGCAAGACGTACGGCCACGTGTCGGACGGCATGATCTGCTCCGCGCGCGAGCTCGGCCTGGGCGACGACCACGCTGGCATCATCGTGCTGTCCACGCTCGGGATCGACGCTCCCGTCGGTACCGACGCGCGCGAGCTGCTCGGGCTCGGCGACGAGGTGCTCGAGATCAACGTGACGCCCGACCGCGGGTACGCGTTCTCGATGCGCGGGGTCGCCCGCGAGTACGCGCACGCCACGGGTGCGACGTTCACCGACCGCGGGCTGCCGACGCCGGAGCAGCGCGAGCCCGCGTCGGGCGGCGTCGCCGTCGAGCTCGAGGACGACGCGCCGGTCCACGGCGTGCCCGGCGCGGACCGGTTCGTCGCGCAGGTCGTGCGCGGCGTCCGGGCGAACGACCCGTCGCCGCAGTGGATGCAGCGGCGACTGACGCAGGCCGGCATGCGGCCCCTCGGGCTCGCGGTCGACGTGACGAACTACGTCATGCTCGACCTCGGGCAGCCGACGCACGCATACGACCTCGCGAAGGTCACCGCGCCCGTCGTCGTCCGGCGCGCACGCGCGGGCGAGCGGCTCGTCACGCTCGACGGCGTCGACCGTGCGCTCGACCCCGAGGACCTGCTCATCACCGACAGCACCGGGGAGCGCGCCGGACGCGTGCTCGGGCTCGCGGGCGTCATGGGCGGCGGGGACAGCGAGGTCGGCGAGGACACCACGGACCTGCTGATCGAGGCGGCGCACTTCGACCCGGTGTCGGTCGCGCGCACGTCGCGGCGGCACAAGCTGTCGAGCGAGGCCGCCAAGCGGTTCGAGCGAGGCGTCGACCCGCAGCTGCCGCGGGTCGCGGTCGCGCGCGTCGTGGAGCTGCTCGTCGAGCACGGCGGTGGCGTCCCCGACGACGGCCTCACCGACGTCGACCGGACGTCCGAGCCGCCGACGATCACGCTGCCCGTCGACCTTCCGGGTCGCCTGGTCGGCGTGCCGTACACGGTCGACGAGGTGCGCACGGTGCTGACCCGGATCGGCGCCGTGGTGTCCGACGCGGGGGACGACGCGCTCGCGGTGCGCGTGCCGTCGTGGCGCCCTGACCTGCTCGTGCCGGTCGACCTCGTCGAGGAGGTCGCGCGCCTGCGTGGCTACGACGCGATCCCGTCGACGCTGCCGGTCGCGCCCGCCGGTCGCGGGCTGACCGACGGTCAGCGGACGCGCCGCTCGGTCGCGCGCGCGCTCGCCGAGGCGGGCTTCGTCGAGGTGCTGACGTACCCGTTCGTGTCGACGGAGCAGCTCGACGCGCTCGCGCTCCCCGAGGAAGACGACCGTCGCCGCGCCGCCCGCCTGGTCAACCCGCTCGCGGAGTCGCACCCGTACCTGCGGACGAACCTGCTGGTGACGCTGCTGGACGCGGCGCGCCGCAACGTCGGTCGCGGCCAGAGCGACCTCGCGGTCTTCGAGATCGGGCTCGTCACGCGACCGGCCCCCGACGCCCCGGCGGCTCCGCGCCTGCCGGGCGGCGTGCGCCCGAGCGACGACGACCTCGCCGCGATCGAGGCCGCCGTCCCGGCGCAGCCGCGTCGCGTCGCGGGCGTGCTCGCGGGCGCCGCGGAGCCCGCCGGGTGGTGGGGGAGCGGCCGTCGGGCCGACCACACCGACGCGATCGCGGCGGCCCGTCGGGTCGCCGAGGTCGTGGGCGTCGACGTCGTTCTCACGGCCGACGCCGAGCACCTGCCCTGGCACCCGGGTCGTTGTGCGCGGATCGCGCTCGCCGACGGCACGCTCGTCGGGCACGCCGGCGAGCTGCACCCGAACGTCGTCGTGGCGCACGGGCTGCCTTCGCGGGCGTCCGCGTTCGAGCTCGACCTCGACGTGCTGCTCGCGGCCGCGCCCACCGAGCCGACGCAGGCGCACCCGGTGTCGTCGTTCCCGCTCGCGAAGGAGGACGTCGCGCTCGTCGTCCCCGCGACGGTGCCGGCCGCCGACGTGCTCGACGCCGTCCGCACCGGCGCGGCCGCCGGGCCTGCCGGGGACGTCGTGGAGGACGTGCGGCTGTTCGACGTGTACGTCGGTGACCAGGTGCCGGACGGGACGCGGTCGCTCGCGTTCTCGCTGCGGCTCCGCGCGGCCGACCGGACACTGACGGCTCAGGAGACGGCGGGCGTCCGCGAGGCCGTCGTCGCCGAGGCGCAGCGCCGGTTCGGGGCGACCCTGCGGGCCTGACGACCCGCTGACCAGCAGCGACGGCCCCGCGACCTGCCACGGTCGCGGGGCCGTCGTCGTCTCCGGGGCCGGTCCAGGCACCCGGCTGAACCCGGACGAAGTCGTCGGACGTGGGACGAGTTCACCAAACGGTTACCGACGAGTAGTTGCCGTGAATCGGACGGAAAGGCGAAGGTGGCTGGTGGCCCGCCACGAGCGGGCATCTCTTGTGCCCCCGATGAAGGAGAGCTCGACGTGCACGCAGGAGTGAAGTCGGCGACCGGGGGCCTCGCAGCCCTCGCGCTGGCGGCGGCCGGGTCACTGGCCGCGGCGACACAGGCGGCAGCGGCGCCGTCACCCACGGCGCCCCTGGTCATCAACGAGGTGTACGGCGGGGGCGGCAACTCCGGCGCGCCGTTCAACCGCGACTTCGTCGAGCTGGTGAACACGACCACGGCACCCGTCAGCGTCGACGGGTGGGCGGTGCAGTACGCGTCGGCGACGGGGACGTCCTGGCAGGTCACGGCCCTGTCGGGGTCCGTGGCCGCCGGGGACAGCCTGCTCGTCGGCATGGGCTCGGGCGCGACGGGGGCCGCGTTCGAGGTCGACGTCGAGGGCACGACGCTCATGGGCGCGTCGAACGGCAAGGTCGCGCTGACGTCGAGCGCGACCGCGCTCACGTGCGGAGCCGCCGCGAACCCGTGCAGCACGCAGGCGGCGGTCGTCGACCTCGTCGGCTACGGCACGGCGACCGACTTCAGCGGCACGGGGGCGGCCCCCGCGGCGTCCAACACCACCTCGGTGTCGCGCAACGCGACCCACACGAACACCGCGGACAACGCGGCCGACTTCACCGCCGGGACGCCCACGCCGCAGAAGTCCGGCGACGGCAGCGACCCGGGCGACCCGGGTGACGGCGCGTACACGATCGCGGAGATCCAGGGCACCGGCGCGGCGTCGCCGCTGCAGGGTGCGACGGTCACGACGACGGGTGTCGTCACGGCGGCGTACCCGACGGGCGGCTTCAACGGCTACGTGATCCAGACGGCCGGCACGGGCGGCGCGCTCGACCCGACGCGCACGGCGTCGGACGCGATCTTCGTGTTCTCGTCGGCGACCGTCGGCTCGGTGGCGATCGGCGACCACGTCGAGGTCACGGGCGTCGTGAGCGAGTTCAACGGGCTCACGGAGATCACGGTCGCGGCGGGTGGCGTCGAGGCGCTCGCCACGCCCGGCGCGGTCACGCCGCTGAGCGGCGGCTGGCCGACGACGGCCGAGGCGCGCGAGGCGATCGAGTCGATGCTGCTGGCGCCGACCGGTGACTTCACCGTCGCGAACACGTTCTCCACCAACCAGTACGGCGAGGTCGGCCTCGCGGCGGGCACGACGCCGCTGCTCCAGCCGACCGAGGTCGGGCGTCCGGGCTCCGCGGAGGCGACGGCGACCGTCGCGGACGACGCGGCGCGCGGCGTCGTGCTCGACGACGGCGCGACGACGAACTTCCTGTCGTCGGCGAACCAGTCGCAGACGCCGCCGTACGTCTCGCTCACGAACCCGGTCCGCGTCGGTGCCGCCGCGACGTTCCAGGCGCCCGTGATCGTCGACTACCGCAACAACGCGTGGAAGCTCAACCCGACCAGCCAGTACGTGGCGGGCGGGACCGCGCCGGTGACGTTCGAGAACGACCGCACCGCATCGCCCGCCGACGTCGGCGGCGACGTCAAGGTGGCGTCGTTCAACGTGCTCAACTACTTCACGACCCTCGGCGCGCAGGGCGCGACGTGCGTGCCGTTCCGTGACCGCACGGGTGACCCCGTCACGGTCGACGAGGGCTGCGCGCAGCGCGGTGCGTGGGACCCAGCGGACCTCCAGCGTCAGCAGGACAAGATCGTCGCGGCGATCAACGCGCTCGACGCGGACGTCGTGGGCCTGCTCGAGATCGAGAACTCGGCGGTCGTCGACGGCGTCGCGGACGAGGCGCTCGGCACCCTGGTCGACGCGCTCAACGCCGAGGCTGGGGCCGGCACGTGGGCGTTCGTCCCGTCGTCGGCGGACCTGCCGGCGGTCGAGCTGCAGGACACCATCACCAACGCGCTGATCTACCGCACCGCGTCGGTCGAGCGGACGGGCGACGCCCGCGCGCTCGGCACGGCCAGCGCCGACGGCCAGGCGTTCGCGAACGCGCGCGAGCCGATCGCACAGGCGTTCACGCCCGTCGCGGGCGGCGAGCCGGTGCTCGTCGTCGTCAACCACCTCAAGTCGAAGGGCTCGGCCGGTCCGTGGCCCGGTGACGCGGACGCGGGCGACGGGCAGGGCGCGTCGAACGAGTCGCGCGTCCGCCAGGCGACCGCGCTGCGGGACTGGGTGCCGACGATCCAGGGCGACACCGAGGCCGTCGCGCTCGTCGGCGACTTCAACGCGTACACGCACGAGGACCCGCTGCAGGTCCTGTACGACGCCGGCTACGTCGACGCGGTCGACCAGCTCGCGCCGGGGCAGTGGTCGTACACGTTCTCCGGGCTGTCCGGCTCGCTCGACCACGTGCTCCTCAACGCCGCCGCGCGTGAGCGCGCGACAGGGGCCGACGTGTGGGAAATCAACGCCGAGGAGTCCATCGCGCTGGAGTACAGCCGGTACAACTACCACGGCACGCTCTTCTACGCGGACGACGTGTACCGGTCGTCCGACCACGACCCGGTCGTCGTCGGACTCACCGCCGGGGACAACACCGGCCCGGTCGACCTCACGTTCCTCAACATCAACGACTTCCACGGGCGCATCGACGCCAACACCGTGAAGTTCGCGGGGACGGTCGAGAAGGAGCGCGCGGCGGCCCCCGGCCCGGTCGCGTTCCTGTCGGCGGGCGACAACATCGGCGCCTCGCTGTTCGCGTCGGCGGTCCAGCAGGACCAGCCGACGATCGACGTGCTGAACGCGCTCGAGCTGCGCGCGTCCGCGGTCGGCAACCACGAGTTCGACGGCGGGTTCAGCGACCTCACCGGGCGCGTGGTCCCGGCGGCGGACTTCACCTACCTCGGCGCGAACGTCTACCAGAAGGGCACGACGACCCCGGCGCTGCCGGAGTACGCGCTGCTCGACATGGGCGGCGTGACCGTCGGCGTCATCGGCGCCGTCACCGAGGAGACCCCGACGCTCGTCACCCCGGGCGGCATCGCGACGCTCGACTTCGGCGACCCCGTCGAGGCCGTCAACCGCGTCGCGGCGCAGCTCACCGACGGCGACGCGTCGAACGGCGAGGCCGACGTGCTCGTCGCCGAGTACCACGAGGGCGCCGGCGCCGGCACGCCCGACGGCGCGACGCTCGAGGAGGAGGTCGCCGCCGGCGGCGCCTTCGCGGCGATCGTCGAGGACACGTCGGCCGCGGTCGACGCGATCTTCACCGGCCACACCCACAAGCAGTACGCGTGGGAGGGTCCGATCCCCGGTGACGCCGACCGGACGCGGCCGATCGTCCAGACCGGTTCCTACGGCGAGTTCATCGGCAAGGTCGTGCTGACGTACGACCCGGAGACGGACGAGGTCACGGCGCACACGCAGACCAACGTGCCGCGCACCACGGACGCCGACGCGACGCTCATCAGCACGTTCCCGCGCGTCGCGGCGGTCAACCAGATCGTCACCGACGCGCTCGCGTACGCGGCCGTCGTCGGCAACCAGCCCGTCGGTTCCGTGACCGCGGACATCACGACCGCGTACTCCGGCGGCTCCTACGTGAACGGCGTCTACGTCGGCTCGGGCCCGCTGCCCAGCACCGGCCGCGACGACCGGTCCAAGGAGTCGACGCTCGGCGGCCTGGTGGCGAACTCGCTGCTCGACACGCTCGCCGCACCCGAGCGTGGCGGTGCCGACATCGGCGTCGTCAACCCGGGCGGCATGCGCAACGAGCTGTTCTACGCGCCCGACGGCGTCATCACCTACGCCGAGGCCAACGCGGTCCTGCCGTTCGTCAACAACCTCTGGACCACGACCCTCAGGGGCGACCAGGTGAAGACGATGCTCGAGCAGCAGTGGCAGACCAACCGGGACGGCACCATCCCGAGCCGCCCCTACCTGCAGCTCGGCCTGTCGTCGAACGTCACCTACACGTACGACCCCGATGCACCGCTCGGGTCGCACATCACGTCGGTCACGGTGAACGGCGAGCCGCTCGACCCGGAGGCCGAGTACCGCATCGGCACGTTCTCGTTCCTCGCGCAGGGCGGCGACAACTTCCGGGTGTTCGAGGACGGCGCCGACACGGCGGACTCGGGTCTCATCGACCGGGACGCGTGGATCGCCTACCTGCAGGCGCACCCGAACCTGTCGCCGGACTTCGCGCGGCAGGCCGTGGGCCTCGCCGACGTGCCGACGACCGTCGAGGCGGGCGGTCAGCTCGCGTTCGACGTCACCGGGCTCGACCTGACGAGCCTCGGCTCGCCGCTCAACACGTCGCTCGACGTGCGCGTCGACGGCCAGTCGATCGGCACGGCTGCCGTGACGAACGGCGCGGCCACGGTCGCCGTGACCGTCCCGGAGGGCACCCCCGCCGGGGCGCACGTCCTCACGCTCGTCGCGAGCCCCAGCGGCACCACCGTGACGCTGCCGCTCACGGTCGAGGAGGGCCGGGCGTCGTCCACCACGACGCTCACCGCGAAGCCGACGAGCCAGGTCTTCGGCAAGTCGAAGGCCAAGCTCACCGCGACGGTCACGTCCGACGCGGCCGTGAAGGGGGCCACCGTCGAGTTCGTCGCCGGTGACACCGTCCTCGGCGCCGAGACCCTGTCGAAGCAGGGCAAGGCGACCTTCACGCTCCCGGCGAGCACGCCCGCCGGGACCTACGAGGTCGTCGCCCGGTTCGCCGGTACCGCCGACGTGGCGCCGTCGCAGTCCGAGCCGGTGACGGTCACCGTCACCCAGGTGAAGACGCACACGGGCTTGCTCGCCACCCGCACGACGCAGAAGCAGGGCTCGCTCCTGCCGACGCTGCTCGTCGCGGGCGTCGTGCAGGAGAACCTGCGGATCCCGTCCGGGAAGGTCGAGATCCGTGAGGGCACCACCGTGGTCAGCCGCCACGACGTCGTCCTCGGTGTCGCGATCGGTCGTGTGCCGCACGACGCGCCCGTCGGGACGCACACCTACACCGCGACCTTCGTGCCGAGCGACCCGAACGTCGCGCCCAGCACGAGCGACCCGGTGACGGTCCGCGTCACGCGCTGACGCAGCAGTCGACGGCCCGGCCGTCCGCCCGTCGAGGGCGGTGGCCGGGCCGTCGTCGCATGACGGCCCTTTGTCCCATGTGCCGCATACGCCGGAAGGGGGACGCTGGTCCCATGGCCGATCAGTCGCGCACCGACCGACGCCCGCTCCCGCGCGTCACCTCCGGACCGCAGCCCTGGCAGCCGCCCGAGCAGCGGCACACGCCGGGCGGTGTCTGGGCGCCGGACCCCCTCGCCGTGCCCGCGGTCGCCGGCTGGGTCGACCCCGACGACCGCGTCGTCTGGTTCGAGCACCGCGGCCCCACCGGCGGCCACACCTGGGGCACCGCGCGGTAGCCCCGCCCGACGACACCCGACGACGCCCGACGACCCGTCGGTCCACCTGGTGAACCGTGGGCCGACGGGTCGTCGGCGTCGTGGCTAGCCTGAGCGCACTGACACGGGGTGCCCCGCACCGCCCGAGAGGGCGGCCGAGGGCTGAGATCACACCCGCCGAACCTGATCTAGTTCGTACTAGCGAAGGGATGTCGTCGCGATGACGTCTGCCCACCCGTCCACCGACCCGCACGGCGACGCGCTCGCGCTCGCCGACGCCGCCGGGGAGGCCCTCACGGACCTCCGCGCGGCGACGCCGCTCGTCCAGTGCCTGACGAACGAGGTCACGACCCACCTCGTCGCGAGCACGCTGCTCGCGATCGGCGCGTCGCCCGCGATGGCGGCCGTCCCGGGCGAGGCCGAGGAGCTCGCCGGCGCCGCGGGCGCCGTCCTCGTCAACCTCGGCACCCCCGACCCCGACCTGCGCGCGTGCGTCGAGACGACCGTCGCCGCCGCGAGCGGCGCGCGCACCCCCTGGGTGCTCGACCCCGTCGCGGTGGGCGTCCTCTCGGTGCGGACGCGCCTCGCGGCCCGGCTCGTCGCGCAGGGTCCGGCGGTCGTCCGCGGGAATGCGAGCGAGGTGCGCGCGCTCGCGGGTCGACTCTCCGCGGGGCGAGGCGTCGACGCGCGCGACGCGGTCGACAGCGCTCGCGCGGCCGCCTCCGACCTCGCGGCCCGGCACGGCACGGTCGTCGCCGTGTCCGGACCGGTCGACCTCGTCACCGACGGCGCACACGACGTGCGCCTGACCGTCGGGCACCCCCTGCTCACCCGGATCACCGGTGCCGGATGCGCGCTCGGCGGCCTCGTGGCCGCGTTCGCCGCCGTGACCGAGCCGCTCGTCGCCGCCGTGGGCGCGTCGACCGCCCTCGGCCTCGCCGCCGAGCGCGCGGCCGAGGGCGCCGCCGGTCCGGCGTCCTTCCAGGTGGCGCTCGTGGACCACCTCTTCGCGCTCGCGCCGGACGACCTCGCGGCGCGCGTCCTCACGGCGGCGACGGTCGAGCGCGCGGCGGTGCCCGCGTGACGCGCGCCCTGCCGCCCGGGCCGTACCTCGTGGTCGACGCGGACACGTGCGCCGCGGCGGCGCGCCGCCCCGCCGACGTGGCGCGTGTCGCCGTCGCGGCCGGGGTGCGCGTGCTGCAGGTCCGCGCCAAGCGTGCCCCGGTCCGCGACCTCGTCGCCTTCACGGTCGACGTGACCCGAGCCGTCGACGGCACCGGCGCGCTGGTGATCGTCGACGACCGCGTCGACGTGGCGCTCGCGGCCCGTGGGCGCGGCTGCGCGGTCGCCGGCGTCCACGTCGGCCAGGGCGACCTCGATGTCGCCGACGTGCGACGGCTGCTCGGTGACGACGCCGTCGTGGGGGTGTCCGCCGCGACCGCGGAGCACCTCGCGCGCGTCGACGCGGACGTCGCCGACTACGTCGGCGTCGGACCGGTCCGGGGGACCGCGACCAAGCCCGACGCCGGACCGCCGCTCGGGCTCGACGGCCTGCGCGTCGCGGCGGACCTCAGCCCGCTGCCGGTCGTCGCGATCGGCGGCCTCGGCGTCGCCGACGTGGCCGAGGTGCGCGCCGCGGGGGCGCACGGCATCGCCGTCGTGTCCGCGGTCTGCGCGGCCCCGGACCCCGCGCGCGCGTCCGCGGCCCTGGTCGCGGCGTGGACGGGTGCGGGGCGCGCGACGGCCGCGGCGGTGGGGACCGCGGCGGCGACGGACGTCACGGCGTCGGCAGCGACCGCGTCGGGCGCGGCGGCGAGGGTGACCCGGTGACCGCGGCTGCACGCCCGCGGGTCCTCTCGGTCGCCGGCACGGACCCGACCGGAGGAGCCGGCGTCCAGGCCGACCTCAAGTCGTTCGCCGCGCACGGCGCGTACGGCATGGCGGTCGTCACCGCGCTGGTCGCCCAGAACACCCGGGGCGTCCGCGACGTGCTCGTGCCGGACGTCGGGTTCCTGCGCGCGCAGCTCGACGCCGTGTCGGACGACGTCACGGTCGACGCGGTGAAGGTCGGCATGCTCGCGACGGCGGCGGTGGCCGACACGGTGCACGACTGGCTCGCGCTGCACCGGCCACCGTTCGTCGTGCTCGACCCGGTGATGGTCGCGTCGAGCGGCGACCGCCTGCTGGACGACGACGCCGTCGCCGCGGTCCGCCGCCTGCTCGGGGTCGCCGACGTCGTCACGCCCAACCTGCCGGAGCTGGCCGTGCTCGCCGGTGAGCCGGTCGCGGGCACGTGGGCGGACGCGGTGCAGCAGGCATCGAGGCTCGCGCGCGCGACGGGTGTCGCGGTGCTGGTCAAGGGCGGCCACCTCCCCGGCGTGGAGAGCCCGGACGCGCTCGTGGACCGCGAGCGGGTCGTCGAGCTGCCGGGCGCACGCGTCGTGACGACGAGCACGCACGGCACCGGCTGCTCGCTGTCGGCGGCGCTCGCGGCGCTGCGTCCCCGGAGGCCGGACTGGGTCTCGGCGGCGCGCGACGCGAAGCGCTGGCTCGGCGGTGCGATCGCGGCGGGGGAGGCGCTGCGCGTCGGCTCCGGCCACGGTCCCGTCGACCACTTCCACCACGCACCGTCGCTCGGGCTGCCCGTGTTCACCGACGAGGTCGGCGACACGCTCGCCGCCGCGTGCGCGCAGTCGCTCGCGCAGCCGCTCGTCCGCGGTCTGGCCGACGGCAGCCTGCCCGCCGACGCGTTCGTCGAGCAGCTCCACCAGGACGCGATCTACCTGACGGCGTACTCGCGCGTCCTCGCGCGCGCGTCGTCGTTGGCGCCGTCGGGCGAGGCGCAGGAGTTCTTCGCGCGCGGTGCGCACTCGTCGCTCGCGGTCGAGCGGAGCCTGCACGAGACGTACCTCGCGCGGGCGGCGGTCCGGCCGTCGTCGCCGCCGTCGGCGGTCACGCGCGCGTACGTCGACCACCTCGCCGCCGTCGCGGCGCACGGCTCGTACGCGGAGGTCGTCGCCGCGGTGCTGCCCTGCTACTGGGTGTACGCGGAGGTCGGCGTCGCACTGCTCGCGACAGCGGACGCCGTCCCCGGTCACCCGTACCGCGACTGGGTCGCGACGTACGGCAGCGCACCGTTCACCGACCACGCCGCGCACGCGTGCCGGCTCGCCGACGCCGCCGCGCAGCACGCCGACCCGGCGACCCGGGAGCGCATGGTCGCCGCCTTCGACGCGTCGTGCCGGCACGAGGTCGCGTTCTTCGGCCAGGTCACCGTCGCCGTGACGGGAAAGCAGCGGCCGGTCGTCCTCGCGGTGCCGTGACGTGCCGCCGCGGCCCGGGACACGTCGCCCGGGCCGCGGCGCCACCTCAGAGGTACTGGTGGTACGCGGGCAGGTCGAGGATGCCGTTGCCCGACAGACCGATGACGATCGTCTCCGCCTCGGTCGCGGCGCGCGCGTGCGCGATCGCGCCGGCCACGGCGTGCGTCGACTCGGGTGCGGGGATGATCCCCTCGGCGCGCGCGAACTCGACGCCCGCGGCGAACGCGTCCTCCTGCTCGACGGCGATCGCGGACAGCAGCCCGAGCTCGTAGGCGTGCGACACCATGGGCGCCATGCCGTGGTAGCGCAGGCCGCCGGCGTGGATGGGCGGCGGCACGAAGTCCTTCCCGAGCGTGTGCATCTTGAGCAGCGGCGTGAGCCCGGCGACGTCGCCGAAGTCGTACCGGTACTCGCCCTGCGTCATCGACGGGCACGCGGCGGGCTCGCACGCGACGACGCGCGTCGTGGCGCCGTCGCGCAGGTTGCGGCCGAGGAACGGGAACGCGAGGCCGCCGAGGTTCGACCCGCCGCCCGCGCAGCCGAACACGACGTCGGCGGTCTCGCCGATCTCGTCGAGCTGGGCGAGGGCCTCCTGACCGATCACGGACTGGTGCAGCAGCACGTGGTTCAGCACCGACCCGAGCGCGTAGTGCGCCGCCGGGTTCGTGGCGGCGGCCTCGACGGCCTCGCTGATCGCCATGCCGAGCGACCCGGTGGTGTCGGGGTCGGCGGCGAGCATCGCACGACCGGCCTCGGTGAGGTTGGACGGGGACGGGTGGCACACGCCGCCGTACGTCTCCATCTGCATGCGGCGGTACGGCTTGGCGTCGTAGGACGCGCGCACCTGCCAGACCTCGCACTCGAGCCCGAGCAGCGCGCACGCCATCGACAGCGACGCGCCCCACTGGCCGGCCCCGGTCTCGGTCGTGAGCTTCCTGATCCCCTCGACGGCGTTGTAGTACGCCTGCGCGACGGCCGTGTTCGGCTTGTGCGACCCGACCGGGCTCACGCCCTCGTACTTGTAGTAGATCCGCGCGGGCGTCCCCAGCGCACGCTCCAGCCGGACGGCCCGGACCAGCGGCGACGGCCGCCACAGCGCGTACAGCTCGCGGACGGTCTGCGGGATCTCGACCCAGCGCTCGGTCGTGACCTCCTGCGCGATGAGCGCCATCGGGAACAGCGGCGCGAGGTCGTCGGGCGTGAGCGGCTCGCGCGTGCCGGGGTGCAGCGCGGGCGGGCACGGCTCGGGCAGGTCGGCCGCGAGGTTGTACCAGTGGGTCGGGACCGTCGAGGGGACGGTGATCCCGAGCGGGTCGGTCCGGGGGGCGGGGCGCACGTCGTCGGGCGTGGTGGTCATGGCGTGACCCTAGGCCGGACGACGGCGCCCCGGGAGGGGATCGGCGCTCAGATCGCGCAGGAGTCGTCCGTGCAGGCCGCCGCGTCGGCGTCGCCCAGCACCGTCAGCGGGTTCGCCTCACGCCAGGCGGCCTCGAGCAGCTGCGTGAACACGGCGGCGGGCTGGGCACCGGACACGGCGATGCGGCGGTCGACGACGAAGAACGGCACGCCCGTGACGCCGAGCAGGCGGGCCTGCGCCTCGTCGGCACGCACCGCGTCGGCGGCGCGGTCGCCGTCGAGCACCTCGCGGACGGCGTCGTCGGAGAGCCCCGCCGCGCCGAACCCTGCCGCGCCCGCGAGCTCGACGAGCGTCGCCGGGTCGCCGAGGTCGCGCCCGTGCTCGAAGTGCGCCGAGAACAGCGTCTCGACGAGCGCGTCCGCGAGCGGTGCACCGCCGACCTCGGCCGCGACGTGCACGAGCCGGTGGGCGTCGAACGTGTTGAACGCGAGCGCGCGGTCGAAGTCGTACGCGAGACCCTCACCCGCGGCGACGGCCGTGACGTGCGCGAACATCTCGCGCACGCGGTCGGCCGGGAGGCCCTTGTGCTCGACGAGCGCGTCGACCTCGGGACGTCCCGGGCCGGTCGGCGTGTCGGGGGAGAGCTCGTAGGAGCGCCAGGTGACGCGCACGTGCTCGCGGTGCGGGAACTCGGCCAGGGCGGACGCGAACCGGCGCTTGCCGATGAAGCACCACGGGCACGCGATGTCGGACCAGACCTCGACGTGGAGCGCGCGCGGGCCGACGACGGACCCGTCGACGTGGTCGAGGGTGGGGAGGGTGGTCACGGGAGGATCAGGACCTTTCCGGTGGTGGCGCGCGACTCGAGCGCGCGGTGGGCGTCGGCCGCGTCGGCCAGGGGGAACGTGGCGCCGACGCGCACGTCGAGCGTGCCCGCCCGGACGGCGTCGAACAGCTCGCGGGCGCGCCACTCGAGCTCGTCGCGCGTGGCGGTGTGGTCGCCGAGCGTCGGGCGGGTGAGGAAGAGCGAGCCGCCGGAGTTGAGGCGCTGCGGGTCGAACGGTGGCACCGGCCCTGACGACGCGCCGAACAGGACGAGGGTGCCGCGCCGGGCGAGCGACGCGAGCGACGCGTCGAAGGTGTCCTTGCCGACCGAGTCGTAGACGGCGTGCACGCCGCGCCCGCCGGTGAGGTCGCGCACGAGCGCGGGCAGCTCGGCCGTGAGGTCGCCGAGCTCGCGGTAGCGGATGACGTCGGCGGCACCGGCCTCGCGCGCGAGTGCCTCCTTCTCGGCGGTGCCGACGGTCGCGATCACCCGTGCGCCGCGCTGGGCGGCGAGCTGTGTGAGCAGGAGCCCGACGCCGCCGGCAGCGGCGTGCACGAGCACGTCGTGGCCGGGCGCGACGGGGAACGACGACGTCACGAGGTAGTGCGCGGTCATGCCCTGCAAGGGGAGCGCGGCGGCGACCTGGTCGTCGACGCCGTCGGGCACGACCAGCACGTCCCGTTCGGCGACGAGCGCGAGCTCGGCGTACGCGCCGGGGGAGGCGGCCCACGCGACGCGGTCACCGGGGGCGACGAGTGTGACGTCGGCACCGACGGCGACGACCTCGCCGGACCCCTCGGCGCCGACCACGTGCGGGTACGGCACCCGGTAGACACCGCTGCGGCGGTAGGTGTCGATGAAGTTGACGCCCGCCGCGGCGACGCGGACCAGCACCTGGTCGCGTGCCGGCTCCGGGTCGGGCACGTCGCGGAGCTCGAGGACGTCGGGACCGCCGGCGGCGGTGGCGAGGATGGCGCGCACGTCTGCCGCAACGCGTCCGCCGCGGCCCGTCATCCCGGAATACTGCACGTATCTTCGTGCAGCACCGTGTATGTTCATGCACATGACGTTCAGCGTGGCGGTCGCCGGGGCCAGCGGGTACGCCGGGGGCGAGATGCTCCGGGTGCTCCTCGCGCACCCCGAGGCCCGCATCGGCACCCTGACCGCCCACTCGAACGCCGGGGCCGCGCTCGGCGGGCTGCAGCCGCACCTGCGCTCGCTCGCCGACCGGGTCCTCGCGCCGACCGAGGTCGACGCGCTGGCCGGCCACGACGTCGTCGTCCTCGCCCTGCCGCACGGCGCCAGTGGAGCCGTCGCCGCCGAGCTCGCCGCGCGCGGGGACGACGCGGTCGTCGTCGACCTCGGCGCCGACCACCGCCTCGTCGACCCCGTCGCGTGGGAGACGTACTACGGCAGCGCGCACGCCGGGACCTGGCCCTACGGCCTGCCCGAGCTCCTGCACGCCGGGGAGCGGACCGCCGCCGCCCAGCGTGCAGCGCTCGCGGCCGCCCGGCGCATCGCCGTCCCCGGCTGCAACGTCACCGCCGTCACCTTGGGCCTGCAGCCCGGCGTCGCCGCGGGCGTGATCGAGCCCGTCGACGTGGTCGCGGTCCTCGCCGTCGGCTACTCCGGCGCCGGTCGGACCCTCAAGTCGCACCTCCTCGCGAGCGAGGCCCTCGGCTCCGCGCAGCCGTACGCCGTCGGCGGCACGCACCGGCACATCCCGGAGATCGCCCAGAACCTCCAGGCCGCGGGCGCACCCGACGTGACGATCTCGTTCACCCCGACGCTCGTCCCGATGTCGCGCGGCATCCTCGCGACGGCGACCGCCCGGCTCGTCGAGGGCACCGACCCGGCCGCGGTGCGGGCCGCGTGGGAGGCCGCCTACGCCGACGAGCCCTTCGTGCACCTGCTGCCCGAGGGGCAGTGGCCGACCACGGCTGCGACGCTGGGCGCGAACACCGCGCTCGTGCAGGTCGCGGTCGACGCGCGCGCCGGCCGCGTCGTGACGGTCACGGCGATCGACAACCTCGTCAAGGGGACCGCGGGCGGTGCGCTGCAGTCGCTCAACCTCGCGCTCGGCCTGCCCGAGACGCTCGGCCTCCCGGTCGAGGGCGTGGCACCGTGAGCGCCGTGACCAGCGCGGTCACCGGCCGCACCGTGGACCAGGAGGACTGATGGGTCAGCAGACCGCCGTCGACACCGACGACCTCGCCTCGCCGGGCGTGACCGCCGCCGCGGGCTTCCGCGCGTCCGGCGTGACCGCCGGGCTCAAGGCGTCCGGCCGCCCCGACCTCGCGCTCGTCGTCAACGACGGCCCGCTGCAGGTCGGTACGGCCGTCTTCACGACGAACCGCGTCGTCGGCGCGCCCGTCGTCTGGTCGCGCCAGGTCGTCGCCGACAGCACGGTCTCGGCCGTCGTGCTCAACTCGGGCGGCGCCAACGTCTGCACGGGCCCGGACGGGTTCGCCGACGTGCACCGCACGGCCGAGAAGGTCGCCGACGTGCTCGGCGTGTCCGCGGGCGACGTGGTCGTCGCGTCGACCGGCCTGATCGGCGAGCGGCTGCCGATCGAGAAGCTCCTCGCGGGCGTCGACGACGCCGCCGCCGCCCTGCACGGCGAGGGCGGCCCCGACGCCGCGACCGCGATCATGACGACCGACACGGTCGCCAAGACCGCGCACGTCACGGTCCCGGGCGACTTCGGGACGTTCACCGTCGGAGGCATGGCGAAGGGTGCGGGCATGCTCGCGCCCGGCCTGGCGACGATGCTGTGCGTCATCACGACCGACGCGGTCGTGGACGCGGACGTCGCCGCCGACGCGCTGCGCACGGCCACACGCGCGACCTTCGACCGCGTCGACTCCGACGGCTGCATGTCGACCTCCGACACGGTCGCCCTGCTGGTCTCGGGTGCGAGCGGTGCGACCCCCGACCCGGCGGGCTTCGCGGCCGCGCTCACCGCCGTGTGCGGTCAGCTCGCGCGGCAGCTCGTCGCCGACGCCGAGGGGGCGACGCACGACATCGCGATCACCGTCGTGGGCGCCGAGACCGAGGACGCCGCGGTGGCGGTCGGTCGCGCGGTCGCACGGTCCAACCTCTTCAAGGCGGCGATCTTCGGCAACGACCCCAACTGGGGCCGCGTGCTCGCGCAGGTCGGGACGGTCCCGGAGTCCGTCGCCGCGTTCGACCCCGACCTCCTCGACGTCACGATCAACGGCGTCCAGGTGTGCCGGGCCGGAGGAGCGCACGCACCGCGCACCGAGGTGGACCTCGCCGCGAACCGCGAGGTGCACGTCCTCATCGACCTCCACGCGGGCAGCGAGCTCGCGACGATCTGGACCAACGACCTCACGCACGACTACGTCCACGAGAACAGCGCGTACTCCACATGAGCGGCATCCCCGACGACTTCGTCTTCGACACCCGGACCGACCTGCGCCCCGACCAGAAGGCCGAGGTCCTCATCCAGGCCCTGCCGTGGCTGCAGAAGTTCAACGGTGCGCTCGTCGTCGTGAAGTACGGCGGCAACGCCATGATCGACGAGACGCTGAAGCGCGCCTTCGCCGAGGACATGGTGTTCCTCCACCAGGTCGGCCTGCGGCCGGTCGTGGTGCACGGCGGCGGCCCGCAGATCAACGCGATGCTCGACCGCCTCGGCATCGAGTCCGAGTTCCGCGGCGGCCTGCGCGTCACGACCCCCGAGGCCATGGACGTCGTCCGGATGGTGCTCACGGGGCAGGTGTCCCGCGAGCTCGTCGGCCTGCTCAACGCGCACGGACCGCACGCCGTCGGGCTGTCCGGCGAGGACGGCGGCCTGTTCCAGGCGCGCCGGCGCACGGCGGTCGTCGACGGCGAGCACGTCGACATCGGCCTCGTGGGCGACGTCGTGCACGTGAACCCGAGCGCCGTGCAGGACCTGCTCGACGCGGGCCGCATCCCGGTCGTCTCGACGGTCGCCCCGGACATCGAGGACCCGACCCAGGTGCTCAACGTCAACGCCGACACGGCCGCCGCGGCGCTCGCGGTCGCGCTCGGCGCGCGCAAGCTCATCGTGCTCACCGACGTCGAGGGCCTCTACACGAGCTGGCCCGACCGCACGTCGCTCGTGCGGCGCCTGCGCGCGGCGGAGCTCGCCGAGCTGCTGCCCACGCTCGACGCCGGCATGCGCCCCAAGATGGAGGCGTGCTGGCGCGCCGTCGAGGGCGGGGTCGGCCGCGCCCACGTCATCGACGGTCGCGCCCCGCACTCGATCCTCGTCGAGGTCTTCACGTCCGACGGCATCGGCACGATGGTGCTGCCCGACGAGGAGCCCGCCGACGCCCCGTTCACCGCCCCCGTGCCGGCCGTCCGGCCCACCCCGGAGGTCACCGCATGAGCACCGACGTCACGCCCTCGGGTGCGCGGCACCGGGCCGCGGCGGCGCCCGACGCGTCGCTGCCGGTGCAGGCCGTCGACGGCTCGGTCGCGCAGTGGACCGAGCGGTACACGCACGCGCTGATGGACACGTTCGGCGCGCCGCAGCGCGTCCTCGTGCGCGGCGAGGGCCCGTACGTCTGGGACGCCGACGGCCGCCGCTACCTCGACCTGCTCGGCGGGATCGCGGTCAACTCGCTCGGCCACGCCCACCCGACCCTGACGGCCGCGATCAGCGCGCAGCTCGGCACGCTCGGCCACGTCTCGAACTTCTTCGCGAGCCCGACGCAGATCGCGTTCGCGGAGCGGCTGCTGGAGCTCGCGCAGGCGCCGGAGGGTTCGCGGGTCTTCCTCACCAACTCCGGCACCGAGGCGAACGAGGCGGCGTTCAAGCTCGCGCGGCGCAACGGCGGCCCGGACAGGCCGCGGGTCCTCGCACTCGAGGGCGCGTTCCACGGCCGGTCGATGGGCGCGCTCGCGCTCACGCACAAGGCCGCGTACCGCGAGCCGTTCGAGCCGCTGCCGGGCGGTGTCGAGTTCCTGCCGTTCGGCGACTCCGCCGCGCTCGAGGCCGCGTTCGCCGACGGCGCCGGCGCGACGGTCGCCGCGCTGTTCGTCGAGCCGATCCAGGGCGAGGCGGGCGTCCGGCCGCTGCCGCCCGGCTACCTCGCCCTCGCACGGCGCCTGACGGCCGAGCACGGTGTGCTGCTGATCCTCGACGAGGTCCAGACGGGCATGGGCCGGACGGGCTCGTGGCTCGCCCACCAGCAGCCGGAGATCGGGGGCGGTGTGGTGCCCGACGCGGTGACGCTCGCGAAGGGCCTCGGCGGCGGCTTCCCGGTCGGCGCGCTCGTCGCGTACGGCGAGCGGACGGCGACGCTGCTCGGCCGCGGCCAGCACGGCACGACGTTCGGCGGCAACCCGGTCGCCGCGGCGGCGGGCCTCGCGACGATCGCGGTCATCGAGCGCGACGGCCTGCTCGGCCACGTCCGGACGCTGGGCGCCACGGTGCGCGGCCGGATCGCGGGCCTCGGGCACCCGCTCGTGACCGACGTGCGCGGCCAGGGTCTGCTGATCGCGATCGAGCTCGCGCGGCCGGTCGCGCCTCAGGTCGCGGCGCTCGCACTGGAGGCGGGCTTCGTCGTGAACCCCTGCACCCCGACCACGATCCGGCTCGCCCCGCCGTTCGTCCTCACCGAGGAGCAGGCCGGGACGTTCGTCGACTTCCTCGCGACACTCCCGGCGGACCTGGGGGTGGAGGCATGACCCGGCACTTCCTGCGCGACGACGACCTCACGCCCGCGGAGCAGCGCGAGGTGCTCGAGCTCGCGCTCGCGTTCCGCGACGACCGCTACGTCCGCCGCCCGCTCGTCGGCCCGCGCGCGGTCGCCGTGATCTTCGACAAGCCGACGCTGCGCACGCAGGTGTCCTTCACCACGGGCATCGCGGAGCTCGGCGGCTACCCGCTGCTCGTCGAGGGCTCGCTCGCCCAGATCGGCGTGCGCGAGTCCGTCGCCGACACCGCGCGGGTCCTCGGCCGGCAGGTCGCCGCGGTCGTCTGGCGCACCTATGCGCAGGAGCGGCTCGAGGAGATGGCGCTGCACGGGGGCGTGCCCGTCGTGAACGCGCTCACCGACCTGTTCCACCCGTGCCAGATCCTGGCCGACCTCGCGACGATCGCCCTGCACCGCGGGGGAGTCGGTCGCCTCGCGGGGCAGACGCTCGCCTACGTCGGCGACGGCGCGAACAACATGGCGCACTCCTACCTGCTCGGCGGCGCGACCGCGGGGCTGCACGTGCGCATCGGCACGCCCGACGGCTACCAGCCCGACGCGTCGGTCCTCGCCGACGCGGCGGCGGTCGCGGAGCGCACCGGCGGGTCCGTGACGGTCGTCGGCTCGCTCGCCGAGGCGGTGAAGGGCGCGGACGTCGTCGCGACCGACACGTGGGTGTCGATGGGCCAGGAGGGCGAGGCGGCCGAGCGCGAGACGCCGTTCGTGCCCTTCCGCGTCGACGCGGCCGCGCTCGCGCTCGCCGCACCCGACGCGATCGTCCTGCACTGCCTGCCCGCCTACCGCGGCAAGGAGATCACCGCGGACGTGCTCGACGGCCCGCAGTCGGTCGTCTGGGACGAGGCCGAGTTCCGCCTGCACGCGCAGAAGGCGCTCCTCACGTGGCTGCTGGAGCGGTCGTGACGGTCGCGTCCGGGGCGGTCCCGTCGACGAAGGCGGCGCGGCAGGCGCTCGTCCAGTCGCTGCTGACCCGCGGCACGGTCCACTCGCAGCAGCAGCTCGCCGAGCTCCTCGCCGCGGAGGGCGTGACCGTGACGCAGGCGACGCTCTCGCGCGACCTCGTCGAGCTGCGGGCCGTGAAGGTCCGCACGCCGTCCGGCGCGCTCGCCTACGCGGTCCCGGCCGAGGGCGGCAACCGCGCCGCCACGACCGGCGTCGACGAGGAGATGCTCGCCGCGCGCCTCGCGCGCCTGTGCGCGGAGCTGCTGGTCACGGCCGAGGCGTCGGGCAACCTCGTCGTCCTGCGCACCCCGCCGGGAGCGGCGCAGTTCCTCGCGTCGGCGATCGACCACTCGGTGCTGCCCGCCGTGCTCGGCACCATCGCCGGCGATGACACCGTGCTCGTCATCGCCCGCGAGGGCGACGACCCCGGCGGGCCGACGGCCGCGGGCACGGCGCTCGCCGCCCGCTTCCTCGCGCTCGCGACCGACGCACGACCCGAGTCGCGCCCGCGCACCCTCGACTGAGAAACCCCAGACCCGCACACCCCCTGAGAAGAGAGAAGTTCCATGACTGAGCGTGTCGTCCTCGCGTACTCCGGCGGCCTGGACACGTCCGTCGGCATCGGCTGGATCGCCGAGGCCACCGGTGCCGAGGTCATCGCCGTGGCGGTCGACGTCGGCCAGGGCGGCGAGGACCTCGAGGTCATCCGCCGGCGCGCGCTCGACTGCGGCGCGGTCGAGGCGTACGTCGCCGACGCGCGCGACGAGTTCGCCGCCGAGTACTGCATGCCCGCCCTCAAGGCGAACGGCCTGTACCTCGACCGCTACCCGCTGGTCTCCGCGCTGTCGCGGCCGGTCATCGTCAAGCACCTGGTGCGTGCGGCCCGCCAGTTCGGCGCGACGACCGTCGCCCACGGCTGCACCGGCAAGGGCAACGACCAGGTCCGCTTCGAGGTCGGCATCACGTCGCTCGCGCCCGACCTCACGTGCCTCGCGCCGGTCCGCGACCTCGCGCTGACCCGCGACAAGGCGATCGACTTCGCCGAGAAGCACAACCTCCCGATCGCGACGACCAAGCACAACCCGTTCTCGATCGACCAGAACGTGTGGGGCCGCGCGGTCGAGACCGGCTTCCTCGAGGACATCTGGAACGCCCCGACGAAGGACGTCTACACCTACACCGACGACCCGACGTTCCCGCCGGTCGCCGACGAGGTCGTCGTGACGTTCGAGGCCGGCGTGCCCGTCGCGCTCGACGGCGTCCCGGTGACGCCGCTGCAGGCCATCCAGGAGATGAACCGCCGCGCGGGCGCCCAGGGCGTCGGCCGGATCGACATCGTCGAGGACCGCCTCGTCGGCATCAAGTCCCGCGAGGTGTACGAGGCGCCGGGCGCGATCGCGCTCATCGCCGCGCACCAGGAGCTTGAGAACGTCACCGTCGAGCGCGAGCAGGCCCGCTTCAAGCGTGGCGTCGAGCAGCGCTGGACCGAGCTCGTCTACGACGGCCAGTGGTTCTCGCCGCTCAAGAAGTCGCTCGACGTCTTCATCGACGACACGCAGAAGTACGTCTCGGGCGACGTCCGCCTCGTCCTGCACGGCGGTCGCGCGACCGTCTCGGGCCGCCGCTCCGACGCGTCGCTCTACGACTTCAACCTCGCGACCTACGACACGGGCGACACGTTCGACCAGTCCGCGGCGAAGGGCTTCATCGAGATCTACGGCCTGTCCTCCAAGCTCGCCGCGGCCCGCGACGTGCGCTTCGGCAACGCCGAGGACCTCGGCTCGCAGGGCGGGATCGGCAGTGTCTGACGAGCAGGCGCCGCTGGCCCTGTGGGGCGGCCGGTTCGCGTCCGGACCGGCCGCCGCGCTCGCCGACCTGTCACGGTCGACGCACTTCGACTGGCGGCTCGCCGACCACGACATCTCGGGGTCGGTCGCGCACGCGCGCGTCCTGCACCGCGCGGGCCTGCTGACCGCCGACGAGCTCGACGGCATGGTCGACGCGCTCGAGCGGCTGCGCGCCGACGTCGCGTCCGGGGCGTTCGGCCCGGCGCCCGACGACGAGGACGTGCACACGGCCCTCGAGCGCGGCCTGATCGAGCGCGCGGGCACGGAGCTCGGCGGCAAGCTGCGGGCCGGGCGCTCGCGCAACGACCAGATCGCGACGCTCGTGCGGATGTACCTGCGCGAGCAGGCGCGCGTCCTGTCGGGTCTGGTCCTCGACGTCGTCGACGCGCTCGTCGCGCAGGCGAGCGCGGCGGGCGACGCCCCGATGCCCGGCCGGACGCACCTGCAGCACGCGCAGCCCGTCCTGCTCGCGCACCACCTGCTCGCGCACGCGTGGCCGCTGCTGCGCGACGTCGGGCGCTGGGTCGACTGGGACGCGCGCGCCGCGAGCTCGCCGTACGGTTCGGGCGCCCTCGCGGGCTCGTCGCTCGGGCTCGACCCCGCGGCGGTGGCCGCCGAGCTGGGGTTCGCCGGACCGGTCGAGAACTCCATCGACGGCACCGCGTCGCGCGACGTCGTCGCCGAGTTCGCGTTCGTCGCCGCGATGCTCGCGGTCGACCTGTCGCGGCTGGCCGAGGAGGTCGTGCTCTGGTCGACCAAGGAGTTCGGGTTCGTGCGCCTGCACGACGCGTACTCGACGGGGTCGAGCATCATGCCGCAGAAGAAGAACCCGGACGTCGCCGAGCTCGCGCGCGGCAAGGCGGGCCGTCTGGTCGGCGACCTCACCGGTCTGCTCACGACCCTCAAGGGCCTCCCGCTCGCGTACAACCGCGACCTGCAGGAGGACAAGGAGCCGGTGTTCGACCAGGTCGACCAGCTCACGGTCCTGCTGCCGGCGTTCGCGGGCATGGTCGCGACGCTGACGTTCGACACCGACCGCATGGCGTCGCTCGCGCCGCAGGGGTTCTCGCTCGCGACGGACATCGCCGAGTGGCTCGTGCGCGAGGGCGTGCCGTTCCGCGTCGCGCACGAGGTCGCCGGCGCGTGCGTCCGCGCGTGCGAGCAGCACGAGCCCGCGATCGAGCTCTGGGAGCTCACCGACGACGAGCTCGCGGCGATCTCGCCGCACCTCACCCCGGCGGTCCGCTCGGTCCTGTCGGTCGAGGGCTCGCTCGCGTCGCGCGACGCGACGGGCGGCACCGCGCCGGTGCGCGTCGCGGAGCAGCTCGCGGCCGCCCGTGACGCCGCGGCGGCGCTGCGGACGCGGTTCGCGCACATCTGACGGCGGGCGGGTCCTCATCGCGGGGGCCCGCCTGCCGATGGGCCCTGAGAACCCCGCGCACGGTCGTGCCCGGGCACGGTTCGCAGGACGAGGAGCGACGCCCCGGTGACCACCGTCAGCACCGACGTGAGACAGGACGCCGGCGGGCGCGGGCGCACGGCCACGCAGGACCGCCCGTACCTGAGCACGCTCAACGGCTTCCAACGATGGTTCGCGAACCTGTCGGTCCGGTCGAAGGTCCTCTGCCTCGCGCTCGTGATGCTGACGATGGTGCTGGCCGTGCTCGTCGTCGCGTGGGCGGACGGCACGGAGGTCGCGGCGCTCGCGGACGGGGACCCGGCCGTGACCGAGCACGTCGCCGGCACGCGACGCACGCTGCTCGGGCTCGGCGTGGCGGCGACCGTCCTCGCGGGCGGCCTCACCGCGTGGGGCGCGCACGCGATCGACCGCGAGCTGAGCCGGCTGTTCCGCGTCTCGGCCGCCGTGGAGGCGGGCGACCTCACGACGCGCGCGAACCTCGACAACCGGGACCAGATCGGCCGCGCGGGCCGCGCGCTCGACACGGGCCTGCACGCGCTGCACCGCTCGCTGCGGGTGGTCGCCGACGAGGTCGTCGTCCTCAACGACGTCGCGCAGAAGCTCGACGACGGCAACCGGAGGCTGTCGGCGACCGCGGAGCGCGCCAGCGACGACGCGAACGCCGCCGCCACCGCCGCGGGCCAGGTCTCGGCCACGGTTCGCGGCGTCGCCGCCGGTGCCGACCAGATGGGGTCGTCGATCCGGGAGATCGCGAGGAACGCGAGCGAGGCGCTGCGGGTCGCGAGCGACGCGACGAGTGCCGTTGACGAGGCCGTGGTCACGGTCGGCCGCCTCGGCGACTCCTCGGAGCAGATCGGCGCCGTCGTGCGGCTCATCACCTCGATCGCGGAGCAGACGAACCTGCTGGCCCTCAACGCGACCATCGAGGCCGCGCGTGCGGGCGACGCGGGCAAGGGGTTCGTCGTCGTCGCGAACGAGGTGAAGGAGCTCGCGGCCGAGACCTCGCGCGCCACCGACGAGATCGCGCGTCGCATCGACGCCATCCAGGCCGACACCGCGGCCGCGGTCGACGCGATCGGCCGGATCACCGGCGTGATCGCGGCCATCAACGACTACCAGTCGACGATCGCCGCGGCCGTCGAGGAGCAGACGGCGACGACCGTCGCGATGACGCGGGGCGTGAGCGAGGCGGCGACCGGGGTCGGCGAGATCGCGACGGCGGTGTCGTCGGTCGCCGGCGGGGCGGGCGAGACGACGGACGCCCTCGAGCGCGAGAGCGTCACGGTCGGCTCGATCGCCGCCGTCTCCGAGCGGCTGGCGTCGTCGACGGCGGCCTTCCGCATCTGACGGGCATGATGTGGATCCCCGCGCAGAGAGGTGACCCCGTGCCCGCTGATCCGTCCGACGCCGTCGCCGTCGTCGTGGCGCTGACCCGCGCCGCGCAGCCGCGTCTCGGACCCGTCCGGCTGGTGTGCGTCGACGGCCCCGCCGGTTCCGGCAAGTCGACGCTCGCCGGTCGCGTGGGTGCGGCGCTGGACGCGCCCGTGCTGCACCTCGACGACCTGCTCGCGGGCTGGTCCGGTCTCGAGGGCGTGTGGGACAGGCTGGCCGCCCAGGTCCTCGACCCGCTCGCGGCCGGGCGGCCGGGTCGCTACCAGCGCTACGACTGGGTCGCGGGCGCGTTCGCCGAGTGGCACGACGTCCCGGTGCCCGACGTCCTGGTCCTCGACGGCTGCGGCTCCGCGCGCACGGCGGCCGACCCGGTCGCCGCCGTGAAGGTCTGGGTCGAGGCGGCGCGCGACCTGCGGCTGTCCCGCGGTCTCGCGCGCGACGGCTTCGACGCACGCGACAACTGGGTCGCGTGGATGCGGTCCGAGCAGGAGCACTTCACCCGTGAGCGCACGCGGGAGCGCGCCGACGTCCACGTGGACGCGGTCGGGCGCCTGGTGGAGCGCTGACACCGACGCCCCGCCGGCACGGTCCGCGCACCGGATCGGCGATCCGCCCGCGCCGGTCGTGCGGCAGGATGAGCGCGTGACCCTGCCGAGCGACGCACCGACGACCCCGGACGCGGCCGACCCGCGCGCGGTCGTCGCCGTGCCCGCGCGTGTCTGGTACAGCCGCGACGTGCACGTCGTGGCGCGCGACCTCCTCGGCTCCTACCTGACGTCCCGGTCGGACGAGGGCGACGTGACGGTCCGGATCACCGAGGTCGAGGCCTACGGCGGCGCCGACGACCCGGGCTCGCACGCCTACCGCGGCCGCACCTCGCGCAACGCGGTGATGTTCGCCGAGCCCGGCCGTCTGTACGTCTACCGCCACCTCGGCCTGCACCACTGCCTCAACGTCGTCGCGCAGCCGACCGGCAGCCCGTCAGCCGTCCTGCTGCGTGCGGGCGAGGTCGTCGAGGGCGAGGACCTCGCCTGGCGGCGGCGCGAGCAGGTCGGCGTCGTCGACTCCCGGCGGCAGCTCGCCCGCGGTCCGGCGCGGCTCGCCGTGTGTCTCGGCCTCGACCTGCGCGCGAACGGTGCGGACCTCACCGAGGCCGGCGGTGCGACGGTGCTGCACCGGCACGCCGGCCCGCTGCTGTCGGCCCACGCGTCCGGCCCGCGCGTCGGTGTCTCCGGAGCGGGCGGCGACGTGCAGTTCTCGTGGCGCTACTGGCTGACGGGGGAGCGCACCGTGTCGGCGTACCGGCCCGCGTATCGGCGGCCGGCGTCGGTAGACGTCCCGTGAGGACGACGACGTCGGCCCCGTGCCCCCCGCCCTTCGTGGGCACCCCGTCCTTCGTGGGCGCCGCGACCGCGGCTGCCCCGACCTTCGCAGGAGAACCCTCGTGACCGACATCCTCGACGAGCTCGCGTGGCGCGGGCTCGTCGCCCAGACGACCGACGCCGACGCGCTCCGCACCGCCCTCTCCGACGGCCAGGTGACGCTGTACTGCGGCTTCGACCCGACGGCGCCGAGCCTGCACATCGGCAACCTGGTCCAGATCCTCACCGTGCGGCGCCTCCAGGACGCCGGGCACCGCCCGCTCGCGCTCGTCGGCGGTGCGACGGGCCTCATCGGCGACCCGAAGATGACGGGGGAGCGCACCCTGAACTCGCGCGACGTCGTCGCCGGCTGGGTCGAGCGGATCCGCCGCCAGATCGAGCCGCTGCTCCGCTTCGACGGCCCCGCCGCGGCGACGATGGTGAACAACCTCGACTGGACGGAGCCGCTGTCCGCGATCGACTTCCTGCGGGACGTCGGCAAGCACTTCCGGCTCGGCACCATGCTCGCCAAGGACACCGTCGCCCGCCGGCTGAACAGCGACCAGGGCATCAGCTTCACCGAGTTCAGCTACCAGATCCTGCAGGGCATGGACTTCCTCGAGCTGCACCGGCGGCACGGCGTCACGCTCCAGACGGGCGGCAGCGACCAGTGGGGCAACCTGCTGTCGGGCGTCGAGCTCATCCGCAAGGTCGAGGGGACCGCGGTCCACGCGCTCACCACACCGCTGGTGACCAAGGCCGACGGCACCAAGTTCGGCAAGACGGAGGCCGGGACGGTGTGGCTCGACCCCGAGCTCACGACCCCGTACGCCTTCTACCAGTTCTGGCTCAACGCCGACGACGCGGACGTCGTGAGCTACCTGAAGATCTTCACGTTCCGCTCGCGCGAGCAGATCGAGGAGCTCGCGGACGCGGTGGCCCAGCGCCCGGCGGCCCGCGAGGCGCAGCGCGCGCTGGCCCACGACGTGACGTCGCTCGTGCACGGGTCGGCGGCCGCCGACAAGGTCGTCGAGGCGAGCCAGGCGCTGTTCGGGCGTGGCTCGCTCGCGGACCTCGACGAGGCGACTCTCGCGGCGGCCGTCGCCGAGCTCCCGACGGCGGCCGGCCGCGCGGGCGACCCCGTGGTCGACGTGCTCGCCGCCTCCGGGATCGTCGCGTCGAAGGCGGCGGCTCGTCGTGCGATCGGCGAGGGCGGCGCCTCGGTCAACAACGTCCGCGTCGAGGCCGAGGACGCGGTCCTGCGCCCCGAGGACCTGCTCCACGGCCGGTGGGCGGTCCTGCGACGGGGCAGGCGCACGCTCGCGGTCGTGGACACCCACGCCTGACGCCACCACCCGACGGATGCCCGGTCCCCTCACCAGGGGGCCGGGCATCCGTCGTCCGGGCCGGCCTCGGCGAGCGGACTGCGCGCGCGCCGACGGGCACTCCCGGTCCGAACTGCGGGTCGGGTGCACGACGTACCGGACATGCCGGGCGAGGGACCGGTGCCGCGAGGCCAGGGAGCCGATCCGTGCAACCCGCAGGGACCCCGGCTCGCACGACGTCCCTGCAGGTCAGGACGGTGCACGACGCCGTGGCGCGCCGCCCGGACCCCGTCGTGACGGGGGTCACCGGACCCGGATTTGCCTCCTGCGCCAGGGCCCGCGTAATGTTCTCGATGTCGCCCGGCAGGGAGGAACGGACACCGAGGAACGATCCCGGTGGCTGGTCCCGCGGGTGGCCGCCCCCGAACAGAACCGCAGGAGCTCAGTGCGCCTGCAGCGCAGTTCGGGATGGGCCTGCGCCCGCCACCGGATGCCCGCGAGGGTGGACGGGGACGGCGAGAAGGTCCGGTAAGATGGAGAACGACAAAGCCTCTGACGAAGAGCCGAAAGGCTCGAGCAGATGCGCGTCTGTTCCTTGAGAACTCAACAGTGTGCCAAGTAGTCGATGCCAAGATGGTCCATCGCGCGGTTTCGTGTGGTGGGTCTTGGTTGAGATTGAGGAGGCTCGTCCACCCCCGTGGATCGGGTCTTCTTTTGACAGCCGAATCTGATTGGCCCTTCGGGGCTGTTTCGTGTGTCGGTTGCCTGCCTGCTTTGGTGGGTGGGTGCCATGTAGACATTTACGGAGAGTTTGATTCTGGCTCAGGACGAACGCTGGCGGCGTGCTTAACACATGCAAGTCGAACGGTGACGACCAGCTTGCTGGTCTGATCAGTGGCGAACGGGTGAGTAACACGTGAGCAACCTGCCCCTGACTCTGGGATAACGACCGGAAACGGTCGCTAATACCGGATATGAGACGTACAGGCATCTGTTGCGTCTGGAAAGTTTTTCGGTCAGGGATGGGCTCGCGGCCTATCAGCTTGTTGGTGGGGTAACGGCCTACCAAGGCGACGACGGGTAGCCGGCCTGAGAGGGCGACCGGCCACACTGGGACTGAGACACGGCCCAGACTCCTACGGGAGGCAGCAGTGGGGAATATTGCACAATGGGCGCAAGCCTGATGCAGCGACGCCGCGTGAGGGATGACGGCCTTCGGGTTGTAAACCTCTTTCAGCAGGGAAGAAGCGCAAGTGACGGTACCTGCAGAAGAAGCGCCGGCTAACTACGTGCCAGCAGCCGCGGTAATACGTAGGGCGCAAGCGTTGTCCGGAATTATTGGGCGTAAAGAGCTCGTAGGCGGTTTGTCGCGTCTGCTGTGAAAACCTCAGGCTCAACCTGGGGCTTGCAGTGGGTACGGGCAGACTAGAGTGCGGTAGGGGTGACTGGAATTCCTGGTGTAGCGGTGGAATGCGCAGATATCAGGAGGAACACCGATGGCGAAGGCAGGTCACTGGGCCGCAACTGACGCTGAGGAGCGAAAGCATGGGGAGCGAACAGGATTAGATACCCTGGTAGTCCATGCCGTAAACGTTGGGCACTAGGTGTGGGGCTCATTCCACGAGCTCTGTGCCGCAGCAAACGCATTAAGTGCCGCCCGCCTGGGGAGTACGGCCGCAAGGCTAAAACTCAAAGAAATTGACGGGGGCCCGCACAAGCGGCGGAGCATGCGGATTAATTCGATGCAACGCGAAGAACCTTACCAAGGCTTGACATACACCGGAAAAGTGCAGAGATGTGCTCCCCGTAAGGTCGGTGTACAGGTGGTGCATGGTTGTCGTCAGCTCGTGTCGTGAGATGTTGGGTTAAGTCCCGCAACGAGCGCAACCCTCGTCCCATGTTGCCAGCGGGTTATGCCGGGGACTCATGGGAGACTGCCGGGGTCAACTCGGAGGAAGGTGGGGATGACGTCAAATCATCATGCCCCTTATGTCTTGGGCTTCACGCATGCTACAATGGCCGGTACAAAGGGCTGCGATACCGCGAGGTGGAGCGAATCCCAAAAAGCCGGTCTCAGTTCGGATTGGGGTCTGCAACTCGACCCCATGAAGTCGGAGTCGCTAGTAATCGCAGATCAGCAACGCTGCGGTGAATACGTTCCCGGGCCTTGTACACACCGCCCGTCAAGTCACGAAAGTCGGTAACACCCGAAGCCGGTGGCCCAACCCTTGTGGGGGGAGCCGTCGAAGGTGGGACTGGCGATTGGGACTAAGTCGTAACAAGGTAGCCGTACCGGAAGGTGCGGCTGGATCACCTCCTTTCTAAGGAGCATCTGGCACCGCGCTCGCCTGTCATGGGTGGGTGTGTGGTGTCCAGGCCCACGCCCCGGCCGAACGAGCTGGGGGTGGTGCTCGAGGGTGGAACATCGACTACGGCCGGCTTGGTTCCGGTGGCTTCTAGTACGCCTGCAGCTCGTCTGCGGGGAGGGAACGGAGATCCACACCGGGTGATCGGGTCGGCCTGGCACGCTGTTGGGTCCTGAGGGAACAGCCGTCATGGTTGTTGACCTCGGGGTCGAGTCGCGCACTTGATCCGCTTGCGGGCGGGTGGGGTGCGCGTCGGCCTGCGGGCCGCCTGGTCCAGCGAACCGCCCCTGGTGGGTAGGCGCGCGGACGTCACAGGTGAGTCACCCGGTCGTAGCTTGAGAACTGCACAGTGGACGCGAGCATCTTTGAATGATCTTTGTGGTCAAGTTTATAAGGGCACAGGGTGGATGCCTTGGCACTAGGAGCCGAAGAAGGACGTGGTAGCCTGCGATAAGCCTCGGGGAGTTGGCAAACGAACCGTGATCCGAGGATGTCCGAATGGGGAAACCCCGCACGAGTCATGTCGTGTGACCCGCACCTGAATATATAGGGTGTGTGGAGGGAACGCCGGGAAGTGAAACATCTCAGTACCGGCAGGAAGAGATATTCCGTGAGTAGTGGCGAGCGAAAGCGGATCAGGCCAAACCGTATGCGTGTTCAAGCCGGCAGGCGTTGCGCATGCGGGGTTGTGGGACCTTTCAGCTGGTTCTGCCGAACCAGCAGGGAGTCAGAAAGTCGCGTCATAGTCGAAGGGCATTGAAAGGCCCGGCACAGAGGGTGGTACCCCCGTAGACGAAATGGCGTGGCCTCCCGAGAGGGATCCCAAGTAGCTCCGGGCCCGAGAAACCTGGAGTGAATCTGCACAGACCACTGTGTAAGCCTAAATACTACCTAGTGACCGATAGCGGACAAGTACCGTGAGGGAAAGGTGAAAAGTACCCCGGGAGGGGAGTGAAATAGTACCTGAAACCGTGTGCCTACAAACCGTCGGAGCCTCCCTAGCAGGGGTGACGGCGTGCCTTTTGAAGAATGAGCCTGCGAGTTAGTGGTACGTGGCGAGGTTAACCCGTGTGGGGAAGCCGTAGCGAAAGCGAGTCCGAACAGGGCGATTCAGTCGCGTGCTCTAGACCCGAAGCGGAGTGATCTAGCCATGGGCAGGGTGAAGCGCGGGTAAGACCGCGTGGAGGCCCGAACCCACCAGGGTTGAAAACCTGGGGGATGACCTGTGGTTAGGGGTGAAAGGCCAATCAAACTCCGTGATAGCTGGTTCTCCCCGAAATGCATTTAGGTGCAGCGTCACGCGTTTCTTGCCGGAGGTAGAGCTACTGGATAGCCGATGGGCCCCACCAGGTTACTGACGTTAGCCAAACTCCGAATGCCGGTAAGCCAGAGCGTGGCAGTGAGACTGCGGGGGATAAGCTCCGTAGTCGAGAGGGAAACAGCCCAGACCACCAGCTAAGGCCCCTAAGCGTATGCTAAGTGGGAAAGGATGTGGAGTTGCACAGACAACCAGGAGGTTGGCTTAGAAGCAGCCACCCTTGAAAGAGTGCGTAATAGCTCACTGGTCAAGTGATTCCGCGCCGACAATGTAGCGGGGCTCAAGCATACCGCCGAAGGCTTGTGGCATTCACACGTTCGACAAGCCTTCGTGGTTCAGTCGTGTGGATGGGTAGGGGAGCGTCGTGTGGCGGGCGAAGTCGCGGGGTAACCCAGCGGTGGACGCCACACGAGTGAGAATGCAGGCATGAGTAGCGAAAGACGGGTGAGAAACCCGTCCGCCGAATGACCAAGGGTTCCAGGGCCAGGCTAATCCGCCCTGGGTAAGTCGGGACCTAAGGCGAGGCCGACAGGCGTAGTCGATGGACAACGGGTTGATATTCCCGTACCGGCGAAGAACCGCCCATACCGAGCCCGGTGATGCTCACCGTCCGAGCCGGCCCACCGCACCTTCGGGTGCACCGGGCCGGGGAGCACGGGACCCGAACCGGTAGTAGGTAAGCGTATTAACAGGGGTGACGCAGGAAGGTAGCCAAGCGTGGCGATGGTTGTCCACGTCCAAGGTCGTAGGGCGAGGTGTAGGCAAATCCGCACCTCACGAGCCTGAGAGGCGACGGTGACCGCGAATGCGGGAATCTGGTGATCCTATGCTGCCAAGAAAAGCCTCGACGCGAGGTTCTAGCCGCCCGTACCCCAAACCGACTCAGGTGGTCAGGTAGAGAATACCAAGGCGATCGAGAGAATCGTGGTTAAGGAACTCGGCAAAATGCCCCCGTAACTTCGGGAGAAGGGGGGCCTGAAGCGTGAACCGACTTGCTCGGGGAGCGTGAAGGGCCGCAGAGACCAGGGAGAAGCGACTGTTTACTAAAAACACAGGTCCGTGCGAAGTCGCAAGACGATGTATACGGACTGACGCCTGCCCGGTGCTGGAAGGTTAAGAGGACGGGTCAGCCGCAAGGCGAAGGCAGAATTTAAGCCCCAGTAAACGGCGGTGGTAACTATAACCATCCTAAGGTAGCGAAATTCCTTGTCGGGTAAGTTCCGACCTGCACGAATGGCGTAACGACTTCTCCGCTGTCTCAACCGCGAACTCGGCGAAATTGCACTACGAGTAAAGATGCTCGTTACGCGCAGCAGGACGGAAAGACCCCGGGACCTTTACTATAGCTTGGTATTGGTGTTCGGTGCGGCTTGTGTAGGATAGGTGGGAGACTGTGAAGCCGGCACGCCAGTGTCGGTGGAGTCAACGTTGAAATACCACTCTGGTCGCTCTGGACATCTAACCTCGGTCCGTGATCCGGACTAGGGACAGTGCCTGGTGGGTAGTTTAACTGGGGCGGTTGCCTCCTAAAATGTAACGGAGGCGCTCAAAGGTTCCCTCAGCCTGGTTGGCAATCAGGTGGCGAGTGCAAGTGCACAAGGGAGCTTGACTGTGAGACTGACAGGTCGAGCAGGGACGAAAGTCGGAACTAGTGATCCGGCGGTGGCTTGTGGAAGCGCCGTCGCTCAACGGATAAAAGGTACCCCGGGGATAACAGGCTGATCTTGCCCAAGAGTCCATATCGACGGCATGGTTTGGCACCTCGATGTCGGCTCGTCGCATCCTGGGGCTGGAGTAGGTCCCAAGGGTTGGGCTGTTCGCCCATTAAAGCGGTACGCGAGCTGGGTTTAGAACGTCGTGAGACAGTTCGGTCCCTATCCGCTGCGCGCGCAGGAAACTTGAGAAGGGCTGTCCCTAGTACGAGAGGACCGGGACGGACGAACCTCTGGTGTGCCAGTTGTTCCGCCAGGAGCACGGCTGGTTGGCTACGTTCGGAAGGGATAACCGCTGAAAGCATCTAAGCGGGAAGCCTGCTTCAAGATGAGGTTTCCACGGGACTCGTCCCGAGAGGCACCCCGCTAGACCACGGGGTTGATAGGCCGGATGTGGAAGAGGGGACCAACGACCCTCGCAGCTGACCGGTACTAATAAGCCGACAACTTCACCACTCATTCATTGCTACGCGTCCACTGTGCGGTTCCCGAGAGACGAACGGGAACCCGTTTGACAACTCGACAACGTTACGGCGGTCATAGCGAAGGGGAAACGCCCGGTCCCATTCCGAACCCGGAAGCTAAGCCCTTCAGCGCCGATGGTACTGCACTCGCCAGGGTGTGGGAGAGTAGGACGCCGCCGGACACCATTCAGAAAGAGCCACCCCATCACCGGGGTGGCTCTTTCTGTTTCTCGGGAGTTTTGGCTCGTGTCGGATCTCTCGTCGACGTGTTGTGTCGACGTCGTGTGGGCTGGCTGCCGCACCGTGGCCGCGTGCGCACCGATGTGATCGAGGCGTCGTGGTGCTCCGCCGGTCCAGGAAGAGACGACGGGGTGCGGGATGAGACCATGGTGCGGTCGTGTGCGACGAGGAGAGAGCCATACATGAACAGCGATCACCGGTCCGCTCAGCCTGAGCGTCGAGGACCGTCACGCGAAGGTCAGCAGACCTCGGGGAGCGGGCGGTCGAGCTCGGCGTCCGGCGGTTCGGGTGACCGCCGCACCAGTGGCTACCGCGGACAGACCGGGTCGGGACGTGCGTCAGGCGACGAGCGCGGACGCGGTGAGCGTCCAGGTCGCGCGTCGGGTGGCTCCTGGTCCGGTGACGGCGCAGGGCGTTCGCGTGGCGGCCAGCGGTCGGCCCCGCGGTCGTTCGACGACCGCCCGGACCGGTCCGGCGGGTTCGCCGGCAGCGGATCGCGCAGCTCGAGCACACGTCAGGGGCGGCCTGGCGACGACTCGCGGCGGGCTGCGGGCCCCGGCCGTGGCGACTCGCGCGACGGTTCGCGTGGTGGGCACTCGGGTGACCGATCGCGTGGCGACTACTCCGGTGGCGGCTCGGGTGGTGGGTACTCGGGCCAGGGGTCGCGTGGCGGGTACTCCGGCGGTGGCTCGCGCGGCGGGTACTCGGGCGGGAGCTCGCGCGCAGGCTACGCCGGTGGTGGCGCACGTGGTGGGTCCTCCGGCTCGGGTTCGCGTGGCGCCTACTCCGGTGGTGGCGCACGTGGTGGGTCTTCCGGCGAGGGATCGGGTGGCGCGTACCTCGGCGGCGGCTCTCGTGCGGGATACGGCGGGGGCTCCGAGCGGCGCGGTGACGATCGGCGGGGTCCGGCCGGCGACCGGCGTGACGACCGTCGTCCGGATCGCGCTGGTGGAGTCCGCGGTGGCGACACGGATCGTGGTGCGCGCGACCGGCGTGGCGGTCGGCCCGACAGCGGTCGTGAGCGCAGCGCGTGGAGCGGTGGCGGTCCGGAGGGACGCGAGCGCCGTCCGTACTCCCGCGATGACGCGGCCGAATTCGGCGGTGGCCGCGGCGCGGGTGATCGGGCCGGCGGCGGTCCTCGGTCCGGTGCACCGGGGCGGCCCCGGGTCGCCGGTGAGCGTCCGGGAGAGCGGGCTGGGGGGTACTCAGGTCGTTCCGGCGAGCGTGCCGGCGGGAGCTGGGCGGGCCGGTCCGGCGAACGTCCCGGCGGTGCGAGCCGTCGCTCCGGTGACCACACCCGTGACGAGACGCCGCACACCCGTGACGAGGCGCCGCGCCGCTCCGGTGACCGCACCCGTGACGACGCGCCGCGTCGCTCGGACGAGCGGGCCGGCGGGTTCGCCGGTCGTTCTGGTGAGCGGGCTGCGGGGTACTCGCAGGGGCGTTCTGGTGAGCGGGACGGTGGGTACTCGGGGGATCGTGCTGGAGGCCGCCACGGTGAGCGGTCGGGTGGCCGCGCCGGTGGGGGCTGGTCGCAGAGCGGTGCACCCCGGCGTGGCGCGGCGGGTCCTGGGAGCGACAGCCGTCGGCCCGGCGGGCCGGCGCGAGGACGCGACGACGTCCGGGACGGTGAGCAGCGGGCGACGCGGCCGGCGCAGGACGAGCGTGTGCCGGCCCCGCCGCTCCCGGACGACGTGGTGTTCAGCGACCTCGACCGGTCGGTGCGGGCGCGGCTGCGGTCGCTGACCAAGGACAACGCCGAGCGCGTCGGCCGGCACCTCGTCGTCGTGGGGCTGCTCCTCGACACCGACCCGGAGCTCGCGTACGAGCACGCCCAGGCGGCGGTGCGACGCGCCGGTCGGATCGACGTCGTGCGTGAGGCCGCGGGGCTCGCCGCGTACCGGACGGGTCGCTTCGCCGAGGCGCTGCGTGAGCTGCGCACCGTGCGTCGGCTCAACGGCTCCTCGGAGCACCTGCCGATCATGGCCGACTGCGAACGTGGGCTGGGACGCCCGGAGAGGGCCATCGCGCTGGCCAACGAGCCGGAGGCGGAGACGCTCGACGCCACCGCGCGGGTCGAGCTCGCGATCGTCGTGTCGGGCGCGCGGCGGGACCTCGGGCAGACCGAGGCCGCCGTCGCGGTGCTGTCGAGCCCCGCCGTCCAGCAGCAGTCCGGGGTGCTCGGCGTGCGGGTGGCGCAGGCACGCGCCACGGCGCTCGAGGCCGCGGGTCGGTCCGAGGAGGCGGCGTCGCTGCTCGCGCAGTTCTCCGCCGCCGAGCTCGCCGAGGCCGCAGGGGAGGTGGACGAGGAGGTCGTCGTCTTCGACCTCGAGGACGAGGACTCCGCCGATCTCGACGACGCGGCAGCCGATGCCGGCGCCGGTGAGATCGCGGACGACGGCGAGGCGCAGTCTCTCGACCACGGTGCGGACGACGGCGGGACCGGCGCGTCCGCGACGGGCGCGGAGGGCGAGGACGACGGGCCGAGCGCCGCGGCTGACCCGGGGATCGAGGGCGCATCCGCGACCGGCGGTGCTGATGACGGCGTGGGCGCTGACGACGGCGTGAGTGACGACGGCGCGGGCGCTGACGACGGCGCGGGTGACGACGGCGCGGGCGCTGACGGTGGCGTGGGCGCGGCGGCGGCGCGGGACGACGAGGGGGAGGACGCGTGAGCGGCGGGCTCGTCGGGTCGGACGTCCCGCTCGCGGACAGGTTCGACCTCGCGCTCGTCGACCTCGACGGCGTCGCGTACCGCGGGCACGAGCCGATCGACGGCGCCGCCGAGGGGCTGACGTCGGCGCGCGCGCGGGGGATGCGCCTGGTGTTCGTGACGAACAACGCGTCGCGCGAGCCGGAGTCGGTCGCGGACCAGCTGACCGAGCTCGGCATCCCGACGCGGTCCGGCGAGGTGATGACCGCCGCGCAGGCGGCCGCGCAGCTCCTGCGCACGCGCCTCCAGCCCGGCGCCAAGGTGCTGGTCGTCGGCGGGCAGGGGCTGCTGACGGCGGTCCGGGCCGCGGGCTTCGTGGTCGTGGAGTCGGCCGACGACGAGCCGGCCGCGGTCGCCCAGGGGTTCGCGCCGGACGTCGGCTGGGCGCAGCTCGCGGAGGCGGCGTACGCCGTCGAGCGGGGCGCGTGGCACGTCGCGTCGAACCTGGACCTCAGCCTGCCGACGGCGCGGGGCTTCGCGCCCGGCAACGGGTCGCTGGTCGGTGCGGTGCGCAACGCGACCGGTGTCGTCCCGGACAGCGCGGGCAAGCCGTCGCCGACGATGTACCGGATGGCCGTCGAGCGGGCCGGGGCGCGCGAGACGCTCGTCATCGGCGACCGGCTCGACACGGACCTGGGCGGCGCGCGCGCGGGCGGGTACGTCGGGCTGCACGTCCTCACAGGTGTGAGCACGGCGCGCGACGACGTCCTCGCGGTGCCGGCCGAGCGGCCGCACCTGATCGGGGCCGACCTGCTGACGCTGCTCGACCCGCACCCGGTCCCGCACCAGGACGCCGACGGGTGGTGGGCGTGCGGGGACGTGGCGGCGCGGGTCGTCGACGGTGCGCTGGACCTCGGGCGCACGTCGCCCGCGTCGCCCGCGGACCAGCTCGACCTCGTGCGGGCGGCCTGTGCCGCGGCGTGGGACGCCGTCGACGCCGGGCGTCCGCTCGACGCGGCGACGGTGCCCGACCTGCGCGTCGACGCACCGCGGCGCTGAGCCGGCGGACGGTCGGGTCCATCTCCGAGCTGCGGCGAGGGGACGGAGCGGCGGCCGGAGACGACGCGGCCCGGCCTGTGGGTGCGTCGGACCGAGGTGTGGGCCTCGCCGGGTACCGTGGGCGCGGTCGTCATGGAGCAGGTCGTGACGTGGGGGCCGTCTCGAGCGACGGTCGGGGCGCACGAGTCGGAGCGCACGAGGAGGTACACCGGTGAGCGAGACGTCCGCGCTCGGGCCGCACGACGGTCCGACGACGGGGGACGCCCAGGTCGACGAGGCGCTGACGCGCCTCGCCGAGCTCGACGACGCCCCGGTGCGTGACCACGTCGCCGTGTTCGAGGCGGTGCACGGCGCGCTCCAGGACCGGCTGGCGGACGCGGAGGGCTGAGGGGCCGTGACGACACGCCTCGACAGCGAGCTCGTCCGGCGCGGGCTCGCCCGGTCGCGCGGCCACGCGGGCGAGCTCATCGCCGCGGGCCGGGTGTCCGTCGCCGGGCGCGCCGTCGCACGCGCGTCGGTGCAGGTCACGGACGAGGACGACGTCGACGTCGCGGTGGACCCCGCGGACCCCGGGTACGCGTCACGCGCGGCCCACAAGCTCGCAGGCGTGCTCGACGCCCTCGGTCCGGACGGCCCGCGCGTCGACGGCGCGCTGTGCCTCGACGCGGGGGCCAGCACCGGCGGGTTCACCGACGTCCTGCTCCGCCGCGGCGCGCGGCGTGTCGTCGCGGTCGACGTGGGGCACGACCAGCTCGTCCCGGCGCTGCGGGAGGACACGCGGGTCGAGGTGCGCGAGGGCGTCAACGTGCGGTCGCTCGCGGCGGGCGACGTCGTGCCGGCCCCGGGCGTCGTGGTCGCCGACCTGTCGTTCATCTCGCTCGGGCTCGTGCTGCCGGCGCTGGCGGCGGTCGCCGCACCGGGCGCCGACCTCGTGGTCCTCGTGAAGCCGCAGTTCGAGGTCGGGCGCGAGCGGCTGGGGTCGGGGGGCGTCGTGCGGGACCCCGCGCTGCGGGCGCAGGCGGTGCGCGACGTCGCGACGGCCGCACAGGCGGCCGGCCTGGGCGTGCGGGCCGTCGCGCGCAGCGTCCTGCCGGGGCCGAGCGGCAACGTCGAGTACTTCCTCTGGCTCGTCGTCGGCGCTGCGCCGCCCGACGCGGACGGGGTGCCGCTGGACGAGGCCGTGCGCGACGTCGTCCGGCACGGGATCGAGGTGCGTCGCGTGCGCGCGGCGCTCGGAGGTGAGGCGTGACCAGACGAGCGCTCGTCGTGACGCACGGCGGTCGGGAGGAGGCCGTCGCGGCGACGCAGGAGGCCGTCCGCGAGCTGGAGGCAGCCGGCGTCGAGCCCGTGCTGGCGCCGGACGAGGCGGGTCCGGACGACCTGCCGCCGTTCGACCTCGCGATCGTGCTCGGCGGTGACGGGACGATCCTGCGCGCAGCCGAGCTCACCCGCGGGACCGGGGTGCCGGTGCTCGGCGTGAACCTCGGGCACGTGGGTTTCCTCGCGGAGGCCGAGCGCGACGACGTGGGCGAGGCGGTGCGGCGTCTGACGGCCGGCGACTTCGAGGTCGAGGAGCGCGGCACGCTCGACGTGCGCGTACTGCACCCGGACGGCACGGTGACCGAGGGGTGGGCGCTCAACGAGTGCGCGATCGAGAAGGCGGACCGGTCGCGGATGCTCGAGGTGATGCTCGAGGTCGACGGGCACCCGCTGTCGTCGTTCGGCTGCGACGGCGTGGTGGCGTCCACGGCGACCGGGTCGACCGCGCACGCGTTCTCCGCGGGCGGGCCCGTCGTCTGGCCCGACGTCGACGGCATGATCCTCGTGCCCATCTCGGCGCACGCGCTGTTCGCGCGACCGCTCGTGGTGGGTCCGCGCAGCCGCCTCGCGGTCGAGGTGCTGGACCGGTCGTCCGCGCGCGGCCTGGTGACGTGCGACGGGCGGCGCCAGCTCGACGTCCCGCGTGGCGCGCGCGTCGAGATCACCCGCAGCGACGTCCCGGTGCGGCTCGCACGCCTCACGCTCGCGCCGTTCACGACGCGGCTGGTGCACAAGTTCGGGCTGCCCGTGAGCGGCTGGCGCGGCCGGCCGTCGGGCGGCGGCCCCGCGAGGACGGGGGAGTGACGTGATCGAGGAGATCCGGATCGACAACCTGGGCGTCATCACCCGCGCCCACGTCGAGCTCGGGCCCGGGCTCACGGTCCTGACCGGCGAGACCGGCGCGGGCAAGACGATGGTGCTCACCGCGCTGTCGCTGCTGCTCGGCGGCAAGGCCGACCCGGCGACGGTGCGTCGCGGCGCGTCGTCCGCGGCCGTCGAGGGCCGGGTGCTGCTGCCCGCCGACGCGCCGGCGGTCGAGCGCGCGGCTGAGGCGGGAGCCGAGCTCGACGACGACGGCAGCCTGCTGCTGGTGCGCACCGTGGGGGCCGGCAGCGACGGCGTCGCGGGCCGCTCGCGCGCCTACGTCGGCGGCCGCTCGGTGCCGCAGGCGGTGCTCGCCGACCTCGCCGAGGCCCTGGTCACGGTGCACGGCCAGGCGGACCAGGCGCGCCTGCGCTCGCCCGCGCACCAGCGCGACGCGCTCGACGCGTTCGTGGGCGAGGCGCACCGGGACACGCTCACGCGGTACCGCGCGGCCTGGACGGAGCGCACCCGGGTCGCCGACGAGCTCGACGACCTCGTCGCCCGGACGCAGGAACGCGCCCGCGAGGCGGAGCTGCTCCGGCTCGGGCTCGCCGAGGTCGAACGGGTCGACCCCCAGCCGGGCGAGGATGTCGCGCTCGCCGAGGAGTCGGACCGGCTGTCGCACGCGGAGGACCTGCGCGCCGCCGCGTCGGGCGCGCACGAGGTGCTCGCGGGCGACGCCGACGCGGCGGGTGACACGCCCGCGGCGACGGAGGTCGTCGACCGCGCGAAGCGCCTGCTCGAGCAGGCGGGCGGCCACGACCAGGCGCTCGCGGCGCTCGCGACCCGGGTGGCCGAGGCGGGCTACCTGCTCGCCGACGTCGCCGCCGAGCTGTCGTCGTACCTCGAGGACCTGCAGGCCGACCCGCTGCGGCTCGAGGCCGTGCAGCAGCGCCGGGCGGAGCTCGCGCAGCTGACCCGCAGCTACGGCTCGGACGTCGCCCAGGTGCTCGACTGGGCCGAGGACGCGGGGCGTCGCCTGCTCGACCTCGACGGCGGCGACCAGCGCCTCGACGACCTGCGGGAACGCGTGCGCGCGCTCGACGAGGAGATCGCGGGCCTCGCCGCCGACCTGACGAAGGGCCGGACGGAGGCCGCGTCACGGCTGGCGGCGGCGGTGTCCGAGGAGCTCGCCGGGCTCGCGATGGCCGGCGCCGAGCTCCAGGTGGCCGTCGAGCCCGCCGAGCCCGGGCCGTACGGCGCGGACCGCGTCGAGATGCTGCTCGTGCCGCACGCGGGCGCGCCCGCGCGCCCGCTCGGGAAGGGCGCGTCCGGCGGCGAGCTGTCGCGCGTCATGCTCGCCCTCGAGGTCACGCTCGCGACCGCACCCGACTCGGGTGCCACGCGTCCCGGCACGTTCGTGTTCGACGAGGTCGACGCGGGCGTCGGCGGGCGTGCGGCGATCGAGGTCGGTCGCCGTCTCGCGGACGTCGCCCGGACCGCCCAGGTGCTGGTCGTCACGCACCTCGCGCAGGTCGCGGCGTTCGCGGACCGGCACCTCGTCGTCACCAAGTCGACGGCCGACGGGGTGGACGTCGTGACCGAGTCGGATGTGCGTCTGGTCACAGACGAGGCGCGCGTGCGCGAGCTCGCCCGCATGCTGTCCGGCCAGGACGACTCGCAGGCGGCACGCACGCACGCGGCCGAGCTCCTGGAGCTCTCGTCCGTGGGACGATGAGGCACGATGAGAGCTTCCCTGCGCAGACGGACCCCCGCGCCCGAGGCCGGCGTCATCGCCGGTCCGGCCCGGGTCGACCCCCGGACCAAGGCCCTCACCAAGCGCCTGCGGCCGGGTGACGTCGCCGTCATCGACCACCTCGACCTCGACCGGGTCTCGGCCGAGGCGCTCGTCGCCTGCCAGCCGGCGGCCGTGCTCAACGCCGCACGGTCCACGTCCGGCCGGTACCCGAACCTCGGGCCGGAGATCCTCGTGTCGGCGGGCGTGCCGCTCGTGGACGACCTCGGCGCGGACGTCATGGCGCTGCCCGAGGGGCACCAGCTGCGCGTCGTCGACGGCTGCGTCTACGACGGCGAGACGCTCGTCGCGGAGGGCGTCGAGCAGACGCCGCAGACCGTCGCGGCGACGATGGAGGAGGCCCGCGCCGGGCTGTCCGTCCAGCTCGAGTCGTTCGCGGCGAACACCATGGACTACCTGCGCCGGGAGCGGGAGCTCCTGCTCGACGGCGTGGGCGTGCCCGACATCGACACGGCCATCGACGGGCGCCAGGTCCTCATCGTCGTGCGCGGGTACCACTACAAGGAGGACCTGGTCACCCTCCGCCCGTACATCCGCGAGTACCGCCCGGTGCTCATCGGGGTCGACGGCGGTGCGGACGCGATCCTCGACGCGGGCTGGAAGCCCGACATGATCGTCGGCGACATGGACTCGGTGTCCGACCGCGCCCTCACGTGCGGCGCGGAGGTCGTCGTGCACGCCTACCGCGACGGCCGCGCGCCCGGGCTCGCGCGCGTCGAGCAGCTCGGTGTGCGTCACGTCGTGTTCCCCGCGACCGGGACCAGCGAGGACGTCGCGATGCTGCTCGCCGACGACAAGGGCGCGGAGCTCATCGTCGCCGTCGGCACGCACGCGACGCTCGTCGAGTTCCTCGACAAGGGCCGGTCCGGCATGGCGAGCACGTTCCTCACGCGCCTGCGCGTCGGCGGCAAGCTCGTCGACGCCAAGGGCGTGTCCCGGCTGTACAAGCACCGGATCTCGAACCTGCAGGTCGCGCTGCTCATCGTCGCGGGCCTGTTCGCGCTCGGTGTCGCGCTCGCGTCGACCGCGGCGGGACAGACCCTGCTCGGCCTGCTCGGCGCGCGCATCGACGACCTCACGTCCTGGATCGGGTCGCTGTTCGGAGGGTCGTCGTGACCCTCCGGCGTCCCGCCGCACGTCCCGCCGCGCGAACCGCGCCCCACCCCGCCCCGCTCGCCCGCCGCCTCGCGGCCGCGGCGACGCCTGCCGCCGCCCCCGACGGAGATGCCGCACCGTGATCGACTTCCGCTACCACATCGTCTCGCTGATCTCCGTGTTCCTGGCGCTCGCGGTCGGCATCGCGCTCGGCGCCGGGCCGCTCAAGGAGACCATCGGCGACACGCTGACGGGCCAGGTCGAGCAGCTGCGCTCCGAGAAGGACGAGCTGCGCGCGCAGCTCGACAGCGCGTCCGACGACCTCGGGCACGCCGTGACGTACATCGACGCGGCCGCACCGCGCCTGCTCGACGGCGCGCTCACCGACCGTCGCGTCGCGGTCGTCGCGCTCGGCGAGGTCGACGAGTCGGTCCGGACCGCGGTCGACGAGCGGTTCACGCAGGCGGGTGCCACGGTGACCGCGCACGTCACGCTCAACGACGCGTGGACCGACGCGGGCCTCGACTCGTTCCGGCAGGCGCTCGGCGGCCAGCTCGTGCAGTACCTCTCGCCCGCGCCCGCCGACGGTGCGGGCGTGCAGGAGGAGCTCGCGGCCGCGCTCGTGCAGGGCCTCGTCGCCGCCGACCCCGCGGCGCCCGACACCCTCGCGTCCGACTCGGCGTTCCTCCTGGAGCTGCTCTCCGGCGGCGACTACCCGCTGGTCACGCTGCAGGACCCCGTGGAGGTGCCCGCCGACGCGGTCGTCGTGCTCGCACCGTCCGAGCGCGACGCCCAGGACGGCGCGTCCGCCGACCCGGAGCAGACCGAGCAGACCCAGGCCGCCTGGCTCGCGGTCCTCACGGCCGCCCAGGAGCGCTCCGAGGGCGCGGTCCTGGCCGACGGGCCGCGCGGCGACGGCTCGCTGACCGACGCGATCCTCGCGGACGACGAGCTGGCCAGTGCGCTGACCACCGTCACGGACACGCAGCTCGTCGCCGGGCAGGTGTCGACCCCGCTCGCGCTCGCGGTGTGTATCTCCGGGGAGAACGGCCACTACGGCTTCGGCGAGGGCGAGACGCCGCTGCCCGACGCCGTCACCCTCGCACCCGTCGACCGCACGCCGGCGACCGCGGACGCCGGTGCGGGGGCGGGCACCGAAGGGACCCAGGGGTGAGCGTGAGCGTCCTGCGGCGAGCCGCAGCCGCCGTCGTCGCGGGCGGCGTGACCGCGGTCGTGCGCGGCGTGCTCGACATGAGCCCGCCCGGTGGTGCGGCGCGCTGGACGCGCACCAACCACCGCGGCGAGCCCGTGAGCATGCTCGAGGGGCCGGCGGTCGCCGCGGGGCTGCTCGCCGGCGGGCTCGTCGGGGCGCCGACCGCACGCGCGGCGCTGGCGCTGACCGTGGCGACCGGTGCGGGAGCCGCGTTCGGGGTCGTCGACGATCTCACCGAGGACACCGAGGTCCGGCGCAAGGGCCTGCGCGGGCACCTCGGCGCGCTGTCCCGCGGCGAGCTCACCACGGGCGGCCTCAAGGTGCTGGGGATCGGCGCGGCGTCGCTCGTCGCGGCCGCGGTCGCGACCCCCGTGCGGGACGCCTCGGGGACCCGTCGCTCGGTTGCCGGATGGGCCGCCGACGTCGCCGTGTCCGGCGCACTCGTCGCGGCCAGCGCCAACCTCGTCAACCTCCTGGACCTGCGCCCCGGCCGCGCGCTCAAGGCCGCGTCCGTCGTCGCCGCACCGCTCGCGCTGGCCGGCGGCGCCGGTGCGGGCGCCGCCGCCGGCGTGCTCGGCTCCGCGGGTGCCGCGGGGGAGCAGGACCTCGCCGAGCACGACATGCTCGGCGACGGCGGTGCGAACGCGCTCGGGGCCACGCTCGGCACCGCGCTCGTCCTCGCCGCCCCCCGACCCGTGCGGTGGGCGGCGCTCGGCGTCGTCACCGCGCTGACGCTGGCGAGCGAGAAGGTCAGCTTCACGCAGGTCATCGAGCGCACGCCCGTGCTGCGCGAGATCGACGGCTGGGGTCGCCGTCCGGCCGTGCACGCCCCGGGCGCGGTCGCGCCCGACGAGGTGCCGGACGCCGAGCCCGTCGCGGACCCCCGCGTCGCGCCCACGGCGATGTCGTCCGACGTCGGCCGGGACGGGACGGGCGAGGGCACGCTCCCGTCGACGACCGGGCCCGCGTGAGCCCCGCCGCTCGCCGGGTCCTCGGCGGGCTCGGCGGTGCCGCGGCCATGATCGCCGCGATCACCGTCCTGAGCCGCGTGCTCGGGTTCGGCCGCTACCTCGTCCAGGCCAGCGCGTTCGGCGTGGGGGCGATCGGCAGCACGTACAACTCGGCGAACCTGCTGCCGAACGTCCTCTTCGAGGCCGCGGCGGGTGGTGCGCTCGCGGGCGCGCTCGTGCCGCTGCTGGCACTGCCCGTCGCGAAGCACCTGCGGGAGGACGTCGACGCGGTCGCGTCGGCCGCGCTCGGGTGGACGCTCGCGGTGCTCGTGCCGCTCGGCGTGCTCCTCGCGGCGCTGGCGGGACCGATCGCCGCCGTCTGGCCCGACCTGCCGGACGCGCAGCGCGACCTGCTGCGGTACTTCGTCACGGTGTTCGCGGTGCAGGTGCCGCTCTACGGCGTCGCGGTGCTGCTCTACGCCGTGCTGCAGGCGCACAAGAAGTTCTTCTGGCCCGCGTTCGCGCCCGTCATGTCGTCCGTCGTCGTCATCGCCGTGTACGCGACCTACGGGCACCTCGCGGGCGGCGAGCGCAACGACCCGGCGGCGGCCGGCGACACGGCGCTCACGGTGCTCGCGTGGGGCACGACCGCCGGCGTGGCGGTCATGGCGCTGCCCATGTTCTGGCCGGTGCACCGCCTCGGCGTGCGGCTGCGCCCGACGCTGCGCTTCCCGCCCGGGGTCGCACGCCCGTTCGCGGCGCTGGCGTTCGCGGGCGTCGGGTCGCTCGTGGCGCAGCAGGTCACGACGCTCGTCGTCATGCTCGTGTCGTCGTGGCGCGGCGGCGACGGCACCTTCTCGCTGTTCGTGTGGTCGCAGCAGGTGTACCTCCTGCCGTACGCCGTGCTGGTCGTGCCGCTCGCGACGTCCACGTTCCCGAGGCTCGCGGCCCGTGCCGCCGAGGGGCGGTCCGGGGAGTACGCGTCGATGGCGTCGGCCACGACGCGGGCGGTCGTCGCCGCGGCCGGGGTCGGGGCGGCTGCGGTCACCGCGGCGGCTCCCGCCGTCGCGGACGTGTTCGGTGCCATCGGGCAGGACCGCGCGGGCATCGCGGCGATGGCGCCCACGATCACGCTGATGATGCCCGGGCTCGTCGGCTTCGCCGTGATGTTCCACGTGTCGCGCGCGCTCTACGCGCTCGAGCGCGGTCGCGCGGCCGTCACCGCCAACGTCGTCGGCTGGGCGACCGCCGCCGTCGGGTCCGTGGTGCTCGCCGTGGTGCTCGTCCCGGACGGCCAGGACCTGGCGCGCACGCTCGCCGCGGTGGCCGTCGCGGGGACCGTGGGGATGCTCGTCGGCGGCGTCGCGGCCGTCGTGGCGCTGGCTCGGGCCGCGGGTCGGCCGGCGGTCGCCGGGCTGGCCAGGACCGCCCTGGTCGTCGTCACGGCCGGGGTCGCGGCCGCGCTCGCGGGCCGCTGGGTCGTCGACGCCGTCGTCTCGCTCGTCGGGCACGGCGTCGCGGCGGCGGTCGGCGCGGCCGCCGGGGGCGGCGTCGTCGCGCTGGTCGTCCTGGGCGGCGCCCTCGCGGTCCTCGACCGGCGGACGCTCACCGACGTCGTGCGCGTGGAGCGCACGCCCGTGCCCGCCGGCGCTGCCGCGCCGACGGTCCCCGACCCGACCGACTGAGACACGCCGGCGGCGTGGCGGGACTCACCCCGCGCGCCTGCGCGTCGCCCGTCCCACGTCCGGTAGATTGGAAGCCCGTGACAGAGCGCGCGCATCGACTCTCCGGGCGGTCGGACTCCACGACCCGGCACATCTTCGTCACCGGGGGCGTCGCCTCCTCCCTCGGCAAGGGTCTGACGGCTTCCAGCCTCGGCCGCCTCCTCCGCTCCCGTGGCCTCCGGGTCACGATGCAGAAGCTCGACCCCTACCTCAACGTCGACCCCGGGACGATGAACCCGTTCCAGCACGGCGAGGTCTTCGTCACCGAGGACGGCGCCGAGACGGACCTCGACGTCGGCCACTACGAGCGGTTCCTCGACGTCGACCTGGTCGGCTCGGCCAACGTCACGACGGGCCAGGTCTACTCGCAGGTGATCGCCAAGGAGCGGCGGGGCGAGTACCTCGGCGACACCGTGCAGGTCATCCCGCACATCACCGACGAGATCAAGACCCGCATGCGGTCGCAGGCGAGCGACGACGTCGACGTCATCATCACCGAGATCGGCGGGACCGTCGGCGACATCGAGTCGCTCCCGTTCCTCGAGGCCGCCCGTCAGGTCCGTCACGACCTCGGTCGGTCCAACGTGTTCTTCCTGCACGTCTCGCTGCTGCCGTACATCGGCCCGTCGGGCGAGCTCAAGACGAAGCCCACGCAGCACTCGGTGGCCGCGCTGCGCAGCATCGGCATCCAGCCCGACGCGATCGTCCTGCGCGCCGACCGTGACGTGCCCGAGGGCACCAAGCGCAAGATCGCGCTGTTCTGCGACGTCGACGTCGAGGGCGTCGTCACCGCCAAGGACGCGCCGAGCATCTACGACATCCCGCGCGTGCTGCACTCGGAGGGTCTCGACGCGTACGTCGTGCAGCGCCTCGGCCTGCCGTTCCGCGACGTCGACTGGTCCGGGTGGGACGAGCTGCTGCACCGCGTGCACCAGCCCGCGCACCAGGTCGAGGTCGCGCTCGTCGGCAAGTACATCGACCTGCCGGACGCCTACCTCTCGGTCACCGAGGCGCTGCGTGCGGGCGGTTTCCACCACGACGCGCGCGTCGTCATCCGGTGGGTCCGGTCCGACGACTGCCAGACGCCCGAGGGTGCCCGGCTCGCGCTCGAGGGCGTGGACGCGGTGCTCGTGCCCGGCGGGTTCGGCGTGCGCGGCATCGAGGGCAAGCTCGGCGCGCTGCGCTGGGCGCGCGAGAACCTCGTGCCGACGCTCGGGATCTGCCTCGGCCTGCAGTGCATGGTCATCGAGTACTCGCGGAACGTCCTCGGGCTCGACGGCGCGTCGTCGTCCGAGTTCGACGAGAACCCCGCGCACCCGGTCATCGCGACGATGGCCGAGCAGCTCGCGATCGTCGGCGGCGCCGGGGACCTGGGCGGCACGATGCGGCTGGGGGCGTACGAGGCGCGGCTCAAGCCGGGTTCGGTCGTCGCCGAGGCGTACGGCAGCGAGACGGTCTCGGAGCGGCACCGGCACCGCTACGAGGTCAACAACGCGTACCGCGACAAGCTCGAGGACGCCGGGTTCGTCATCTCGGGCGTCTCGCCCGACACGTCGCTCGTCGAGTTCGTCGAGCTCCCGCGCGAGACGCACCCGTACTTCGTCGCGACGCAGGCGCACCCCGAGTTCAAGTCGCGTCCGACGCGTGCGCACCCGCTGTTCGCCGGCCTCATCGGCGCGGCGCTCGCGCAGCGCACCGACGAGGCCTGATGACGGGCTCCACGGGTCCGGTCGAGGACCGGCACGCGCCGCGTCCCGTCGTCTCGCACGAAGTCATCCACCACGGCAAGGTGTGGGACCTCGCGGGCGACGTCGTCGACCTGGGCGACAGTCAGGTGCTGCGCGAGTACGTCGACCACCCCGGTGCGGTCGCGGTGATCGCGCTCGACGACGAGGACCGGGTACTGCTGCTGTCGCAGTACCGGCACCCCGTGCGGCACGAGCTGTGGGAGCCGCCCGCGGGGCTGCTCGACGTCGAGGGCGAGGACCTCGTCGTCGCGGCCGCGCGCGAGCTCGCCGAGGAGGCCGATCTCGTCGCGGGCTCGTGGTGGCGGCTCACGGAGTTCTTCTCGTCGCCAGGCGGCTCGGACGAGCGGATCGTCGTGTTCCTCGCGCGGGACCTGTCGCCGGTGCCGGACGCCGACCGCTACCAGCGGGTCGACGAGGAGGCGGCGATGGTGCCCGCGTGGGTGCCGCTCGACGAGGCCGTGGACGCGGTGCTCGCGGGCCGGCTGCACAGCCCGACGACGGTCTCCGGTGTCCTCGCGGCGGCCGCCGCACGGGCACGGGAGTGGTCGACGCTCGTCCCCGTCCACCCGGTCTGACGCATCGCCTCGACCGCACGCCCCGACCGCACGCCCCGACCGCACGCCCCGACGCGGCGCCCTCCGGCCCTCACGGGCTGAGGTGCGCCGCGTCGCGCGTCTCAGCGGCTCGTCGACCGGCGGTACTGCAGGTTCGCGAGCGGGATGAACACGAGCAGGAAGATCCCCGCCCAGATGAGCGTGTAGAGCTCGGCGTGCTGCAGGGGCCACGCGGCGGGCGGCGGGACCTGCGGGGGGATGTTGCCGAACAGCTCGCGCGACGCCTGCGTCACCGCCGAGACCGGGTTCCACTCGGCGAACGTCTGCAGCGGGGCAGGCAGCGTGTCCAGGGGCACGAACGTGTTCGCGACGAAGGTCAGCGGGAAGATGACGATGAACGTCGCGTTGTTGAACACCTCGACGCTCGGGACGAGCATGCCGAGCCACGCCATCACCCACGAGATCGCGTAGGCGAACACCAGCAGCAGCAGGAACCCGAGGGCCGCCTCCGCGACCGAGCTGTGGATGCCCCAGCCGACGAGCAGCCCGGTGAGGCTCATGACGACGAGCACGAGCACGTTGTTCACGACGTCCGACAGCGTCCGCCCGGTGAGGACGGCCGACGGCGCCATGGGCAGCGAGCGGAAGCGGTCGATGATGCCCTTCTTGATGTCCTCGGCGAGGCCCGCACCCGTGATCGTGGCGCCGAAGATCACCGTCTGGGCGAAGATCCCCGCCATGAGGAACTCGCGGTACGCGCCCGGGTCGGCACCGCCGGGGACCTCGATCGCGCCGCCGAACACGTACGCGAACAGCAGCACGAACATGATGGGCGACAGCGTGGTGAAGACCAGCAGGTCAGGGACGCGCTTGATCTTGATGATGTTCCGCTTCGCGACGACGTAGGCGTCGGACAGCACGATCGGGGTGGCCATCACTCGCCTCCGGAGGTCGGTCGCAGACCGGTCGTGACACCGGCGGGCGGCTCCTCGTCGGACGGGCGGCCGTCGCCGTCCTCCTCCGCGGGCCGGCCGGTGAGCGAGAGGAACACGTCGTCGAGGGTCGGGCGCCGCAGGCCCACGTCGTCGAGCGTGATGCCCGCGTCGCCGAGCACCCGCAGCGACTCCGTGAGCGTGCTGGGGCCGCCGTCGACGGGCATGAGCAGCGAGCGACGACCGTGGTCCAGCGTCGCCGCGCCCACGCCCAGCGGCTCGAGCAGGCGTCGCGCGTCGTCGAGCCGGGCGGGGTCGCGCACCGTGAGCTCGAGGCGCTCGCCGCCGACCTGCAGCTTGAGCTCGTCCGACGTGCCCTGCGCGATGATCCGGCCGTGGTCGATGACCACGATCTCGTCCGCGAGCAGGTCCGCCTCCTCCAGGTACTGCGTCGTGAGCAGCAGCGTCGTGCCACCCGCGACGAGGTCCTGGATGACCTCCCACATGTCCGCGCGCCCGCGCGGGTCCAGGCCCGTCGTCGGCTCGTCGAGGAAGATCACGGGCGGGTCGGCCACCAACGCCCCGGCCAGGTCGAGCCGTCGCCGCATGCCGCCCGAGTACGTCTTCGAGGGGCGGTCGGCCGCGTCCTCGAGCCGGAACGCCGCCAGCAGCTCGCGGGCGCGCGCCTGCGACCTCTTCGCGCCCAGGTGGTAGAGCCGGCCGATCATGTCGAGGTTCTCGAACCCCGTGAGGTACTCGTCGACCGCCGCGTACTGGCCGGACAGGCCGATGCGGCGGCGCACCTCGCGCGGGTGGGTGCGCACGTCCACGCCCGCGACGGTCGCGGAGCCCGCGTCAGGCTGCAGCAGCGTCGCGAGGATGCGGACGATGGTGGTCTTGCCCGCCCCGTTGGGGCCGAGCAGACCGAGCACCGAGCCGGTGGGCACGGTGAGGTCGACGCCGTCCAGCGCCGTGACGTCCTTGTACCGCTTCACCAGTCCGGTGGCGGTGATCGCGTCGGTCATGCCACAGCAGCGTAGGGACCGCCGCCCACATTCGTCCCGTTCCCTCCTGTTCGTACCGGTCGCGGCCGGACCTCCGGCCGGGGCGCGCGGTCCGGGGGGACGACGCGGCGCGGGCGCGCGACCCGGGTGCCGCGCGAGCGTCGAGGCTGGTCACGTCGCCGCGGCGCGGCGGCCGCGCACGCGTCCGGACCTAGAGTGGTCCGGTGCCCGCAGTCGTCGCCTCCGTGCTGGGCCCCGTGCTCGTGGCCGCCGGCGACCGGACGGTCTCGCCGGGCGGGCCGCGCGCCCGTGCCCTCGTGGTCGCCCTCGCGCTCGCCGACGGTGCGACCGTGCCGTGGCGCGCGCTCGCGGACGAGCTCTGGCCCGACGACCCGCCCGCCGACCCCCGGGGTGCGCTCCAGACCGTCGTGTCGCGCACGCGCGCCGCGGCGAGCGCGCAGGTCGTCGAGTCGCAGGACGGCGGGTACCGGCTCGGCGGGCCGTCGGACCTGTCGGTCGTCCGCCGGGCGTCCGCCGACGCCCGCGCTCTCCTCGCGCGCGACCCGCACGCGGCACTCGCGGCCGCGCGCGACGCGACGGCGCTGTGGCGCGGCACGGCGGGACCGGACGTCGCGGACGCCGCACCGGGCCTCGCGGATGCGCTGGCCGACGCGGCCCGTTCCGCGCGGCACGCGCTCGCGGCCGTGGAGGTGGAGGCGCTGCTCGCTCTCGGCCGACCGGAGGAGGCGCTCGACCTCGCGACCACGGCAGCCGGGACCGCGCCCGCCGACGAGGACGCGCAGCTGCGGCTCATGCGCGCCCAGGCCGCGGTGGGGCGGACCACCGACGCCCTGCGCACGTTCGCGCGCGTCCGCGACGTGCTCGCCGACGAGCTCGGCGCCGACCCACGACCCGAACTGGTGGCACTCAACGAGCGCCTGCTCGCGGGGACGGCCGGTGCGGCGCACGGCCCGTCCGCGGCGGTGCCGCGGTCGGAGCACGCGACCGCGACGGCCGCGCCGCGACGCGGACCCGCGAGGCACCCGGTCGGCTTGCGCGCCCCGCGGCACGCGCTGCTGGGACGCGCCGACGACCTGGCCGCCGTCGACGCCGCGTGGGCGGACGCCCGCCTCGTCACCGTGCTCGGCACGGGCGGGCTCGGCAAGACGACGCTCGTGCAGGAGGTCGGCCGGCGCGCACAGGACGACGCGTGGGTCGTCGTCGTCGAGCTCGCGGGCGTGCGCTCGCACGCCGACGTCGAGACGGCGATCGCGTCGGCGCTCGGCCTCGCGCACGGGACGCGCAGCGCCCGGCTCGGCGACCGGCTCCCCGCGACGCCCGACGCCACAGGCCGGATCGCCGAGCGGCTCGGAGAGGTCCCGACCCTGCTCGTGCTCGACAACTGCGAGCACGTCGTGGCCGGGGCGGCGCAGTGCGCGGACGCGCTGCTCGCGGCCGTGCCCGGCCTGCGGGTCCTCACGACGAGCCGCACACCGTTGCTCGTCGCGGGGGAGCGCGTGCACCCGCTCGCGCCGCTGCCGGTCGACGGCGGTCACGGCGCCGCCGTCGAGCTGTTCTGCGAGCGGGCGCGTGCCGCCCGGCCGGGGGTCGCCCTGCCGCTCGAGGTGGTCGCGCGCATCGCGACACGGCTCGACGGGCTGCCGCTCGCGATCGAGCTCGCCGCCGCGCGCGTGCGCACCATGACGGTCGAGGAGGTCGAGCGCCGCCTCGACGCCCGGTTCGCGCTGCTGCGGTCCGGGGACCGGCTGGCGCCCGACCGCCACCGCACGCTGGAGGCCGTCATCGACTGGAGCTGGCACCTGCTGGGCGACGACGAGCAGCGCGTGCTGCGCCGTCTGTCCGTGCTGCCCGACGGGTTCGACCTCGACGCGGCCGCGGCGCTCGGCCGGCTGACGACCGCGCCCGCCGTCACCGGGGACGGGGCCGTCGCCACGGACGGAGCCGGCACCGACGACGCCTGGGACGTGCTCGACGCCCTCGACGGTCTCGTGCTGCAGTCCCTGTGCAGCGTCGTGGAGGACCGCGGCGAGGGCGACGACGAGCCGGTCGTCCGGTACCGCATGCTGGAGACGGTCCGCGAGTTCGGCCACCTGCGCCTGACCGAGGCGGGCGAGCACGACGCCGCCCTCGACGCGATGCTCGCGTGGGCGCTCGCGTTCGCCGACCGCTGGGCACCCGCGCTCGTCGACGGCGACCAGCCCGCGGCGATGCGCGCGCTGCGCCGCGAGCAGGACAACCTGCTGCTCGCGTTCCGCACGGCGCTGGACCGCGGCCTGACGGGCGAGGCGTCCGCGCTGTACGTCGCGCTCACCGGGTACTGGAGCCTGCGCGGGGCGCACGAGCAGGTCTTCGGCCTCGGCATCGACCTGCTGGCGGGCACGCACGGGTGGCGGGTCGCGCCCCGGCACGCGGACGCGGCGGCGCTCGCGCTCACGGAGCTCGCCGCGATGGGCATCTTCGGGGACGCGGGGAGCACCGCGCGTGCGCTCGCGCGCCTGCGGCTGGTCGTGCGGGAGCTCGGGTCGCACCTCGGCCCCCGGACGCGCGCGTTCGCGGGGCTCGCGCTCGCGGGGTCGGTCGCCGGGATGGCGCGCGAGCTCGCGGACCTCCGACGGTCGAGCGACACCTACCTGGCGATGCTGGGCCACATGCTCTCGGCGCAGCTCGCGGAGAACTCGGGCCGGCTCGAGGTGGCGCGGCGATGGGTCGAGGAGGCGTACGCGCTGGGCGTCGCCCGGGGCGACGTCTGGGCGGAGGCGAACAACGCGTCGTTCCTCGCGCAGCTCGCGGCCGAGGAAGGGCTCGCGCAGGAGGCGCTGCGATGGGTGTCGGTGGCGCGCACCGGGATGGGCCGCCTGGTCGCCGAGGAGGAGCTGCACCAGGTCGCGTGGCTCGAGCTCGCGGCCTCGGTGGGCGTCGGCGACCTGGCGACCGCGCGCGACCGGTGCGACGCGCTCGCCGAGGTCGCCGCGTCGGGCCGCACGGGCCGGACCACCTGGCAGTCGTCCGAGCTCGTGGCGCTCGAGCAGGCGGGACGGGGGGAGATCGCGGCCGCCGAGGGCGACGTCGCCGCCGCGCTCGACCACCTCCAGGCCGCGTACGACGCCTTCGGGCCCGACGGCGGCGGGGAGCGGACGTCGCCGTGGTTCATCATGATCACGGTCGGCTGGATCGCCCGCCTCGTGCTCGCACCGGAGGCGGTCCGCGAGGGCCGGCCCGAGCCGAGCGCGCCGGCGCCCGCGCTCGCGAGGCACGTGCACGAGTGGCAGCTCGTCCGTGCGGCCGGTGCGGTCGACCACCCCGTCCTCGGCACGGCGGCCGTCGGTCTCGGCACCGCCGCGTGGGCGGGCACGGACGACGGCACGCGGGTCGACGACGGGCTCGAGCTCTTCTTCCTCGCCGAGCTGCTCGGCTCCCGGCAGGACCTGCCCATGCTGCACCGCGGGCCGCTCGAGGTGCGTGCCCGCGAGCTGCTGGGCGGGGACCGGGCGGACGCCGCACGCGTGCGCGCGCGGGCCGTCGGGCGGCGGCACGCCGCTGCGCGGGCGCTGACGCTCGTCGACACCCTCTGGCGCTGACGCGGGACGCACGCACGACGGCGCCCCGGGGAGGTTCCCGGGGCGCCGTCGTGCGGCGCTCAGGCCTTGCGCATGTACGCCCGCACGGCGAGCGGTGCGAAGACCGCGACGACGATCGCGGACCCCAGCAGCGCGAGGCCGACCTGGTGCGTCACGGTCGCCGTGTTGGCGAGCTCCCGCACGGCCGTGACGAGGTGCGACACCGGGTTCGCCTCGGCGAAGACCTGCAGCGGTCGCGGCATCGTCGACGGGTCGACGAACGCGTTCGACAGGAACGTCAGCGGGAACAGCACGAGGAACGAGATGCCCTGGACCGACGACGCGGTGCGCCCGACGACGCCGAAGAACGCGAAGATCCAGCTGAGCGACCACGAGCACAGCACGACCAGCAGGCCGGCGAGCACGACGCCGCCGATCCCGCCGCCGGGCCGGTAGCCCATGACGTAGCCCATCGTGAACGTCAGGGTCGTCGCGATGAGGTAGCGCACGGTGTCGGCGACCAGGGCCCCCGCGAGGGGTGCGACGCGCGCGATGGGCAGCGACTTGAACCGGTCGAACACGCCCTTGTCCATGTCCTCCCGGAGCTGGACGCCCGTGACGACCGACGTGGTCAGGACGGTCTGGACGAGGATGCCCGGGATGATGACGGGCAGGTAGTCGCGGACGCTGCCGGAGATCGCGCCCCCGAAGATGTACGTGAACATCAGCGTGAAGATGATCGGCTGCAGCGTCACGTCGAAGAGCTGCTCGGGCGTGCGGCGGACCTTGAGCAGCCCGCGCCACGCCATGGTGAGCGACTGCCGCACGGCGACGGGCCCCGAGACGGCCCGCGCGAGGTCGGCCGGGACGTGGGTCGTGGGGGTCAGGGTCGTGGCGCTCATGCGTTCACCGCCGTTCCTGCGGCGTGGGCCGCGTGCTCGGGCGCGGACGGGTCCGCGTCGTCGGACGCCTCGGCCGGGTGGCCGGTGAGCGTGAGGAAGACCTCGTCGAGCGAGGGCTTCTGCAGGGACAGCTCGTCGACGGCGAGGCCGCGCTCGCGCAGCAGCACGAGCAGGTCCGTGACCGCGGCGGGGTCGTCCAGCGGGAGGGTGAGGCGCGCGGCCTCGGGGGAGACGGTCGGCTCGACGCGGAACCGGTCGCGGATCGTCGCGGCGGCGGCGAGCACCTGGCCGGGGTCGGCGAGGCGCAGCTGCAGCGACTGGGTGCCCACGGCCGACTTGAGCTCGTCGGCGGTGCCCTCCGCCACGACACGGCCGCGGTCGATGACGGCGATGCGGTCGGCGAGCTGGTCGGCCTCGTCGAGGTACTGCGTCGTGAGCAGGACGGTCGAGCCGGTCGCGACGAGCTCGCGGATCGTGTCCCACATCTGCGCGCGGGTCCGCGGGTCGAGGCCCGTGGTCGGCTCGTCGAGGAAGATCAGCGGCGGCTGCGCGATGAGGCTGGCCGCGAGGTCGAGCCGGCGGCGCATGCCGCCGGAGAAGTTGCGCAGCGGCTTGTTCGCTGCCTCCGTCAGACCGAACCGCTCCAGCAGGTCCGCGGACTTCGCGCGGGCGGCGGGCCGGGACAAGCCGTGCAGGCGCGAGAAGAGCACGAGGTTCTCCGTCGCGCTCAGCGTCTCGTCGACCGACGCGTACTGGCCGGTCACGCCGATGAGCTGGCGCACGACGTGCGGCTCGTGCGCGACGTCGTGCCCGAACACGCGGGCGGTGCCGGCGTCGGGGCGCAGGAGCGTCGCGAGCATGCGGATCGTCGTCGTCTTGCCCGCGCCGTTCGGGCCGAGCACGCCGTAGACGGTGCCGGTCCGGACGGTGAGGTCGACGCCGTCGACGGCACGCTGCGCGCCGAAGGTCTTGACGAGGCCCTCGGCCTCGATGGCCCAGGTGTGGTGGGTCATGGTGTCCTCCCTGGTCGATGTCGTGACCAGGGTGCGCGGACGCCGCTGTCAGCCCGCTGTCGGTGCGGCGGGCCGCTGTCGGTCCGCTGTCAGACCGCCGTCAGCGGCGCCGCGGCGGGCGTCCCGGCGCCCGGTACCACGGGGGCCGGACCGCGGGTGCGCAGCGCGCCGCAGAACGAGGCGACGCCGGCGGCGAGCAGCGCGGCCCCGACCATGTGCAGGTTGACCAGCGCGATCGGCAGGCCGGTGAAGAGCTGGACGTAGCCGATCAGGCCCTGTCCCAGCGTCACGCCGAGCAGCAGAAGCCCGACCGAGCGGGGGCGACCGCCGACCTGCGACCGCAGGACCCGCCACAGCATGACCGCGAGCACGGCGACGAAGAGCCAGACCGACGCGGCGTGCACGCGCGCCATGGCGTACGGGTCGACGGCGAACCGGTAACCGACCTCCTCGTCGCCCGAGTGCGGGCCCGCGCCCGTGACGACCACGCCGAGCACGAGCACGACGACGGCGAGCGCGACGAGCAGCCAGCGCAGCGCGTACGTCGTGCGGTCGACGAGCGGCTCGGGCGGCGCGTCGCCCTCCGCGGAGCGCACGAGCAGCCACGTCGACGCGGCGACGAGCGCCATCGAGATGAGCAGGTGGCCGCCGACGATCGCGGGGTGCAGGTCGACGAGGACGGTGATGCCGCCGACGACCGCCTGCACGGCGACGCCCGCGAGAGGCGCGAGGCCGAGCCAGCGGTACCCGGCCGAGCGGCTGCGGTCGGAGAAGACGAGCAGCGCGACCGCGATCGCGAGGATCCCGAGCACGCCGGTGATGGTGCGGTTGCCGAACTCGATGAACGGGTGGATCGACGTCGCCTCGTGGAAGCGGGGCGTGAACTCGCCCGGCTCGCACTGCGGCCACGTCGAGCAGCCGAGGCCCGAGCCGGTGAGCCGCACGGCGCCGCCGGTGCCGACGATGACGATCTGCCCGACGAGGTTCGCGATCACCGCGGGCCGGGTCCAGCGCGGCCGGAGCCGGTCGAGCAGGGGCGGCCGGACGGGGGCGGTGGCGGGCGGCGTCGTCACGCGTCCCAGGGTAGTTCGGTGCGGTGGTCGGCCCCGACCGTGCGGGGCGCGAGCCGCGTCACACGGCCGCCTGCGCCGCCGGTCAGTGCCAGCGGAACAGGCGTCCGGCCCCCAGGCCGAGCGCGGCGGTCCAGCCGAGCAGCACGACGACCGACCACGGCGGAAGCACGCCGTGCAGCAGCGTCTCCCGCATCGCCTCGCCGAGCGCGCCCGACGGCAGCAGCAGCGCGACGTGCGGGAGCGGCCCGGGCAGGCTGCTCGGCGGCACGATCACGCCGCCCGCGACCGCGAGCACGAGCAGCGCGAGGTTGGCGACGGCGAGGACGGCCTCGGCGCGCATCGTCCCCGCGACGAGCATCGCGAGAGCCGTGAACGCGGCGGTGCCGAGGACGACGGCGACCGCGGCGAGCGGGATGCCCGCGGGGTCGGGCCGCCAGCCGAGCACGACCGCCGCGGTGCCGATCACGAGGATCTGCACGAGCTCGACGACGAGCACCCCGAGCACCTTGCCCGCGAGCAGCCCGCCGCGCCCGAGCGGTGTGGTCGACAGCAGCCGCAGCACGCCGTTGCGGCGGTCGAACGACGACGCGATGGCCTGCGAGGTGAACGACGTCGTCATGACCGCGAGGGCGAGCACGCCCGGCGCGAGGAAGTCGATGCGGCTCGCGCCGCCGGTGTCGAGCTCGACGAACGTGCCGCGCGTCAGGCCGACGAGCACGAGCACGGGCACGACGACCGTGACGAGGAGCTGCTCGCCGTTGCGCAGGATCGCGCGGGCCTCGAACGACGTCTGCGCGAGGACGCGCCGCCACGTGGGCGCGGCGCCGGCGTGCTCGTGGCGGGTCGCGGTCGTCGTCATCGCAGGTCCCGTCCGGTGAGGTCGAGGAAGACGTCCTCGAGCGTCGAGCGGCCGACCGACAGGCGCGTCGCCAGCACGTCGTGCGCGGCGAGCCAGGTGGTGACGGCCGCGACGGTCGCGGGCTCGACGGCGCCGGAGACGACGTACGTGCCCGGCGCGGCCTCGGCGACCGCGAACCCGTCGCCGAGCGCGGCGCGCAGGCCGTCGAGGTCGAGACCCGCGGGCGCCTCGAGGTGCAGCGACCGGTCGTCGGCGGAGGTCAGCAGGTCGGCGACGGAACCCTCGGCGACGACGCGGCCCTGGTCGACGACGACCACGTGGTCGGCGAGGTCCTCGGCCTCGTCCATGAGGTGGGTCGTCAGCAGGACCGCGACGCCCTCGGCGCGCAGCTCGCGCACGAGCTCCCACACCGCGAGCCGCGCCTGCGGGTCCATCCCGGCGCTCGGCTCGTCGAGGAACACGACGTCGGGCCGCCCGACGACGGCCGCGGCGAGCGCGAGCCGCTGCCGCTGACCACCCGAGAGGCGGCGCACCGTGGTGCGCGCGAACGACCCGAGCCCGAGCCGTTCGGTGAGCTCGCCGAGGTCGCGGGGGTCGGCGTACATGCGGGCGACGTGCGCGAGCATGTCCGCGGCGCGGATCGCGGTCGGCAGCCCGCCGTCCTGCAGCATCACGCCGACGCGTGGGCGCAGGTCACGGGCACGGGTGCGGGGGTCGAGCCCCAGGACGCGGACGCTGCCCTCGTCGGGCGTGCGCAGCCCCTCGCAGCACTCGATCGTCGTGGTCTTGCCCGCGCCGTTCGGCCCGAGCACGGCCGTCACCTGGCCGGGGAGCGCGACGAGGTCGAGCCCGTCGACGACGGCGCGACCGCCGTACCGCTTGACGAGCCCACGGACCTCCAGCGCGGGGGAGTCGGGCACGAGAGGCGAGTCTAGGCGTGCGGCGGGGCCGTGCCGGCGTGTCCGCAGGTCGCCGTGACGTCTGCCACAGGCGTCGCCGGGTGCTGCCGTCGTCGCCGGTCGTCGCGGTGGGCGGGCCGCCCGCGTGACCTGCAGGCAAGGTCACCCTTGCTTGCAGGGATGGATTTCGGCAACAAGGATGTTGCCAATATCGCGACCGTCCCCCGGTCGTGCCCGCGGCCGGACGCGGGTCGCACGTGGGGGAGGCCCACGAGACCGGGAGGTGACCATGAGCGCGACGCTGCCCGTCGACGCCGTGAGCGCCCCGGCGACCCCCGAGTCCGACGCCGGCACGCGCGAGCGCGTCCTGCGGCTCGTCGCCGCGCAGGGTCCGGTGTCCGCCGCCGAGCTCGCCGCGCAGCTCGACCTCACGACCACCGGCATCCGCCGGCACCTCGCCGTCCTCGAGTCGAGCGACCAGATCGCCGTGCACGTCGGCGTCGGGGTCGGTCCCGCCCGCCGCGGTCGTCCCGCCCGTCGCTACGTCGCGACCAGCCGCGGCCAGGCCGCGCTCTCGCACCGCTACTCCGAGCTCGCCACGCAGGCGCTGCGCTTCCTCGCGGAGACCGGCGGTCCCGCGGCCGTCGAGAGCTTCGCCGAGCAGCGCGTCCGCGACCTCGAGCAGCGGCTCGTCGCCGTCGTCGACGCGGCGGGCCAGGACGTCACGGCCCGCGCCCGCTCGCTCGCCGACGGCCTGACGGCCGACGGGTACGCCGCGTCCGCACGACCCGTCCCCGGCGCGCGGGCCGTCCAGCTCTGCCAGGGGCACTGCCCCGTCCAGGACGTCGCGCACGAGTTCCCGCAGCTCTGCGAGGCCGAGGCCCGCGCCTTCTCGCGCATCCTCGGCGTCCACGTGCAACGGCTCGCCACCCTCGCCGGTGGCGGGCACGTGTGCACCACGAACATCCCGACGACCGCACCGACCCCCGCAGCCCCCGTGCTCGCCCCGGAAGGACCGACAGCATGAGTGCACCCACCGAGAACGCGGCAGTCGCCGCGCCGCTCACGCAGGACGAGGCCATCGCCTCGATCGGCAACTACAACTACGGCTGGCACGACACCGACGTGGCCGGAGCCACGGCCAAGCGTGGCCTGTCCGAGGCCGTCGTGCGGGAGATCTCGGCGCTGAAGAACGAGCCCGAGTGGATGCTCAAGACGCGCCTGAAGTCGCTGCGCCTCTTCGAGAAGAAGCCCATGCCGTGGTGGGGCTCCGACCTGTCGGGCATCGACTTCGACAACATCAAGTACTTCGTGCGCTCGACGGAGAAGCAGGCCGCCAGCTGGGAGGACCTGCCCGAGGACATCAAGAACACGTACGACCGCCTCGGCATCCCGGAGGCGGAGAAGCAGCGCCTCGTCGCGGGCGTCGCCGCGCAGTACGAGTCCGAGGTCGTCTACCACCAGATCCAGGAGTCGCTCGAGGAGCAGGGCGTCATCTTCCTCGACACCGACACGGGCCTGCGCGAGCACCCCGAGATCTTCGAGCAGTACTTCGGCTCCGTGATCCCCCCGGGCGACAACAAGTTCGCGTCGCTCAACACCGCCGTGTGGTCGGGCGGGTCGTTCGTCTACGTGCCGCCGGGCGTGCACGTCGAGATCCCGCTGCAGGCCTACTTCCGCATCAACACGGAGAACATGGGCCAGTTCGAGCGGACGCTGATCATCGCCGACGAGGGCTCGTACGTGCACTACGTCGAGGGCTGCACCGCGCCCGTCTACTCGTCGGACTCGCTGCACTCCGCGGTCGTCGAGATCATCGTCAAGAAGAACGCCCGCGTGCGGTACACGACGATCCAGAACTGGTCGAACAACGTGTACAACCTCGTCACCAAGCGGGCGACCGCCGCCGAGGGCGCGACGATGGAGTGGGTCGACGGCAACATCGGCTCCAAGGTCACGATGAAGTACCCGGCGATCTACCTCATGGGCGAGCACGCGCGCGGCGAGACGCTGTCGATCGCGTTCGCGGGCGAGGGCCAGCACCAGGACGCGGGCGCCAAGATGGTGCACGCCGCGCCGCACACGTCGTCGTCGATCGTCTCGAAGTCGGTCGCGCGCGGCGGTGGCCGCACGTCCTACCGCGGGCTCGTGCAGGTGCTGGAGGGTGCGAGCCACTCCGCGTCGAACGTGCTCTGCGACGCGCTGCTCGTCGACCAGATCTCGCGCTCCGACACCTACCCGTACGTCGACGTCCGCGAGGACGACGTGTCGATGGGCCACGAGGCCACGGTGTCGCGCGTGAGCGAGGACCAGCTGTTCTACCTGATGTCCCGGGGCATGCCCGAGACCGAGGCCATGGCGATGATCGTGCGCGGGTTCGTCGAGCCCATCGCGCGCGAGCTCCCCATGGAGTACGCCCTCGAGCTCAACCGCCTCATCGAGCTGCAGATGGAAGGGGCCGTCGGCTGATGACGACCACCACGGAGAACCTGTCGACCGACCACTCCCGGGCGGTCGCCGACGGGGCCCACACGCACGGCACCGGGGGCACCCCCGAGGCGTCCCGCGCCGCGCGCCCGACGTCCTTCGACGTCGCCGACTTCGCGGTCCCCACGGGCCGCGAGGAGGAGTGGCGGTTCTCGCCCGTCGACCGCCTCGCGCCGCTGTTCGCCGCGACGAGCGAGGGCGTGCTCACGGGTCACGGCGTGCTGACGACCGTCGTCGAGGCGCCCGAGGTCAGGGTCGAGATCGTCGACCGCGACGACGAGCGCCTGGGCCGCGCGGGCGAGCCGGGCGACCGCACCGCCGCCGTCGCGTGGGCGTCGTTCCCGCGCGCGACGGTCGTGACGATCCCGCGCGAGAAGGTCGCGTCCACCGTGACGTCGATCAAGATCGAGGGCGTCGAGGGTGCGGGCACGCACGACGCGCCGCTCGAGCCGTCGGCGACGCACCTGCTGGTGCACGCCGAGGCGCTGTCCGAGGGCGTCGTCGTCATCGACCACGTCGGGCACGCGTCGCTCACCGAGACCGTCGAGATCGTCGCGGACGAGGGTGCGCACCTCACCGTCGTCACGGTGCACGACTGGGCCGAGGGCTCGGTCCACGCGTCGTCGCACCGGCTGCGGATCGGTCGCGACGCGACCGTCAAGCACATCGCGGTGACGCTCGGCGGCGACGTCGTGCGCATCACGCCCGACGCCGCGTTCGTCGGCGAGGGCGCGTCGGTCAACCTGCTCGGCCTCTACTTCGCCGACGCGGGCCAGCACCAGGAGCAGCGCCTGTTCGTCGACCACGCGGTCCCGAACTGCGTGAGCCGCGTGACCTACAAGGGCGCGCTGCAGGGCGCGGGTGCGCACACCGTGTGGGTCGGCGACGTGCTGATCCGTGCGGCGGCCGAGGGCACCGACACGTACGAGCTCAACCGCAACCTCGTCCTCACCGACGGCGCGCGCGCCGACTCCGTGCCGAACCTCGAGATCGAGACGGGCGTCATCGAGGGCGCGGGCCACGCGTCCGCGACCGGCCGCTTCGACGACGAGCAGCTGTTCTACCTGCGCGCCCGCGGCATCCCCGAGGCCGACGCGCGTCGCCTCGTCGTCCGCGGCTTCTTCGCCGAGCTCGTCCAGGAGATCGGCGTGCCCGCGGTCGAGGAGCGCCTCATCGGCGCGATCGAGAAGGAGCTCGAGGCGTCGATGTCGGCGCTCGACGCGCTCGCCGCACCGCACGTCGAGGGCGCCGAGACGGCGGCGCACACGGAGCGCGCATGACCGCCCAGCTCGCCTGCTACGACGAGGACGTGCCGGTCGCCGGCACGTTCCGCGTCGAGCTCGAGGGCGAGTCCGGACCCGTCGAGGTCGCCATCGTGCGCGACGAGGACGGCGAGCTGCACGCCATCAGCGACATTTGCTCGCACGGTGCCGTCTCGCTGTCCGACGGCGAGGTCGAGGACTGCTCGATCGAGTGCTGGCTGCACGGGTCGCGGTTCGACCTGCGCACCGGCAAGCCGCTGGGTCCGCCCGCCGTGCGACCCGTCCCCGTCTACCCCGTGACCGTCGACGGCCAGCGTGTGCTGGTCGACGTCGACGCCCCCCTCTGACCTAGGAGTTCCCCGCATGGCCACCCTGGAGATCCGCGACCTGCACGTCAGCGTCGAGACCAAGGAGGGCGCCAAGCCCATCCTGCGCGGTGTCGACCTGACCGTGAACAGCGGCGAGACGCACGCGATCATGGGCCCGAACGGGTCCGGCAAGTCGACGCTCGCGTACTCGCTCGCCGGGCACCCGAAGTACCAGATCACCGGCGGCACGGTGACGCTCGACGGCGAGGACGTCCTCGCGCTGTCCGTCGACGAGCGGGCCCGCGCCGGTCTGTTCCTCGCGATGCAGTACCCGGTCGAGGTGCCGGGCGTCTCGGTGTCGAACTTCCTGCGCACCGCCAAGACCGCGATCGACGGCGAGGCCCCGCCGCTGCGCACGTGGGTCAAGGACGTCCGCACCGCGATGGACAACCTCCGCATGGACCCGGCGTTCGCGGACCGCTCCGTGAACGAGGGCTTCTCCGGCGGCGAGAAGAAGCGCCACGAGATCCTCCAGATGGAGCTCCTCAAGCCGAAGTTCGCGATCCTCGACGAGACCGACTCGGGCCTCGACGTCGACGCGCTGCGCGTCGTGTCGGAGGGCGTCAACCGCGTCCGCCAGAACCCGGACGTCGGCGTGCTGCTCATCACGCACTACACGCGCATCCTGCGCTACATCCAGCCCGACTTCGTGCACGTCTTCGTCGACGGCAAGGTCGCCGAGGAGGGCGGGCCCGAGCTCGCCGAGCGCCTCGAGAACGAGGGCTACGACCGGTTCCTCACGTCGGCGGTCTGAGCACCGACGACCATGCCGTCCCCGGGGCTCGTGTCGCCCCGGGGACGGACCGACACCCCGACGCACGACGAAGGGCGGACGACGTGACCAGCATGCTCGACACCGCGGCCCCCGCCGACGGCGCCACCGCGCCGGCGACCGGCGGCACGCTCGGCCCCGCCGAGCTCGCCGCGGTCCGCGCGGACTTCCCGCTGCTCGCGCGCACGCTGCGCGGCGGCCGCCCGCTCGTCTACCTCGACTCCGGCGCGACGTCGCAGAAGCCCGAGGTCGTCCTCGACGCCGAGCAGGACTTCTACGTGCAGCGCAACGCCGCCGTGCACCGCGGCGCGCACCAGCTCGCCGAGGAGGCCACCGAGGCGTTCGAGGACGCGCGCGGTCGGGTCGCGTCGTTCGTCGGCGTCTCGCCCGGCGAGCTCGTCTGGACGTCGAACGCGACGGCCGCGATCAACCTCGTCGCGTACGCGATGTCGAACGCGTCGCTGGGCCGCGGCGGAGAGGCGTCGGCGCGGTTCGCGCTGCGTCCCGGCGACGAGATCGTCGTCACCGAGGCGGAGCACCACGCGAACCTCGTGCCGTGGCAGGAGCTCGCGGCGCGCACGGGGGCGACGCTGCGCTGGATCGGCGTCGACGACGACGGTCGGCTGCGCCTCGACGACCTCGCGACGGTCGTGGGGGAGCGCACGCGCGTGCTCGCGTTCTCGCACGCGTCGAACGTCACGGGCGCGATCACGCCCGTCGACGCGTTCGTCGCACGGGCCCGTGAGGTCGGCGCGCTCACCGTCCTCGACGCGTGCCAGTCGGTCCCGCACCTGCCGGTCGACCTCGACGCGCTCGGCGTCGACTTCGCCGCGTTCTCGGGTCACAAGATGCTCGGCCCGACCGGTGTCGGCGCGCTCTACGGGCGGCGCGAGCTGCTCGAGGCCATGCCGCCCGTCACGACCGGCGGCTCGATGGTCGAGGTCGTCACCATGGAGCGCACGACCTACGCGCCGCCGCCGCAGCGGTTCGAGGCCGGCACGCAGATGGTGTCCCAGGCCGTCGGCATGGGCGCCGCCGCGTCCTACCTGGCCGAGCTCGGCATGGACGCCGTCGCCGCGCACGAGGCGCACCTCACGCAGCTCCTGCTCGACGCCGTGGCGTCCGTGCCGGGCGTCCGCGTGATCGGCCCGACCGACGCCCGCGACCGGCTCGCGAACGTGTCGTTCGTCGTCGACGGCGTGCACGCGCACGACGTGGGCCAGGTGCTCGACGACGCCGGCGTCGCCGTGCGGGTCGGACACCACTGCGCGCAGCCGCTGCACCGCCGGTTCGGCGTCGCCGCGACCGCGCGCGCGTCGGCCGCCGTCTACACGACCGACGAGGAGATCGAGGTGTTCCGGGAAGCACTCGCCGGGGTGCGGACGTTCTTCGGTCTGGAGGACGGGAGTCACGCATGAGCACCTCGATGGAACAGCTGTACCAGCAGGTCATCCTCGACCACGCCAAGCACCCGCACGGGCGGGGCCTCGGTGCGGCCGAGGCCGGGGCCCTGTCGGCGGAGTCGCACCAGGTCAACCCGACCTGCGGCGACGAGGTCACCCTGCAGGTCGACGTCGACGCCGCCGGCGTCGTGCGCGACGTGCGCTGGGAGGGGCAGGGGTGCTCGATCTCCCAGGCCTCGGTGTCCGTCCTGCACGACCTGGTCGTCGACCAGGACCTCGCAGCCGTCGACGACCTCGCCGGCACCTTCCGCGCCCTCATGCAGTCCAAGGGCGCCGGCCTCGGAGACGAGGTGGAGGACAAGCTCGGCGACGCCGCCGCTTTCACGGGCGTCGGCCGCTACTCGGCCCGCGTGAAGTGCGCCCTGCTCGGCTGGGTCGCCCTGAACGACGCACTCATCAAGACCGGCGCGACGCGCACCAAGGAGGACGCATGAGCACCGAGACCAACCCGACCACGGTCGCCGACGTCGAGGAGGCCATGCGGGACGTCATCGACCCCGAGCTCGGCATCAACGTCGTCGACCTCGGCCTCGTCTACGGCGTCGTCATCGACCAGACGAACACCGCCGTCATCGACATGACGCTCACGTCCGCGGCGTGCCCGCTGACCGACGTCATCGAGGACCAGTCCGCGCAGGCGCTCGACGGCATCGTCGACGGCTTCCGCATCAACTGGGTCTGGATGCCGCCGTGGGGCCCGGAGAAGATCACCGACGACGGCCGCGCCCAGATGCGCGCCCTCGGCTTCAACATCTGACGGCCCCGGCCGGCACGACGACGCCCGGACCCCGACGCGGGGGACCGGGCGTCGTCGTTCCCGGGTGGCGCGGTGTCACTCGCCGGTGACGCCGTCGATGGACTCGCGCAGCAGGTCGGCGTGCCCGTTGTGGCGGGCGTACTCCTCGATCATGTGCACGAGGATCCAGCGCAGGCTGATCGGCTCGCCCGTGCGTCGGTGCGCGCGCACCGCGTGGCGGTCGGGGTCGGGGCCGAGCTCGTCGACGATCGCGTCCGACCGCGCGATCGCCTCCTGGAGCAGGGTGCGCAGCTCGCCGGGCGTGTCGGCGGCCGCGCTGCTCCACTCCCAGTCGCGGTCGGCGTCCCAGTCCACGGACGCCCACGGCTCCGACGCCGTACGACCCGCCAGGACCTCCCCGAACCAGCTGTCCTCGACCAGCGCGAGGTGCTTGAGCAGGCCGCCGAGGGTCATGGCGGACGGCGCGAGGGTGCGGGCGAGCTGCGCGGCGTCCAGCCCTTCGGTCTTGAGCAGGAGCGTCTGGCGGTGGAAGTCGAGGAAGGCGCGAAGAGTGGTGAGCTCGTCGGCGGACAGGGGCGGGTCGAGGCGCTCGGTCATCGGGGCACACTAGCGGCGCGGCGGCGGCGAGCAGACGGCGCGCGGGTCGCCGGGCGTCGTCGATCCCGGTGCCGTGGTCGTCAACCCGCGGGGATGACGGGCGGCGGGATGCCCGGGAGTCGTCAGGCGGGCGACGGTGGCGCGCTCAGTGGCGCCGACCCGCGGACCACCAGCCGGGTCGGCAGGAGCAGCGAGCTCGGCGTCTCGCCGTCGACGACGGCCAGGAGGATCCGGGCCATCTCGTACCCCAGCGACCGGATGGGCTGCTGGACGGTCGTGAGCGACGGCTGGGCGAGCTCGGCGATGGGCAGGTCGTCGAAGCCGACGACGGCGACGTCCTCGGGAACACGGCGCCCGTGCTGCGCGAGGGTGTGCAGCGCTCCGACGGCCATGTTGTCGGACGCGACGGTGACCGCGTCGAGGTCCGGGTGGCGCTCGAGCAGACGCGCCATCGCGGACGACCCGCCCTGACGTGTGAAGTCGGCGTGCTCGACGAGCGTGGGGTCGAGACCCGCGACGGACAGCGCGTCGGTCACGCCCTCGAGCCGTGCGGCCGCGGCGTGGGAGTCCACGGGCCCGGCGATCGTGGCGATCCGGCGTCGCCCGAGGCGGACCAGGTGCTCGGCCGCCGTCCGCCCACCGCCCCGGTTGTCGACGTCGACGAACCAGTCCGGGTCGCCGCGGAGCGGGCGACCGCCGTAGACCGCCGGAAGTCCGGACTCCTCGACCATGCGCTGCAGGGGGTCGTCGCCTCGCAGCGCGATGACCATGACCCCGTCGGCGCGTGGCCGTCGGAGCATGCGCTGCACCCGGTCGTGACCCTTCTCGGGGTGGCAGAGGAGGAGCTTGAGGTCGAGCTCGGTGCTCTCGAGGGCGGTGGTGACGCCCACGATCACCTGGCCGATGAACGGGTCCCCGAGCAGGTCCGGGTTGTCGTGCGAGGCGGCGAGGACGACGGCGCCGACCTTCTGCCGTGCGAGCGCCTGGGCCGTGACGTTCGGGACGTACCCCAGCTCGCGGACGGCGCGCTCCACGGCGCTGCGGGTCGCGGGGCTGACGTGGACCGTGTTGTTGATGGCGCGGGACGCCGCCGCGCGCGAGACGCCCGCTCGGCGTGCCACCTCGTCGAGAGTGGGGGGACGCCCGGTCCGGCCTGCCATGGACTCCCTCGCCCGCGTGTCGAAACGTGCCGAGGCTAGCACGGCGAGCGTGATCCGATGAAGCGCTTCCGGCCCAACGCGCTCCGTACGTGGTCACTCCGTCGAGGGATGACCAGCACGTTCACCTTGACACCCGGATCGTGAGGCCACACTATCGGCGCACAACTGGAAGCGCGTCCAGTCTGTTGATGGGGCGGCCTGCGAGGGTGCGGGCCGAGCCGGGGACAGGGGCCGGGCCGGTCAGGGCAGGCTCGCTGCCGACCACCTATGGAAGCGCTTCCAGATGCACTGACCCGCCCATCGCGCTCGGAGCGCCCTCACCAACGGAGACACCGTGGTCCCCTCACCTGTCCAGCGCCGCCCTCGCCCCAGCCGGTGGCTGGCCGGCGCGGTGTCGGCAGCGCTGCTCGTCGTCGCGGCCGTCGCGTCGACGGCGACAGCCGCCCCCCTGACGGACGAGCACGACTTCGCCGCCGGCGACGCCGACGGGTGGTTCTCGTACGCGAACGCGGGCTCCGTCTCGTCCTCCGTCACGAGCGGTGAGCTCTGCGCCGTCGTCGACGGCGGCGTGAACCCGTGGGACATCGCTCTGCAGCACGACGGCGTGGCCTTCGACCGCGACGCCACCTACGTGGTCGCGTTCGACGCGCACGCGACCGCCCCGGTGACCGTCCCCGTCCAGGGCGGGCTCGGCTACCCCGCGGCCTTCGGCCACCAGGTGGTGCTCGACGGCTCGGCGACGCCGCAGCACGTGGAGGTCACCTTCACCGCGGCGGACTGGCCGACGCGCCCGGGCACGCCCGACTCGCCGGTCGCCGACGACTGGACCACCGGGACCGGGCAGGTCTCCTTCCAGCTCGGTGGGCAGTCGGAGCCCTACACGTTCTGCGTCGACAACTTCTCCCTGACGTCCGGCGGGGGTATCGACCACGCGTTCACGGGCGGCAACCTCGGTGAGTTCTCGCTGTACGACGCGACGGGTGGCGGCACCGCCCGTGCCGGGGCCGACGGTCTCAGCGCGTGCATCGACCTGCGCGGGGGCTACGCCAACCCGTACGAGGCGGGCCTCGAGCTCAAGTACGTCGACGTCGTCGAGGGCCGCAACTACGTCCTCGAGTTCACCGCCTACGCGAGCGACCCGGCACCGGTCAACGTGATCGTCGGTCAGTTCGGCGAGCCGTGGCACCGGGTGCTCGACGACGACGCCGCGCTCACGACCGACCCGCAGACGTTCACCTACGCCTTCACGGCCGACGCCACGTTCAGCGCCGACCCGGCCACGGCCTTCGGGCGGATCCAGCTCGAGCTCGGACGCCGCACGTCGCCGTACACCTTCTGCATCACCGAGCTGTCGTTCGCCGAGACGAGCGAGCCCCCGGCGCCGTACGAGCCCGAGACCGGGCCGCGCGTGCGCGTCAACCAGGTCGGCTACCTGACCGAGGGACCGAAGCGCGCGACCCTCGTGACCGAGGAGACCGACCCGGTCGACTGGGAGCTCGTGTCCGGCGGCACGGTCGTGGCATCCGGCAGCACGGAACCGCAGGGCGTCGACCCGACGGCAGGCGTCAACGTGCAGGTCATCGACTTCGGCGACGTGACGGCACCGGGCACCTACACCCTGCGGGCGGACGGTGAGACGAGCCACGCGTTCGTCATCGGCGACGACCTCTACGAGCAGCTGCGCTACGACGCGCTCGACTACTTCTACCCGGTCCGCAGCGGCATCGCGATCGACGGGTCGATCATCGGGGACGCGCGGTACACGCGGGCCGCGGGTCACGTCGGTCAGCCGGGCGACGCGGGCGCGAACCAGGGTGACGTCGCGGTCCCGTGCATCACGCCGGCCGAGGCGCAGAACCTCTACGGCGACTGGACGTGCGACTACACGCTCGACGTCACCGGCGGCTGGTACGACGCCGGGGACCACGGCAAGTACGTCGTCAACGGCGGCATCGCGGTCGCGCAGGTGATGAGCACCTACGAGCGCGCGCTCTCCGCGCCCACGGGCGACGTCGACGCGCTCGGGGACGGGACGCTCGACATCCCGCTCGACGAGCAGACGAACGGCGTGCCCGACGCGCTCGACGAGGCGCGCTGGGAGCTCGAGTGGATGCTGCGCATGCAGGTCCCGGCCGGCCGGCCGCTCGCCGGCATGGTCCACCACAAGGTCCACGACGTCGACTGGACCGGTCTGCCTCTCCTGCCGTCGGACGACCCGCAGCAGCGCCGGCTGCACCGCCCGTCGACCGCGGCGACCCTCAACCTCGCAGCCGTCGCGGCGCAGGGCGCCCGCCTCTGGGAGCCGTACGACGCCGACTTCGCGGCCGAGCTCCTCGCCGCCGCACGCACCGCGTACGCGGCTGCGGTCGCGACGCCGGACCTGTACGCCCCGGCGCCGAACGCCGACCCGAGCCCGGGCGGCGGACCGTACGACGACGACGACGTCAGCGACGAGTTCTACTGGGCGGCGGCGGAGCTCTTCCTCACGACCGGCGAGCCGGAGTTCCGGGACGCGGTGCTCGCGAACGAGCACCACACCGCGGACATCTTCACGTCGGGCGGCATGTACTGGGGCGAGACCGCGGCCCTCGGGCGCATGGACCTCGCCGTGGTGGAGTCGGACATCCCCGGACGCACCGCGATCCGCCAGTCCGTCGTCGACGGCGCGGAGACGTACCTCGCGCGGCAGGCGGCGCAGCCCTTCGGGACCGCGTACGTCGGCGACGACGACGGCGTCTACGAGTGGGGGTCGAACTCGGCCGTCCTCAACAACCAGGTGGTCCTCGGCACCGCGTTCGACCTCACGGGCGACCAGCGGTTCGCGGACGCGGTCCTCGAGTCGATGGACTACCTGCTGGGCCGCAACGCGCTGAACAACTCGTACATCACGGGCTACGGCGACGTGTTCTCCGACGACCAGCACAGCCGCTGGTTCGCCCACTCGCTCACCGACGCGCTGCCCAACCCGCCCGTCGGGTCGGTGTCCGGTGGCCCCAACTCCGACGTCGGCACCTGGGACCCGGTCATCAGCGGGCTCTACGGTCCCGACCACATGTGCGCCCCGCAGCTCTGCTACGTCGACGACATCCAGTCGTGGTCGACCAACGAGATCACCGTGAACTGGAACTCGGCGCTGTCGTGGGTGGCGTCGTTCGTCGCGGACCAGCGCGGCGGTGACGCGTCGGCCGCGGGCACGGTCGCGTGGGTCCGTGACGACCCGTCCGACGTCACGGCCGCCGACGGGGCACCGGTGCGCCTCAGTGTCGCCGCGACGGGGTCGCCCGCGCCGACGGTGCAGTGGCAGCGCCTCGTGGACGGGACGTGGACCGACGTGCCGGGTGCGACCGACGCGGTCCTCGCGTTCACCGCGCGCACCGCGGACTCCGGGGCCCAGTTCCGGGCGTACGCCGCGAACACGTTCGGCGGGGCGTACTCGGCGCCAGCCACGCTCACGGTGACGCGGGACGCGCCGACGGCCGGTGCGGGCGGAGGGGCAGGCGGCGGGACCACCGCGACGTCCGCCGGTGCGCGCTTCCTCGCGACGACCGGCGCGGACCCCTGGGCGCTCGTCGGTCTCGGGCTCGTGCTCGTCGCCTTCGGCGTCGGGGCCGTGACGGTGACCCGGCGGGCACAAGCGCGCGGCTGACGCCAGGGTCTGCGGCAGGACGCCGTACCCGTGACCGCCTCGTGGTCACGGGTACGGCGTCCGCCGTCCGGTCAGCCTCGGGCGAGGTCGTTGACGGCCAGCAGGGGAGCCGACAGCCGCACGGGTCCGGTCATCCACGGCTCGTGCGCGGGCAGGAGCGCCACCTGCCACGCGCCGGCCGGGATCAGGGGAGACGGCGAGGGGAGGCCGAGCGGCTCGGCGGCGACGAAGCCACGGCGGCCGTAGTACCGGGGGTCGCCCTCCAGGACGACCAGCGGCCAGCCTGCCGCCGACGCGGCGTCGAGCGCGGCCGCGACGAGCGCGGTGCCGATCCCGCGCCCCTGCGCGACGGGGTCGACCGCGAGCGGCGACAACGTGAGGGCGGGCACCGGGCCGCGCGCCGAGGCGACGGTGACACGGGTCAGGAGGACGTGGCCGACGACGGCGTCGTCGACGGCGACGAGCGAGAGGCCGTCGACCCAGGCGGGGTCGCGGCGCAGGGCGTCGAGCATCGTGAGGACGTGGTCGGCGTGGTCGCCGAACGCGCGGGCGACGACCTCCCGCACGGCGTCGACGTCGGCGGGGGTCTCGGGGCGGATCAGCACGCGCGCGAGGCTAGCGAGCGGCCCGCCGCGTCGCAGGTCGATATCGACGCTCCCGATCGCGCACGTCCGGCGTCGCGCGAGCGACGTCAGAGGTCGTCGGTCGCGAACGTGTCGCAGGCGGCGAGGGTGCCCTGCTCGTAGCCGGTCGTGAACCAGCGCTGGCGCTGCTCGGACGAGCCGTGGGTCCAGGTGTCGGGGTTCACGCCGCCGCTGGACTGCTGCTGGATGTGGTCGTCGCCGACGGCCTCCGCGGCGGACAGCGCCTGCTGGAGCTGCTCGGTGGTGATGGGCTCCAGGAACGTCACGCCCGTGTCGGGGTCGACCTGCGTGGCGGCATTGCCGACCCACATGCCGGCGTAGCAGTCGGCCTGGAGCTCGACGCGCACCGAGTCGGACTCGGCGCCGGTGCCCTGCCGCTGCGCCTGGTCCATGACGCCGGTGAGGTTCTGCACGTGGTGGCCGTACTCGTGCGCCGTGACGTACATCTCGGCGAGCGGGCCGTCCTGCGCGCCGAACTGGCTCTGCAGGACGTCGTAGAAGCCGAGGTCCAGGTAGATCGTCTGGTCCGGCGGGCAGTAGAACGGCCCGGTCGACGCGGACGCGGCGCCGCACCCCGTGGTCGTCTGGCCCTCGAACGCCTCGGCGGCGGGCACCGCGAACTGCGCCCCCTGCGCGGGGAGCTCGGCGCCCCAGTACGCGTCGAGGGCCTGCAGCGTCGCCGAGAGGCGGCAGTCGCGCTGCTCGTTGGCCTGCTCGGCGGTGCAGTCGCCCACGACGCCCTGCTCGGCCTGCTGGCCGCCGCCGCCGGCGACGCCCTGCAGCACGTTGGCGAGGTCGCCGTTGCCGGACTGGTTGAGGAAGATCGCGAGCACCGCGACGACGAGCGCGCCGATCCCGCCGCCCACGGCGACCTTGCCGCCGCGGCTCGTGCGGACGCGGCCGCCCTCGAACTGACCACCCTCACCGAACGTCACGGAGGGGACCGTAACCCCGCGCCCGGGTGTCCGCCCGTCGGGACGGCGGATCCACCCGTTCGTGCACGTGACGCGTGGGCGGCGTCCGTCAGTCGTCGGCGAGGCCGCGGGCGGCCAGCGCGTCGCCCGTCGCACGGGCGTGGGCGACCATGCGGACGGCCGCGGGCAGGACGAGCGCGCGTGGGTCGCGGTCGAGGCCGCGGGCACGCGCGGCGGCGCGCACCTCGAGCGACGAGTGCGCGAGCACCGGGATCGTCCGGAGGAACAGCCCGACGGCCAGCGCCACGGTCTCGGGGTGCAGGCCGACGTGCCGGAGCGGTCGGGCCACGCGGGCGAGCACGTCGAGCAGCGCGTCGGACCGGGTGGTCGCGGTGACGACGGTCCCGAGGACGACGAGGGCGAGCAGCTCGGCCGCGACCTCCACGCCCACCTCCCACCCGCGCGTCCACGTCTGGTACCCGCCGACGACGAGCGCGAGGACGACGACCGGGAGCAGTCCGCGCGTCGTGCGGTGCAGCGGCACGCGCGCCACGAGCAGGACGCCGATCGCGACCCCGAGGGCGGCGAGGGCCGCCGACGGGCCGTCGAGCAGCAGAACCGCGATCCCGGCGACCAGGAGCGTGGCGAGCTTGGCCCCCGCCGGCAGCCGGTGCACGACCGTCGTGCCGGGGTGGTACAGGCCGAGCGGACCGGCCCACGGCGGACGCATCGGGCCGCGGTCGCGACGCGTCACGGGACGCCCGCCTGGCCCATGAGCGCCTCGTAGTGCGCGACCGCGTCGTGCGGGTCGCCGTCGTGCACGACGAGCCCGTCGTCGACCACGAGCACGCGGTCCGCGCGGCGGGCGGCGTCGAGGTCGTGCGTGACGACGACGACCTGCTGGTCGAGGTCCGCGAGCAGGTCGTCGACGACGCGCCGCCAGCGCAGGTCCAGCAGCGTCGTCGGCTCGTCGCACACGAGCACCGCGGGCTCGACCGCCAGCACGGCCGCGATCGCGAGGAGCTGGCGCTGACCACCCGACAACGCGTGCACGGACACGTCGGCGCGCCCGTCGAGCCCGAACCGGCGCAGCGCCGCCCGTGCGGCCGCGGTCCGCTCGGCCTTGTCGGGGAAGCGCCGGCGCAGCGAGAGCGCGACGTCCTCCAGCGGCGTCGGCAGCACGATCTGCGCGCTCGGGTCCGTGAACACGAACCCGACGCGCTGCCGGACCGCGGCGCCGTCCGACGCGGTGTCGAGGCCGTCGACGCGCACGGTCCCGCTCGACGGCAGGACGAGCCCGTTGAGGAGCCGCGCGAGCGTCGACTTGCCCGACCCGTTGGCCCCGACGACCGCGATCCGCCGCTCGGCGAGCCGCAGCGTCACCGGCCCGAGCAGCCGCACGACCCGGTCGGCGCCGCCGTCCGGGTCGGGGCTCCAGGCGGTGACGACGACGTCGTCGAGCTCGATCACGTGACCCCCCGTCAGCGGCGCGTGCGCAGCAGGTCGGGGAACGCGCGGAACACGGCGAGCGCGACGGCGGCCGCGAGCAGGTTCTTCACGACGTCGCCGGGCCAGAACACGATGTCGGTCGTGATCGCCGTGGCGAGGTCGAGGTCGAGGCGGACCATGAGGCCCGCGATGCCGGCCGGGTGGATCGTCAGGAAGCTCGCCGCGAGACCGGCGCCGACGAGAGCGCCGTAGCGCGGCGCGTGCCGGAGCGCAGCCCGGAGCCACTCGGCGGCGCGTCGAAGCCCACCCGGCTCACGCGCTGCGGCGAACGACCCGAGCCGCTCCAGCCGCGCGGGGCCGACCCGGACCGCGTAGCCGCCGAGGAAGCCGGCGACAGCCGCCGCGAAGGGGAACGCGACGAGGTACCCGACCGTGGGGCCGGCGAGGACCGCCACACCACCGGTGCCGCCCGAGAAGACCGGCACGCCGGCGAGCCCGACCGCCACGTACAGCGCGACGGCGAGGAAGCCGCGTCGCCAGCCGAGGACGAGGCCGGCCAGCGCGACCGCGAAGGTCTGCAGGGTGATCGGCACGCCGGACGGCGTCGGGATCGGGGGCAGGATCGCGCAGACGGCGACGAACGCCGCGAACGTCGAGACGAGCGCGACATCGGTCGCGACGCTCGAGCGGACGACGGGTGCGGGATGGACGGCCGCCGCGGCGGCGGAGTCGGTCGACAGGTGCTTCTCGGGCGCGTCGGTCATGGGTCCCCCAGGGGCCTCGTGGCGGCGTGGCGTCGGAAATCAGCGCGGATCGTCACGCTAGCGGCTAGGTAGAATCGTGGTCCTTCGCGTCCGTGGCCAACGCCGGGACGCTTTTCTCGGAGGAAACCACCACGTGATCACCGCTCAGGCCGTCGAGCTGCGCGTCGGCGCCCGTGTGCTGCTCGAACCGACGACGTTCCGGATCGCCTCGGGCGACCGCATCGGTCTCGTCGGACGCAACGGCGCCGGCAAGACGACCCTCACCCGCACGCTGTCGGGGGAGACCCAGCCGACGGGCGGCACGATCTCCCGCTCGGGCGACATCGGCTACCTCCCGCAGGACCCGAGCCACGGCGACCTCGCGCAGCTCGCGATGGACCGCGTGCTGTCGGCGCGCGGTCTCGACGAGATCGTCAGCGCGATGCGCGTCACCGAGGGTGCGATGGCCGCCGCGGACGACGACGTGCGCGAGACGGCGATGGCCCGGTACGCGCGCCTCGAGGCCCGGTTCACCGCCGCGGGTGGCTATGCCGCCGAGAGCGAGGCGCACCGCATCACGTCGAACCTGGGTCTCGACGACCGCGTGCTCGCGCAGCCGATGGGCACGCTGTCCGGCGGTCAGCGGCGACGCGTCGAGCTCGCGCGGATCCTGTTCTCGGGCGTCGACACGCTGCTGCTCGACGAGCCGACGAACCACCTCGACGCCGACTCGATCACGTGGCTGCGCGACTACCTCAAGCAGTACTCGGGCGGCTTCGTCGTGATCTCGCACGACGTCGAGCTGCTGCGCGCGACGGTCAACAAGGTGTTCCACCTGGACGCCACCCGGTCGCAGCTCGACCAGTACAACCTCGGCTGGGACGCGTACCTGCAGCAGCGCGAGACGGACGAGAAGCGCCGCCGTCGCGAGCGCGCGAACGCCGAGAAGAAGGCGTCGGTGCTGCTCGCGCAGGCGGACAAGATGCGTGCGAAGGCCACGAAGGCCGTCGCCGCGCAGAACATGGCGCGCCGTGCCGAGCGGATGCTGTCGGGGCTCGAGGAGGTGCGCGCCCAGGACAAGGTCGCGCGCCTGCGGTTCCCCGACCCGGCGCCGTGCGGCCGCACGCCCATCACGGCCGAGGGGCTGTCGAAGTCGTACGGGTCGCTCGAGGTGTTCACCGACGTGGACCTCGCGATCGACCGCGGCTCGAAGGTCGTGGTGCTCGGGCTCAACGGTGCGGGCAAGACGACGCTGCTGCGGATCCTCGGCGGCATCGAGGAGTCCGACACGGGCGAGGTGAAGCCCGGCCACGGGCTCAAGCTCGGGTACTACGCGCAGGAGCACGAGACGCTCGACCTCGACCGCACGGTCGTCGAGAACCTCCGGACCGCGGCGCCCGACCTCACCGATACGCAGGTGCGCTCGGTGCTCGGCTCGTTCCTGTTCTCGGGCGACGACGCCGACAAGCCCGCGCGCGTGCTGTCGGGCGGCGAGAAGACGCGACTCGCGCTCGCGACGCTCGTCGTCTCCTCGGCCAACGTGCTGCTGCTCGACGAGCCGACGAACAACCTCGACCCGGCGTCGCGCGAGGAGATCCTCGCGGCGCTGCGTACCTACAAGGGTGCGGTCGTGCTGGTCTCGCACGACGAGGGTGCCGTCGCGGCGCTCGACCCCGAGCGCGTGCTGCTGCTGCCCGACGGCGCCGAGGACCTGTGGGGTCCCGACTACCTGGACCTCATCGCGCTGGCCTGACGGGCCCGTCCTGCTCGTCGCGCGCCGCGAGCTGCGCGTCGATCAGGGCGTCCTCCTCGTCCTCGGCGCGCCCGCCGCGCCGGCGCGGGGCGGACGGTGCGCCGCGGCGGTTCGCGGGCGGGGTGCCGGGCGTCGGCCGACCCGGGTGCGACCCGGTCGACGGCGACGTCGCGGGCCGCTCGTCCTCGTCCGCGCGCGGTGTGCCGGTCTCCGCGGCCTCGGTCAGCAGCGCCGCCTCGCGCCGGGCGACGAACACCGACCCGCCGAGGATCAGCAGCGCGAACGCCCACCACTGGAACGCGTACGACAGGTGCGAGCCGGGGTCGGTGCTGGGCGGGGGCAGCGTCCCGGGCACGTCGGCGGGCGCGGGGTCCTCGGCCAGGCGCTGCGCGTAGGCGGCGTACGGCACCACGTCGAGCCCGCCCGCCGCGAGGACCTGCGACGACGCGACGGCCTGGACCTGCCCCGGCGGCGCCGTCCGGGTCGTCTCGCGCTCGTCGAGCCGCAGGCGCGCGGTGAGCGTCACGGTCCCGGTCGGGGGAGCGGGTACGTCGACCGCGGCGCTCGCGTCCTCGCCCGTCGGCACCCAGCCGCGGTCGACGACGAGCACGTCGCCCGCTCCCGTGGGGGCCTCTGCGGTGCCCGCGGAGGCGTCCGTCACGACGAACGGCACGAGCACGTGGTACGCGGGGTGCCCGTCGACCGGGCGGTTGCGCAGCAGGACCGTCGCGTCGGCGTCGTAGCGCCCGACCACCTCGACCGTGCGCCACTCGTCGGCCTTGCCGAGCACCTCGTCCGTGGACGTGAGCACGTCGTCGAGGGGCACCGGGTCGGCCGCGTAGTTCGTCTCGACGACCGCGATCGCCGCGTCGCGCCAGACGTGCCGGTTCCACTGCCAGCGGCCCAGGAACACGCACGCCGTCGCGAGCACGACCCCGACGCAGACGATCCCGACGGCCCGGCGAGCGGCCGCACTCACGACGGCGCCACCCGGTCCAGGTCGCCGGCGGGGACGACGTCACGCAGGAAGCCGCGCACGTCGAGGTACTGCGACAGGTGCTCCCGGTGCTCGTCGCACGCGAGCCACACCTTGCGACGCTCGGGGGTGTGCAGCTTCGGGTTGTTCCACAGCACGCCCCACGCGGCCTCCGTGCGGCAGCCGCGGGCGGAGCAGACGAGCTCGTCGACGGCGTCCGGCACGCCTCCCAGGAGGTTCACGAGCCGCCCCCGACCTGGTGGTGCGGACCCGAGCCGGGCCCGATCTCGCGGTACTGCATGAACGACGCGTCGTCGGTGTCGCGACGCTCGCGGCCCGCGTTGGCGAACAGGACCGCGACGTACGGCAGCACCACGGCGGCGATCAGCAGGAGGATCGGCACGACGACGGGCAGGTGGCCCCACGCGAAGAAGGCGGCCGCGAAGCACACCATGCGGACGCCCATCTGGGCGAGGTAGCGGCGCTGCCGGCGGGCCATGTCGTCCGCGAGCGACTCGGGCGCGGACGTGATGCGCTGGACGTCGTCGCCCGGCGCCTCGTGCGCTCTGGGAGTCCTGCGGCTGCTCACCACCTGATCGTAGTCCGGTCGGCGGGCACCGACCGTCGGGGGCGGCCGTTGTCCGGTTCCCACAACATGCCGGGGTGTTCCTGTGCCGGGCCGGGACCCCGACGTGCCGGGGACGTCGGATAGCGTCGGGTTCCGTGCCTGAGACTTCCGACAACGCCACGCCCGCTCACCGCCCGCGCAGCGTCCTCGTGACCGGCGCGAACCGCGGCATCGGCCGGTCCATCGCGGAGCGCTTCGTCGCCGCCGGTGACCAGGTCGCGACGATCTACCGCTCGGGCGACCTGCCCGACGGCGTCCTGGGCGCCGTGGCCGACGTGCGCGACACCGCCGCCGTCGACGCGGCGTTCACGGAGATCGAGGCCGCGCACGGTCCCGTCGAGGTCGTCGTCGCGAACGCCGGCGTCACGCGCGACCAGCTGCTCCTGCGCATGACCGACGAGGAGTTCACCGACGTCCTCGACGTCAACCTCACGGGTGCCTTCCGGGTCGTGCGGCGCGCGTCGAAGGGCATGATCCGGCTGCGCCGGGGGCGCATCGTGCTCATCTCGTCCGTCGTCGGCCTGTACGGCGGCCCCGGCCAGGTGAACTACTCCGCGTCGAAGTCCGCGCTCGTCGGCATGGCGCGGTCCATCACGCGCGAGCTGGGCGGCCGCGGGATCACCGCCAACGTCGTCGCGCCCGGCTTCATCGACACCGACATGACGCGCGCGCTGCCCGAGGACCGCCAGAAGGCCTACCTCGCGTCGATCCCCGCCGGCCGGTTCGCGCAGCCCGAGGAGGTCGCCGCGGCCGTCGAGTTCGTCGCCTCGGACGCCGCCGGCTACATCTCCGGGGCCGTGATCCCCGTCGACGGCGGCCTCGGCATGGGTCACTGACCCTCCCTCGACCTTCCCCCACGCACCGCAACAGGACGGAACTCCCATGGGTCTGCTCGACGGCAAGAAGCTCCTCGTCACCGGCGTCCTCACCGACGGCTCGATCGCGTTCCACGTCGCGCGCCTCGCGCAGGAGCAGGGCGCGCAGGTCGTGCTCACCTCCTTCGGCCGGCAGTTCCGGCTCACCCAGGCGATCGCCCGGCGCCTGCCCGTCGAGGCGCAGGTCCTGCAGCTCGACGCGACGTCGCAGGAGGACCTCGACGCGCTCGCGGACCGCGTGCGCGAGGCGGGCTTCGACAGCCTCGACGGCGTCGTGCACTCGATCGGCTTCGCGCCGCAGTCCGTCATGGGCGGCAACTTCCTCGCGGGCGAGTGGGACGACGTCGCGACCGCGCTGCACGTCAGCGCGTACTCGCTGAAGTCGCTCGCGGTCGCCGCGCAGCCGCTGCTGGCCCGCGGCTCGGCCGTCGTCGGCCTCACGTTCGACGCGCGCTACGCGTGGCCCGTCTACGACTGGATGGGTGTCGCCAAGGCGGCGTTCGAGTCGACCGCCCGCTACCTCGCGCGCGACCTCGGCCCGCACGGCGTGCGGGTCAACCTCGTGTCCGCGGGCCCGATCCGCACGACCGCCGCGAAGTCGATCCCCGGCTTCGAGGCGATGGAGGGCGGCTGGCCCGACCGTGCGCCGCTCGGCTGGGACGTGTCCGACCCCGAGCCCACGGCGCGCGCCGTCGCCGCGCTGCTGTCCGACTGGTTCCCGGCGACGACCGGCGAGATCGTGCACGTCGACGGCGGCGTGCACGCGATGGGCCTGTGATGGGACGCTGAGCCGGTGACGTCCGACTCCGCCCACCGACTGCTCCTGCTCCGGCACGCCAAGGCCGAGCACCCCGAGGGCCTTCCCGACCACCAGCGGCCGTTGTCGCTGGTCGGTCGCAAGCAGTCCGGCCAGGTCGGCGCGCAGCTCGCTGCGGCGGGTCTGGTCCCGGACCTCGTGCTGTGCTCCACGAGCCTGCGCACCCGGCAGACGTGGGACCTCGTGCGCGGCACGCTCGGCGCCGACCCGGCCCTCGAGCTGCGTGACGAGGTCTACGACGCGGGCCTCTCGTCGCTGCTCGACGTGGTGCGTGCCGTGCGCGACGACGTGGCGACCGTGCTCGTCGTCGGGCACGAGCCCACGATGAGCCGGGCCGCCGCCGCGCTCGCCGGGCCGGACTCGGACGTCGCGGCGCTGTCGCGCGTCCAGGTCGGCGTGCCGACGGCGAGCTGGTCGGTGCTCGGGTTCACCGGCCCGTGGTCGGGGCTCGCGCCGGCGAGCGCGACGCTCGAGCGCCTCGGCCTGCCGGGCTGACGCACCCGCGCCGGCCGGGGCGGCGCCGCGTCAGGCGTAGAGGCTACGCAGGGCTGCGCCGCGCGTGACGTCCGTCGACAGCGCCGTGCTCTGCGTGACGAGGTCGACGCCGCCGATCAGCCGTCGGCGACCCAGCGAGCGGACCGACGGCTCGGTCACGGCGGCGAGCAGCAGGTCGGCGACGCTCTCGGCCTCGACCACCGCGAACGGGCGGGTGTGGAACGGCACCGTCCGCTCGGGCACCGGTGGCGTGACGTCGAGCGCGTTGTGCGCGCGCAGGAGTGCGACGAGCACCTCCCCGAGCGCCCGCTGGCGCGTCCGCCAGTCCGCGGCCGCGAGGGTCGCGTCGAGCGGCCCGGCGAGGTCGGCCGCCGCCGGCAGCCGTCGGAACGCCGTGCCGAGCCACTTGTCGTAGGGCGCGTACCGGCGTGCCTGGAGGAACGCCAGGAGCACCGCGGTGCGGCACACACGCGCCGTGACGAGCCGTGAGCCGAGGTCGTCGCCGGCCATGCCCGCCCGCGGCGCGAGGTGCGCGTCCTCGCCGATCGCCGACCACGCCGACGCCTGCTGGTAGAGCCACACGTCCTGCGGGTAGGCGGCCAGCTCGGCGCGCACGCGCTCCAGGCCGAGGTCGTCGTGCAGCACGACGCCCGCGGTGAGGGACAGCAGGCGCTGCTGCGGGACGACGAGCCAGTCGGCGGTCGACAGGGGTGGGCGGACGTCGCCGAGCACGCGCGTGAGGAGCGTGTCGAGGGTCAGCACGTCGACCCGGTGCTCGACCGGGGTGCCGGGTCCGCCGCTGCCCGGTCCGCGGGTGCCGTCGGAGGCCGGTGCCGCGGCCCGTGTGGTCCAGCCGCCGACCTCCTCGGGCAGCCGGTGCCGGAGCTCCTCGTGCAGCGCGGCGGCGTGCGTCGCGTGGTCCTCGGGGGTGAGCAGCACCTGCAGCCGCGGACCCCAGTCGTGGTCCGTCGACGTCACGTCGTCGAAGCCCAGCACGTCCGACCCCGGCCCGACCAGCGCCGCGGTGTACGGCAGGCCGCGCGCCGCGAGCACGGGCGCGACGTGACCGTGGAGCAGGCGCGCGAGCTCCGCGCCGGGGACGAACGCGGTCGTCACGCGCCGACGACGAACGGCGGCAGGCCGAGCACCGCGTCGAGCCGGTCCGTGACGACGGCGTCGGCCGACGCGGCCACGAGCGGCTTGGCGTTGAACGCGATGCCGAACCCCGCCGCCGCGAGCATGTCGAGGTCGTTCGCACCGTCCCCGATCGCGACCGTGCGCTCCATCGGCACCCCGACCCGCGCCGCGTACGCCCGCAGCGTCTGCGCCTTGACCGCGCGGTCGACCACGGGCCCGGCGACGCGGCCCGTGAGCCGGCCGTCGGCGACCTCCAGCCGGTTGGCGTGCACGAGCCGGATGCCGAGACGGGCGGCCAGCGGCTCCACGATCTCGAGGAACCCGCCCGACACCAGACCGACGGGCCAGCCGCGCGCGTCCATCTCCGCGACGAGCTCGACCGCGCCGGGGGAGAGCTCGACCTGGCCGAGCACGTCGTCGCACACCGACGCGGGCAGCCCTGCGAGCGTCGCGACGCGCTCGTGGAGCGACTCGGCGAAGTCGATCTCGCCGCGCATCGCCCGCTCGGTGATCTCGGTGACGAGCGCCTCGGAGCCCGCGTGCGCCGCGAGCATCTCGACGACCTCGCTCGTGATGAACGTCGAGTCGACGTCCATGACGACGAGACGGCGCGTGTCGTCGTCGGACCCGGCCGACGGGGCGGTCGCGGCGGGCACGGCGGTGCGGGGCGCGGGGGTGCTCACGCGACGCAGGCTAGTGCGACCGCCCACTGCGGCGCCGGGCGTGCCCGCCTGGTGTGCGCCGCGCGCGTCAGTCGCTGACGACCGCGCCCTTCGGGACGACCGTGATGCCCGACTCGGTGATCGTGAAGCCGCGCGCGAGGTCGTGATCGCGGTCGAGGCCGATGCGCGCGCGCTCCGGCACGACGACGTTCTTGTCGATGATCGCGCGGTGCACCTGCGCGTAGCGGTGCACGTGCACGTCGTCCATGAGCACGGAGTCGGTGACCTGCGCCCACGAGTGCAGGCGCACCCCGGGGGAGATGACCGAGCCGGACACGGTCGCGCCGGAGACGAGGACGCCGGGGGAGACGATCGAGTCGGCCGCGTGGCCGAGACGACCGGCGCCGGCGTGCACGAACTTGGCCGGCGGCAGGCCCGTGTAGCCGGTGTAGAGCGGCCACTCGTCGTTGTAGAGGTTGAACACCGGCTCGATCGAGATGAGGTCGGTGTTCGCCTCGTAGAACGCCTCGATCGTCCCGACGTCCCGCCAGTAGTCGCGGTCGCGCGGCGTCGAGCCGGGCACGTCGTTGCGGATGAAGTCGTAGACCGCGGCCGTGCCGCGCTCGACGAAGGCCGGGACGATGTCGCCGCCCATGTCGTGCCGCGACGTCGGGTTCTCGGCGTCCTCGGTGACGGCCCGCACGAGCGCGTCGGTGTTCGCGACGTAGTTGCCCATCGACGCGAGGATCTCGTTCGGCGAGTCCACGAGACCGACCGGGTCGCTCGGCTTCTCGCGGAACGCCGCGATCTTGGTCGGGTCGTTCGGGTGCGTCTCGATGACGCCGAACTGGTCGGCCTCGGCGATCGGCTGGCGGATCGCCGCGACGGTGAGCTCGGCGCCGGACTCCCGGTGCGCCTCGACCATCTGCGAGAAGTCCATCCGGTACACGTGGTCCGCGCCGACCACGACGACGATGTCGGGACGCTCGTCCTCGATGATGTTGAGGCACTGGTAGATGGCGTCCGCGGACCCCAGGTACCAGTGCTTGCCGACGCGCTGCTGCGCGGGCACCGCGGCCACGTAGTTGCCCAGGAGCGGCGACATGCGCCACGTCTTCGACACGTGCCGGTCGAGGCTGTGCGACTTGTACTGGGTGAGCACGATGACGTGCAGGTACCGGGAGTTGATGACGTTCGACAGGGCGAAGTCGACGAGCCGGTAGATGCCACCGAACGGGACGGCGGGCTTCGCGCGGTGCGCCGTCAGCGGCATGAGTCGTTTGCCCTCTCCACCTGCGAGGACGATTGCGAGGACGCGCGGCGCTGCCATGCGACGACCCTAGGCCCACGGGGAGGTCTCCGGCGAGGCGAGCGGCCCGCCACGCGCTAGCGTGTCGCGAAGAGAGCCGGTCGCCGACCGGACCCGACAGTGGAGGTCCCGGTGCGTGTCGACCTGCTGACCCGCGAGTACCCGCCGCACGTCTACGGCGGTGCCGGGGTCCACGTCGCGGGGCTGACCCGCGTGCTGCGCCAGAAGGTCGACGTCCGGGTCCACGCCTTCGACGGGCCGCGCGACGAGCCGGGGGTCCAGGGGTACACCGTCCCCGGCGGTCTGGAGCAGGCGAACGCCGCCCTGCAGACGCTCGGCGTCGACCTCGAGATGGTCGACGCGGTCGGCCGGGTCGGTGACGACGGCGTCGCGAGCTCGATCGTGCACTCGCACACCTGGTACGCGAACCTCGCCGGCCACCTCGCGTCGCTCCTGCACGGCCTGCCGCACGTGGTCACCGCGCACAGCCTGGAGCCGTTGCGGCCGTGGAAGGCCGAGCAGCTCGGCGGCGGCTACGCGATCTCGTCGTGGGCCGAGCGGACCGCGTACGAGGCGGCCGCGGCGGTCATCGCGGTGTCGGGCGGCATGCGCGCGGACATCCTGCGCGCGTACCCGGCCGTCGACCCGTCGCGCGTCCACGTCGTGCACAACGGCATCGACCTCGACGGCTGGCGACGCCCGACGGGCGACGAGGACGTCGCGCAGGCCGAGGCGACCGTGCGCGCCCTCGGCATCGACCCGACGCGTCCGGCCGTCGTGTTCGTCGGTCGCATCACGCGCCAGAAGGGCCTGCCGTACTTCCTCCGGGCCGCGGAGCGCCTGCCCGCCGACGTGCAGCTCGTGCTGTGCGCGGGTGCGCCCGACACGCCGCAGATCGCCGCCGAGGTCGAGGGGCTCGTCGCGCAGCTGCGCGAGAAGCGGTCCGGCGTCGTGTGGATCGACCGGATGCTGCCGCGGGCGGACGTCGTCGCGATCCTCGCGCACGGCACGGTGTTCGTCTGCCCGTCCGTCTACGAGCCGCTCGGCATCGTCAACCTCGAGGCCATGGCCGTCGGGCTGCCCGTGGTCGGCACGGCCACGGGCGGCATCCCGGAGGTCATCGTCGACGGCGTGACCGGCACGCTCGTGCCGATCGACCAGGTGCAGGACGGCACCGGCACGCCCGTCGACCCCGACCGGTTCGTGGGCGACCTCGCCGACGCCCTGAACGCGCTCGTCGCGGACCCCGACCGCGCCGCCGCGTGGGGGCGCGCGGCACGCCGGCGCGTCGAGGACCACTTCTCCTGGGAGGCGATCGGCGAGCGCACGCTCACCGTCTACCGCGACGTCCTCGGCTGAGGCGCGTCAGGGCCCGATCGACGTCGCGGCGGCGGCCAGCGCGCGGCGGGCGACGCGGTCGACCTCGCGCAGGGCCGTCGAGCGCTGGTCGGCCTGCCAGAGGTTGACGGCGCCGCCGTCGTCCTGCGTCGCGAGCGCGACGATCCCGCGCAGGCGGGCCGCCGACGCGAGCACGCGCACGCGCCGGCCGTCGATGCCGGGCGGGAGCCGCCACGCCGGCAGCTCGAGGTCGCGCAGGCCCGCGATCTGCTCGGCCGCGTCCGGCCGCCAGCGCGCGACGTCGAGGCGCACGAGGGCCTCGGTCGCGTCGATCAGCCCCTGTCGCAGCGCACGCTCCGCGTCGGCGAGCGACCCCGCGGAGCCGAGCACCGCCGTGCGCCAGTCCGCGACGCCGTGCACGTCCCACGTGACGAGGTGGCCGGGCTCCAGGTCGGACCCGAACCGCTGCACGCCGGGCACGGCAGCGACGCACGCGAGGTCGCTGCGGACGAGGAGCGCCTCGCCGGCGGTGGTCGCGGCCGCGCTCACCGCGGGCGGGGCGCCGGAGGCGTCACCGGGAGCGGGCACGAGCGCCGCGACGTCCCGCGGGCCCGGGCCGCACACGTCGAGCAGCAGCGACAGCGGCCCGTCGACCTGCTCGGCGTCGTCGACGGTCGCGCGCACCGTGTGCGGTTCGTCGTCGACCTGCACGGCGCGGGCCATCGCGGCGCGGTCCACCCCGTCCTGCGCGAGCCACAGCGCGAGGACCACGGAGCGGGGCAGGTCGAGCGTCGTCACCGCTCCACCGTAGAGCCCGGTCCCGTCCGTCCCGCGCACGTGACCGAGGCCACGCCGGGCGACCCGCCGGAGCGTGCGGAGGACGTTCGTCCCGTTGGTTAGGGTCGTCACCATGACCGACGTGCTCGACCTGCAGGCCGTGACGATCCGCCGGGGGACGACGACGATCCTCGACGAGGTGTCCTGGACGGTCCGCGAGGGCGAGCGCTGGGTGGTGCTCGGCCGCAACGGCGCCGGGAAGACGACGATGCTGCAGGTCGCGTCGGGTCGCATGCACCCCTCGGAGGGCACCGCCGACGTCCTCGGCTCGCGGCTGGGCCGGGTCGACGTGTTCGAGCTGCGGCCCCGCGTCGGGCTGTCGAGCGCGGCGCTCGCGGACCGGATCCCGTCGGGCGAGACCGTGCGCGACGTCGTGCTGACCGCCGCGTACGGCGTGACGGGCCGCTGGCGCGAGTCGTACGAGGAGCTCGACGAGCAGCGCGCCGCGGACCTGCTGCGCGCGTTCGGCGTCGAGCGGCTCGCGGACCGGTTCTTCGGCACGCTGAGCGAGGGCGAGCGCAAGCGCGTCCAGATCGCGCGCTCGCTCATGACCGACCCCGAGCTGCTGCTGCTCGACGAGCCCGCGGCCGGCCTGGACCTCGGCGGTCGCGAGGAGCTCGTGGCGGCGCTGTCGGAGCTCGCGGCGGACCCGCGCTCGCCCGTCCTGGTGCTGGTGACGCACCACGTCGAGGAGATCCCGCCGGGGTTCACGCACCTGCTGCTGCTGCGCGACGGCCGCGTGCACGCCGCCGGCCCGCTCGACGAGGTGCTCACCGCGGAGAACCTGTCCGGCGCGTTCGGCCTCGAGCTCGCCGTGGACCACGTCGGGGGACGCTGGGCGGCGCGCGCGGCACGCTGACCTCGCCGCTCGTCCGGGTGACGCCCGACCCGACCGTCCCACGCGCGGGCAAAGCGATCGTCTAGGATCGGTGTACAGCGCGGTCATCGGACGACCGCGCCGGGACCGGGAGGTTCGGCCATGCCGGACTGGCTGTGGTGGCTCAGCGCGGCGCTCGCGCTCGGCATCCTCGAGATGCTCACGCTCGACCTCGTCTTCATCATGCTCGCGGGCGGCGCCCTCGCCGGTGCGCTCTCGGCGAGTCTCGGCGCGTCGGTCCCGGTGCAGTTCGTGGTCGCGTGCGCGACGTCCGCCCTGCTGCTGCTCGCGCTCCGGCCCTGGCTGCTGCGCCACCTGCGCGGCCGCAAGCCGCTCGTCGAGACCAACGCGGCGGCCCTCGTCGGTCGTGAGGCCGTCGTCATGTCGACCGTCACGGTCGAGGGCGGCCGCGTGAAGCTCGCCGGCGAGGTGTGGAGCGCCCGCGCCGACGCGGGCACCGCGATCGCACCCGGCACGCCCGTCCGCGTCGCGCGCATCGACGGCGCGACCGCCGTCGTCGCCCCGGCCGGCTCCGGCCAGCCCCCCGTCCCCGGCGCGGCACCCGCGCACTGACCACCGCCCGACCGCCCGGCGGTGCCGGGCACCACCCGAGGAGGTCCTCTTGGACGACACGACGAACGTGGGCACGATCGCCCTCTACCTGGTGCTCGGCCTCGTCCTGCTGTTCGTCGTCGTCGCGCTGGTGCGCTCGGTGCGGATCGTGCCGCAGACCGTCGCGATCATCGTCGAGCGCCTCGGCCGGTACTCGCGGACGCTCGACGCCGGCCTGCACCTGCTGATCCCGTTCGTCGACCGCGTGCGTGCGGGCGTCGACCTGCGCGAGCAGGTCGTGTCGTTCCCGCCGCAGCCCGTGATCACGTCGGACAACCTCGTGGTGAGCATCGACACGGTCATCTACTTCCAGGTCACCGACCCGAAGTCGGCGGTCTACGAGATCGCGAACTACATCACCGGCATCGAGCAGCTCACCGTCACGACGCTCCGCAACGTCATCGGGTCGATGGACCTCGAGCAGACGCTCACCAGCCGTGACCAGATCAACGGCCAGCTGCGCGGCGTGCTCGACGAGGCGACCGGCCGCTGGGGGATCCGCGTCAACCGCGTCGAGCTCAAGGCCATCGACCCGCCCGCCTCGGTGCAGGGCTCGATGGAGCAGCAGATGCGCGCCGAGCGTGACCGTCGTGCCGCGATCCTCACCGCCGAGGGCGTCAAGCAGTCGCAGATCCTCACGGCCGAGGGCGAGAAGCAGGCCGCGATCCTGCGGGCCGAGGGTGCCGCGCAGGCCGCGATCCTCACCGCCGAGGGCGAGGCGCGCGCGATCCTCCAGGTGTTCGACGCGGTGCACCGCGGCGACGCCGACCCGAAGCTCCTGGCGTACCAGTACCTGCAGATCCTGCCGAAGATCGCGCAGAGCCCGTCGAGCAAGATGTGGTTCCTGCCGTCGGAGCTGACCGGTGCCCTCGGCCAGCTGGCGCGCGGGTTCAGCGGTGTCGGCGACACCGGCGGCCCGTCGCGGCCCGCGGGTGAGTCGCCGCTCGGCGAGGACCTGCCGCCCGTCGCGCTGACCGACCCGGCCGAGGCCCTGGCCGAGGCGCGGCGCGAGTCCGCGGCCGCGACGGCGGACGCCACGAGCGCGGGCACGCTCAGCGGGCGCCCGTTCGACCCGTCGGTCGAGCTCGGCCAGCGGCCGGGCGGCGGCGCGGTCCCGCCGCCGCTGCAGAAGCCCGCGACGCCGCCGACCCCCGAGGAGCCGACGGCCTGACGCACGGCCGCCGCCCGTACCCCGGCGCGGGACGGCCGGCACCGGACCCACCGAAGAGCCCCGTGGCCTCCGCCGCGGGGCTCTTCGCCTGCGGCGAAACCGCGCACGACACGACCCCTTTCCCGTTGTCCGGGGCAAGCCGGGAGTCCTAGCGTCGCCAGAGCGGACGACGGTGCACGAGAGCCCGACCTCCGCCCTACCAGGGAGAAGGTGCTCGTGCTCGTCACGCTCCTGCGCCACCACCTGAGGCCGTACCGCTCCGCCGTCGTCGCGGTCGTCGTCCTGCAGCTGGTCCAGACGCTCGCCACGCTCTACCTGCCCAGCCTCAACGCGCGCATCATCGACGACGGCGTCGCCACCGGCGACACGGGGGAGATCCTGCGGCTCGGCGGCGTCATGCTCGCCGTGAGCCTCGTCCAGGTGGTGTGTGCGGTCGCCGCCGTCTACTTCGGCGCGAAGGCCGCGATGGCGTTCGGCCGCGACGTGCGCGGCCGGCTGTTCGACCACGTCCAGACGTTCTCCGCGCAGGAGATCGGCCACTTCGGCGCGCCGACGCTCATCACGCGCACGACCAACGACGTGCAGCAGGTCCAGATGGTCGTGCTGTTCACGTTCACCCTGATGATCGTCGCGCCGATCATGCTCGTCGGCGGCGTCGTCATGGCGCTCCAGGAGGACGTCGGGCTGTCGGGGATCCTGCTGTTCGCCGTGCCCGTGCTCGCGGCCGTGATCGCGGCGATCGTCGTGCGGATGGTGCCCTACTTCCGGTCGATGCAGAAGCGGATCGACGCGATCAACCGCGTGCTGCGCGAGCAGATCAGCGGCATTCGCGTCGTGCGGGCGTTCGTCCGCGAGGAGCGCGAGTCACGACGGTTCGCGGCCGCGAACACCGACCTCTTCGACACCTCGCTGCGCGTCGGGCGCCTCATGGCGCTGATGTTCCCCGCGGTCATGCTCGTGCTGAACGTGACGAGCGTCGGGGTGCTGTGGTTCGGCGGCCAGCGCGTCGACGCGGGGGAGATGCAGATCGGGGCGCTCACCGCGTTCCTGTCGTACATCGCCTACATCCTCATGGCGGTCATGATGTCGACGATGATGTTCGTGATGTTCCCGCGGGCGGTCGTCTCCGCGGAGCGCATCGGCGAGGTGCTCTCGACGACGACCAGCGTGAAGCCGCCGACCTCGCCCGTCGCCCTCCCGCAGGGTCCGACCTCGCGACCGGGGCTCGTCGAGCTGCGCGGGGTCGAGTTCCGGTACCCCGGGGCCGAGGAGGCCGTGCTGCACGGCGTCGACCTGGTCGCCGAGCCGGGCCGGACCACCGCGATCATCGGCTCGACCGGCTCCGGCAAGACGACGCTGCTGAACCTCGTCCCGCGCCTCTTCGACGCGACCGGCGGCGCCGTCCTGCTCGACGGCGTCGACGTCCGCGACCTCGACCCCGACGTGCTGTGGACGCAGGTCGGGCTCGTCCCGCAGAAGCCGTACCTGTTCTCGGGCACGGTGCGCAGCAACCTCGAGTTCGGGCGTCCCGGCGCGACCGACGACGAGCTCTGGCACGCGCTGGAGGTCGCGCAGGCGCGCGGGTTCGTCGAGGAGCTGCCCGAGGGCCTCGACGCGCCGATCGCGCAGGGCGGCACGAACGTGTCCGGCGGGCAGCGGCAGCGGCTCGCCATCGCGCGCGCCCTCGTCAGACGCCCGCACGTGTACCTGTTCGACGACTCGTTCTCGGCGCTCGACTACGCGACCGACGCCGCGCTGCGGGCCGCGCTCGTCCCGGAGACCCGCGACGCGACCGTCCTCGTCGTCGCGCAGCGGGTCGCGACCATCCGGCACGCGGACCGCATCGTCGTGCTCGAGGAGGGCGCCGTCGTCGGCGTCGGCACCCACCACGAGCTGCTGGAGACGTCGGAGACCTACCGCGAGATCGTCTACTCGCAGGTGAGCGCGGAGGAGGCGGCGTGAGCGGCCAGGAACGCCCTGCCCCGGCCGCCGACCCGGCGGTCCCCACGGCGCGTCCCGGGCAGGCCGTGGCCGTGCCGCGCCGGCCCCCGCGCGGCGGCCCGGGCCCCATGGGCGGCATGGGCATGCCCGGCGAGAAGTCCATGGACTTCCGTGGCTCCGGCAAGCGGTTCCTCACCGAGCTCCGGCCCGAGCGCGTCCCGCTCGTCGCCGTGCTCGTGCTCGGCGTCGCGTCCGTCGTGCTCGCCGTCATCGGCCCCAAGCTGCTCGGCAACGCGACGAACCTCATCTTCGACGGCTGGATCGGCGGGCAGCTGCCCGCGGGCCTCACCAAGCAGCAGGCGATCGACGGGCTGCGCGCGCAGGGGCAGGACCAGTTCGCCGACATGCTCCAGGGCACCGCCGTGGTCCCCGGTCAGGGCGTCGACTTCACGCAGCTGCGCAACCTCCTGCTGGTCGTCGTGGCCGTCTACGTCGGCTCGTTCCTGTTCGGCTGGCTCCAGGGGCGCATCACCGCGGGCGTCGTGCAGCGCACCGTCTACCGGTTGCGCGAGCGTGTCGAGCAGAAGCTCTCCAGGCTGCCGCTCTCCTACGTCGACGGGCAGCCGCGCGGCGAGCTGCTCAGCCGCGTCACCAACGACATCGACAACGTCGCGCAGTCGCTGCAGCAGACGTTGTCGCAGCTCATCACGTCGGTCCTGACCGTCGTCGGCGTGCTCGTCATGATGTTCTGGATCTCGCCGCTGCTCGCGGTCGTCGCGCTCGTCACCGTGCCGCTGTCCGTGATGGTCGCCGGTGCGATCGCGAAGCGCTCGCGGCCGCAGTTCATCGACCAGTGGGCGTGGACCGGCAAGCTCAACGCGCACATCGAGGAGATGTTCACCGGGCACGCGCTCGTCACCGTGTTCGGCCGGCAGCACGAGGCCGCGCAGACGTTCGACGAGCGCAACGAGGCGCTGTACCAGGCGTCGTTCAAGGCGCAGTACATCTCGGGGATCATCCAGCCCGCGCTCGGCTTCCTCGCGAACCTCAACTACCTCGTGGTCGCCGTCGTCGGCGGGCTGCGGGTCGCGTCGGGCGCCATGAGCATCGGCGACGTGCAGGCGTTCATCCAGTACAGCCGTCAGTTCACGCAGCCGATCACGCAGATCGCGTCGATGGCGAACCTCCTGCAGTCCGGGGTCGCGTCGGCCGAGCGGGTCTTCCAGCTGCTCGACGCGCCCGAGCAGACGCCCGACCCGTCGCCCGCGACCGCACTCGACCGACCCGTGCGCGGGCGCGTCACGTTCGAGCACGTCGCGTTCCGGTACGAGCCCGGGAAGCCGCTCATCGACGACCTGTCGATCGTCGCCGAGCCCGGCGCGACCATCGCGATCGTCGGCCCGACCGGCGCGGGCAAGACGACGCTCGTCAACCTGCTCATGCGGTTCTACGAGGTCGACGCAGGGCGCATCACGCTCGACGGCGTCGACACGCGCGACCTGACGCGCGACGAGCTGCGTTCGCAGATGGGCATGGTCCTGCAGGACACGTGGCTGTTCGGCGGGACGCTGGCCGAGAACATCGCCTACGGCGTCGACTCCGCGACGCACGAGGAGATCGTCGCCGCCGCGCAGGCCACGCACGTCGACCGGTTCGTGCGGACGCTGCCCGACGGGTACGACACGAAGGTCGACGACGAGGGCGCCAACGTGTCGGCGGGGGAGAAGCAGCTGCTCACCATCGCGCGCGCGTTCCTCGCCGACCCGGCGATCCTCATCCTCGACGAGGCGACGTCGTCCGTGGACACCCGCACCGAGGTGCTCGTGCAGCAGGCGATGAACGCGCTGCGCGCCGGACGGACGTCGTTCGTCATCGCGCACCGTCTCTCGACCATCCGCGACGCCGACACCATCCTCGTGATGGAGCACGGGTCGATCGTCGAGCAGGGCTCGCACGACGAGCTGCTCGCCGCCGACGGCGCGTACGCGCGGCTGTACGCGAGCCAGTTCGCCGCCGCGGTGACCGCCGACGAGTGACGCAGATGCAGCGCCCCGGGGTCGGGGAGCCGCACCTGGACGCGCGTTCCGGTGGCGCTCCGGGGAACCGCGTGCCGACGATGGACCGATGACGGACCAGACGACCCCCCAGGACCCCCGCTCGCAGCAGCCCGGTGAGGACGCGCAGTCGCCGGAGCAGATCCCGCACCCCGGCCTCACGCGCCAGATGGACCACAAGCCCGACCACGGCGAGGAGTCGTACCAGGGCGCCGACCGGCTCGCGGGCAAGCGCGCGCTCATCACGGGCGCCGACTCCGGGATCGGGCGGGCCGTCGCGCTCGCGTTCGCCCGGGAGGGCGCCGACGTCGTGCTGTCCTACCTCCCCGAGGAGGAGGCGGACGCGAAGGAGACCGCGCGGCTCGTCGAGGAGGCCGGGCGACGTGCCGTGCACGCACCCGGCGACATCCGCGACGAGGCGACGTGCACCGAGCTCGTCGAGACCGCGGTGCGCGAGCTCGGCGGCATCGACGTCCTCGTGAACAACGCGGCGTACCAGATGGCGCAGGAGGACGGCCTGCTCGGCATCACGACCGAGCAGCTCGACCGCGTCTTCAAGACCAACCTGTACGCGCTGTTCTGGATCACCAAGGCCGCCGTGCCGCACATGGAGCCCGGCTCGTCGATCATCAACACGAGCTCGATCCAGGCCGAGCAGCCGAGCCCGCAGCTCCTCGACTACGCGACCACGAAGGCCGGCATCCTCAACTTCACGCGCGGCCTCGCGCAGCAGCTCGGGGAGAAGGGCATCCGCGTCAACGCCGTGTGCCCGGGGCCGATCTGGACGCCGCTCATCCCCGCGACGATGGACCCCGAGAAGGTCGACTCGTTCGGCTCCGACACGCCGCTCGGCCGCGCGGGGCAGCCCGCGGAGCTCGCGCCCGCGTACGTGTTCCTCGCGTCGCAGGAGTCGAGCTACGTGAGCGGCGACTACATCGCGGTGACCGGCGGCAAGCCGCTCTGACCGGCACCCGGGCACAGGCCCCGCTGCGGCCGATCGGGTGCACCGGTCGCAGCGGGACCTCCGGCCCGCCGGCGCTGTTGTCGCGGGCACGTAGTGTGCCCGCATGACCCCCTCCCACCCGCGGCTCCGGCGCGACCGCTTCACCGTCGCGCTGTACGGCTGCTTCGTCGTGTGGGGGTGGCTGCTCTACTCGTTCAACCCGAGCGTGCCGCTGCTCGCCGACGACCTCGACCTCACGGGTGCGCAGGCGGGTCTGCACGGCACCGCGATGGCGGCGGGCGCGATCCTCACCGCGTTCCTCACCCCGCGCTCGGTGCGCGCACGCGGGCGCCGCTGGACGCTGCTCGCGTCGTGCGTCGTCGTGGTCGCCGGCACGACCGTCCTGCTCACGGCGGGGACGCTCGCGGTGAGCCTGCTCGGCATGTTCGTGCTCGCGATCGGCGGCAACCTCGCGATCAGCTCCGCGCAGCCCGGGCTCGCGCAGCACCACGGACCCGCGGCGTCGGCGGCGGTCACCGAGGCGAACGGCGTCGGGTCGGGCGTGGGGCTCGTCGGGCCGCTCGCGGTGGGGGCGTGCGTCGCCGCCGGGTTCGGCTGGCGGCCCGCCGTCGCCGTCACCGCGCTGCTCGCGGTCGTCACCGCGCTGCTCGTCGCGCGGCAGCCCGTCGGGGGAGCGATGACGCCCGCGGAGCGTGCCGCGCTCGCCGACGCGACGCCCGTGCCCGACGTGCCGGCGGTCGAGGTGGCCGTCGCACCGAGCCGGCGCCCGGGCGCGCCGACGTGGTGGTTCCTCGCGGCGATCGTCGCGGCGATCGCGCTGGAGAACGCGACGACGTACTGGGCGACCGACCTCGTGCGCGAGCAGACGGGAGCCGGCGCGGGCATCGCCGCCGCGACCACCGCCGGGCTCGTCGCCGGCATGACGGCCGTGCGGTTCGTCGTCGCGCCGCTGTCGCTGCGCGTGCGCCCCGCACTGCTGCTCGTCGTCGCCTTCGGCGTGGCGATCGTCGGGTGGGCGATCCTGTGGACCGCGACCGTGCCCGGCGTCGCGCTCGCGGGTCTGGTGGTCGCCGGGTTCGGGTACGGCGCGCAGTACCCCCTGTCGATCGCCCTGCTGCTCGCCGCGGCGCCCGGTCAGGGGGACCGGGCGCAGGCCCGGGCGACCCTCGCGGGCGGCATCGCGATCGGCGTCGCGCCGTTCGCGCTCGGTGCGCTCGCGGACGTCGTCGGCGCGCACACGGCGTTCGTCGTCGTGCCGGTGATCGCCGTCGTGGGGGCGGTCGCGAGCTGGGTCGGCGGGTCCGCGCTGCGGCGCGAGGCATCCCGACCCGTCGAGGTGGACACCGCGACCGCTCCGGTTCGATAACGTTATCGAACCGGGCGGGCCCGCCCCGGTCGACGACGACCACGAGGACACGCGCAACCCCATGACCGACCTCTCGTACGCCCCCGCCACCACGACCACGACCGCGGGCGGGGGAGCCGACCCGACGCTCGCCCACCGCACCGCCGACGTCCGCCTCCTGCTGCGCGGGCCCGACGGCTCACCGCTGCGCGGCGCCGACGTGGTCGTCGAGCAGACCCGGCACGCCTTCGGCTTCGGCTGCATCGGCTTCGACCTCATCGGTCTCGCGAACCGCGAGACCGCGGACGCGCCCTCGGCGTTCGGCGGCGCGAGCAACGGCTCCGCGCCCGCGCTCGCCGACCTCTGGTTCGACGTCTTCAACACCGTGACGCTGCCGTTCTACTGGGGCCAGTTCGAGCGCGAGCGCGGCCGCCCCGACACCGAGCGGCTGCTGCGGGCCGCACGCTGGTTCGCCGAGCGCGGCGTGCGCGTCAAGGGGCACCCGCTCGCCTGGCACACCGTCGCGCCGGCCTGGCTGCGCGACCTCCCCGTCGACGAGGTCGAGAGCGCCGTGCGGGACCGCATCACGCGCGACGTCACCGCGTTCGCCGGCGTCGTCGACACGTGGGACGCGATCAACGAGGTCGTGATCATGCCGGTGTTCGACAAGGATCCGAACGGACTCACGCGGCTCGCGTGGGACCGCGGCCGGATCCCGACGATCCGCCTCGCGTTCGAGACCGCGCGCGCCGCGGACCCGGGCGCGACGCTGCTGCTCAACGACTTCGACATGTCGACCGCCTACGAGTGCCTGATCGAGGGCGTGCTCGAGGCGGGGATCCAGGTCGACGCGCTCGGCCTGCAGAGCCACATGCACCAGGGCTACTGGGGCGAGGAGAAGACGCTGCGCATCCTCGACCGCTTCGCGCGGTTCGGGCTGCCGCTGCACCTCACCGAGACGACGCTCGTGTCGGGCGACCTCATGCCCGCGCACATCGACGACCTCAACGACCACCAGGTCGACTCGTGGCCGTCGACGCCCGAGGGCGAGGCGCGCCAGGCCGACGAGCTCGAGCGGCACTACCGCACGCTCCTGTCGCACCCCGCGGTCGCGTCCACGACCTACTGGGGGATCGCCGACGAGGGTGCCTGGCTCGGCGCGCCCGCGGGCCTCGTGCGCCGCGACGGGACGCCCAAGCCCGCCTACGACGCGCTGCGGCGGCTCGTGCGCGAGGAGTGGTGGGTCGCGCCGACCACGCTGCGGACCGGCGACGACGGGACCGTGCCCGTGCGCGGCTTCCTCGGCGAGTACACCGTCACGGTCGGTGGCACCGCCGTCCCGTTCGCGCTCGACGCGTCCGGTGCCCGCACGGTCGAGGTCCTGCTGCCGGCCTGACCCGCGTCGTGCCGGGGGTGCGGCCCGCGGCTGGGAGGATGGGCGTGTGCCACGCCCGGACCTGCAGCCCGTGACCGACCCGTCCGACCCGCGGCTCGCGGACTACGTCTCCCTGACGGACGTCGCGCTGCGCTCCCGGCACGAGCCCGAGAAGGGCCTCTACATCGCGGAGTCGTCGACCGTGCTCGGGCGCGCGCTGCGCGCGGGGCACCGTCCGCGCTCCGTGCTGCTCGCACCGCGCTGGGTGCCCGACCTCGAGCGCATGCTCGCCGAGCTGCCCGACGACGGCACGACCGTGCCGGTCCACGTCGCGGACGAGCCCGTGCTCGAGGCCATCACGGGCTTCCACGTGCACCGCGGGGCGCTCGCCGCGATGCACCGGCCGCCGCTGGCACCCGTCGCCGACGTGCTCGCCGCCGCCCGCGGCGGGGCCGGTGCGCGCCGGGTCGCGGTGCTCGAGGACGTCGTCGACCACACCAACGTCGGCGCCGCGTTCCGGTCCGCCGCCGCGCTCGGCGTCGACGCCGTGCTCGTCACGCCGCGCTGCGCCGACCCGCTCTACCGGCGCTCCGTGCGCGTCTCGATGGGCACGGTGTTCCAGGTGCCGTGGACGCGCATCGACCCGTGGCCCGCGGGCATCGAGGACCTGCGTGCGCAGGGGTTCGTCACCGCGTCGCTCGCGCTCGCCGACGACGCCCTCACGCTCGACGAGCTGGTCGCCGACCCGCCCGAGCGGCTCGCGCTCGTGCTCGGTGCCGAGGGGCACGGCCTCAAGCCCGCGACGGTCGCCGCGTCCGACCTCGTCGTGCGCATCCCCATGGCCGGCGGCGTCGACTCGCTCAACGTCGCGGCCGCCGCGGCCGTCGCGTTCTGGGCGACGCGCGCCTGAGCGGTCCGCGCGGGGCGGACCGGCCGGCGGTCCCGTGTGACGAGACGTGTGACGAGACGCACACGCGCCCGCTCGGGCGAATGCGGGTGCGCGATGTCGGTGGTGTGCGGCAGGCTCGGAGGCTGACGCCGGCGTCTGCGGTCCTCGCCGTGCTCGCGTGCGCCGCAGGAGCACGGGTGCGACGAGGACGGAGGTGGGACGTGGCCGCATGGGGCCCCGGGGCGTTCGACGCCCACCCCGCGCTCGACTTCCTCGAACGCCTCACCTTCCAGCACGCCGAGATCGACGCGACGCTCGACGTCGTGCCGGGCTCGGTCGACGTCGACGCGGTCGCCGAGCGACTCCGCCACGAGCTGCGCTCCGCCGCCGACGGCTTCCGGTTCGCCTGCTACGCCTTCCCGCAGTCCACGTACGCCACCGCCGGCCTGGTCGCCGCCGTGCTCACGGGCGCACACCGCAAGCCTGCGCCGCGACGGCGCCGCGGCGGACGCGACCGGCTCGGCCTCGGGGCGCACGCCGGGCACACCGTCCTGCTCACCGAGCAGCACGCGCTCGACCTGCAGCCCGACGCGCGCGCCGCCGCCCGGGTCCTCGCGTCGCCCGAGGCCTGGGCCGACGAGCCCGACGCGACCGTGCACCTGCTCGCCGCCACCCGTCAGCTCGAGTCGCTGCTGGGTCGGACGTACGCGCCGTCGCCCGCGCCGCTGCGCGTGCCGGGGCAGGCCGTCTGGGGACGCACCCTCCCGCACCGGCGCTGAGGCCGCAGGCACCGGTCGCGACCCGGTTGCGACCCGGTTGCGACCCGGTTGCGACCCCGTGCGACCGTCCTGCGACCCGGCTGCGACCGTCCCGTGGTGACGTGCTCCTGTCCCCGCCCGTCCCGGTCCGCCGGGCAGCACCAGGAGCGCACCATGACCGACCTCCTCGACGAGCGCGTCTCGTCGTCCGACCTCTTCCAGCCCGTGGGCACCGCCACCGACGACGTCGCGACTCGGCTGCTCGCCGCGCTGCTCGGTGCGCAGGAGCTGCTCGCCGTCTACGCCGGTGACCGCCTCGGGTGGTACCGCGCGCTCGCGCACGACGGGCCGGTCACGTCCGCCGGGCTCGCGCGGGCGACCGGCACGCACGAGCGGTACGCCCGCGAGTGGCTCGAGCACCAGGCGGTCGCCGGGTTCGTGACGACGGACGACGACGCCGCCGACGCCGGGGAGCGGCGGTACGCGCTCACGCCCGGGGCCGTCGAGGTCCTCACCGACCACGACTCGGCGTCGTACCTCGGCCCGCTCGCGCGCCTGCAGGTCGCCAGCGGCCGCGCCGTCGACGAGCTGCTCGACGCGTACCGCACAGGCGGCGGCGTCCCGTGGTCACGGCTCGGCGCCGACGCGCGCGAGTCGCAGGCGGCCGTCAACCGGCCGTTCTTCCTCGGGCCGTTCGTCGACGACGTCGTGCCCGCCGTCCCGCGGCTGCACGCCCTGCTCGGGTCCGGCGCACGGGTCGCGGACGTCGGCTGCGGCGAGGGCTGGTCGAGCATCGCGATGGCGCGCGCGTTCCCGGACGTCGCGGTCGTCGGGCTCGACGTCGACGAGCCGTCCGTCGCCGCGGGCCGACGGCACGCCGCCGCGCACGGGCTGGAGCACCGCGTCACGTTCCGGGCCGGCGACGCGGCCGACGCGGCGGACGCCGGTGCGTTCGACGTCGTGACCGCGTTCGAGTGCGTGCACGACATGCCGGACCCGGTCGGCGTGCTCGCGGCGGCGCGGCGCATGGTCCGCGACGACGGCTTCGTGCTCGTCATGGACGAGCGCACGCAGGAGCGCTTCACCGCGCCGGCGGGGCCGGTCGAGCGGCTGTTCTACGGCTACTCGCTCGGTGTGTGCCTGCCCGACGGCATGTCGCAGCCGGGCAGCGTCGGCACCGGCACGGTGATGCGGCCGGACGTCCTGGACGGCTACGCGCGGGCCGCGGGGTTCGCGGGCGTCGAGGTGCTGGACGTCGAGAACGAGTTCTTCCGGTTCTACCGGCTCGTCCTCTAGGTGTACTGACCCGCAGCGTTGTTGACGCGGTCGATGGGTCGTAGGCCGCCGATGCCGAGGTGGGGTCGGTCCAGGTTGTAGCGGTCGAGCCAGTCGGGCAAGACGGCGGCGCGTTCGGCATTGGTGGTGAAGACGCGTGAGTATGCCCACTCGGCGGCGAGGGTGCGGTTGAGTCGCTCGACCTTGCCGTTGGTCCACGGGCAGTAGGGCCGGATCAGCTTCAGGCGGATGCCGAGTTGCTCGGCCGTCTCGAGGAAGTCCCGGGAGATTCGGTAGTTCCTGGCGTTGTCGCTGATCACGCGCTCGACCGTGATGCCGTGAGAGGCGTAGAACGCCGCTGCACGGGTCAGGAACCCTGCGCAGGTCGTGCCTTTCTCGTCGTTGTGGATCTCGGCGTAGGCCAGCCGGGAGTGGTCGTCGATCGCGGTGTGGATGTAGTCGTAGCCGACCCCGCGGCGGCGGTCTCGTCGACCGTCGGCTCGGCCCAGTGCCCGATGCCCGCCGCCGTCCGGGATGCGCCCGAGCTTCTTGACGTCGATGTGGACCAGCGAGCCGGGATAGGCGTGCTCGTAGCGGTGCGGTGAGCGCCGCGAGGCACGAATCGGCAGGCCGGTCAGGGGGTCGCACTCGCGCAGCAGGGGTGCGCCGTGACGGGCCAGGACGCGCCCGACCGTGGAGGCGGGAAGACCCAGGTGATAGCCGATCCAGACCGGCCCTCGCCGCGAGAGCATCCGAGCGATCCGCACCCGGGTCTCCACGCATGCGGGCGTGCGACGCGGATGGGTGCGTGCGCAGCTCGGCCGGTCCACCAGGCCTGCGCGGCCCTCGATCCGAAATCGGCGCCACCACCGCCACGCGGTCGTGCGCGAGACGCCCATCTCGGCGGCGACGTGGGCGACCGGGCGGCCAGCCGCGATGCGCTGGACCATCACGAACCTGCCGGCAGGTGTCAGCCGGGCATTAGCGTGAGACACGAGAGACCTCCGTGGTCCGAGTCGGTTCCTAGACAGCTCCAACTCGACCCGGAGGTCTCTCGCTACGTCAACAACGGTCTTGGTCAGTACATCTAGGCGCCCTTCGGGCCCGACGGGCCGCCGGCGACGTCGTCGGCGGCCTGCTCGGGCGTCCGCGACGCACCCCGGACGACGAGAGCCGCGAACCGCTCCGTCCCGAGCCGGTCGGCGAGCGTGGTGCGCACGTCCTCGAGCCGGTCGCGCTCCGTCCCGTAGGCCACCGGCACGCCGTCCGCCGCGACGACCGTGCCCCACAGCGTGGCCGCCGTGGCGTCGTCGCCGGCCCGGGCGAGCAGCACCAGCAGGTTGCGCAGCGTCGTGACGAGGTGCGTGCGGTCGCCGGCCTCGCGCCACCACGTCAGGACCTCCGCGACGTCGTCGCGCACCGCCGCGGGATCCCCGTGCCGCGCGAGCAGCGCGGTCGCCGCCGACCGGGCGACGCCCCCGAGGTACCGGTTGCCTCCTGCCGCGGCCAGGTCCCGCGCGGAACGGAGCGCCGCGAGCGCCACGTCCGGGTCCGCGTCCGCCTCGACCTCGCCCGCGAGGAACGCGAGCCAGCCGGCCGTCGTCGGTCCCGGCGGGGAGGTCGCCGACGCGGCGGCCTCGACCGCGTCGCGGCAACGTCCCAGCGCCTCACGGGCCGCCGCGGTGCGGCCGGTGTACGCGAGCCGCAGCACCTGGTAGCTGTGCCCGACGCCCACGAGGTGCGGGGCACCCGTCTGCGTCGCGAGCGCGGCGAGCGTGTCGCCGATCGCCGCGGCGTCGTCGAGCTCGCCCTCGAACAGCGCCGCGTCCGCGAGCGCCTCGAGCGCGTGCATCCGGTCGACCGGGTCGTCGGCCGTCGCGAGGGCGCGCCGCGCGTGGCCCGCGCCCTCGACGTGCCGTCCGCCGAGGACGAGGCGCGACGCGAGCGACGCGTGCGCGGCCGGGTGGGCGGACCCGTGGGCGTCGGCGACGAGCTGCGCCGCCCAGCCGAGCACCTCGTCGTGGAGCCCGTCGACCGCGTGGTCGTGCAGGGCGCGCGTGATGCGGACCGCGGACGGCAGGTCGCTCCGCCTGGCCCACGCGTGCGCGGCGCGCGCCTCGGCGAGGAGCCCGTCCAGGCGGGACCGTGCGGCGGCCTCCCCGGGGCCGCGCAGCCGTGCGTCGGAGGTCGTGAGCAGCTCCGCGACGGTCGACGCGTGCCGGGCACGCACGGGGTCGTCGTCCGCCGGCTCGCCCACGACGGCGCGGACGGTGCGCAGCATCCGCAGCCGGGTCCGGCCGGCCGCGTCGTCGCGGACGAGCAGCGAGCGGGCGGCGAGCGACTCGACCGCGTCCCGCGGGACCGCGAGGACCGTGGCCGCGTCGCCGGGCGGCACGGCGGACGCGAACACGGGCCAGCCGTCGAGCGCGCGGCGCTGCGCGGGGTCGAGCAGGTCACGGGACCAGTCCACGAGGGCCGTGAGCGAGGCGTGCCGCGCGTCGACGCCCCGGCCCGCGTGCGCGAGGTCGCCGAGCCGGTGCGCGAGCTCGTCCGCGAGGTCGGAGGTCGACAGCGCGGCCGCTCGCGCCCCCGCCATCTCGAGCGCCAGCGGCAGGCCGTCGAGCAGGTCCACGACGCGCCCGACGGCCGGGTCGCCGACGGCCGCACCCGCCCCGGCGGCGCGCGCCCGCTCGACGAACAGCGCGCCCGCGTCGGCGCGACCCAGCGGTGGCACCCGGTGGACGTGCTCGCCGGGGGTCCGCAGCGGCTCGCGGCTCGTGGCGAGCAGCCGCAGGGGACCGGGACGCTCCAGCAGGGTCTCGACGACCTCGGCGACCGCGTCGACGACGTGCTCGCAGTTGTCGAGCACGAGCACGAGGTCCCGGGCGGCGAGGGCGGCGAGCGCCTGCGCCGGAGGGCCGGCCGCGGGGCTCAGTCCGGCGGCCGCGACGACCGCGCCCGGGACCGCGTCGGGCTCACGCACGGCACCGAGCTCGACGAAGCGGGTGCGGTCCGGCGGCAGCGTCCGCGCGACCTCCAGCGCCAGACGGGTCTTGCCGACGCCGCCCGGCCCGACCAGGGTCACGAGCCGCCCGCCGGCGAGCAGCTCCCGCACCGCGTCGAGGGCGCCGGCGGGCGGCAGGTAGGACGTGCGTGGGACGGGCGGTCGCCGCCCGGCCGACGGTGGCGCGGGCTCGGGGGTGGACGGTGCCGGGTGCGCCGGGTCGGGCGTCGCGTCGGCGGCGAGCGCGCGCGCCTGCGCGTCCCGGAGCGTCGCTCCGGGGAGCAGACCGAGCTCGTCGAGCGTCGCCGCGGCGCAGGTGTACGTCGCGAGGGCCTCGGCGGGCCGGCCGGCCGCGGTGCGGGCCGCGACGGCGACGGTCCAGGCCGGCTCGCGGTACGGGTCGGCCGCGGTCAGCGCGTCCGCGACGGCGACCGCGTCCTGCGCGCGACGTGCCGCCACGAGGGTCTCGGCGAGCCGCTGGTGGGCGTCGAGGCGGAGCGTGTCCAGACGGCGCGCCTCGGGCTGCACCGACGGCAGGTCGGCGGCGCGACCGAAGGCGGGGCCGTGCCACAGTGTGAGCGCCGCCTCCAGCGTCGCGGCGGCGTCGGGTGGCTCCTCGTCGAGCGACGCGCGCAGCGCCGTCTCGAACGTGCCCGCGTCCGTCGCGTCCGCGGGCACGTCGAGCAGGTAGCCGCCGTCGACGCTGCGGACGTCGTCGCCGACGAGCCCGCGCAGCCGGGACACGTGGCTGCGCAGGCTGTGCCGGGCCGACGGCGGCGGACCGTCGGGCCACAACGCGTCGGCCAGGGTGTCGTCGGGCACGGGGTGCCCGCGGTGCGCGAGCAGGACGGCGAGCAGCGCCCGCTGCTGCGGACCGGCCACCGGCACGACCGACCCGCCGCGGCGCACCTCGAGCGGGCCGAGGAGGCGGTACCGGGGACGGTCCGTCACAGCGCCGATGCTAGGGGCCGTGCCGGCGTCGTGGGGCGCCGCGCGGGCGACGGCACGGCGGGACCGCCCGGGCCCGCGTGCGGACGGTCAGGCGAGCGCGAGCCCGTCGACCACCTCGACCCTCGGTGCCGTGGCCAGCAGGGCACCGGGGAGCGCGATCTTCGACCGGCGCAGGCCGCTGCCGATGACCACGACCGCGCCGGCGTCCGGGTCGTCGACGGCGACGCGCGCGTCGACCAGCACGCGGTAGCCCGCCGGGAGGCCCAGCGGCGTGATGCCGCCGTACTCCATGCCCGAGTCCGCGACCGCGCGGTCCGTCGGCAGGAACGACGCCTTGCGCACGTCGAGCAGCCGCTTGACGGCGTTGTTCACGTCGGCGCGGGTCGTCGCGCGCACCACGGCGGCGGCGACGCGTTCCTCGCCCTCGCGGCGGCCCGCCACGAGCACGCAGTTGGCCGACGCGGCGGGCGGCAGGTCGTATGCGGCCGTGAGCGCCGCGGTGTCGGCCAGGTCCGGGTCGATCTCGGTGACCACCACGGCGTCCGCGACGCGGTCGTCGTCGGCGGCCCACGCCTCGACCGCCGCGCGCACCGGGTCGGCCAGCAGGTCGGGGCGGTCGAGCGCGCGCACCCAGGTCAGCGTGCCGAGCGTCGTCGGGTCCGCCGTCACCGCTGGTACGTCCCGACGAGCACCGCACGCGCGAGCGTGTGGAACACCAGCGCGGTGTTCGCCGCGCCGGGCATCGCGTCCGGGCCGACGCCGAGCGAGTCCGTGTCGAGCGCGTGCACGACGAAGAAGTACCGGTGCACCTGGTCGCCCGGCGGGGGAGCGGCGCCGACGTAGGCGGCCTCGCCGTCGTCGCCGCGCAGCGCGAAGGCCCCGCGCGGCAGCGTCGTGCTCCCGGCGGTCCCCGCCCCGGTCGCGAGCTCGGTCGTCGTCGCGGGCACGTCCAGCAGGGTCCAGTGCCACCAGCCGGCCGGTCCGGGCGCGTCCGGGTCGAAGCAGCTCACCGCGAACGAGCGCGTCTGCGGCGGGAAGCCCGACCACGCGAGGTGCGGCGACACGTTGCCGCCCGCCGGGGTGTTGGTGTGCGCGTCGGGGAGGCGGTCCCCGTGCGCGAGGTCGTCGCTGCGCAGGTCGAACGACGGCACCGCGGGCAGCAGCGAGTACGGGTCGGGGGCGACGGGGCGGGTCAGCGAGGTCATCGCGCCATCATCGCCCGGCACGCGTCGCGGTGCGCGTGGATCCGGGGCGTGGGCGGTGTCCTCGCAGGTCGCCTCATCCGTCGTCCGGCCGGGGGCATCGCCTCCGGTGGTGCGGCTCGCGTGGGCGGTGCACCCGTGAGGGTGGCTCCGATTGACACGCCTCCGGGTGTCAGCGTCTACTGAGATACTTCGAACAGATGTTCGATCAGATCAGCGATATCGGGTGTTACCGCAGGTCACAGCGGTGCGCTCCGTGGTGGAGGTGGGTGCGGATGGCGGCGAGCGCGCTGTCCGAGCAGGCGCGGGTCGAGCTGGCCCGGGCCGTGCTGGCGCACGCCGAGCTGCGGACCGGGGCGCGCAGCGTCCGGGTCGGGCCACGTCCGGCGGAGTCCTCCGCGACGCTCGTCGACGGCGCGCCGCACGGGTCGGAGACCCGGTCGACGACCGGCACGCCGGTGCCGTTCGCGGCGGACCCCGTGCGGGGCGCGGCGCGGCCGTCGGACCCCACCACGTCGGCGCGTCCACCTGCCTCCGTGCGCGGTGCGGAGGCCGGGGCGACCGGGCACGGGGGTGCGTCGACCGGGCACGGTGGTGCGTCGACCGCGCCGCTGTCGGCCGCACCCGGCGGCGCGTCGACCACGCCGTTGTCGGCCGCACCCGGCGTCGCGTCCACCGAGCGCACCGGGCCCTCGCGCGCACCGGACGAGACGCGGACGCGGTCGCACCCGGGGGCGACCGCGTCGCGGCCCACCGGCGTGCTCGCCGCGGAGCGGCCCCCGCTGCCCGTCCCCGACCGGCTCGCACCGCTCCTGCCCGACGGGCTGCGCCGTGGCGCGACGACGGCCGTCGTCGGGTCGACCTCGCTCCTGCTCGCGATGGTCGCGCACGCCTGCGCGGGCGGGGCGTGGGCCGCCGTCGTCGGGCAGCCGACCGTGGGGCTGCTCGCCGCGGCGCAGGCGGGGATCGCGCTCGAGCGGCTCGCGCTCGTGCCGCGGCCGGGACAGGACGCCGCGACCGTCGTCGCCGCGCTCGTCGACGGCATCGACGTGGTGCTCGTCGGGCCGGACACCGTGCTCACCGACACCGACCGCCGCCGCCTGTCGGCCCGCGCCCGGGACCGTGGCGCGGTCCTGCTGTCGAGCGTCGCGTGGCCGGGCGCGTCGACGGTGCTGACCGTCGAGGCGGGCCGCTGGTGGGGTGTCGGCGCGGGGGACGGGCGGCTGCGCACGCACGAGCTGCGCGTCACGCGGTCGGGGCGTGGCGGGTCGGCCGTGCCGCTGTCGGTCGACGTCACGCTGCCGCTGTCGGCCGACGCCCCGCCGGGTGCCGCCGTCGCCCCCGTCGCGGTGCCTGCGGTGCCGGTCGAGGTCGTCGAGGAGCAGCCCGCCGCCGGTCTGCGGCTCGTGGGCTGAGGGCGCGCCGTGAGCACCCGTACCACCGTCCTCTGGGTCCCCGACTGGCCCGTCGTCGCCGCGACCACGGCCGACGAGGTCCCCGCGCACCTGCCGGCCGCCGTGCACGACGGTCGGCGCGTCACGGCCGTCTCCGCGCTGGCCCGCATCGAGGGCGTGCGCCGCGGCATGCGACGGCGGCAGGCGCAGGGCTGCTGCCCCGAGCTCGTGCTGCTGCCCGCCGACGACGCGCGCGACGTGCGCCTGTTCGAGCCCGTCGCGAGCGCGGCCGAGACCGTCGTCGCCGGGATCGAGGTCGTCCGCGCCGGTCTGCTCCTGCTGCCCGCGGGCGGCGCGACCCGGTACCACGGCTCGGAGGACGTCCTCGCGGAACGGCTGGTCGACGCCGTCGCCGCGCGCGCGGGGCACGAGTGCGCGGTCGGCACCGCGGACGGGCTGCTCGCCGCGGTCGTCGCCGCGCGCACGGGCGCCGTCGTGCCGACCGGCTCGTCGCCCGCGTTCCTCGCCGACCGTGGGGTCACCGAGCTCGTCCACGCCGCCGTCACCGAGGACACCGCCCAGCAGGTCGTCGACCTCGTCGACCTGCTGCACCGCCTCGGCCTGCGCACGCTCGGGCAGCTCGCCGCCCTGCCGACGGGTGACGTGCACGCGCGCTTCGGGCGGCTCGGCGTGTGGGCGCAGACCCTCGCGCGCGGCGACGACGAGCGTCCGCCTGCGCGGCGTCGTCCCGAGGCCGACCTCGAGGTCGTCGCCGAGCTCGACCCGCCCGTCGACCGCGTCGACACCGCGACGTTCGCCGGCCGCCGCCTCGCCGAGGACCTGCACGCGCAGCTCGTGCACCGGTCCGTGACGTGCGGGCGGATGCAGATCGCCGCGCGCACCGAGGACGGCACCGACCTGGTCCGCACCTGGCGCACCGACCTCGGCGGGTTCGGCGGTCTCACGCCGCAGCGCATCACCGACCGCATCCGCTGGCAGCTCGAGAGCTGGCTGTCGTCGACGGCCGTCGCGACCGCCCGCAGCCGCGCGCAGGACGCCCCGGAGCGCGTCCGCGCCGCCCGTCTGCGCGCCGCGCGTGCACGGGCGGCGCGGGACGGGACGCAGGCCCCGTGGGCGTTCGACGACCTCGCCGACGAGCCGTGGGTCGACGACGACACCCAGCCCGTGACGCTCGTGCGGCTCGCCGTCACCGCGCTCGACGTCGCGCCCGCCGGTGCCGAGCAGGGCCGGCTGTGGGGCGGGCCGTCCGGCGGCGACCTGCGCGCGCACCGTGCGCTCGACCGCGTGCAGGGGATCGTCGGCGGGCAGGGCGTGCTCACCGCGACGCTGCAGGGCGGCCGTGGCGTGCGCGACCAGGTCCACCTGCAGCCGTGGGGCGAGCAGACCTCGCCCGCGCGCGACGTCGACCTGCCGTGGCCCGGTCGGCTGCCCGACCCGGCACCCGCGACCGTCCTCGCGCGTCCCGTCCCGGTCGACGTGCGCGACGCCGCCGGGCGGCCCGTGGTCCTCGACGTGCGCGTCGGGCTGCGGGGCGAGCCTGCGACGGTCCGCTGGCCGCTCGCGGCGGACCACGACGCGTCGTCGTCGGCCCGCGGGGCGGCGCGCGGCGCCGGCCCGCGCGGGCGGACCGTCGACGGACGCACCGTCGGGACGTCGTGGGCGTCGCCGACGCCGCGGACGCCGTCCGTGGGTGGCCCGTCGTCCGGCCGCCTCCCGTCGGTGCGCGCCACGGCTGCCGACCGGTCCACCCCGTCGGCCGGGCGCCCGCAGGCCGACGGGTTCCTCGCGGCCGACGGGTGGCCGTCCGACGGGCCGTGGCCGGTCGGCGGTCCGGTGCCGGGCGAGAGCGACAGGCCGGGTCGGGTGCGCGAGCGGACGGTCGCCGGGTGGGCCGGGCCGTGGCTGTCGAGCGAGCGCTGGTGGGGGACCGGCGGCCGGGTCGGCGTGCGCGGACACCTGCAGGTCGCGTTCGACGACGGCGACGCGGTGCTGCTCGCGGGCGACGCCGACGGCTGGAGGTGCGAGGCGACGTATGACTGACGACCCGACCACCCGCCCGAGCGCCGCGCCCTCCCGGCCACGCCGGACCGGACCCGACGCCGCCGGACCCGCGAGGGAGCGCGCGCCCTTCCCGCCGCGGTACGCCGAGCTGCACGCGCACTCCGCGTTCAGCTTCCTCGACGGGGCGAGCCAGCCCGAGGAGCTCGCCGCCGAGGCCGCGCGGCTGGGCCTCGACGCGCTCGCGCTGACCGACCACGACGGGCTGTACGGCGTCGTCCGGTTCTCGCAGGCCGCGAAGGCCGTCGGGCTGCCCACGGCGTTCGGCGCCGAGCTGCACCTGCCCGCACCCGACGGGCGCCGGCACGCGCGCGAGCGCACGCGCGCCACGCCGGGGCTGCCGGTGCTCGACCCGCCGACGGGCGTGCCCGACCCGCGTGCGTCGCACCTGCTGGTCCTCGCGCGCGGGCCCGAGGGCTACCGGGCGCTGTCCCGGTCGATCGCCGAGGCGCACCTGCGGACCGGCGAGAAGGGCGCCGCGGACTACCGGCTGGAGGAGCTCGCCGCGAACGCCGCCGGGCAGTGGCTCGTCCTCACGGGGTGCCGCAAGGGCGCCGTGCGTCGGGCGCTCACCGGTGGGGACCCGTCGGGCGTCGGCGGGGTCGCGCCGGGCGGACTGGACGCGGCCCGCACCGAGCTCGACCGGCTGGTCGCGCTGTTCGGCCGGGACAACGTCGCCGTCGAGGTCACCGCGTCGGCCGACCCGTACGACTCCGAGCGCGCCGACGCGCTCGCGACCCTCGCCGCCGACGCCGGCCTCCCGCTCGTCGCGACGGGCAACGTGCACTACGCGACGCCCCGCGACGCGGACCTCGCGGCGGCGCTCGCGGCCGTGCGTGCGCGCTCGTCGGTCGAGGACCTCGACGGGTGGCTGCCGGCCGCACCCGTGGCGCACCTGCGGTCCGCGGAGGAGATGCTCGCGCTGCACCGGCGGCACCCGTCGGCGGTCGGGACGGCCGCGGTGCTCGCGGCCGAGTGCGCGTTCGACCTGTCGCTCGTCGCGCCGCAGCTCCCGCCGTACCCGGTCCCCGACGGGCACACCGAGGCGACGTGGCTGCGCGAGCTCGTGCGGCAGGGGGCGCTCGAGCTGTACGGGCCGCCCGACGACGAGCGCGTCCCCGGTGCGTACGCGCAGCTCGCGCACGAGCTCCGCGTCATCGAGGACCTCGGGTTCCCCGGGTACTTCCTCGTCGTCTACGACCTGGTGAAGTTCTGCCGCGACCACGGGATCCTCGCGCAGGGCCGCGGCTCGGCCGCGAACTCGGCGGTCTGCTACGCGCTGCGCGTCACGGCGGTCGACGCGGTCCGGCACGGGCTGCTGTTCGAGCGGTTCCTCGCACCCGAGCGGGACGGGCCGCCGGACATCGACGTCGACATCGAGTCCGCGCGCCGCGAGGAGGTCATCCAGTACGTCTTCGAGAAGCACGGCCGCTCGCACGCCGCGCAGGTCGCCAACGTCATCTCCTACCGGCCGCGCTCCGCGATCCGCGACGCCGCACGCGCGCTCGGGTACGACGCGGGCCAGCAGGACGCGTGGGCGAAGTCCATCGAGCGCTGGGGGAGTCTGCGCCCGCCGCAGGCGCCGCCCGCACCTCCCGCGTCGACCCTGTCGCCGCCGCGCCCGCCGGGTCGTGGCGGGGGAGGTGAGCCGCACGACCGGGCCACGGCGGTCAGCACCGCGCGCGACCAGCGGCGTCGGGCGAAGGCGTCGATGTGGGGCAACACCTACGAGCCACCGCCCGTGCTCACGCGCTCGCCGCGCGGGACCGAGGTGCCGGGGTTCGCGACGGCCGACGGGCATGACGTCGTCCCGGCGTTGCTGCCGCCCGCGGCGAGCGACCTCGACGAGATCCCGGAGCACGTCGTCGACCTCGCGGACCGGTTCCTGCGGCTGCCGCGGCACCTCGGCATCCACTCGGGCGGCATGGTGATGTGCGACCGGCCGGTCATCGAGGTGTGCCCCGTGGAGTGGGCGCGCATGCCGGGGCGCACGGTCCTCCAGTGGGACAAGGAGGACTGCGCCGACGCGGGGCTCGTGAAGTTCGACCTGCTCGGGCTCGGGATGCTCACGGCGCTGCGGCTCGCGTTCACGGACGTCGAGAAGCACGAGGGGGAGAGGCTCGACCTGCACGCGCTGCCCGCCGAGGACCCGCGGGTCTACGACCTGCTGAGCGCCGCCGACACCGTGGGCGTGTTCCAGGTGGAGTCCCGCGCGCAGATGGGGACGCTGCCGCGCCTGCGACCGCGCACGTTCTACGACATCGTCATCGAGGTCGCGCTGATCCGTCCCGGCCCGATCCAGGGCAACTCGGTGCACCCGTACATCGAGCGCGCGCACGGCCGCCAGGCCGTCACCTACCTGCACCCGCTGCTGGAGAAGTCGCTCGCCAAGACCAAGGGCGTGCCGCTGTTCCAGGAGCAGCTCATGCAGATGGCGATCGACGTCGCCGACTTCACGCCCGCCGAGGCCGACCAGCTGCGCCGCGCGATGGGCTCGAAGCGCTCGACGGAACGCATGGAGGCGCTCAAGGGGCGGCTCATGTCGGGCATGGCGTCGCACGGCATCGGGCCGGACGTGGGGGAGCAGATCTACGAGAAGCTGCGCGCGTTCGCCGACTTCGGCTTCCCCGAGTCGCACGCGTACTCGTTCGCGTTCCTCGTCTACGCGAGCGCGTGGCTCAAGGTGTACCACCCGGCCGCGTTCTACGCGGGACTGCTCGCGGCGCAGCCGATGGGCTTCTACTCGCCGCAGAGCCTCGCCGCCGACGCGCGCCGGCACGGGATCGAGGTGCTGCGGCCCGACGTGCAGGCGTCCGACGTGCAGGCGTGCGTCGAGCGCACGGGCCCGACCCCACCGGACGGGGAACCGTTGCTGGTCCCCGCGCCGAGCGGCACCGGTCCCGCGGTCGCCGCGGGCGTGCGGACGGGGGCCGACGCGGACGTGCCGCGCTCGCTGGCCGTGCGGCTCGGGCTCGCGTCGGTCCGGTCGGTGGGGGAGGACGTCGCGCAGAAGGTCGTCGACGAGCGCGCCGCGCACGGCCCGTTCGCCGACCTGCGGGACCTCGTGCGGCGCGTCCGGCTGACCACCGTGCAGGTCGAGGCGCTCGCGACCGCCGGTGCGCTTGACAGCCTCGGCTCGACCCGCCGGGAGGCGCTGTGGGCGGCGGGCGCGCTCGCGCAGGAGGGGCCCGACACGCTGCCCGGGGTCAGCGTCGGGGTCGCGGCGCCGACGCTGCCGGGCCTCAGCGACGTCGAGGTCGCGACGGCCGACGTGTGGGCGACCGGCGTGTCCGTGGACTCCTACCCGACGCAGTTCGTCCGCGAGGGCCTGGACGCGGCGGGGGTGCTGCGGGTCGTCGACGCGTACAGCCACGAGGTCGGGCGACGCGTCGCCGTCGCCGGGGTGGTCACGCACCGGCAGCGACCCGGCACGGCGGGCGGCGTGACGTTCCTGTCGTTGGAGGACGAGACGGGGCTGCTCAACATCGTGTGCTCCGCGGGCCTGTGGCAACGGTTCCGCCGGGTCGCGCGGACCTCCCGGGCGCTCGTCGTGCGCGGCCGGCTCGAACGCTCCGACGGCGCGACGAACCTCGTCGCGGAGCACCTGGGCGTCCTGTCGCTCAAGGTCCGCTCGACGTCCCGCGACTTCCGCTGACCAGGGAGTGGTCAGCGCCGTGCAGCGACGTGCAGCGCGCCGGTGACCGAGACCGGCCCGTCCTGCGAGCGGACCGCGACCGGCCCGCCCCGCGGCGAACCGCAGCGGCTTCGTCCCGTGGACGGACCGCGACCGGTCCGCCCGCGAGCTGACCGCGAGACCGTTCCGTCCGCGCGACCGGGCGTTCGCTAGCCTCCCGCGCATGCTCGGACCCCTCGCCGCGTACCTGCCCACCCCGCGCACCGCCGACGGCGCCGTCGCCCCCGCCGTGCTCGCCACGCTCGCGGACCGCGCGGTGACCGCGGGCGTGGACGCCGTCGCCGTGCTCGGCTCGACCGGCGGGTTCGCGTACCTCGGCGGCGGTGACCGGGCGCGGGTCGCGCGCGCCGCGGTGGAGGCAGTCGACGGCCGCGCGCCCGTCGTGTGCGGCATCGGTGCCCTCACGACCGCCGACGTGCTGGGGCACGCCGCGGCCGCCCGTGCGGCGGGGGTCGACGCGGTGCTGCTCCCGACGACGTCGTACCTGCCGCTCACCGCCGACGAGGCGCTCGCGCTGTACCGGGACGTCGCCGCGGTCGCCGAGGTGCCCGTCTGGATCTACCACAACCCCCGGACGACGGGACTGGAGCTCACGGTCGACGAGCTGCTCGCGATCGCGTCGCTCCCGGGCATCGGCGGGCTCAAGGACCGCGGCGTCGACGCCGACGACGTCCGCGCGCGCTGCGCCGCGCTGCTCGCGGGCGTCCCCGCGCACGTCGAGGTCGGGTTCAGCGGCGACGCGCTGGGGTCGCAGGCGCTCCTCGCGGGGGCGCGGACGTGGCACAGCGGCCTCGCGGGCGTGCTGCCCGGCCCATGGGTCGCAACGGCCGCCGCCGCGGTCGGTGGGGATGCCGCGGCCGTCGACGCCTGGACCGAGCGGCTCGCCCCGCTGACCGCGCTCGGCGCGCGCTGGGGTGCGATGCGCCTCGCGGGGGCCGTGGCGCACCACGTCGGCCTCGACCTCGGACCGCTGCCCGCGCCGCTGCTCGAGCCGCCCGCCGACGTGCGCGCCGCGGTCGACGCAGCCGTCGAGGCCGCGCTCGCCTGACGCGCGGCGACAGGGGCGTCCGGGGGCGTCGGACCCGGATCCGTGCCCGTCCGGCCGGTCCGTGTGCGGCGGTCAGGCCGCCGTGACGGTCAGCCGTGCGCGGGCGTGGTCGCGGTGTCCTCGTCGGTGGCGGGCCGCACCTCGTCGTCGGCCTCGTCCTCCTCCATGGGCGGGTCGAGCGTGCGCAGCCGGGAGAAGATCGCCCAGACGACGGACACCAGCGGTACCGCGATGACCGCGCCGAGGATCCCGGCCGTGAGCGTGCCCGCCGTCACGGCGAGCGCGACCACCACGGGGTGCAGCGACACCTGCTTGCCCATGACGAGCGGCTGCAGGATGTGGCCCTCGAACTGCCCGATGAGCGCGATGCCGACGCCGACGATCGCGGCGGACCACAGCCCGTTCGCGGCCAGCGCGACGATCATCGCGACGATCATCGCGGCCGGGGCGCCGACCAGCGGGATGAACGCACCGATCATGACGAGCACCGCGAGCGGCGCCGAGAGCGGCACCTGCAGGATCGTCAGCAGGATGAACGCGAGCAGGCCGTCGGTGACGGCGATGATCACGGTGCCGCGCGTGTAGCCGGAGAACGTGTACCAGCCGGCGCCGCCCGCGACCTTCCAGGTCTCCCGGAACCGCGTGGGCAGCTGGTTGAGGAACCACGTCCACATCTCCTGGCCGCGCGCCAGGAAGAACACCGTGCAGAAGATCGCGAGCGCGAGCGCGGTGAAGATCTCGACGACCGAGCCCGCGCCCGCGGCGGCCTGCGACGCAAGGTCGCCCGCGTGGTCCTGCACCCACTGCTGCGCGTTGCTGATCCACTCGGCGATCTGCTCGTTCGTGATCGTGAACGGCAGCGACCCGCTCTGCAGGAAGTCGGTGATCTGCGAGATGCCGTCGCTGAACTGCTTCGTGAGGTCGGTCCACTGGTTCGCGATCGAGTACCCGATGTACGTGAGCAGCCCGACGAAGAACAGGATGCCGCCGAGGATCGCGAGCGCCGTCGCGAGCCCGCGCCACATGAACCGCGACAGGAAGTCGACGATCGGGCGCAGCACGGCGGAGAAGACGAACGCGAGGAACACGGCGATGAACAGCAGCTGCACCCGGGACGTGGCGTAGAACACGAGCGCCACCGCCGCGAGTACGACGAGCAGCCGCCACGACACGCCCGCCATCACGCGCAGCCAGTGCGGGGCCGTGTGCTCCGCGCCGTACACGCTGGGGTTGCGTCGCGCGCCTGCCACCTTGCGGGCCGCCGGGTTGGTCGGGCCGGTCAGCCCCTTGCTCCCGGTGCCGGTCGCCTCGGCCATGAACCCCCCGCCACGTCGGATCCGGTCGCGGCGCTGCTGCCCGCGCCCGTGGCGTCAGTCTGCACCCCGGGGCCGATGCATGCCCGGCCGCCGCACCGTGCTATCTTTTCTGCCGCACCTGAGGGAGCCCACGGGCCCCCGGACGGTCCACCTGTCCGGGTGGCGGAATGGCAGACGCGCTAGCTTGAGGTGCTAGTGCCCGAAAGGGCGTGGGGGTTCAAGTCCCCCTCCGGACACTCGTTGAGACAGCGAACACGAAGGGCCTCGATCCACGGATCGGGGCCCTTCGTGTGTGTGCGAGCAGCACGGGCCGCTCGCGCTCCGCCCGGCGCCGACGAGCGTCTCGACGAGCGCCGCCGTCTGGCCGTCACCGTCCCGCAGCAGCGCGGGCGACCGTCGCGGGGGTGACCGGCGCGACAGAGGCGACGGCCCAGGCCGGCAGGTCGAGGTCGATCTCGAGGACGCCCGACTCCGGCACCGTGACCGTCCACCGGCGCAGGTCGTCCGCGACGGTCTTGAGCTCGGCGGTCTGGGCGCGCGTGAGGTTGAGCGGCTCGCGCGCGTCGCGGCGTCGGAGTGGCGCGGTCCGTTCGCAGCGAGCTGTGCGCCGAAGAGCGCAGTGCCCCTGCGGAGAACCAGGCCGGTGTCGCCCCCAATACTATGGGTGTAGTGTGCGGTGACCGCCGACTATTGGGGATGGACGATGGGTCGCAAACGAGTGGGCGTGGATCGGCGCACCGAGGCGTGGCTGGACGTGCTCGGCGACCTGGTCCGCGAGGCCCGGATCGAGCGTTCCTGGCGCCAGGTAGACCTCGCGTCGCGCATCGGAACGTCGGTCAACACGGTCGCCGCCATCGAGAAGGGCTCACCCGCTGTCTCGGTCGGCATCGTGCTCCACGCAGCCTCGATCCTCGACATCCCGATGTTCGGCATCAACGACACCGAGGAGGCCCGCCGCACCGCCGCGCACGCCGCGGCGATCCGCTCACTGCTGCCGCGTCGCGTCGACCCCGTACGCCCCGTCGCCCCGGAGAATGACCGTGAGCTCGACTTCTGACCTCGCCTACGTCTGGGCGTGGCTGCCAGGGCAGACCGAGCCCGTCGCGGTCGGCTTGCTACGGCGCGGCCCCGACGGGCGCCTGTCGTTCGCCTACGGCCGCCGCTACCTCGCCTCGCCGGGCGCCGTCGCCCTGTACGGGCTGCCGTTCACCGACGGATACACCGCGCCGCCCGACGGGTGGGTCGTCGCGCCGAGCATCCGTGACGCGGCGCCAGACGCGTGGGGACGTCGCGTGCTCATGGACCGGCTCATGCACCGTCGCGGCCGCAACGTCGACACCGACGACCTCGACGAGATGACCTACCTGCTGGAGTCCGCCTCGAACCGTGTGGGCGCGCTGGACTTCCAGCGATCCGCCGAGCAGTACGTGCCGCGTGGCGACTCGCACGCCGACCTCGCGAAGGTCTACGACGCCGCGACCGCGCTCGAAGCGGGCCGGGATCTGAGCCCGGACCTGCGTGCCGCGCTCGACTCCGGCACCGGCATCGGCGGCGCGCGCCCGAAGGCGTACCTGCGCTACGAGGGTCGCGAGTCGATCGTCAAGCTCGCCGTCTCCGACGACCCGTTCCCCGTCGTCAAGGCGGAGGGTGCCGCTGTCGAGCTCGCCCGACGCGCAGGCATCGACGTGCCCGCCGCCCGCGTCATCCGCGTCTCTGGGCGCTACGCGCTGGCCGCCGATCGGTTCGACCGCACCGGCACCGGCGCGCGCCGGATGGTCGTCACCGCGCTGACCTTCACGGGGCTGCGCGAGGCCGAGGCGCGCTACGTCACGTACGGCGACATCCGCGAGGCTCTGGCTCGCGGCGGCACCGGCGACGCCATCGGCCCCATGCTGTTCGAACGCATCGCGTTCAACATGCTGATCTCGAACACCGACGACCACGCGCGCAACCACGCCGCGTTCTGGGACGGCGAGCACCTGAGCCTGACGCCCGCCTATGACCTGAGCCCCTCGTCGCGTTCCGGCGAGACGGCGCACGTCGCGCTCGCGTACTCCGCCGCCGGGGATCGCGAGGCGAACGTCGCGCGCCTGGTGTCTGTGGCGCACCAGTACCACCTCGACCGGCCGCGAGCCGAGGACATCGTCGGCCACCTCGTGACGACCATCGAGGAGGACTGGCACGACGCCGCCGACCTTGCCGAGCTGACCGCCGCAGAGCGCGACTTCCTGTGGCGGCGGCAGTTCCTCAACCCGGGCGCACTGTACGGCTTCAAGGGCCCCTGAGGTTCGGGCGTCGAAGCGGGCGACCGGACCCCACCGGTCGGGGAGAACTGGCTCGCACGACGGGATGACGGGATGGCTCGCGAGGTCAGGGTGCTCCGGCCGCCGCCGAGGCGATGACCGGGGTGACGGAGGCGACGGCCCAGGCCGGCAGGTCGAGGTCGAGCTCGAGGACGCCCGACTCCGGGACGGTGATCGTCCACCGGTGCAGGTCGTCCGCGACGGCCTTGAGCTCGGCGGTCTGGGCGCGCGTGAGGTTGAGCGGCTCGCCCATCTGGTGCCACGCCTCGGCGGCGTTGCCGTGCTCCCAGTCGATCACCTCGACCTGGAAGACGGTCCCCGGCGCGATGCCCGTGACGGTGTGCCGGACCCGTCGGGACGTCCCGATCTCCCGGTACGCGCGCGTCGCGGCGTAGGAGTCGTGCTGCTCGACGCCGCGGGTGCCCATCGCGGCGGGGTAGTTGAGGAACACGGCAGACACGCGGCCGTCGGCGGAGGAGCGCGTGATGACGCCCTGCTCGTCCTGGTGCACGACGCGGTCGCCGAGGCGGTTCAGCATCGCGACGGCGTGGAACGTGGGCTTGTGGATGCCCTGCTCGGTGACGAACCCGAAGCCGCCGTGGAAGGGGCCGAGGCCGGCGCCGCCCTCCTCGAAGATGTCGGTGAACGTCCAGTAGGAGATCGAGTCCGCGAGCGCGGCCCCCTTGAGGAACGCGCGCGTGATGTACGTGGCGGCGAAGAGGGTGTCGTGCGTGCGGTCCCGGCTCGACGGCGAGCTGGACCACTCGGTGATGTGCAGCTCGGCGTCGGGGTACGGGCTCGCGGCGATGAGCTCCCGCATGAGGCGCAGGTCCTGCTCGGTGGCGTCCACGTGGCGGTGGATGGCCGTGAAGCCGCTGCCGGTCCCGTCGGCGGCGTAGTCCGTCGGGTAGAGGTGGGTCGAGAGGAAGTCGAGCGGGAGGTCCCGCTCCGCGCACCAGTCGACGAGCTCGCGGACCCAGACCGGTTGCCAGTCGAGCGCGTCGGGGTCCGGTGCCTGGCCGGTGGCGAACTCGGCCGCGCGGTCGTAGGTCTCGCCGGCGTAGCGGGTGTCGGGCACGAACACGGACGTCGACGGGCCTCCGACCCGGAGCTGCGGGTCGATCGCCTTCAGGGCGCGCGCGGTGGCCTCGTACAGCTCGAAGTACTCGGTGCGGGTGCCGGTCCAGAAGTGGGGGACGAGGTTGGGCTCGTTCCACACCTCGAACCGCCACTCGCGGACCTCGTCGAGGCCGTACCGCTCGATCCAGTGCCGCACGGTCTCGCTCACGAGGCGGACCCACTCCGCCATGTCGGTGGGCGGGCTGCAGTGCGCCTTCCACCAGAACAGCGTCTCGGTCTGCGTGGCGAGCTCCCGGGGCATGAACCCGAGCTCGACGAACGGGCGCGCGCCCGCGTCGAGGATCGCGTCGAACACCATGTCGACGTAGCTAAAGGTGATCTGCGGCTCGGGCAGCACCTCCGGCGGGGCGAAGCCGCCGCCGTAGGTGGCGCGGTACACGAACATGTCGTCGTGGAACAGCCCGTGGAACCGCACGGAGCGGACCCCCAGCACGTCCACGGCCTCGCGGAAGTGGGCCTGCCAGTCGGCGCGCAGCGCCTCGTTGGCCCGGCCCGCGCCCACGCACCGGTTCCACACGTGGTGCAGCGGCGCGTCCGACGCGGGCACGCCGTCCACTCGTAGCGCGTCGAGCGCACGCGCGTCGTGCGGCATGGAGATCTCCTCTGGTCGACGTGGTGCACGCATCCGCTCAGCGAGAGCGTCCAGGGTGTCCCGTGCGGGCCCGAACCCCACCCAGTCGAGGTGGCCGTGCGGCACGCCCGCCCGCGTCACCTCGACGACGTCGACGCCCGCTGCGCGCAGGCGTGTGCTGAAGAGCTCGCCGCTCGCCCGGAACGCGTCGAGCTCCCCGTTCTCCACATAGGTGGGCGGGAAGCCCTCGAGACGGGCCGCGAGTCCGGGGAAGACGTCGTCGTCGGACGGCTCGGGCTCGCGGCCGAGCGCCGTGCGGTTCGTGGCCTCGACCATCCACGCCGGGAACTGGAGCGCGCGCGGTGCGGCCTGGACCGCCGCGGCGAGCTCGGGCCCGAGGGCCGGTACCCGGGGGTGCAGCATCGGGTACACCAGCAGCGTCTGCCAGGGCGCACGGCCCTCCGCGACGGTGCGCAGGGTCGCGGCCGCCGCGAGGAAGGCCCCCGCGCTCGCCCCGCCGACGGCGATCCGGGCCGCGTCGACGCCGAAGCGTGCCGGGTCCGCGCGCACGGCATCGAGCACGGCGAGGCAGTCGTCCTGCGGGACGGGGAACCGGACCGGCGCACCGCGCTCGTCGACGCGGTCGCCGACGCTGCCACCGAGCTCGGGCATCACCGGGCACAGGCGGTAGTCGACCGACACGACGACGGCGTCCGCGCGGCCGGCGATCCCGCGGGCGACCTCGTGCGCCTCCGCCATGTCGAGGTCGCCCCACGAGAACGCGCCGCCGTGCATCCAGACGAGGCACGGTCGGACGCCCTCGGGCGGCGTGCCCATCGGCGTGTAGACGCGCACGGGCACCGGGCCGTGCGGGCCGGGAAGCACCTGGTCGACCACGGTCAGGTCCCAGTCCTCGGGCGGCCCGAACGGTGCCTTCCAGCGCGCGACGACCGCCTCGGGGACCTGCGGCAGCTCCGCGTAGCCCTCGATGAGGTGCCGACGCGCCTCGAGCTCCGGCACCAGTCGTCCCGTCATGACGTCGTCCCCTCGATGTCGTCGCCGACCCGGAACCAGTCGACGTCCACGTGCCCGCCGGTCTCGGCCGTGGCGTAGCAGAAGATCGCGAACCGGTACCCGGTGAAGTGGTCGAGGCTGTACTCCATCGCCAGGTCGTCACCGATCGGCGTCCACGCGGCACCGTCGAGCGAGTACGCGAACGAGGCGCGGTCGACGGCGTCGCAGAAGTCCACGTCCACCCGGAGCAGGACCGTCGTGGCCGTCAACGGCACAGGAGCGCTGGTGAAGGTGACGTCACCCCGCCGATCGGCACGGCGCATCACGAGCCGGCGGGCGCCGCCGGCCACCTCGACCGCCACGTACCCGTACTTCTGCTGGTACGCGGACAGGCCGGCGACGTCGCCGTCCTTCATCGCGGCGACGTCCAGCGAGATCGCCGCGGCGCTCGCAGGCCCGCACGTGCGCTGGGTGAGCGTGTTGCGGGCGTCGAGGATGCCCGTCGCGATGCTGCCCGTGGTCAGCCGCAGGCGGCCGGGGCGGTCGGTGAGCGACCAGAAGCGGTTGTCGGGGTTGTGGTTCCACTGCCACGTCAGCCCGAGGTTCGACCCGTTCCAGGCGTTCTCGTCCGACGTCGTCAGGCCGCCGGCATCGGCGGTGTTCCAGTAGCCGGCGGCCGTGGGCAGGTTGTCGAAGTCGTCCGAGACGAGGAGGTCCGTCGCTCCCGCCGACGACGCTCCTCCTTCGCCTCGTAGGCCGCCTGCGCGCGCGCCCGCGGAGACCGTGGCGTCGAGAGCGTAGACCGGCCACCCGTCCTCGTCCCAGGTCACGCGCGCCAGCTGCGGTGAGCGACCGAGCGGCCCCTCGTCCTGGAAGAGCATCGCGTACCACTGCCCGTCGGCCGCCTGGACGACGCCGCCCTGGGCGACGCCGCCCCCCGGGCGCCCCGCGACCGGGACCGCCTGGCGGAGCACGACCCTGCCCTCCCAGGTCCCGCCCTCGGACTGCGGCGTCAGCGACGTCGACCGCCACACGACCTCCTGGCGGATCCCGCCGGTCGGCCACTGGATCATGAAGACGTAGTAGTGGTCGCCGATCCGGTAGGCGTGCGCGCCCTCGGCGGCCAGCCCGCCCGTCTGGTCGACGCTCGCGTGGTCGACGAGCCGCGTCGCCGGGCCGTCCCAGACGAAGGCCTGGGCGTCGTCCCGGGCGAGGCGGCGCAGGTCGATCACCCCGGCCCCGTAGACGAGGTAGGCGTCGCCGTCGTCGAACAGGAGCGACTGGTCGTGGGCGTAGCCGTCGAGGACCGACCTCGTCCACGGCCCGTCCTCGATGCTCGGCGTCGCGTAGACGTACGTCTGCTGCGTGGTCAGGCTGCCGACCGAGACGTAGTACGTGCCCTCGTGGTAGCGGATGCTCGCGGCCCAGGTGCCCTGCCCGTAGGCGTTCTCCCCGTGTCGGAGGGCGAGCGCGTCGGTGTCGTCGAGGATCGGGCCGGTGTAGCCGGCGACCGTCCAGTGCACCAGGTCGCTCGAGCGCATGATCGGCACGCTCGGCGCGAAGTACATGGTCGTGCTGACCATGTAGTAGTGCCGGCCGTCGTGGACGACGTCCGGGTCGGGGACGTCCGCGAAGATGACCGGGCGTGCGACGGCGAGCGCCCGGTCGCCCGGTCCCATCAACGGAGCCCGAGGCTGACGGTGACGTAGGAGTGGGCGGGGAGGTCGACCTCGAGCCCGCGCGCGTGGGGCCGCACGCCCTCGTGCGCGGCCGGCGCGACGGCGTCGAGCTGCTCCGGGGTGTTGTGCGCGTCCAGGGCGGGCGCGGTCAGCACCCGTGCCTCGTGCCCGACGACGTCGCGGCCGCGCAGGTCGAGCACGACCGTGCGGTCGGTGCCGGCGTCGAGGTTCGACAACGAGACGAGCGCGGCGTCGCCCTTGACCGACGCGGACGCCGAGACCAGCGGCAGCTCGGTCCCGTCGACGGTCCGGGTCTCCACGTCGCGCAGGTGCACGGCGAGCGCGGCCGCGTCGTGGTGCGCGGCGTTCATCGCGAACACGTGGTACGTCGGGGTGAGCACCAGCGCGCCCGTGTCCGGATCCGTCAGGACCATCGCCTGCAGCACGTTGACGGTCTGCGCGATGTTCGCCATCACGACCCGCTCGGCGTGCCGGTGGAACGCGTCGAGGTGCACGGAGGCGACCAGCGCGTCGCGCAGGGTGTTCTGCTGGTACAGGAACCCCGGGTTGGTGCCCTTCTCCACGTTCCACCAGGTGCCCCACTCGTCGACGACCAGGCCCACCTTGCGGTGCGGGTCGTACCGGTCCATCACGGTCGAGTGGCGGGTGAGCAGCTCCTCCATGCGGCGGGCCCGGGCCATCGTCGTGTACCACTCGTCCGTGCTGAAGCCGGTGGCGTCGCCCTTGTCGCCCCACGTGCCCGACATCGTGTAGTAGTGCAGCGACACGGCCTGGAAGGGCCGGGCCGGCTCGGCCGGGTCGGCGGCCAGGTCGTCGAACGACCGCATGAGCGTCTCGGTCCAGTGCAGGTCCGACTCGTTCGCGCCCGCCGCGATCCGGTACAGCGCGTTGCCGCCGTGGTCGCGCGAGTACGTGGCGTACTGCCGGGCCAGCGACGCGAACTGCTCCGCGCGCAGGTTCCCGCCGCACCCCCACGCCTCGTTCCCCAACCCCCAGAACGGCACTCGCCACGGCTCGTCGCGCCCGTTCGCCCGGCGCAGCGCCGCCATCGGCGAGTCGTCGGCCCGCGTCAGGTACTCGACCCAGTCCGACATCTCCGCGACGCTGCCGGACCCGACGTTCCCCGACACGTACGGGTCCGCCCCGAGCAGCTCGCACAGGTCCATGAACTCGTGGGTGCCGAACGCGTTGTCCTCCACGACGTCGCCCCAGTGCGAGTTGACCATCCGGGGCCGCTGGTCGCGCGGGCCGATCCCGTCGCGCCAGTGGTAGTCGTCGGCGAAGCAGCCGCCCGGCCAGCGCAGGTTCGGGATCTGCAGGGCGCGCAGCGCCGCCACGACGTCGGACCGGATCCCGCGCACGTTCGGGACGGGGGAGTCCTCTCCCACCCAGAACCCGCCGTAGATGCACCGGCCGAGGTGCTCCGCGAAGTGCCCGTACACGTGCCGGCTGATCGTCGCACCGGGCAGGTCGAGGTCGATGATCGCTGTCGTGCGGGCAGGCGCAGGCGCAGGGGTGCTCACGGGATGGGTCTCCTTCGACCGGGTGGCGACGTAAGTGGCGCGGACAGGTGCTCGCGTGGGTGTGGCTAGGCGCCGCCGCGGGTGGATCCGCGGACCACGAGGCGGACGGGGGCGACGACGTGCTCGGCGGGACCGGTCCAGCCCGACATCTGGCGGTGCAGCAGCCCGATCGCGGCCTCGGCCACGCCCTCGTGGTTCGCGTCGACCGACGTGATGCCCGGCGGGACGAAGCGGGACATGTCGAGGTTGTCGAACCCGGCGAGCTGGACGTCGTCGGGGACCCGCAGCCCGCTGTCCACCAGGGCGGACAGCGCCCCGAGGGCGACGATGTCGGTGACGGCGAAGACCCCGTCGAAGGGGAGGCCGGTGGCGACGAACTCGAGCATCGCGTCGCGCGCCCCGGTGGACGTGTAGTCGCTGACGGGCACGACGTAGGCCGGGTCGGCCGCGAGGCCGGCCTCGTCGTACGCGTGCTCCCACCCGGCGCGGCGGTCCGTGGTCATCATGTGCGCGCCGTCGAACGAGCACCCGAGCGCGACGATGCGGCGGGATCCGCGCTCGATCATGTGCGCCGTGGCGAGGCGGGCGCCCGACTCGTTCGCGAGGCGCACGTGGTTGAGGTGGTCGGGGACGTCGCGCTCGCCCAGCAGCACGATCGGCTTGGACGTGCGCACGCGCGCCAGCTGCTCCAGGTCCAGACCCGCGACGGACAGCACGACGCCGTCGTAGATCTGGAGCCGTGCGACGCTCAGCGCCTCCATCTCCTGCTCGGCGTTGGCGCTCGTCCGTTCGAGGACGAGGTGACGCCCCTCCGCCTCGACCAGCGGGGCCAGGTGGTCGGCGAGCTCGCCGAAGTAGTCGTGGAAGCTCGGGACGACGAACGCGACGGTGTCGGTCCGTCCGGCCCGCAGGTGCCGCGCCGTCAGGTTGACCTCGTACCCGAGGGCCTCGACGGCCGCCATGACGCGGGCGCGCGTGGGCTCGCCGACGGGGAGACGCTCGTTGAGGACGTTGGACACGGTCATGACCGAGACGCCGGCCGCGCGCGCCACGTCCGCCATCCGCACCATGCGCATCCTCCTTGCCGCGGCATCTTGCCAGTCAAGCGTGCGCTCGCCGGGGCCGAAGGGCCCGGCCACGCTGCCGAGGGCGCTCAATATATCGATAAAACCGCGGACGGCAAGGCCCCCTCCGCATGGCCTCGACCGAGCGTCCGGCAGGGCGCCGCGTGGGGACGGGCCGTGATCATTCCGAGACGTGCAAGGGCTTGACGGCTCGTGAGCACGTCTCTACTTTAACGCTAAAATCCCGCCGGGATGAGGACGCCGAGCCCCCGCTCGCGTCCGATCTGCACGGGTTCCCGTCAAGGACGACCGGAACTGTTCTCAAGGGAGAGACCTCGGTGCGTACCGCAAGAACGAAGTTGTCAGCTCTCGTCCTCGTGGCAGCTGTGTCAGTGGGACTGGTCGGGTGTACCTCGGGCGACGCCGCCGAGAAGGACCCGAAGGACGTCGTCATCCCCGAGGGCGACCTCGCGGACAAGTCGGGGACCCTGACCCCCAGCAACCCGACCACGCTCACGACCTGGATCACCACGGCCTCGCAGGCCCCGGCCCCCGACAACAAGATCACCAAGCTGCTCGAGGAGAACCTCGGCGTCACCCTGAAGTACGAGATCGTCACGCCGGACGCCGTCGACCAGAAGATCGGCGTCATGCTCGCGGGCGGTGAGTACCCCGACCTGATCGGGACCACCGACCTGAAGATGCGTCTCCTGGAGGGCGGCGCCCTCCTGCGCCTGGACGACATGCTGGAGAGCGGGGACTATCCCAACCTCGCCACGCACGTCGAGGACGACATCAAGAAGATGAGCTACTCGGGCGAGGAGGTGGACCCGGGCCTGTACATCTTCCCGAACTACAACCGCTTCTACGGCGAGGTCACGGGCGGCACCTACTACGGTCCCGCGTTCTGGATCCAGAAGCGTGTGCTCGAGGACGCCGGCTGGCCGGACCTCAGCAACATGACGCTCGAGCGCTACTTCGAGCTCATCGCGAACTTCAAGGCGAAGAACCCCCAGACCGACGGCGCCCCGACCGTCGGCTTCGAGGTCCTGGCGTCGACCGGCCGTGAGTGGGGCATGACCAACCCGCCGGCGCTGCTGGCCGGCTCCCCGAACAACGGCGGCGTCATCGTCGACGACGACGACCACGCGGAGATCTACGCCGACAAGGACATCGCCAAGGACTTCTACAAGGTCCTCAACGAGCAGTACAAGGCCGGCATCGTCGACCGCGAGTCGTTCACCCTGACGTTCGACCAGTACACCGCGAAGCTGGCCACCGGCGCCGTCCTCGGCATGCACGACCAGGGCTGGAACTTCCAGACCGCCACCGACTCGCTGCGGAGCGCCGGCAAGGACGAGTACACCTACGTGCCGCTCATGCCCGTCTACGACGGCGCGGAGCCGTGGTACGCCGACCGTCCCGTGATGAACACCAACCAGGGCTTCGGCATCTCCGTCTCGAGCAAGCAGCCGGAGAAGGCGATGAAGTTCCTCGACCTGATGCTCAGCGAGCCCTGGCAGAAGGTGCTCTCGTGGGGCGTCGAGGGCGAGGACTACCAGGTCGGCGAGGACGGGATGTTCACCCGCACCGAGGAGCAGCGGGCCAACGCCCGTGACCTGACCTGGCGTGCCTCCAACCGCCTCGAGGCGCTGCTCGACGTGCTGCCCAAGCACAACGGCCAGTTCTCCGACGGCAACGCGTACAGCCCCGACGACCAGCCCGCGGAGTTCTTCGCGACGCTGACCGAGTACGACCGAGGCGTCATGGAGCAGTACGGCAAGAAGACCTGGCTCGAGTTCATGAACCCGCAGCCGGAGAACCCCAAGTACTACCCGGCGTGGAACATCACGCTCTCCGACGAGGCCAACGAGGTCAACCAGCAGCTGACCGACGCCAACGTGCAGAACCTGCCGAAGATCATCGCCGGTGACCCGGCCGACTTCGAGGCGAGCTGGAAGGCCTACGTCGACGCCATCGGAAAGATCGACGTCGAGGTGTACGAGGACGCCATCAACGCCGGCATCCAGGACCGCCTGGAGAACTGGTAACAGTGCGCGAGGACGCGTGGTGGGGCGTGCGGCCTCACCACGCGTCCTCGACGACGCCCCACTGCTCGGCGACGACGAGGTTGGACAGATGACGGACACCACGGTCACCACGCTTGTGGCCGCCACCGGGCTCGAACCGGCCCAGGAGCCCGCGAGCGGCTCGCGTGCTCCGCGCCGCAAGGCCCGGGCACGAGCACCGAAGGAGCCCCGGCGCAAGATCACCTGGGACAGGATCTGGGCCCAGCGGGTCCTGCTCGCGATGGCCGTCCCGCTGCTGATGTACCAGATCCTGTTCAAGTACGTCCCGGTCTACGGCTGGGCGATCGCCTTCCAGGACTACAAGCCGGGTCGCGGCAGCATCTGGAACCAGGAGTGGGTCGGCTTCGAGAACTTCGTCGACCTCTTCACCGGCGTCAACGGTGAACGGTTCCGCCGGGTCGTGATCAACACGGTGGGTCAGTCGGTCCTGACGCTCGTCGTCGGGACCCTGGGGGCCATCGTCCTGGCGCTGCTGCTGAACGAGGTCAAGAACGCCCCGTTCAAGCGGATCATGCAGAACATCACGTACATGCCCCACTTCCTCAGCTGGGTGATCGTCGCGAGCCTGGCGTCGGTGGCGCTCTCGCTGCCCTCCTCGGGCGGGTTCATCAACCAGGCGCTCATGGCTGTGGGACTGGTCCAGGAACCGGTCCTGTTCCTGACCGAGCCGAACCACTTCTGGGGGATCGTCGCCGGGACGAGCCTGTGGAAGGAGCTCGGCTGGAACACGATCCTCTACCTGGCGGCGATCACCGCGATCGACCCGAGCCTGTACGAGGCCGCCGAGGTCGACGGGGCAGGCCGCTACCGCAAGATGTGGAACATCACGCTGCCGGGGATCCGGCCCACGATCGTCGTGCTGCTGATCATCAACGCCGGCTGGATCCTGTCCACGAACTTCGAGCTGCCGTACTTCCTCGGCAACGGCCTGATCTCCGAGCGGGCCGAGACCATCGACGTCTTCGTGCTCCGCTACGGCTACCAGCTGGGCAACTACGACCTCGCCGTCGTCGCGGGCATCTTCAAGACCCTCGTCGCCATCATCCTGGTGGGCTCGGCGAACTGGGCGGCGAAACGCCTCAACCAAGAGACGCTGGTCTAGGAGAACTTCATGACAAGCACCCTTGCCCCGAAGGCCCTGGCGCGGCGAGCACCCCGGACCAGGTCACCGCGTCGACGGTGGACGGCCGAGCGGGTCATCTTCACGACGCTCAACACGACCTTCCTCGTGGCGCTCGCCGCGCTGATGATCTACCCGCTGCTGAACACGCTCGCGATCTCCCTCAACGACGGCATGGACGCCGTCCGGGGCGGGATCGGCATCTGGCCCCGGGTCTTCTCGCTGCAGAACTACGAGGTCGTGCTCAACATGAACACGATCTACCAGGCGTTCTTCATGAGCGTCCTGAAGACGGTCGTCGTGGTGGTGACCAACCTCTTCTTCACCTCGATGCTCGCCTACGCGCTCAGCCGCAAGGAGTTCATCTTCCGCCGCCCGATCACCCTGGTCTTCGTGCTGACGCTGTACTTCGACGCCGGGCTGATCCCCAACTACCTGCTCATCAAGGACCTGGGCATGCTGAACAGCTTCCAGGCCTACTGGGTGCCGGTCATCATCAGCGCGTTCAACCTCATCATCCTGCGCACGTACATGAAGTCGATCCCCGACGAGATCACCGAGTCGGCCCGGGTCGACGGTGCGGGGGAGTTCCGCACGTGGTGGCAGATCATCATGCCGCTGTGCAAGCCCGCGCTGGCCGTGGTGGGCCTGTTCGTGGCGGTCGGCAGCTGGAACGCGTGGCTCGACACCCTGCTGTACAACTCGGGCGACCAGGCGCTGTCCACGCTGCAGTACGAGCTGCAGAAGCTGCTCGCGAGCTCGATGAACGCCGGCGCGAACTCCGCGAACGTCGCGGGCAACGCGGCGTCCGTGGGGAGCGGCGGGCAGCTCACGACACCGATCGCGCTGCGGTCGGCGATCACCATGGTGGCGGCGGTCCCGATCCTGCTCGTCTACCCGTTCCTGCAGAAGCACTTCGTGTCCGGTCTCATGATCGGCTCCGTGAAGGGCTGACGGCGTCGGCCTCCCGCCTGCGGCGGGAGGCCGGACCCGTCCGCACCGACCCGCACCGCGCACACCGAGAGGCCTCGACCATCTTCCGTTACAACCCCGCGTCCTGGCTGTGGCGCGCGCTCGACTCGCTCGGCTCCGTCATCCTGGTCAGCCTGTTCTGGCTCGTGAGCGTCGGCCTCGTCGTGACGGCGGGCGCGGGCACGGTCGTCGCCTACGAGGTCTGCCGCCGGTACGTCCTGGGCAAGGACGCGGGCCTCTGGGCCGTGGCCACGAAGGCCTGGCGGCAGAGCTGGCGGCAGGCGACCGTCGTGGGCCTCCTGGCCGTCCCGGTCGCGGCCGTCGGCATCGTCACGCTGTCCTACCTGCCCACGTCCGGGCTGGCCGAGGTGCTCGTGCCGCTCCTCGTGGTCGGACTCTTCCTCCTGCTCCTGATCTTCTGGTGCCTCCCGCTGGTCGCCCGCTTCACCAACCCCACCTGGCGTCAGGTGCGCAACGGGTTCACCTTGGGGCTCACGACGCCCAGCCTCACGTTCCTGCTCGCGATCGCCGCGGTCCTCGGGGGCGTCGCCCTCTGGAACATGCCGATCGCGGTGCTCGTGGTGCCCGGCCTGATCCTCGTGTGGTGGTGCCACCTGCTCGAGCGGTTCTTCGTCGCCCGGGGGTACGTGCGGCCCGAGGCGGAGGAGGCGGAGGTCTGATGCGCTGCCCGCACGACTCCTGCGAACGACGAGAGGCGCTGTCGTGACCATCCTGCACGTCGCCACCACCGGCTCCGACCGTGCCGACGGGTCCGCCGAGTCCCCCTTCCGGACCATCGGCCGGGCCGCTCAGGCCGCCATGCCGGGCGACACCGTCGCCGTGCACGAGGGCGTGTACCGGGAGTGGGTGAACCCGCCGCGCGGCGGCACGGCCGACGCGCCGATCACCTACCAGGCCGCGGTCGGCCCGGACGGGCGGTTCGAGCCCGTCACGATCTCCGGTGCCGAGGTGGTCACCGACTGGCGTCCGCACCCCGGCGCCGAGGGGCGCGTCTGGGTCGCGGAGGTGCCGAACGTCCTGTTCGGGGAGCGCAACCCGTACGCGGAGCGCATCGGCGGGGACTGGTTCTTCGACCGGGTCAACACCTGGCACACGGGCGAGGTGTACCTCGACGGGAAGTCGATGTACGAGTCGCTGACGCTCGCCGGCGTCGAGCACCCCGAGGTCACACCGGACTCGTCCGACCCGGACGGCTCGCTGCTGACCTGGTACTGCGAGGTGGGCGACGACGTCACGACGATCTGGGCGAGCTTCGGGGGCGCCGACCCGGCCGCGCACGAGGTCGAGATCAACGTGCGCACGTTCGTCTTCTGGCCTGCCCGGACCGGCATCGACCACATCACGGTGCGCGGGTTCACCCTGACCAAGGCGGCCACGCAGTGGGCCCCGCCGACCGCGCTGCAGGAAGGCCTGATCGGCCCGCACTGGTCGAAGGGCTGGGTGATCGAGGACAACACGATCACCGACTCGAAGAACGTCGGCGTGTCGCTCGGCAAGGAGGCGAGCACCGGTCAGAACGAGGCGGCTGCGGGACCGGACGGCGCCAAGGGCGGCACGCAGCGCGAGCGCGAGGTCATCCAGCGGGCACTCGTCCTCGGCGGACCGGCAGCGGGCGAGCCGCAGCCGTGGCACCGGGACCACGTCGGCTCCCACACCGTGCGCCGCAACACGATCCGGGACTGCGAGCAGGCGGGCGTCGTCGGGCACCTGGGGGCGGCGTTCTCGACCATCGCCGACAACCACATCTCGCGCATCCACGTGAAGCGCCAGTGGCACGGCGCGGAGGTGGCGGGGATCAAGCTGCACGCCGCCATCGACACGGTGATCAGCGGCAACACGATCCACCACACGCACCGCGCGCTGTGGCTCGACTGGCAGGCGCAGGGCACCCAGGTGCGGCGGAACGTCTTCTACGCCTCGACCGCCGAGGACTTCATGGTCGAGGTCTGCCACGGCCCGTACCTCGTGGACTCGAACCTGTTCCTGTCCCCGTGGGCGGTCAAGGACATGTCCACCGGCGGCGCGTACGTGCACAACTACGTCGCGGGACGCTTCGCGAGCTGCACCGAGCACCAGCGGTACACCCCGTACCACCTGCCGCACTCGACGGCGGTCTACGGCGTCTCGAACATCCTCGGCGGCGACGACCGGTTCTACAACAACGTCTTCGTCGGTGACGGTGCCACCAGCGGACCGACCGGGTCGGACGCGCAGGCGGGTCCGGCGCTCGCGAGCTTCTGGTCCGGCGCGGTCGACATGGACGGCGTGCCCGGCCGGGCGACGTTCGTGCCGACCCCCGTGGGCACGTCGCAGTACGACGCCTGCCCGACGCCACAGGAGTACCCGGCCGAGCCCGGGAGCGATCTGGCCGGGCCGCGGCTCCCGGTGTGGAGCGAGGGCAACCTCTACGCGGAGGGCGCCGAGCCCTTCCGCGCGGAGCCGACGCCCCTCGTGGTCGGCACGTCACCGGTGCGCGTCGAGGTGGTCGACGCGGAGGCGGGCACCGTCCGCGTCGCAACCGACGACCTGGGCGACGTCGACGCGGTCGCCCCGGTGACGACCGCACGGCTCGGGACGAGCTACCAGGCCGAGATGCCGTGGACCGATCCCGACGGTTCCGACCTGGACCTGACCGGCGACTTCTTCGGCAGCCCACGGGATCACGTCGTGCCCGGGCCGTTCGCCGGGTCGACACCCGTCACGCGGGTCGTCGCCGCACCGGGCCCGGCTGGTCGGCGCTAGACGGAGCGCGTGACCGCGCGTCGGCGTGGCCGTCGCCGCGCTCCCGGGTCGTGCCGCGGTGCTGGGCTGTGGGCTCAGCGCCCGGGTCGGCCGTCGGGCGCCGTCCGCGGTGCTCCCCTGGACAGGGCGGCGTGCGGCGGTAGGGTCGGCTGCATGGGACTGGGGGCGGTCCGTCGTGCAGCAGCCGCGAGCAGCGTCGCCGTCGTCGTGATGGCGACGGTGAGCTCCTGCGCCACCTCGGGGGGTGACGAGCCCGAGGGGGAGCCGACGAACAGCTCGCCCTCCGCGTCCGCCAGCCCCACCGCCGACGCGTCGCCGCAGGCGATCCAGGACGCCGTCCTGGAGGCGGGCGTCACCGGGTCGGGTCTCCCGGAGGGGGTCACCCCGCCCGACGACTCGGGGTCGCCGGGTGCCGGCTGGGCGCCCGACGAGGGGCTGCTCTACGTCGTCACGTTCGGTTCCAGCACGTGCCCGATCGTCGCCGAGCCGGAGGCGACGCTCGCGGGCGGCACCCTCACCGTCACGGTCGGCGCCACCTCGGAAGGTCCGTGCACGATGGACTTCGTCCCGACGACGTCGGTCGTGGGCGTGCCGGACGACGTCGACGAGAACGCCCCGGTCACGGTCGACCTGGGTGACCAGGTCGTCCTCGACGTCCAGCCGCGCAGCGCGGCGGGCTCGGCCGGGCCGATCACCTGGGCGCCGACCCCCGGCTGACCGGTCGCACCGGTCGCCGGGCCTCAGTCGTGGGCCGTGCGGCGGTCCCAGCGGGCGGCCAGGGCGTAGAGGCCCCCGGCGGCGCCGACGAAGCCGCCGAAGCGGACGACGGCACCCGGCCAGGACGTCCAGAGGGGTTCGCTCGACGCGACGAGCGTCACGAGCAGGGCCGCAGCCGTGAGGACGACCGCCCCGAGGGCGATCGTGCGCGGGTTCGTCATCGTCGACCGTCCTGCTCCGTCCGGCGTCGGTGCCGGCCCCGCCGACGTCGGTGTCGGCGTGCACAGCATGCGGCACGACGAGCCGCCCGGCACCCGGAGACGCGTGGTGGTCGGGACGTCGGCCGGCCGGTCGGTCGTGGCGTGCGGCCGCCTTGCCTGGACAACCGTCCAGGAAGGGCTGGCGCGGCCGACCCGCGTCGTGGAACGCTGAGCCGCCCGTGACGCGACGAGGAGGTCGGTGGATGACGGCTGGACCGGTGCTGGTGGTCGGTGCGGGACCCGGTGGGCTCGCCGCCGCCGCCGCGCTGCGGGCGCGGGGCGTGGACGCGGTCGTCGTCGAGCGGTCGTCGTCGGTCGGGTCGTCGTGGCGGGGGCACTACGACCGCCTGCACCTGCACACCACGCGCCGCTGGTCGTCGCTGCCGGGCCTGCCGATCCCGCGGGAGTACGGGCGTTGGGTCGCGCGCGACGACGTGGTCCGGTACCTCGAGCGCTATGCGACGCACCACCGGCTCGACGTGCGGACCGGCGTCGAGGTCGAGCGCGTCGAGCGGACCGGCGACGGCTGGCGGCTGCGGACCGCCGGCGGTGAGCCGGTCGACGGGCGGGCCGTGGTCGTCGCGACCGGCTACAACCACACGCCGGTGCCGCCCGCGTGGCCGGGCGTCGAGGGGTTCCCCGGCGAGGTCGTGCACGCGTCGACCTACCGCAACGCGCAGCCGTATCGCGGGCGCGACGTCCTCGTCGTCGGCGTCGGGAACACGGGCGCCGAGATCGCGGTGGACCTGGTCGAGGGCGGTGCCGGGCGGGTGCGGCTCGCGGTCCGGACACCGCCGCACATCGTCCGCCGCTCGAACCTCGGCTGGCCCGCACAGGGCACGGGGATCGTCGTGCGGCACCTGCCGGTGCCGGTCGTCGACGCGACCGCGCGGCTGATCGCGCGCGTCGAGGTGCCCGACCTCGCGTCGCACGGGCTGCCTCGCCCGACGACGGGCCTGTACTCGCGCGTGCTCGAGGGCTCCGTGCCGCTGCAGGACGTCGGGCTGATCGCCGGGGTGCAGTCGGGCGCGATCGAGCCGGTCGCCGCCGTCGAGTCGTTCGAGGGCGGGAAGGTCGTGCTCGCCGACGGCACGCGCGTCGCGCCCGACGTGGTGATCGCGGCCACCGGGTACCGGCGCGGGCTGGAACCGCTCGTCGGCCACCTCGGCGTGCTCGACGAGCGCGGCCTGCCGCGCGCGCACGGTCCGCGCCCCGCGCTCCCGGGCCTCTACTTCACCGGCTACACCAACCCCATCAGCGGCATGTTCCGGGAGCTGCGCATCGACGCGGTCCGGATCGCCCGTGCGGTGGCGCGCGCCCGGGGCTGAGCCGGTGCGGGGGCCGACGAGGAGGGCGGCATGACGACCACCGACGGTGCACCGGTGCACGTCACGTACGCGTGGCGCGGCACCTTCACGGACGACGAGGTGAACGCACTGCACGCGGAGGCGTTCGGGCACGCCCCCGCCGACGACGACTGGACGGACCAGGTCGCGCGCCTGAGCCTCGGATGGGTCACGGCGCGTGACGACCGAGGGCTCGTCGGCTTCGTCAACGTCCCGTGGGACGGGCGGACCCACGCGTTCGTGGTCGACACGTCGGTCGCACGCCGCGCGCGACGGCAGGGCGTCGGGCGGCGTCTGCTCGACGTCGTGCGCGAGCACGCGGCGGCCGCCGGGTGCGAGTGGCTCCACGTCGACTTCGAGGACGGCTTGGACACCTTCTACGTCGACGCGTGCGGGTTCACGCCGACGCGCGCCGGGCTCGTGCGGCTGCGGTGACGAGGCGCGCCCGGGAGCACGGGCTGATCGAGGGGCGGGGCGCGGTGGCCCGGCTCGCGAGCGCGGAGCCGCCGTCGAGCACGTCACGGTGTCGACCGGCGGGGCCGAGCTCGGGGAGGTCGCGTCCGCGTTCGCCGTGGCGACCTGACGGCCCGACGATGGGGCGATGGGTCGCGACGAGCACCTCGTGGACGTCGGCGGCGTGACGCTGTGCGTGGACGCCGCGGGGCCGCCCGACGCGCCCGTGCTGCTGCTCGCGCACGGCGGCGCGTGCTCGCTCGACGCGTGGCCCGACGACCTCGTCTCGTGGCTCGCCCGGGACAGGCGGGTGATCCGGTTCGACTGGCGGGACACGGGACGCTCGACGACCTGGCCCCCGGGCGAGCCCGGGTACGGGCTGCCCGACCTCGCCGGCGACCTCGTCGGCGTGCTCGACGCCGAGGGGGTGGCGTCGGCGCACCTCGTCGGGCTGTCGATGGGCGGTGCGGCCGCGCAGCTGGTCGCGCTCGACCACCCCGACCGCGTGCGCACGCTCACCCTGGTCAGCGCGACGCCCGGCGTGCCCGGTCGCGAGGCGGACGACCTGCCGTCGTCCGACCCCGACCTGTTCGCGGCGTCGCCGCCCGAGCCCGACTGGTCCGACGACGCGGCCGTCGTCGCCTACCTCGTCGAGGAGGAGCGGCCGTTCCAGCGCGGCGGCTTCGACGCGGACGTCGAGCGGGTGATCGCCGAGCGGACCGTCGCGCGCGCGACCGACATCCGGTCCCGGACCAACCACGGCGTCATGGACGGCGGGCCGTCGTGGCGCGCTCGGCTGGGGGAGATCCGTGTCCCGACGCTCGTCGTGCACGGCGCCGACGACCCGATGTTCCCGCTCGCGCACGGTCGCGCGCTCGCGGACGAGATCCCGGGCGCCGAGCTGCTCGTCGTCCCGGGCGCGGGGCACGGGGTGCCGCCGCGGCGCGCCTGGCCGGTGCTCGTCGAGGGTCTGCTGCGGCACACCGCGACGGACCCCTCGCACCGCGCGGCGGGCACCGCCTGACGCGCCGACGCGGGCCGCGTCGCCCGGGAGGGACGTGGCCCGCGTCGGCGGCGGGTCAGGGCGTGCAGCCCACGGCGCCGTCCGGCGGCGGTGTGCCGGTGCCGAGGAAGCCGTAGACCGTCGAGCGACCCGCGGGGAGGGAACCGTTCCACGCGGCGTTGCGGACGGTGACGGCGGTGCCGGACGTCGTGACCTCGCCCGACCAGAGCTGGGTGACGGTGCCGCCTGCCGGGAGGGCGAAGGTCGTCCTCCAGCCGGTGAGCGGGGTGAGCGCGCTGACCTCGACCGACGCCTGGTACCCGCCCGGCCAGCGGCCGCCGACCGTGAGGGTCGCCCGGCAGCCGGCGGGCGGCATCGTGTGCGTGACGGTGGGCGTCGGCGTGGGGGTGGGCGTCGTCGTGGGGGTGGGCGTGGGCGTCGGGCCGCCGCCCAGCCCGAGCCCGCGCAGGAACGTCGTGAGCTGCGCCGCGATCACCTCGTGGTCGCGCACGGACGGGTGCCAGTGGCAGCCGCCGTAGTCGAGGCCCTCGTTGCCGTAGTACCAGTAGCGGACCCGGTCGTCGCCGTCGGCGGTGCGCTCGTCGACGACGCGCTTCGCCAGGTCCGGGAGGTCGGTGCCCGTGTGGACGTACGTGGCGCTCACCACGAGGTACGTGTCGGGCCCGTACCGCTCCCGGAGCGTGTCGAGGTAGCCGTGGTACGCGTCGACCCAGGCCGCACGCAGCGCGGCCGTCGTCGGCCACGGCTCGTTCGCGTTCAGCGCGGTCGAGAAGTCGTTGATGCCGAGGCCGATCACGACCGCGTCGGGCTGCCACGACGCCGGGCGGTCCCAGGCGGCGTCGACGAACGGCAGGGCACGGTCCTCGTAGGTGCGGTAGCTCGTGCCGGGCTCACCGCCCGCGTAGTTGCGCACCATGCCGCGCCCCGAGAAGGCGTTGACCTGGTAGTCCGCGCCGAGCGCGCGGGCGGTGAGCGCGCCGAACGACAGGTCGGCGTTCGTCGTGCGCGTGACCTCGTCGCCCGTGCACTCGCGCGACGCGGACGTGTTGCCGTAGCCGGCGGTGTAGGAGTCGCCGACGAGCTCGAGCCGGAGGTCGCGCGCGGGTGGCGCGGACAGGATCTGCGACCCGTCGACGGGGACGAAGCCGCCGAACGTGCTCGTCGCCCACGGCACCTCGCTGCGCTTGACGACGCGGATCGTGTGCTCGCCGGCCGTCAGTCCCGTGACGCGGTACGTGGTCGCGCCGGGGGTGACGAGCGTCGCGACGGTCCGGCCGTCGACGGCGACGTCGTAGTCGCCGTACGCGTCGTCGAGCACGACCCCGACGCCCGTGCCCCGGAACCTGCCCTCGAAGTAGACGCCGGGCCACGCGTGCTGCCAGGTGCCGCCGGACGCCACGACGCGTCCCGCGGTGTGCACGGTCGCGTCGAGGCCCGGGTCGGCCGGTGCCGCGACGGCGGCTCCGGGGACGAGCGCGACGACTGTCGCGATCGCCGTGAGCGTGAGGGTGGTGCGCAGCGCTCGCACGCCGGGTCCCTTCGTCGGGGTGTGCCGGCCGGGATCGGCGGCGCCCTCTGCCTACCGACCCGAGGGGTCGGGGGACAGCCGGTGAAGCGATTCGACGACGGCGGTCGCAGGAGGTTCCCGACCTGCCACGTCGCACCCCGGGAGGCGCGGCCCGCCCTCGCGCGGTGCGGGCGTCCGGTCAGCCCGACCCCGGCAGCCGACCCCACGGCAGCGGCTCGTCGGGCCAGGGCGCGTGCCGCGCCGTCGACCGACGGGCGAGGACGACACCCCCGGTGGCGGCGACGGCGGCGATCGCGACCGCCGCCCACACGCTGCCGACCACCAGGAGGGTGACCACCACCACGGCCCCGACGAGCACCGCGAGCCCGAACGCGGCACCGCGGTGCAGGACCGCGGCGGCGGCACCCACGAGCGCGAGCCCGGCCGCGAGCAGGGCGACCAGGACCAGGACGCGAACGGCGGCGACGAGGTCGTCACCGCCGGGCAGCGTCCTCCACGCGTGGTCGACCACCGCGGTCGCCGCGAGCACGACACCGGAGCTCGCGAGCAGCGCCACGCCCGTCGCCCGTCGCCCGGGGGCGACGGACACGTCGGGCCGTCGCCCGGAGGCGGCGACGACGACGAGCGCGACGGCGACGCCCACGGGAAGCGCGGGTGGCACCGGCAGGAGCGGGGTGTCGGGTCGCCCGGGGATCGGGACGACGTCGTCGAAGCCCTCGGGCGACGGGTGGCCGAGGCGCTCCCACGTGCCGTCGTCGTGGCGGACCGCGAGTCCGTCGCCCCCGTTCGCGGCGTAGACGCGGTCACCTGCGGAGGTCGGCAGCACGGCGACCTGGCGTGTCCGGATCGCACCGGCGGGCGGGTCGTACCGGCGCGCGAGCGTGTCGAGCAGCTCGGCGGGCACGACCCAGTCGACCCGCCAGGTCCGCCCGCCGTCGGTGCTGCGCTCGACGCCGAGCGGGCCGTGCTCGACGTCCGCGTCGTCGGCGCCGAGCGGTCGGTAGCACTCGTCGGGGCGATCGGGCCGGCAGGCGACGGGCTGGTCGGCCGCCGCCGCGAGCGCGCTGGTGACGGCGTCCTGCGTCGGCGACCCGGTCGCGGCGGTCCACGTCTCCCCGTCGGTCGACAGGAGGCGCTCGCCGTCCTGCAGCCGGACGACGAGGACGCCGTCGACGACGGCCACCGCCTGCACCGCGTCACCTTCGGCGGGCGCGGACGTGGCGACCGTGGCGAGGACCGCGACGGGCAGGACCACGAGCCACCGGGCGGGAGCGGTCGGGCGGCGGGTGCCGCCCGGTCCGGGACGCGTACCGGCGCCCGCGCGCCACGCCAGGGCGAGCACGGGCAGGACGGCGAGGTCGGTCGCGTCGCTCCGGACCAGTCCCGGGCCGTCGACGAGCGACCAGGCCGCCGACGCGACCGCCGCACCCAGCGGCGCGACCTTCACGAGGGCGAAGAGCGCACCGACGGTCGCGACGGCGAGCGCCCGTACGACGCGGTCGGACCGTGGGCGCGGGCCCCGCCACGCGAGCGCCAGGACGAGGGCGACCAGCGGGGGAGCGACGAGGAGGCCGGCGGCGTCGGAGAGCTTGCCCGTCCACCACGTGCCGAAGGCGGCCTTGAGGACGTGGTCGTTGAGCAGGAGCACGGCGACGGCGACGCACGTCGTCGGGTGGCACAGCCAGCGCAGGGCGTCGTCGTGGAGCGGGCGGTCGTCCGCGTCGGGCACGTGTCCTCCAGGTCGTCGTCCTCGACATCGACACGGTGGCGCACGGGCTTCACCCGCGGGGACGGTCGAGACCGAACCGTGACGCTCGCGCGCGAACCGTGACCGGGAGGGTCACCGGTGCGCCCCGTCGCGACGACGACGACGTGACGGCGACGGCACGACGGCGTGACGGCGACGGCACGCGGGGGACGGTGGTCGGGTGCGGCGCCCCGGCCACCTACGCTGTGCGGCGATGATCTCTCGTGTCGAAGGTGCGTACCTGGGTGCGGTCCGGGCGTTCCAGAACCCGATGCTGGACCTGCTGCACAAGCGGCACGCCCCGCTGGTCGTCGCGCTGCTCTCCGTGACGTTCACCGCCGAGCGCCCGACCGTCGCGGTCGCCGACGCGCACACCGAGATCGGCGACGCGCTCGACCAGCTCCGCGCCGCGGGCCACGGCGACACCCTGCCGACGGGCGGTGCGCGCGAGCTGTGCCGGCAGTGGGCCGAGGCCGGCTGGCTGGTCCGTCAGGTGCTCGACGACGACGTCGAGGTCTACCGCCTGTCCGCGCACGCGGTCGGCGCGCTCGAGGTCGCGGGCCGGGCGGGCGGTGCGCGGGCGCGAGTGTCGCAGTCCCGGGTGCGGACGCTGCTCGACGCGGTCGAGCGGCTCGCGCAGGACGCCGACCCCGACGTGCTCGTCCGGATGGCCCGGCTGGACGCCGAGATCGGCCGCCTGCGGGCCGAGCTCGACCGCGTGCAGCGCACGGGCACGGTCGAGACGGTCGACGACGAGGAGCTGCTGGAGGAGGCGGAGAACGTCCTGCACCTCGTGCGCGAGCTGCCCGCGGACTTCGCGCGCGTCGCGGAGTCGATCAAGGCCATGCAGCGGGACGTCGTGACCGCGCTGCGACAGGACGAGCGCCCGACGGGCGACGTGCTGCGCGAGTACCTCGCGCGCGGCGAGCAGGTCATGGAGTCGACGGCCGAGGGCCGGGCGTTCGCGGGCGCGCTGCGGCTGATCGGCGACCCGCAGCGGCTCGACGAGCTCGCCGCGCAGCTCGACGTCGTGCTGCGGCACCGGTTCTCCCGGCGGCTCGGGCCCCAGCAGCGCACCGAGCTGCGGGAGGTCGTCCGGCGCATCGAGCAGGGGCTCGACCAGGTGTTCGCCGCGCAGCGCGAGGCGTCGTCGGTCATCACGTCGCAGGTCCGCCACCACGACCCGTTGCGCGACCGGCAGGTCGACGCGCTGCTGCGCGACGTCATGACAGGGCTGCAGGCGTGGATGCCGGACGCGCGCCGCTTCCAGCCCGTCGAGCCGCTGCGCCGCCTGCCCGTCGCGGAGGTCGAGCACCTCCGCCAGACCACGGGCGCGCTGCAGCCGCCCGAGCCGCCCGCGCCGCTGACGGACTGGGACGACGACGCCGACGTCGGGAGCGGCGACGCCCTCGCGTGGGGCGGGCCGCACTACGCGGAGCTCGACGCGCACCTGGCGGCCTTCGCGGCGGGCACCGCGTCGTCGCGCGCCGAGGACGCCCCGGGCGGCGTGGACGTCGCCGCGGCGTTCGACGCCGCGCCGGACCCTCTCCGCCGGCCGGTGGACCTGCTCGGGCTGCTCGAGCTCGCGTACGCCCACGGCATGACCGAGACCGACCGTGTCGACGTCGTCGACGCGGTCCGGCCCGACGGCGCCCGCCGACGCCTCGCGTTCGGCGGCGTCACGATCCGCACGAAGGACCAGACCGATGACTGACGCCACGACCGTCGACGCCTACGCGCAGGACGGCACGGTCGACCTGCCCGACGCCGACCTGCCCGACGTCGACCTCCCGGAGCCCGACGGCCGCGGCGGCTTCATCGCGCCCGTACCGATGGAGGAGGACCCCGCGGAGCTGTTCGCGGGCGACTCGGGGACGCTCGACGCCGACGTGCGCCGCGTGCTCGTGCGGCTGCTGCAGCGCCGGTTCCTCGTCGCCGATCGCAACCGCGCGCAGTGGCGCACGCTGCTGGAGAACCAGCAGGTCATCGAGTCGCGGCTGCACGACCTCTTCGTGCACCTCGTCGTCGACCACGACCGCGGCATCGCGTACAAGCGGCAGGTGCGCTCGGCCGAGCTCGACGTGCCGGTGCTGCTGCGCGACGACGCGTACTCGCGCGCCGAGACGCTCGTCCTCGTGCACCTGCGGACGGTGTTCCAGCGCGAGCGCGGCGCGGGGGAGACGTCGGTGCGCGTCGACGTCGAGGAGATCGAGCAGACCGCGCTCACGTACTTCGACCCCGACGACACGAACGTCGCGAGCCACCAGCGCGAGATCCGTGCGGCCGTCGCGCGGCTCGCGAAGGAGGGGCTGATCGAGGAGGAGTCGGAGGGCCGGTTCCGCGTGACGCCGCTCGTCGAGGTCGTGCTGAGCAACGAGCGGCTCAGCGAGCTGCGCGCGTGGCTCGCCGAGCAGGTCCGCGTCGCGGCGGGGGAGGACGTCCGATGACGATGGTCGACACGCTGTTCGGGCTGATCCCCGAGGCGTCGACGGGTCAGCAGTGGGTCGCGCGCGACCTGCAGCTCGTCAACTGGGGCGGCTACGACGGCCACCACCGCGTGCGGCTCGCGTCGACCGCGACGTTGCTGTCGGGCGGCTCGGGGTCGGGCAAGTCGACGCTCATGGACGCGTACATCGCGCTGCTCATGCCGCACACCACGCCGTTCAACGGCGCGTCGAACGGCGGCGTCGTGGGCCGGCCGCGCGGCAAGGACCAGCGCAACATCCTGTCCTACGCGCGCGGCAAGCTCGACGAGTCGCGCACCGACGAGGGCAGCACCCGGCAGCGCGTGCTGCGCGGCGACGGGCGCGACACGTGGTCGGCGATCGCGATGACGTGGACCGACCAGGGCGGCACCGAGCTCACGGCCGTGCGCGCCTGGTACGTGCCGTCGGCCGCGCGCACGCTCGAGGAGGTCGTCGCCGTCCGCGCGACCCGCGACGGGTCGTTCGACCTGCGCACGCTCGAGGACGCCGCCGCGCACCGGTTCGCCCGCCCGGCACTCACCGAGGCCGGCCTGACCGTCTTCGACACCGACCGCGACCTCACCGCGCGCCTGCACGCGACGCTCGGCATCGGCGCGTCCGGCGACGGCGCGAAGGCCGTGGCCCTGCTGGGCCGCATCCAGGCGGGGCAGCAGATCACGACCGTCGACGCGCTCTACAAGGCGATGGTGCTCGAGGAGCCCGACACCTACGCGACCGCCGACGCGGTCGTCGAGCAGTTCGACAAGCTCTCGGGCACGCGCGACCAGATGGTCACCGCACGTCAGCAGGTCAAGGCGCTCGAACCGATCCGCGGGCTGCGCGCCGAGATCGACGAGGCCGCCGATCGGCTGCGCGTCATCGACGAGATCGGCACGTTCGACGAGCCCGCGTCGCCCGCCGCGCTGTGGAAGCACGAGCGCCGTCTCGACCTGCTGCGCGACGCCGAGGCCGACCTGCAGCGCCGCCAGCACCGCGCGCGCGACCACGTCGCCGAGACGCAGGCCCGCATCGCCGCCGCACGCTCCGAGCTCGACGGCGTCAAGGAGACCCTCTGGTCGTCGGGCGGTGACCGCCTCGCGCACGCGCAGCGCGAGCTCGCCGCGACCGAGGCCCGCGCACAGGAGGTCGCCCGCGCGCGGACGCGGCTCGACGACCTGCTGCGTGCGCTGCCGGGCGAGACCGTGACGACCGAGGCGCAGCTCGCCGACCTCGTGGCGCGCGCGCACGCCGCGCTCGCGGACGGCGGCGCGCGTCGCCGGTCGTTCGACGAGCTCGCCGACGCGCGCTCGGAGCGCAAGGAGGCCGCGGCCGACCTCGCGGACCTCCAGGCGGAGCGTCGCGACGTCGAGCGCCGCCGCGACAACGTGCCGCGCGACCTGCACGCGGCCCGTGCGGCCCTCGCGCAGGCGGCCGGGCTCACGCCCGAGGACCTGCCGTTCGTGGCCGAGCTCGTCGAGGTCCGCACCGAGCACGAGCCGTGGCGCGACGCCTTCAACCTGGCGCTCGGCGGCTTCGCGACCGTCCTGCTCCTCGACGCGGCGCACCTGCGCGCGTTCCGGGCCGCGATCGACACCGTGCCGACCGGGCGGCGCGTGCAGTTCCAGGGCGTGCCGACCGGCGGCCCCGACGACGTCGCGCTCGACTCGCGCACGCTGCCCGGCCGGCTCGACTTCCGTGCCGGCCCCTTCACGGCGTGGCTGCGCAGCGAGCTCGCGCAGCGGTTCGACTACGTGTGCGTGGACACGCCCGGCGAGCTCGCGCAGCACGCGAAGGCGCTGACCCGGACCGGGCAGGTGTCGCAGGGCACGCGCGGCGCGCACGGCGGGCAGGGGCACGCCAACGTGCTCGGATTCACCAACACGCGCCGGCTCGCGTTCCTCGACCAGCAGATCGCGCGCGCGCAGCAGCGCCTCGACCTCGCGGCCGCGCGCGTCACCGAGGCGGAGTCGCGGCTCGACGAGGGCGACGCGCAGCGCCGAGCCTTCGAGCAGGTCGTCGCCGTCACGTGGGAGCAGGTCGACGTCGCGTCCGTCGAGGCGACGCGTGCCCGCTGGGCGCAGGTCGTCGAGGAGGTCACCGCGGGGAACCCGCAGATCGCCGACCTGCAGCGTCGAGCCGACGAGCTCGACACGACGATCACCGCGCTCACCGAGCTGCTGGGCCGCACCAAGGCCGACGCGCAGGCGCTCGGCGAGCAGTGGTCGGCGACGACCGACGAGGTCGACGCCGCCCAGCGCGCGCTCGACGAGGCCACCGCGGCGGGCACGACGGTCGGGCCGGCGCAGCGCGCGTACGTCGAGGGGTTGCTCGACGGCGGTCCCGAGGCCTCGGCGCCCGCGCACGACGCGGTCGGCTCGCTGCGGGCCCTCGACGAGGTGCTCGCCCGGGCGAACGCGCTGCTCCTGGCCGACCGCCAGGCCGCGCAGCAGCGCATCGGCTCCGCGCGCGACGCGCTGCGCCGCACGTTCGAGACGTTCGTCGAGCGTTGGCCCGACCCCAACCTCGGCACCGACCCCGACGCGTCGTACGGCGACTTCGCGCGTGTCCTCGTCGAGCTCGAGACGAATGGGCTGCACGACCTCGAGGCCGAGTGGCGGCGCAGCCTGCTGCGGCTGTCCGGCAACGACCTCGCGGACCTCCACAGCGCGCTCGCGCGCTCGGTCCGGGAGATCAAGGAGCGCATCCGGCCGGTCAACGACATCCTCGCGGACCTGCCGTTCGCCGACGACGACCACCGCCTGCGGATCGACGCGCGCGACACCCAGTCGACCGTCGTCGCCCGGTTCCGCAAGGAGCTGCGCGACCTGCGCGAGGTGCTCGCGACCGACGCGACCGACGCCGAGCGCGAGCGCCGGTACGTGCGGATGGCGAAGGTCGTCGACCGGATCCGCCGCACCGCACCCGACTTCGCCGACCTCGTCGACGTGCGGCGGCACGTGCGGCTGTCCGCCGAGAAGGTCGACCTCGACGGACGGCACGTCGCGCTGTACGACCACATCGGCGAGAAGTCCGGCGGCGAGTCGCAGGAGCTCGTCGCGTTCATCGTCGGCGCCGCGCTGCGCTACCAGCTCGGCGACGCGGGCGCCGAGCGGCCCCGGTACGCGCCCGTGTTCCTCGACGAGGCCCTCATCAAGGCCGACGCGCGCTTCACCGGTCGGGCGATCGGCGCGTGGCGCGGGCTGGGGTTCCAGCTCGTGATCGGCGCGCCCAACGACAAGTTCAGCGCGCTCGAGCCGCACGTCGACCTCGCGTACGTCGTGCTCAAGGACGCGTCCGGGCGGTCGCGGACCAAGCCCGTCGTGGGCGTCCCCGAGGGCGCGCCGGCCCCCTGACACCCCGACGTCGTGGAGGTCGCCGACCGCCCGACGCCGGCGTGTGCGGGTCCCCGCGACGCTGGCCGGACGGGGCGTCGCGCCCCTACCGTGAGGGCATGGCCCGTGGGGACGCGCCCGCGACGAGCGTCGAGGAGTACCTCGACGCGCTCCCGCCCGACGACGCCCGGGCGCTCCGGGCGGTGCGCGACGTGCTCGTCGCGCTCGTGCCGGACGCGGGAGAGGTGATCTCCTACCAGGTGCCGTGCCTCACCTACCGCGGGAGGTCGCTCGTCAGCCTGTCGCAGTCCCGCCACCACCTGAGCCTGCACCTGCAGAGCCCTCCGCTCGCGCGTGCGCTCGCTGCCGAGCTGCCCGACGAGCGCTGGTCCGGTGCGACCCTGCACTTCACGCCCGACGCGCTGCCGTCGCGCGCGACGCTCGAACGCGTGGTCCGGGGACGGGTCGCCGAGGTCGACGCCCGGCTCGCGGCGCGCGGCCGCTGAGAGGACGGACGCGATGGCAACCTGGGACGACGTGGAGGCCGCCGTCGTCGCGCTCCCCGACACCGCCGAGCCGACCCCGCGCCGCTGGACCGCGCACGAGCGCGGGCTCGTCTGGGAGCGACCGCTGCGGCGCTCGGACCACGAGGCGCTCGGGCCCGACGCGTGGCCGGGGGAGATCGTGTGCTTCCGCACGCCGGACCTCGACGCGAAGGACGCGCTGCTCGCGTCGGCGCCCGACGTCTACTTCACCACCCCGCACTTCCACGGCTACCCCGCCGTCCTGGCGCGCCTCGAACGGCTCCCGGCCGACGAGGCCGCCGAGGTCGTCGCCGACGCGTGGCTCGCGCTCGTGCCGAAGCGCACCGCCCGCGCCTGGCTCGACGCGCACCCGGAGGTCCGACCCGGCTGACGCCGGCTGCTGGGCGGTCGTCCAGCACGTGAGAGGATCGCGCAGCCGACCTCCGGAGGACCCCGCGTGAGAACCAGCCGCCTGCTGCTGCGCCGTGCGCGCGCGCAGGTCGGGCTGCTCGCGCTCGTCGCGCTCCTCGTCGCGGTGGTCGCCGCCACGGTGGCGGGCACGCTCGCCGCGACGCTCGGCGGCGCGCGCGACGGGGCGCGCGACGCGCTCGCCGCGGCCGGACCGGACGGCGCGCTGCAGGTCTCGACGCGGCTCGACACCGACGACCCGGAGGGCCAGCGGGCCGCTGCCGACGACGCGCTCGCCGACGCGCTCGGCGGCCGACCGGTCGAGGTGTCCCGCACGCTGCGCTCGCTCTCCCTCGCGGTCGACGCGGGCGACGGCGAGGGCGGGCGCTCGCTCGTGCTCGCCGCCGAGCCCGACCTCGCGCGCGTCGCGCACGTCGTCGACGGCGACTGGCCGCCCGCCGCCGGCACCGCGGGCACCACGGACGACCCCGACCCGGTTGCGCTGCACGCCGGCGCCGCCGACACGCTCGGCGTGGCCGTCGGCGACACGCTCGTGGTCACCGCCGACGGGGGTGTGCAGCGCGTGCTGCGCGTCGCCGCGACGTGGCTGCCCGACGACCCGGACGACCCCCGGTGGGCGGGGGAGGCGCTCGTCGCGACGGGCACCGGCGACGCGGCCGGCCCGGCGGTGATCGACGAGGCCGTGCTCGCCGCGGTGCCCGGGATCGACCTGGTCCGCTGGACCGTCGTGCCGGACCTCGACCGGATCGGGCCCGGCGACCTCGCGCCCGTCGCCGACGGGCTCGACCGGTTCGTCGCGGACGCCCAGGCGTCCGTCGAGTCCGGCGGCCTGTCGACGACCGGCGGGCTCGTCGACGCGCTGCGCCGCACCGACGCGGCGCTCACCGCGGCGTCGGCCGTCACCGGCGCCGCGCTCGCGCTCGTCGCGGTCGTCGCGGTCGTCGCCCTCGCGCAGGTCGCGCGCCTGCTCGGGGCGGTGCGCGCCACCGAGACGACCGTCCTGCGCTCGCGCGGCACGACCGTCGGCCAGCTCACCGCAGCGGCCGGCCTGGAGGCGCTCGCCGTGTCCGTCCCGCCGGCGCTCGTCGGCGCGGGCGTCGCGGCGGCCGTCGTCGGGCGTGACGCGGAACCCGCCGTCGTGGTCGCCGCGACGCTCGCCGTCGTCGCCGCGGGCGTCACGACCCTGACGCTCGGCGCGCGTGCCGCCGCCGCCCGCGCGGGCGACCGCGGCGACCCGGCCGGTCGGCGGTCCCGCAGCGTCGCGACGGGCGGCGTCGTGCTCGTGCTGCTCGCGGCCGCGCTCGCGACGTGGCGCCTGGTCCGGTCGTCGACCGTGGCGGCCCCCGCGGCGGACGGTGCCGCCGGTCCGCCCGCCGCCGCCGAACCCGCCGCCGTCGCCGCCGTGCCGCTGGGCGTCCTCGCCGTCGCCCTGCTCGCAGCCGCGGCGCTGCCGGCGCTGACCCGGGCCGTCGCGCGCGTCGTCGGTCGGCGGTCCGGCCTGGTGGTCCCGCTGGCGGCGCGGCAGGTCGCCCGGCGCGCCGCCGTCTACTCCGTGCCGGTCGTGCTCGTGACGCTCGCGACGGCCACCGGTGCGCTGGCCGCCGTGCACGTCGGCACGACCGCCGAGCAGCGGCGGACGGCCGCCGCCGCGTCGGCCGGGGCGGACGTGCGCCTCGTGCTGCGCGACGTGCCGCCTCCCGTCGCCGACGCGCCACCCCCGACCGACGGGCTCGACCGGTTCGGCCGTGCGGCGGCCCCGGTGCTGCGCGCCACGGCGGGCTCGGCGTCGCGCGTCGGCACGCTGCTCGCAGTGCCGTCCGACGCCGCGGCCGACGTCGTCCGCGCGGACGGCGTCCCGGGGCTGCGCGCGGCGCTCGACCCGCTCGCGCCCGCGCCGGGATGGCCGCTGCCGGCCGGCACGACGGCCGTGCGCGTCGCGGCGGACGTCGACGGCGCCGCGACCGCCGCGCGCCTCTGGTGGGCCGCCCCGGACGGGGTGCTGCGCGCGACCACCGCGACCGGTGCGGACGGGACGTGGGCCGCGCCGCCGCCCGGGCCCGGCTCGTGGACGGTGCAGGGCGTCGAGCTCGCGGTGGCGGGCGGGGTGGCCCGGCAGGTCGTCGTCTCCGGGCTCGTGGCGGAGGGGCCGGACGGCGACGTCGACCTGCTCGGCGCCGGCCCGTGGACGGTCGCGGTGCCGGGCGGGGACCCGCTCGTCGTCACTGCCGACGGCCCGGACCCGACCCTGCCCGCGACCGGTTCGGCCGTCGCGGTCGTGCGCGTCCTGCCGGGCGCCGCGGCGCCCCTGCCGCTGGTCGTGTCCGCCGACTGGGCGGCCGCCGACGGCCTCGCGGTCGGCTCCCCGGTGACGGTCCGCGTCGACGACCACCCCATCGAGGCCGTGGTCGCCGCGGTGCAGCCCGTCGTGCCCGGCGCTCCCGGACGCGCGGCGCTGGCCGACCTGCGGGCCGCGGGTTCTGCGCTCCTCGCGGCTGCGCCCGTGCCGCCCGTGCCGACCGAGGTCTGGTTCGCGACGGACGACCCCTCCGCGACGGCACGCGCCGTCCGCGCGGCCGCGGACGAGGGCGGGCTGCGCGCGACCGTCACGACCGCCGCCGTCGGCGCCGACGACCCGTTGACCCGCGGCGCGGGCGCGGCGCTCGTCGTCGCCGCCGCCTGCGCCTTGGCCGTGGCCCTGCCCGGTGTCGCCGCGGCCGTGCTCGCGCTCGCCCGCGCCCGCCGCGCCGAGGTCGGCGTCCTGCGCGCGCTCGGCGTCCCCCCGCGGGCCCAGGCGCGCGGGCGAGGGGCCGAGACCGGCACGGTGCTGGGGCTCGCCGTCGTCGTCGGTGCGCTCGGCGGTCTCCTGCTCGGGGCGGTCCTCGGCCCCGCGCTCGTCCGGGTCGTCGCGACCGGGCCCGCGGCCCTCGTCGTCGTCCCGACCGTGCAGCCCGGCGTGCTCGCGACCCTCCTCGGCGTCGCCGCGCTCGGCTGCGCGCTCGTCGCGCTCGGCGACGGTGCCCGGGTGCGCCGGCACGCCGCGACCGCGACCGTCCGGGAGGACGCCCGATGACCGCCACGCCCCGCCCGGCCCGCCGCGGGCTGTCGAGCGCGCGCCTCGCCGCGCGCCAGCTCCGCACGGACCCCACGACGGCGGTCCTCGTCGTGCTCGCGACGTTCGTCGCCGCGTGCGTGCTCGCCGCGTGGCCGCGCACCGTCGACCGCGTCGTCGGCACCGACCAGGCCGACAGCGTCGGACGGCTCGTCGCGACCCAGGTCGACCCGACACGCTCGTCCACGTGGCTCGTCGACACGGGCGCCGGGTCCGCGGAGGCGCTCGACGACCTCGCCGTCCAGCGGGACACCCTGCGCACGACCGCCGCGTCCGCGGGCCCGGCGCTGCGGCCGCTGCTCGGGGCACCGCGCGTGGTGCTGTCCACCGACCGGTGGGCCGCCGACCGCGGCCCGCGCGACGTGGGCATCGCGCGCCTCTCGGTAGGTGTGCGCGTCGACGAGCGGCTGCCCGACCTCGTGCGCGTCGTCGACGGGCGACTGCCCGCACCGGCCGACGTCGCCCCCGTCCCGGCCGGCAGCCCGCCGCGCACCGGCACCGGCCCCGACGCGCCGTTGGAGCTCGCGCTGTCGGTCGCGTCGGCGGAGCGCATCGCGTGGCGCGTCGGCGAGCAGCGCGTCCTGCAGGGCGGCACGGGCGTCACGGCGGTGCTCGTCGGCACGTTCGAGGCGGCCGACCCGGACGACCCGACGTGGGCGCACCTCGACTCCACGTTCGCCCCGCAGGTCGTCGAGGACCCGGACCTGGGCACGCTCGTCGACGTCTTCCCGTACGCCGACCCGGGCGCGCTGCCCGTGCTCGCCGTGTCGGGCCCGCTCGGCTCCACGACGTGGTTCCCGGTCGACACCGGACCCGTCGCCACGACCGACCGCGCCGCGCTGCTCGCCGACCTGCGCGCGTTCCGCACCGCGACCGCGACCGACACCGAGCTCGACGCGGCGCTGCAGGCCCTGGAGCCGCGCCAACGGCTCGTCGTCACCGTGCTCGGGGTGCTCGCGGCCGGACCCGCCGGTGTCGCCCTCGGCGTGCTCTGGCTCGCGGTGACGCTGGGGGTCGAGCGCCGCCGCCCCGCGCTGGTCCTCCTGCGCGCCCGCGGCGCGTCGACGGCCCTCGTCGCCGGGATCTGCGCCGCACAGGGACTGGTCCTGGGCGTCCCGGGTGCGGCGGCCGGCGTCCTCCTCGCGCTCACCGTCACGCCCGGCCCCACGACGGCGACCGACCTCGTCGTCCCGCTCGGCGTCGGGCTCGCGCCCGCGGTCCTGCTCGGTGCCGCGGGTGCGCGCGTCCGGGCGTCGCGCGCGGCCCTGGCGGGCGGACGGTCCGCCGTCGCGGGCGCGGCGCGCACGGCCCGCTGGGTCGCGGAGGCCGTCGTCGTCGGGCTCGCGGTCCTCGCCGTCCTCGCGGTGCGGCAGCGCGGCCTGTCGGGTGACGCGCACGGGGTCGACCCGGTCCTGCTCGCGCTGCCCGTGCTGCTCGCGCTCGCCGTGTGCGTGGTCGTCCTGCGGGTGCTGCCCGGACCGCTCGCGGCCCTCGCACGCGTGCTCGCGCGGCGGCGCGGGCTCGCCGGGTTCGTCGGTGCCGCGGGTGCGTCACGGTCGCCCGCCGCGGGCCTCGCGCCCGTCGCCGCGGTCGCGCTCGGCGTCGCCGTGACGACGGCGTCGCTGGTCGTCCTGGGCACGATGGACGGCGGTGCCCGGCGGGCCGCGGCCGTCGCGGTCGGCGCCGACGTCGCGGTGCAGGCAGACGGCGTCCCGACCGACACCGTCGACGCGGTCCGTCGCACGCCCGGCGTCGCCGCGGTCGTCGCGGTCGCCGACGGCGGAGAGGTGGTCCTGCGCGCGGGCCGTGCGGGCGACGCGCTGCCCGCGCGCGTCGTCGACCTCGCGGCCCTCGCGGACGTCCAGCGCGGCCTGCCCGGCGTGGACCTCCTGCCCGACGCGCCGGAGCGGGCCGCGGACGGCGCCGTCGCCGCTGTCCTCGTCGGGGACGTCGAGGTCGACCTCGACGACGAGCCCGTCCTCGACGCCGGGGCGTCCGGTGCGAGCGGACCGCTCACGGTGCTCGCGACCCGGCCGACCCTGCCCGGCGTCGTCACGTCCTCCGCCGTCCTCCTCGACGACGCGACCGCGCAGCGCCTCGGCCTGCGACCGGTCGTCGAGCGGCTGCTCGTCCGCACCGCACCGGGCGCGGACCCCGCGCGCGTCGCGGCCGACGTCGCCACCGTCGTCGCCGACGCGACGGGCGGCCGGCCCACGACCACGACCCGCGCCGCCGCGCTCGACCGTGTGACCGACGGTGCGCTCGTCGGCGGCGTCCGCACCGCGACCGCGACCGCCACGGTCGCGTCGCTCGCGCTGAGCGCGCTCGCGCTGGGGCTCGGTGTCACGCTCGGCTCGCGGTCGCGCGGCCGGCTGCTCGCGCTGCTCACGACCCTCGGCGTGCCGACCCGCGACGCGCGCGCGCTCGTGCGGTGGGAGGTCCTGCCGTGGGCGCTCGTCGCCGTCGTCGCGGGGCTCGCGTCGGGTGCCGTGCTCGCACCCGTGATGCTCGGCACGACCGACGTCTCGGTCCTCACCGGCGGCGCCCAGCCGCCGCCGCCCACGCCCGGCACACCCGGGCTGCTCGCGCTCGCGGCGACGTACGCGCTGCTCGTCGCGGGCGCCGTGCTCGCGGCCGTCGTCGGTGCCCGTCGCACGTCCGCCGTCACCGTCCTGCGGGAAGGGGAAGCATGACCACCACCACCCCGGAGATCCTGTGCGAGGACCTCGTGCGGATCTTCGTCACCGAGGGCGTCGAGGTGCAGGCGTTGCAGGGCCTCAACCTGCGGGTCGACGCGGGCGAGCTCGTCGCCGTCGTCGGTGCGTCGGGGTCGGGCAAGTCGACGCTCCTGACGATCCTGTCGGGGCTCGACCGGCCGACCGCGGGCACGGCCGTCGTCGCGGGCACGAACCTCGTGAGCATGGACGGCCGGCAGCGCCGCCGCTACCAGCGCGACGTCGTCGGTTTCGTGTGGCAGCAGACGTCCCGCAACCTCCTGCCGTACCTCACGGCCGCCGAGAACGTCGCGGTGCCGCTCGTCGTCGCGGGGACCGGGCGCCGGGCCGAGCGCGCCGCCGAGCTGCTCGACGTCATGGGCGTCGCGGACTGCCGCGACCGGCTGCCCGCGCAGATGTCGGGCGGTCAGCAGCAGCGCGTCGCGATCGCGACCGCCGTCGCCGCGTCGCCGCGCGTCCTGCTGGCCGACGAGCCGACGGGCGAGCTCGACGAGTCGACGTCCGCCGACGTGCTCGACGCGATGCGCCACGTGAACGCGGAGCTCGGCGTGACGACGCTGATCGTCACGCACGACCCGACAGTCTCGGAGCACGTGCACCGCACGGTGCAGATCCGCGACGGGCGCACGTCGACCGAGGTGCTGCGCCGCACCGAGCGCGGCGCGGACGGTGTCGAGCGCCTGCACGCGGAGGAGTTCGCGGTGCTCGACAAGGTGGGCCGCCTCCAGCTGCCGCGCGAGGTCGTCGAGCGGCTCGACCTGCGCGACCGCGTGCGGCTCGGGCTCGAGCCCGACCACGTGCGGGTCTCGCGGCACGACCACGTGCCGGGCGCGTCCGACGGCCCGGCCGCGGCGGACGACCGCACCGACGGCGGCGCGCGCGACGAGGAGGGACCGCGATGATCCGCGGCATCGGCCTGACCCGCACGTACGGCACGGGCGACGCGACCGTCCACGCGCTGCGCGACGTCGACGTGCACGCTGCACCGGGCGAGCTCGTCGTCGTGCGCGGGCGGTCGGGGTCGGGCAAGACGTCGCTGCTGCACGTCCTCGGCGGACTCGAGCGGCCGACGGCGGGCCGGGTCGTCGTGGACGGCGAGGACCTGACGGCGCTCGACCCGGAGCAGGTGCTGGAGCTGCGCCGCACGCGCATCGCCTACGTGTTCCAGGCGTTCGGGCTCATCCCCGTGCTGTCGGCCGCGGAGAACGTCGAGGTCCCGCTGCGGATCCTGCGCACCGACCCCGTCGAGCGGGACCGCCGGGTCGCCGAGGCGCTCGCCGCGGTCGGCCTGGAGCGGCACGCGGCGCAGCGCCCCGCCGAGCTGTCCGGGGGCCAGCAGCAGCGCGTCGCGATCGCCCGAGCGCTCGTGCACCGGCCCGCGGTGCTGCTCGCCGACGAGCCCACGGGCCAGCTCGACAGCGGCACCGCCGCGGTCGTCATGGACCTGCTCGTCGACCTCGTGCACGGGCACGGCGTCGCGGCGGTCGTCACGACGCACGACCCGCTCATGGCCGAGCGCGCCGACCGGCTCGTCGAGCTGCACTCCGGCGCCCTGCGGGCACCCGCGTGACCGCCACCGTCGCACCGGTCACGCGTTGCCGCGGCGGTCGGTGCTCCGTAGCGTGGCAGCCCTCGGACCGGGGGAGACGCGCATGACGACGACCCAGCAGCACACGCTGCGGGCGCAGCTCTGGCGGCGCAAGCCGGTGACCCGCGCGACGCGCGAGTCGTCGGAGGGACTCCGGCGCTCGATCGGCACGTTCGGTCTCATGATGTTCGGCGTCGGCGCTACGGTCGGCACCGGCGTCTTCTTCGTCATGCACGAGGCCGTGCCCGACGCGGGACCGGCCGTCGTGGTGTCGTTCGTGCTGGCGGGCATCGCCGCCGGCCTGTCGGCGCTGTCGTACGCGGAGATGGCGTCCGCGGTCCCCGTCTCCGGGTCGACCTACTCGTACGCGTACGCGACGCTCGGCGAGGTCGTCGCGGTGGGCGTCGCCGCGTGCCTCCTGCTGGAGTACGGCGTGTCGACCGCCGCGGTGTCCGTCGGGTGGAGCGGCTACCTCAACCAGCTGCTCGACAACCTCTTCGGCATCACCGTGCCCGCCGTGCTGTCGTCCGGGCCGTTCGACGTCGAGCCCGGCGCCGTCAACCTGCCGGCGATCGTGCTGGTCGCGCTGTGCGCACTCCTGCTGATCCGCGGCGCGAGCGAGTCGGCGCGCGTCAACGCGGTCATGGTCGTCGTCAAGCTCGCCGTGCTCGGCCTGTTCGTCGCGGTCGCGTTCACCGCGTTCGACGCCGACCACTTCGCCGACTTCGCGCCGAACGGCGTCGCGGGGATCACCATGGCCGCGGGCACGATCTTCTTCACGTTCATCGGTCTCGACGCGGTCTCCACCGCGGGCGACGAGGTCCGCGACCCGCAGCGCTCGATGCCGCGCGCGATCCTCGGCGCGCTCGCGATCGTCACGACGATCTACCTCCTCGTCGCGGTGTCCGCGCTGGGCGCGCAGCCGTGGCAGGCGTTCTCCGACGCCGAGCAGGCCGAGGCGGGTCTCGCGCGCCTGCTGCAGGACGTGACGGGCTCGACGTGGCCGGGCACCGTGCTGTCCGCGGGCGCCGTCGTCTCGATCTTCTCGGTCACGCTCGTCACCCTGTACGGGCAGACCCGCATCCTGTTCGCGATCGGCCGTGACGGCCTGCTCCCGCGCGCGTTCGCCCGCGTCCACCCGCGGACGCACACGCCGGTCACCAACACCGTGATCGTCGCGTGCGTCGTCGCGCTGCTCGCCGGCTTCGTGCCCCTGTCGAACCTGTGGGACCTCGTCTCGATCGGCACGCTCGTCGCGTTCATCGTCGTGTCGGTCGGCGTGATCGTGCTGCGCCGCTCGCGACCCGACCTGCCGCGCGGGTTCCGCGTCCCGGGCTACCCGGTGACGCCGGTCCTCGCCATCGCGGCGTGCGTCTACATCCTGTCGGGCCTCCAGTGGTTCACGTACGCCTGGTTCCTGCTGTGGCTCGCCGTCGCGCTCGCCTTCTACCTGCTGTGGGGGCGGCACCACTCGCTGCTCAACCGCGCGGTCGAGGCCCGGCTGCCCGTCGACGAGGGGACGACGCGATGACCATCGTCGTCGGCGCGCAGCCGTTCGGGGACGCCCGTGCCGCGCTCGAGCTGGGCGCCAACCTCGCGCGCACGCTGCCCGAGCGCTCGGGCGTGTTCGTGCTCGTCGTCGCGACCGTCGTGCCGCCGCGCGAGGACGGTCGCGCGGTCGACGACCGGCTCGCCCGCGCGCAGGACGCCGCGCGCGCCTGGGCCGCCGAGCGCGCGTCCGGCATGCAGGTCGAGTTCGTCACCGTGCCCGCGCGGTCCGTCGCCCGCGCGCTCGTCCAGGTCGCCGTCGAGTCGGACGCGACCGCGCTCGTGCTCGGCTCGTCGTCCGACGGCGGGCTCGGTCACGTGGTCGTCGGGTCCACCGCGGACCACCTGCTGCACTCCTCGCGCGTGCCCGTCGCGGTCGCGCCGCGCGGCTACCGCGCCGCCGCCGTCCCCGGGGCGGGACCGCTCGACGTGCCGGTGCGGCGGCTCACCGCGGCGTTCGGGCCGAGCGCCGCCGGGGAGGAGTCCGTGCGCTGGGCGGCCGCCCTCACGCGCTCGATCGACGTCGGGCTGCGCGTCGCGTCGTTCGGTGTGCGCACCCCGACGATGTTCCCGCCCGAGGTCGGCTTCGACGTCGAGGCCGAGGTGTCCGCGCAGTGGCAGGACCAGATGCTCGACGCGCAGCGCGCGCTCGCGCTCGGCCCGGAGGTCGAGACCGTCGCGCCCGTCGGGACGAGCTGGGCCGACGCGATGGACCGGCTCGACTGGCAGCCGAACGAGCTGCTCATCGTCGGCTCGTCGAGCGCGGGCGCGCTGCGCGCCGTCTTCCTGGGTGCCCGCGCGACGAAGCTCGTCCGGCACTCGCCGGTGCCCGTCCTGGTCGTCCCCCGCGGCACCACGCCCCCGTCCTGAGCGCCACGTCGGACGCCGCGGTGACGCCCGGCGCGACGTGCTCGGTCAGGGCCCGGTCGCCAGCGCGCGCACCGTGTCGATCGTGTCCGCCTCCGCGGCGGGCTTGTCGTCGCGGTAGCGCAGGACGCGCGCGAACCGCAGCGCGAGCCCGCCGGGGTACCGGGTCGAGCGCTGGAGGCCGTCGAACGCGATCTCGACGACCTGCTCGGGCCGCAGAGTGACCGTCCAGCCGTCGTCGGCGACCTCGAGCTCGCGGAACCGCTGCGTCTGCCACGCGAGCATCTCGTCGGTCATGCCCTTGAACGTCTTGCCGAGCATGACGAACCCGCCGTGCCCGTCGCGCGCGCCGAGGTGGATGTTCGACAGCAGCCCCTGCCGCCGTCCGGACCCGCGCTCGACGGCGAGGACGACGAGGTCGAGCGTGTGCCGGGGCTTGACCTTGACCCAGGCGGCCCCCCGGCGCCCGGCCTCGTACGGCGCCTGCGCGGCCTTGACGACGACGCCCTCCTGCCCGGCGGCGACCGCGGAGGTGAACCACTCCTGCGCGGCGTTGGCGTCGGCGGTGACGAGCCGGGGGACCCCGGTGGCGCCGAGCGCGTCGAGGGCGGCGAGCCGGTCGACCAGCGGTGCGTCGAGCAGGTCGCGCCCGTCCACGTGCAGGCAGTCGAAGAAGAACGGGGTGAGACGGGCGGAGGCGGCGACGTCGGCGTCCCGGGTCGCGGTGCGCGCCGCGGTGTCCTGGAACGGCACGGGCCGGCCGGAGACGTCGACGACCAGGGCCTCGCCGTCGAGCACGAGCGTGGAGGCGGGCAGCGTGCGCACGGCGTCGACGATCTCCGGCACGCGCGACGTGAGGTCGTCGAGGCTGCGTGTGTAGACGCGCACGTCGTCGTCGCGGCGGTGCACCTGGATGCGGATGCCGTCGAGCTTGGTGTCGACGACGACCTCGCCGGGGCCGAGGGACGCCACGGCCTCGGCGACGTCGGCCGCGGACTGCGCGAGCATCGGCCGCACGGGTGTGCCGACGGTGAGCGTGAAGGCGTCGAGCGCGGCGCGTGCAGCCGCAGGGTCGGCGGCACCGAGCGCCGCCCCCGCGACGGTCTCGGTCGAGCCCGTCAGCATCGCGGCGCGACGCACGCTCGCGGGCGGGACCGACGCGGCCTCGGCGACCGCGTCGAGCAGCAGCGCGTCGAGCGCGCCCTGCCGGAGCTCGCCGGAGACCAGGCCGCGCAGCAGCGTCTGCTCGTCGGCGGTCGCGGCGGCGAACAGCGCCGACGCCTGCCGGGTGCGCTCGGTGGTGGACCCGGGGCCCTGGAGCCCGGCCATGCGCTCGAACGCGTCGTCGACCTCGGCGACGGTCAGCGTCGGGGAGGCCGCAGGTGGAGGCAGCGTCGCGAGCGACCGCCAGCCGAGACCCGTGCGGCGCTGGCGCAGCTCGCCGGCGAGGTAGCGGGCGACGACCGGCACGTCCGCGGGCTCCGCACGGCGCAGCACGTCGGCGAGCAGCGCACGCTTCGCGAGGCGGGAGCGGGTGGCGGCCACGGCGAGGGACGTCGCGGCGACGTCGGCGAACAGCATGTCCGCATCCTGCCGCCGGGTGCCGACACCGGCACCCGCGGGGAGGTCAGAGGACGACGGCGGGCGAGAGCGCGCGCTCGGGCAGGCGGAGCTCGTGCAGCGCGTCGAGGAGCAGACGGTTGAACGCGACGGGCGCGTGCGAGTTCACGTCGTGACCGGCGCGCGGCACGATCGTCAGACGCGTGCCGGGGCGGGCGATGAGGTAGCGGCGCTCGTCGAGACGCAGCGGGTCGCGACGGCCGTTGACGACCCACACGGGGAGCCGCACGCGGCGCAGGTCGGCGAGCGGGGAGTACCCCGACATCGCCGACAGCATGTCCTGCACGACGTGCCACGTGCCGCCGCCGATGCGCAGCGCGCGCGTGACCGCACCCGAGGCGCTGCGGTACGCGAGCAGCGGCTTGCCCTTGATCTCCGTCGAGCAGCCCGCGAGCACGACGCCCGCGAGCTTGTCCTCGTGCCGGCGCGCGTACGCGAGGCTCGCGTAGCCGCCGAGCGACAGGCCGACGAGCAGCGGCGCGACCGCGAACGAGGCGACGGCGTCGTCGATCGCCCGGATCGCGCCCTCCATCGTGAACCGCTCGTGCGCGCGGGCGCCGTGCCCGGGCAGGTCGAGCGCGAGCGTCGGGTGACCCGAGCGCGTGAGCGCGTCGAGCTGGTGGTGCCAGATCGCGGACGACGTGCGGGTGCCGTGGACGAAGACGATGGGGCGGATGACGGGCTCCTCGGGGCGTGTGCTCCGCGGGAGAGTACCTGGCGTTCCTGGGAGTTCCGCGGGAGCGTCACACGTCCGGCGCGCACGCACCGCGCCCGAGCGCGGCGAGCCCGGCGCGGTCGCCGGCCGCGAACGAGGTCACGGTGAGGTTCGTGCTCGGGTACATGAGCTGCGCGGGGTCGTCGACATGCCCGAGCCCGACGACGTGCGCGAGCTCGTGGGTCACGACGCCGATCGCGACGGCCGTCCCGTCGGGCGTCGCGACGAGCGGGGCGAGCTCGTCGGTGTCGAGCGTGACCTCGCCCGTGACGTACACCGCGAGGCCGTCGACCGTGACGGTCGCGGAGCCTCCGGTCCCGGCGACGTCACCCGCGAGGCCGGGAGTCTCCTGCGCGTCCGACCAGGTGAACAGCACGGGGGCCCACCGGCGGCCGTAGCGGTCGGGCTGGTACGCCGGGCGGTCCGCGGTCGGGCCCTCGGACGTGGCGCCGTCGTCGACGAACCGCAGCCCGGTCGCCTCGGACACGCGCTGGACGGCCGTGCGGATCAGGACGTCGCCCCCGGGCGGCGCGCCGTCGGGGCGCACGACGTAGTGGATCGGGCGGCACGGGCTGTAGGCCACGGGACCCGAGCCGTCGGGCTGCATGGCGGTGAAGGTGTGCGGCCCGGCGTCGAGCGCGGACGCCAGCGGAGGGGTCCCGAGCGGACCGGCCGACTCCTCGAGCCCGGCGGGCGGTGCGAGCCGCGCGACCTGGTCGTTGACCCACCACGTGGCGCCCGTGACGAGCGTGGCGACGACCACCGCGGCGACGACGAGCACGGAGGAGCGTCCGCGACGGCCCGCACCGGCCGAGCCGACGTCGAGCGTCGGCGCGAGCGGGGGACCGCCGCCCGTCCAGGCACCGGGCGGTGGGCCGGACCACGCCGTCGCGGGGTCGGGAGGCGGCGCGGCCGTCGGCGCGGGAGGGATCGGTGCGGTCGGCGCCGGCACCCACACCAGGGGCGCGGCGGCGTCGCGTGCGCTCACGTGCCGTCCTCCCCGTCACCGGCCGACCGGTCCCGCTGCGGCACGACCGGTCCGCCGAGGATCGCACACGCGTCCCGCCCTGACCGCGACCGCCCGACCGTCGTCACCCGGTCCGCGCAACGCCGTCGACGGCCCGGGCTCACCGTCGCCACCGCCGGGCGAGGGCCACGAGCTGCCCGACGTAGCCGCCCCCGAACAGCAGCGCGTGCACCGCGACGGGATACACCTGGTGCAGCCCCGCGCGGCCCTCGACGCCCGCGCGCAGCGGGTGCACCTGCGCGTACCCGTCGAGCACGTCGTCCAGGTACCGCAGCCCGAACAGCCGCAGCATCGCCAGGTCCGTCTCTCGGTGGCCGCCGTGCGCCGCGGGGTCGACGAGCGTCGCGCCCGCCGCGGTCCAGACGACGTTGCCGCTCCACAGGTCGCCGTGCAGACGCGCCGGCCGGTCGTCGTCGTCCAGGTCACCCGCGTCGAGCCGTGCCGCCAGGCGGCCGAGGTCGCGCGCGACGGCGTCGTCGACCACGCCCGCGTCCACGAGCGCCCGGGTCACCGGCTCGACGCGGCACGCGGCGAGGAACTCACCCCAGCGGTCGAAGCGCCCGACCGGCATCGGCAGCGGCGCGTCGAGCGGACCGAAGAACCCGTCGCCGTCCCAGCCCGGCGGGCCGACGCCGAACGCGTCGGCGCCCGCGTCGTGCACGGCGGCGAGGCCGCGGCCGAACGCGCGCGCGGCGTCCCGCGTCGGCGGGACGGGCGTGAGGCGGGCGAGCGTCAGGCCGCGCTCGTCCACGTCGAGCACCTCGACGACCGGCGCGCCCCCGGCCGCCCGCAACCACGCGAGACCCGCCGCCTCGCACCGGAAGAAACCCGCGGGCGCGTCGTCGCGCCGCTTGCGGAACGTCGTCGCCGTCAGGCCCTCACGCACGCTCGCACCTCCCCGCGCACCCACCCTGGCGCATCGCCCCGCGCACGGCACCCCGGCGCGCCGGGCCGCCCACGGTTCGCCGCGACGCCGGGCACGCCCCCGACGAGACTGGCAGCAGGCGCGCGGCACCGGTCGTGCGGTCGGCGGGAGGACGGGTCATGCGGGTCGGGGTTCCGCGCGAGGTGAAGAACCGCGAGTACCGGGTCGCGATGACGCCGGCGGGCGTGCACCAGCTGGTCCGCGACGGGCACACGGTCCTCGTCGAGGCCGGCGCCGGGCTGGGCTCGCAGATCCCCGACGACGAGTACCGGGCCGCGGGCGCGACGCTGCTGCCCGACGCCGACGACGTCTGGGCCGGCGCCGACCTCGTGTGCAAGGTCAAGGAGCCCGTCGAGGACGAGTACCACCGCCTGCGCGACGGGCTCGTGCTCTTCACGTACCTGCACCTCGCCGCCGACCGACCCGGCACCGACGCGCTCCTCGCCGCGGGCACGACCGCGATCGCCTACGAGACCGTCCAGCTGCCCGACGGCACCCTGCCGCTGCTCGCGCCGATGTCCGAGGTCGCGGGGCGGCTCGCGACTCAGGTCGGGGCCTACCACCTCATGCGGAACGCGGGCGGCCGCGGGCTGCTGCTCGGCGGCGTGCCCGGCGTCGACGCCGCCAAGGTCGTCGTCCTCGGCGGGGGCGTCGTCGGGTCGCACGCCGCGGAGATCGCGGTCGGCATGCGCGCCGACGTCACCGTCCTCGACCTGTCGATGCCGCGGCTGCGCGAGGTCGACGCCGCGTTCGGCGGTCGGGTGCGCACCCTCGCGTCGTCGCCGTGGACGCTGGAGCGCGAGCTCGTCGACGCCGACCTCGTCGTGGGCGCCGTGCTCGTCCCGGGCGCACGCGCACCCCGCCTGGTGTCGAACGAGCTCGTGTCCCGCATGCACGCGGGCGCGGTGCTCGTCGACGTGGCCGTCGACCAGGGGGGCTGCTTCGAGGACACCCGGCCCACGACGCACGACGACCCGACGTTCCGCGTGCACGACACCCTCTTCTACTGCGTCGCCAACATGCCCGGCGCGGTGCCGGTCACGTCCACGCGCGCCCTCACCAACGTCACGCTCCCGTACGTCACCGCGCTCGCCGGGCTCGGCTGGCACGAGGCCGTCGCGGCGGACCCGGCGCTCGCGGCGGGCCTCACGACGCACGCGGGCGTCCTGCTCAACGCCGCGGTCGCGCAGGCGCACGGCTACCCCGCGCAGGACCCGTCGGCGGTCGTCCGTCTGCCCTGAGCGGACCCCTGGCCCGTCGCGGCGCGCACGGCCTAGCGTCGGCGCATGCGCACCGCACTCGTCGTCGGAGGCACGGGCCAGATCGGGCGGGCCGTCGTGCCCGCGCTCGTCGGGGACGGGTGGCAGGTCCGCGTCCTGTCCCGCGGCGGCCGGCAGGACGCCGCGACTGTCGAGGCATGGGGTGCGACGGTTGTCGTCGGCGACCGGCACGACCCCGACGTGCTCGACCGCGCGCTCGCCGGCGGTGTGGACGTCGTGGTCGACGTCGTCGGGTTCGACGACCGGGACGCGGCCGCGTTGCTCGCGTCGCGCGACCGGATCGGGTCGGCGGTCGTCGTGTCGAGCGCCGCGGTGTACGTCGACGCCGCGGGCGACGGGTTCGAGACGGACACGTTCGGCACGTTCCCGGTCCCGCTCGACGAGTCGCAGCCGACGGTCGACGCGGGCCGCGACACGTACGCGACGGGCAAGGTCGCGCTCGAGCGTGCCTGGCTCGGCTCGGACGTCCCGACGACGGCGCTGCGCGCGGCCGCGATCCACGGCCCCGGGTGCGTCCAGCCGCGCGAGTGGACGTTCGTGCGGCGCGTGCTCGACGGCCGGGACGTGCGCGTCCTCGCCCACGACGGCGCGAGCCGCTTCCAGACGGTCGCGACGTCCGTCCTCGCCGACCTCGTCCGTCTCGCCGCCGCGCAGCCCGCCGACCGGGTCCTCAACGCGGCCGACCCCGACGCCCCGACCGTCGCGGAGATCGCGCGCGTCGTCGACGCCACGCTCGGCGCCGAGTCGTCGATCGTGACGTTCCCGGGCCCGCCGCAGGGCAACCTCGGCCTCACGCCCTGGTCGGTGCCGCACGACCTCGTCCTCGACACGACACGGGCCGCGCGCGAGCTGGGGCACGTCGCGCGCGGCGGGTACGCCGACACCGCGCCCGACGCGATCCACTGGCTCGTCGACGAGGCCGCGCGCCGCGACTGGCGCGAGGCGTTCCCCGGCTTCGTCCGCATGGAGGCCATGGGCGACTTCTTCGACTACGCCGCCGAGGACGCGTACCTGGCCGACCGTCGGCCATGATGACCCGCATGACTGCCGACGCCCTCGACGCGAGCAACCCCTTCGCGTCGCCCTCGACGCTGCCCTACGGCCTGCCCGACTACACCGCGATCCGCGAGGAGCACTACCGGCCCGCGCTGCTCGTGGGCATGGCGGAGCACCGCGCCGAGGTCGAGGCGATCGCGGCGGACCCCGCCGAGCCCACGGTCGAGAACACGCTCGTCGCGCTGGAGCGCGCGGGCCGGCTGCTGCACCGTGCGGCGGTCGCGTTCTACAACCAGGCGAGCAGCGACTCGACGCCCGGTCTCGACGCGATCGAGGAGGAGGTCGCCCCGCTGCTCGCGGCCCACCGCGACGCGATCTACCTCGACGGCCGCCTGTTCGCGCGCGTCGAGACGCTCGCGGGGCAGGCGGCCGCCGGCGAGCTCGACCTGCCCGACGACGCCGCGTGGCTCCTGCACCGCACCCACACCGCCTTCGTCCGCGCCGGCGTGCGCCTCGACGGCGACGCCCAGGCGCGGCTGCGCGAGCTCAACGCCGAGATCAGCGCGCTCGACGCGACGTTCGGGCGTGAGCTGCTCGCCGCGACGAACGACGCCGCGGTCCTCGTCACCGACGAGGCCGAGCTCGACGGCCTGCCCGACGACGCGCGTGCGGCCGCCGCGCACGCCGCGACGGAGGGCGGTCACGACGGCGCCTGGCTGATCGAGCTGCGCCTGCCGACCCAGCAGCCGACGCTCGCGGTGCTGCGCGACCGCGGGCTGCGCGAGCGCGTCATGCGCGCGTCGCTGACCCGCGGCGCGGGCGGCGAGCACGACACCCGCCCTGCCCTGCTCGGGCTCGCCCGGCTCCGGGCCGAGCGGGCACGTCTCCTCGGCTACCAGCACCACGCCGACTACGTCGCGCAGGACGCGACCGCCGGGTCCGCCGACGCCGTGGCCGACCTGCTCGCCCGGCTCGCACCCGTCGCCGTCGCGAACGCGCGCGAGGAGGCGGTCGCGCTGCAGGAGGCCCTGGAGCGCGACCACCCGGGTGCGACGCTCGAGCCGTGGGACTGGGCGTACTACGCCGAGCAGGTGCGCCAGGAACGCCGCGCGCTCGACGACACCCGCCTGCGCCCGTACCTCGAGCTCGAGCGCGTCCTCGCCGACGGCGTGTTCCGGGCCGCCAACGCCCTCTACGGGCTGACGTTCGCCGAGCGGCACGACCTCACCGGCTACCACCCCGACGTGCGCGTGTTCGAGGTGTTCGACGCCGACGGCTCGGGCCTCGGGCTGTTCCTGGGCGACTTCTGGACGCGCGGCTCCAAGCGCGGCGGCGCGTGGATGAACAACCTCGTCGACCAGTCGACCCTGCTCGGCCACCCGCCCGTCGTCGTCAACAACCTCAACGTCCCGAAGCCCCCGCCCGGCGAGCCGACTCTCCTGGCGTGGGACGACGTCATCACGCTGTTCCACGAGTTCGGCCACGCGCTGCACGGCCTGCTGTCCGACGTGCGGTTCCCGTCGCAGTCCGGCACCGAGGTCCCGCGCGACTTCGTCGAGTACCCGTCGCAGGTCAACGAGATGTGGGCGTGGGAGCCGCAGGTCCTCGCGTCGTACGCCGTGCACCACGAGACGGGCGAGCCCATGCCCGCGGAGTGGGTCCAGACGCTGCTCGACGCCCGCCAGGACGGCGAGGGCTTCGCGACCACCGAGTACCTCGCGGCCGCGCTGCTCGACCAGGCCTGGTACCGGCTCGCGCCCGAGGAGGTCCCCACGGACGTCGCCGACGTCGAGCCGTTCGAGGCGGCGGCGCTCGCGGCGGCGGGCGTCGACTTCGCGCCCGTGCCGCCGCGCTACCGCACGACGTACTTCAACCACGTCTTCGCGAGCGGGTACTCGGCCGGGTACTACTCCTACATCTGGTCGGAGGTGCTCGACGCGGACACCGTCGAGTGGTTCCGCGAGAACGGCGGCCTGCGCCGCGAGAACGGTGACGTGTTCCGCGCACGCCTGCTGTCGCGCGGCGGGTCGCGCGACCCGCTGGCGTCGTTCCGCGACCTGCGCGGCCGCGACGCGGACATCGCACCGCTGCTCGCGCGCCGCGGGCTCCTGGCGGCCGGCGCCGTGTGAGTCGCGGGTCCGCCTGCTGAGCGGGCCGGGCGCGGGCCCGGGGGCGGCGGCGTGGCCGGGTACGGTGGGCCGCATGCCCGACGCGACCTCCGACCCCGCCCGCACGCCCGCGTCCGTCCCGGACGCCCAGGACGAGGTCGTCGGGATCTGCCGCGACCTCATCCGGTTCGACACCTCGAACTACGGCGACGGCTCGGGCCCGGGGGAGCGCGCGGCGGCGGAGCACGTCATGGGGCTGCTCACCGAGGTCGGCCTGGAGCCCGAGCTGTTCGAGAGCGCGCCCGGACGCGCCAACGTCGTCGTGCGGCTCGAGGGCGAGGACGCGTCCCGGCCGGCGCTGGTCCTGCACGGCCACCTCGACGTCGTCCCCGCGCGTGCGGAGGACTGGACCGTCGACCCGTTCGAGGCCGTGGAGGCCGACGGGCTGGTCTGGGGCCGTGGCGCCGTCGACATGAAGGACATGGACGCGATGATCCTCGCGGTCGTCCGGCAGATGGCCCGCGAGGGCCGCCGCCCGGCGCGCGACGTGGTCGTCGCGATGTTCGCCGACGAGGAGGCCGGCGGGACGTACGGCGCGAGCTGGGCGGTGGACCACCGGCCGGAGCTCTTCGCGGGCGCGACGGAGGCGATCAGCGAGGTGGGCGGCTTCTCGGTCGACGTCGACGGCCGCCGGGCCTACCTGCTGCAGACCGCGGAGAAGGGTCTGTCGTGGCTGCGGCTCGTGGCCGACGGGCGCGCGGGGCACGGCAGCCAGGTCAACCGGGACAACGCGGTGACGCACCTCGCGGAGGCCGTCGCCCGCATCGGCCGGCACCCGTGGCCGCTGCAGCCGACGCCGACCGTGCGCGCGCTGCTCCAGGGCGTCGCGGACCTCACGGGCCTGCCGTTCGACCCGGAGGACCCCGAGGGCGTCGACCGGCTGGTCGCGGCGCTCGGGCCCGCGTCGCGGTTCGTCGGCGCGACCCTGCGGCACACGACCAACCCCACGCAGCTCGAGGCCGGGTACAAGGCCAACGTCATCCCGGGCCGCGCGGAGGCGACGATCGACGGCCGCTTCCTGCCCGGGTTCGAGGACGAGTTCGTCGCGACCGTGACGGAGCTCGCGGGCGAGCACGTGCGGATCGAGCGGATCCACCACGACACCGCGCTCGAGGTGCCGTTCGCCGGCGACCTCGTCGACGCGATGGTCGACGCGCTGCACGCCGAGGACCCGGGCGCGACCGTCCTGCCGTACACGCTGTCGGGCGGCACCGACAACAAGTCGCTGTCCCGGCTGGGCATCACGGGCTACGGGTTCGCGCCCCTGCGGCTGCCGGCCGACCTGGACTTCGCGGGGATGTTCCACGGCGTCGACGAGCGGGTCCCGGTCGACGCGCTGCGGTTCGGCACGCGCGTGCTGGACCGGCTGCTGCGCACCTGCTGAGGCCGCCACCCGGCCGCGGCGGGCGGTGGCCCGGTGCGGGGCTCAGTCCTCGAAGCCGGCGAGCGTGCTGCGCACGCGGATGATCTTGCGGCGCAGCCACACGCGCCGCTCGCCGCCCGCGTAGAGGACCGTACGGGCGAGCTCCCAGCGGCCGTACTCGGCCTGCTCGGTGAGCAGGCGACGGGCGTCGTTGCGGCTGGTCGTGCGCGGAAGGGTGAGGACCCGGTACTCGTACTGGCCGCCCTGGGCGACCCATGCGTCGCGCTTCGTCCCGGTGCGCCCGACTGCCATCCGCCACCCCGTCTCGCCTGCTGGTGGGTCGCGCCCCGCGACCTCGTGCCGAAAGACCCTACGCGGTGCCATTGTGCCCCGCGCGGCGCTACGGTCGTCGCATGACCGTCGACCCGCGTGCCGCGCTGGACCGCCTGATCGCAGCCCTCGAGGCCCACTACAACGCCGTCGTCTCCCGCAAGGGTGAGGACGACCCGGCGGTCGACGACGCGTACGACGTCCTGGCGGACGCGTTCGAGGTCTACGACGACGCGCTCGGCACCGTCCACGGCGAGGCCACCCCGTTCTACCTCGCCGAGGAGGAGGACGAGGACGAGGACGACGAGGACGACGAGTGGTCGGGCGACGAGGACGACGACTACGACGCGGACGACCTCGCGGACGAGCCGACGGGCCTCGGCACCCGCTGACCGACGCCTGGCGGCGGCCACGGCCGACGACGAGGTGGCCCCCGCGGGACGCCGCGGTCAGAACCGCTCGGGGTAGCCGATCTCCGGCGCGCTGACCTCGTCGAGCGCGCGGCGCAGCTCCTCCGGGAGCTCCAGGTCGAGCGCGCCGAGCGACGCGCGCAGCTGGGCCGCGGTGCGCGCCCCGACGATCGCCGAGCTGACACCCGGTCGTCCGGTGAGCCACGCGAGCGCGACCTCCAGCGGCAGCCGCTCCAGCCCCGACGCCGCCGTGGCGACCGCCTCGACCACGGACGCGGCGTCGCGGGACAGGTACGGCTCGACGAACCCGGCGAGGTGCGGGGACGCGGCGCGCGAGTCCGCGGGGATCGTGCGGCGGTACTTGCCGGTGAGCACGCCCCGGCCGAGCGGCGACCACGCCAGCACCCCGAGCCCCAGCGCGGCCGCGGCCGGCACGACCTCGCGCTCGACCCCGCGCTGCAGCAGCGAGTACTCGACCTCGACGGCGGCCAGCCCCGGGTCGCGGTCCAGGAGCGACGCCATGCGTGCCACCTGCCAGCCGGCGTGGTTCGACAGCCCGACGTAGCGCGCCCGACCGCTGCTCACGGCGAGCCGCAGGGCGGTCGCGGTCTCGTCGAGCGGGGTGCGCGGGTCGGGCGTCTGGACGAGCCACAGGTCGACGTGGTCGGTGCCCAGCCGCCGCAAGGACGCGTCGAGCGAGTCGAGCAGGCCGCCGCGCGACGCGTCGACCACGCCGCCCGCCGACGTGCGGCGCACGCCCGCCTTGGTGCACAGGACCACCTCGTCGCGCGCGACCACGTCGCCCAGGAGGCTGCCGATGAGCTCCTCGGCACCCCCGTCGGCGTACGACGCGGACGTGTCGAGCAGCGTCCCGCCCGCGTCGACGAAGTCGCGCAGGCCTGCTCCGACGCCTCGTGCTCGTCCGTGTCGCGGCTCCACGTCATCGTGCCGAGACCGAGCCGGGAGACCCGCAGACCGGTGCGGCCGAGGTGGAGCTGTTCCATGGTGCGCCACCCTAACGTCGGGCGCGTGCCCGTCGGGGGAGGCTCCGCGGCTATCGTTGCGCCTCGTGGCTGACGCGATGGGTGCAGGTGAGGCGATCTTCCTGGGGCTGGTCCAGGGGCTGACGGAGTTCCTGCCGGTGTCGTCGAGCGCGCACCTGCGGATCGTCGGGGACCTGCTCGGCAGCGGCGACCCCGGGGCCACGTTCACGGCCATCACGCAGCTCGGCACCGAGTCCGCGGTGCTGCTCTACTTCCGCCGCGACATCGCGCGGATCTGCACCGCGTGGTGGCGGCACGTGCGCGGCGACCGCGGGACCGACCTGCGCGCCCGGATGGGCATGCCGGCGGGGGAGAAGGCCGACCACGACGCCCTCATGGCGTGGTTCATCGCGCTCGGCTCGGTCCCGATCGTCGTGCTCGGCCTGCTGTTCCAGGACACGATCGAGCACGCGTTCCGCAACCTGTGGCTCATCGTGCTCACGCTCGCCGGGTTCGCCCTGGTGCTCGGCTGGGCGGACCGCCGGGGCGCGCACCGGCGCACCCTCGACGAGCTCACACCCCGCGACGCCCTCAAGTTCGGCCTCTGGCAGGCACTCGCGCTCGTGCCGGGCGTGTCGCGGTCCGGCGGCACGATCACCGGTGGTCTGCTCATGGGCTACACCCGCGAGGCCGCCGCGCGGTACTCGTTCCTGCTGGCCATCCCCGCGGTGTTCGGCTCGGGGCTGTTCCAGCTCGCGAAGGCCGTCGGGGGGGACGCGTCGCCCGGCACGGCCGGGTTCGGCGCCACGCTGCTCGCGACGCTCGTCGCGTTCGTCGTCGGCTACCTCGTCATCATCGTGTTCCTCAAGATCGTGTCGACGTTCAGCTACACGCCGTTCGTCGTCTACCGGCTCGGGCTCGCCGCGCTCGTGGTGCTGCTGCTGCTCACCGGCGTGCTCGACCCCATGCCGGCCGCGACGCCCTGACGCCGCGCCGGCGGCGGGCGCCGTCGGGTCCGCTCAGAGCCAGCCGGAGCGCCGGAACAGGCGGTGCAGCCACCAGCACACCGCCCCCATGCCCAGCAGTGCGGCCGGGTACCCGTAGGTCCACGTGAGCTCCGGCATGTGGTGGAAGTTCATGCCGTAGATCCCCGCGACGAGCGTCGGCACCGCCGCGATGGCCGCCCACGCCGAGATCTTGCGCATGTCCTCGTTCTGCCGGACCGACACGCGCGACAGGTGCGCCGAGAGCATGTCCCCGAGCAGGCGGTCGTGCGCGTCCAGGTGCTCGTCCACGCGGTCCGCGGTCGTCTGCACCCGACGCAGCCACCGCTGCGTGCGCCCGCCTGCCTCGGCGGGCTCGTCGGCGGCGTCCGCGACCAGCTCCGCGAGCACCGACGTCACCGGGCCGAGCGCGCGCCGCGCCTCGGCGATCTCGCGCTTGAGGTCGTAGATCCGCTGCACCGGGTCGCCCGTGAGCGTCGCCGCGAACACCACCGACTCGGTCGCGACCACCGCGTCACCGAGCTCGACCTCGACGTCGCCCGCGGTCGCGACGAGCGTGAGCAGCGCCCCCGCGAGCACCTGCCGGACGCCGTCGTCGGGCGCGTGCGGCCCCGCACCGAGCCGCGCGGCCGTGCGCCCGACGACGTCGGCCGTGCCGGTCTCGGCCGTCAGGACGACCTTCTCCCCGACGACCAGCAGGAGCGACCCCGTGCTCACCTGACGCGTGGCGCCGTCGAACGACAACGTCGGCGCCGTCACGAGCAGCGTCCCGTCCGCCGTCCGGTCGATCCGCGCCCTCACCGGGCGGTCCGGCGACGGCGGACGGCTGCCGAGCCCCTTGAGCCGCATCACCGCGACCGCGTCGTCGCCGAGGCCGTGCCGCGCGGCGGCCGCGGCCAGGTCCGCCGGGTGGTGCACCACCACCCAGGTCGCGCCGTGGTCCAGCGGGTGCACGTCGGACCGGGGACCGGCCTGCGGGGGCTCGGCGGGGGTCGTGCCGGGGGTCGCGCCGGCGAGGTCGTCCACGGCTGCATTGTGGTCCTCCGCCCGGCCCGGTGCGCCCCGACGGTTAGGCTTCCGCCCGTGCTCACCTGGCCGGCCCCGCAGATCCCTCGGCTCCCCGGACGGGGCGGTCCCGTCGTCGTCCGCGACTCGTCGACCGGCGAGCGCGTCGTCGCCGCACCCGGCCCGACCGCCACGCTCTACGTGTGCGGCATCACCCCGTACGACGCGACCCACCTCGGCCACGCCGCCACCTACGTGCACTTCGACGTGCTCGGGCGCGCCTGGCGCGACGCCGGGCAGGACGTGCGGTACGCGTCGAACGTCACCGACGTCGACGACCCGCTGCTCGAGCGCGCGACCGCCACGGACGTCGACTGGCGCGAGCTCGCCGCCGAGCAGATCGCGCTCTACGCCGAGGACATGACCGCCCTCGGCGTCGTGCCGCCCGACGCATGGACCGGCGTCGTCGAGTCGATCCCGGACGTCGTCGACGCGGTCCGCACGCTCGTCGAGCGCGGCGCCGCGTACACCGTCCCCACCCCCGACGCCGTCGACGGCGGCCCCGGCGACGTCTACGCGGACCTGTCCGTCGACGGCGCGTTCGGCACGGTCGCGGGCCTCGGCCTCGACGAGATGCTCGCGCTGTCCGCCGAGCGCGGCGGCGACCCCGAGCGCCCCGGCAAGCGTGACCCGCTCGACCCGCTGCTCTGGCGTCGCGAGCGCGCGGGCGAACCCGCGTGGGACGGGGGAGCGCTCGGCCGCGGCCGCCCGGGCTGGCACATCGAGTGCGCCGTCATCGCGCGCGACTCCCTCGGACTGCCCTTCGACGTCGAGGGCGGCGGCTCCGACCTGCGCTTCCCGCACCACGAGATGAGCACCTCGCACGCGCGCCTGCTCGACGCCGGCCACGGCGCCCGCGTGCACGTGCACACCGGCATGGTGGGCCTCGACGGCGCGAAGATGAGCAAGTCGCGCGGCAACCTCGTCCTCGTCTCCGCGCTGCGCGCGGCGGGCGTCGACCCCATGGCCGTCCGCCTCGCGATCCTCGCGCACCGGTACTCCGACGACTGGGACTGGACCGACGCGTGCCTCGCGGAGGCCGAGGACCGGCTCGCGCGCTGGCGGCGCGCCCTGTCCGGCAACGGCGGGCCCGACGCGGAGTCCACGATCGCCGGTCTGCGAGCTGCGGTCGCCGACGACCTCGACACCCCGCAGGCGCTCGCGGTCGTCGACGCGTGGGTCAAGACCGCGCTGCACGGCGACCACGACCCCGTCGAGGGCGCGCCCGGTCTCGTCGCGCGCGCCGTCGACGCACTGCTGGGCGTCCGGCTCTGATGTCGTCGGGTGCCCGCGCGGCCTGACCCGGGAGACCCGGGCCGCGGCGCGGACCGTCAGCCGCCGGTGCCCTTGTCGCGCCGCCGCAGGTAGCGCTCGAACTCGCGCGCGATCGCCTCGCCGCTCGCCTCCGGCAGGTCGGCGGTGTCCTTCGCCTCCTCGAGCTGGCGGACGTACTCGCCGATCTCGTTGTCCTCGCCCGCGAGCTCGTCGACGCCGTCCTGCCACGCGGCGGCGTCGTCGGGCAGCTCGCCCAGCGGCACGGGCTCGCCGATGAGCTGCTCGATCCGGTGCAGGATCGCGAGCGTCGCCTTCGGCGACGGCGGGTGCGCGACGTAGTGGGGGACCGCCGCCCACAGCGACAGCGACTGCAGCCCACGCGCGGCGGCCTCGTGCTGGAGCACCCCGACGATCCCCGTCGGGCCCTCGTACGTGTTGGGCTCCAGGCCTGCGGCCTCGCGCAGGTCCGCGTCCTCGCTCGTCGCGTTCACGGGGATGGGACGCGTGTGCGGCACGTCCGCGAGCAGCGCACCGACCGTGACGACCGTCCGCACGCCGAGCCCGGCGGCGATGTCGAGCAGCTCGGCGCAGTAGCGCCGCCAGCGCATCGACGGCTCGATGCCGTGCACCAGGACCACGCGCCGTCGGCTGCGCGGCGTCTCGACGACCGCGACCGACGTGGTCGGCCACGTGATCTCGCGCCGCCCGTGCGGGCCGACGCCGACCGTCGGACGGTTCACCTGGAAGTCGTGGTACTCCTCGGGGTCGAGCTCGTCGACCTGTTCCGCGCCCCACGCCTCGTGCAGGTGCTGCAGCGCGTGGGTGGCCGCCGAGCCCGCGTCGTTCCAGCCCTCGAACGCGGCGAGCAGGACGGGCTCGTCGTCGGGGAGGTCCGCGGGTCCGTGCTCAGTCATCTGCCCAGCCTAGGACGCGTGCTCCCCACCACCCCGACCGGACGCGCGGCAGGGCGCGTCGCGCGCGGTCCGTAGCATGGAGGACGTGCCCCTCGCCTCCGGACCCTCCCGCCCCCTGCCCGCCGCCGTCCTGTGGGACATGGACGGCACGCTCATCGACACCGAGCCGTACTGGATCGGCGCCGAGACCGAGCTCGTCGAGGCGCACGGCGGGGTGTGGACGCACGAGGACGGTGCCGCGATGGTCGGCAACCCGATGTCCGTGGCGGTCGTCGCGCTCCAGGCGCGGGGCGTCGACCTGTCCGCCGACGAGATCGCCGACTTCCTCAACGGACGCGTGCGCGCGGGCGTCGCCGCGGAGGTCCCGTGGCAGCCGGGCGCGCTCGAGATCCTGCGGGCGCTGCACGACGCGGGCGTGCCGATGGCGCTCGTCACGTCGTCGTTCCGGGTGCTCGCGGAGCCGTTCGCGCAGACCGTCGGCCTGTTCGACGCGGTCGTCTCGGCCGACGACGTGGAGCGGTTCAAGCCCGACCCCGAGCCGTACCTGCTCGCGGCCCGGCTGCTCGGCGTGCCCGTCGAGCGCTGCGTCGCGGTCGAGGACTCGCACTCCGGCGTCGCGTCGGCCGTCGCGTCGGGCGCGCGCGTCATCGGCGTCGAGGTCATGCAGGAGCTCGCCGACCGTCCGGGGCTGAGCCGGGTCGCGTCGCTCGCGGACCTCACGCTCGACGACCTCGCGCGGATCGCCGGCGGCGACGTGCTGGACCTGCGCCCCGCCCGCTGACGCCCGCTCCGGCGGTCGCGCGGGCCCGGGCCCGTCAGGTCGTCGCGACGGCCGCGGGAGGCGTCACGCCGATCGCACGCTCGACGGCGCCCTCCGGCACGGGCGGCACGGTGCCGCCGAACGCCGGGCAGTGCGCCTTGAACGAGCACCAGTCGCACAGCCGTGACGTGCGCGGACGCCAGTCGCCCGCGCGCGCGGCGTCCTCGATCCCGCCCCAGATCGACCGCACGCGCGCCTCGAGCGTGCGCATCTCCGGCTCGGTCGGCTCGTGCTTGAGCACCGTGCCGTCGCCGAGGTACTCGAGCTGGAGCAGCTTGGGCAGCACGCCGCGCGAGCGCCAGATGACGTACGCGTAGAACCGCATCTGGAACAGCGCGCCGCCCTCGAAGCCCGGCTTCGGCGACTTCCCGGTCTTGTAGTCGACCACCCGCACCCAGCCGTTCGGCGCGACGTCGACGCGGTCCACGATGCCGCGCAGCTGCGGGCCGTCCTCCAGCTCGACGCTCACCATGAGCTCGCGCTCGCGCGGCTGCAGCCGCGTCGGGTCCTCGAGCGAGAAGTACGTGGCGAGCAGGCCGTCGACGGACGCGAGCCACGCGTCGAGCGCGGCGTCGTCGGCGAAGAGCGTCGCGACGTCGGGTGCGTCCGCGCGCAGCTGGTCCCACCGGGCGGGCACGAGCCCGCGGGCGGCGTCGAGCGTGCGCTCGTCGGCGGGCAGGTCGAACAGGTGCTCCAGCACCGCGTGCACGAGTGTCCCGCGCGCCGCGGCCGCGCTCGGCGGCTCCGGCAGGCGGTCGACCACGCGGAACCGGAACAGCAGCGGGCACTGCAGGAAGTCGTTGGCCCGGGACGGCGACAGGCCCGGGCGGGACGGCGGGCGGACCCGGGCCGCCTGCTCGACCGACTGGTCGACCAGCTCCTCGACGACCTCGTCCCGGTCGACCGTCACCACGTCCTGCGCGCTCACGTGAGGAGCCTAGGCCGCACCACCGACGCTCCCGCCCGCCGCGCCGCGCCGGCGACGCGTGCGTCCCGGACGCCCCGGTCCGCCCTGACGCCCGACGCGACGCAGGTCACCGGTCACCCCGCGGCCCCCGGCGGGCGACGCCGCGAGCGGGGCGCGCCCAGGTCCGGCGCTTAGGCTGGTCCGGTGAGCGACCCCCGACCTGCCGCGCCGCGCACCTCCGGCTGGGTGATCGGCCGCGTCGCCGGGGCGCCGATCATCCTCGCGCCGAGCTGGCTCCTCGCCGCCGTCGTCCTCACCTTCCTCTTCGCGCCGACCGTGCGCTCGTGGTCGCCCGAGCTGGGCGGGCGCGTGTACGTCGTCGCGGCCGTGTTCGTCGTGCTGCTGTTCGCGTCCGTGCTCGTGCACGAGCTCGCGCACGGGCTCGTCGCCCGCGCCCGCGGCCAGCAGCCACGCGAGTTCGTCCTCACGCTGTGGGGCGGGCACACGACGTTCGGGGTCGCGGCGCCCACGCCGGGCACCAACGCGCTCGTCGCGCTCGCCGGGCCGGTCGCCAACCTCGTGCTGGCGGGCGCGTTCCTCGCCGCCGCGAACGCGGTCGGGACGCGGCAGCTGCTCGGGCTGCTGCTGTTCGCCGGGGCGTTCTCCAACGGGTTCGTCGGGCTGTTCAACCTGCTCCCGGGCCTCCCGCTCGACGGCGGCGCGATCCTGCAGTCCGCCGTGTGGGCGGCGACCCGCAACCGGCACACGGGCACGGTCGTCGCCGCCTGGTGCGGGCGCGTCGTCGCGGTCGGCGTGTTCGCCTGGGCGTTCCTGTTCCCGTTCGTGCAGGGCCGGCAGCCGGACCTCACCGACGCGGTGTGGGGCGCGCTCATCGGCGCGTTCCTCTGGACGGGTGCGTCGGGTGCGATGCGCGGCGCACGCACACAGCACGCCGTCGAGCAGCTGTCGGTCGCCTCCGTGGGCCGCCCGGCCGCGGTCGTCGGGCACGCCGACTCGGTCGCGCGCGCGGCCGCGGCGGCCGCCGCCGTCGGGGCGACCGAGGTCGTCGTGCTCTCGCCCGACGGACGCCCGGCGGCCTACGTCGACCGCGAGGCGGCGCGTGCGGTGCCCGCCGACGCGGCCGGGACGACGCCCGTCACGACCGTCTCCGTGGCGCTGCCCGTCGGCGCGGTCGTCGACGGCGCCCTCGTCGGGCAGGAGCTCCTCGACGCGCTCGGGCGGGCCGCGCGGCACACCCCGGTCGTCGTCGCGGTCGAGGACGGGCGCGTCGTCGGGCTGGTCCGGGTCCCCGACGTCGTCGCCGCGCTGCGCACCTAGCCCGCCCGGCGGCGTCCCGACGGGTCCGACCCGCCTCGTAGACTCGTCGCCCGTGACCGACCAGACGCCCACCGGGGCCGCGCAGCGCCGCGGCCCGTTCCGCGCGGGCGACCGCGTCCAGCTGACCGACCCGCGCGGCCGGCTGCACACCATCACGCTCGCGCCCGGCGGGACCTTCCACACGCACCGGGGGTACTTCACGCACGACGAGCTCATCGGCGCGCCCGAGGGCACGGTCGTGCGCAACACGTCGGGCATCGAGTACCTCGCGCTGCGCCCGCTGCTGGCCGACCACGTGCTGTCGATGCCGCGCGGCGCGGCCGTCGTGTACCCCAAGGACGCGGGCCAGATCGTCACGATGGGCGACATCTACCCGGGCGCGCGCGTGATCGAGGCGGGCGTCGGGTCCGGCGCGCTGACGATGTCGCTGCTGCGCGCCGTGGGCGACGGCGGCGAGCTGCACTCGATCGAGCGGCGCGAGGACTTCGCGGACATCGCCCGCGCGAACGTCGAGGGGTTCTTCGGCGGTCCGCACCCGGCGTGGCGCCTGTCGATCGGCGACCTCGCGGACGTCCTGCCGCGCGTCGCCGAGCCTGGCTCGGTCGACCGCGTGGTGCTCGACATGCTCGCGCCGTGGGAGAACCTCGACGCGTGCGCGGCGGCGCTCGCGCCGGGCGGCGTGCTCGTCGCGTACGTCGCCACGACCACGCAGCTGTCCCGCCTGGCCGAGGACGTCCGCGAGGACGGCCGCTACACCGAGCCGCAGGCGTGGGAGTCGATGGTCCGCGGCTGGCACCTCGAGGGCCTCGCGGTGCGCCCGCAGCACCGCATGATCGGCCACACGGGCTTCCTGCTGACGACGCGCCGCCTCGCGGACGGCGTCGAGGCGCCGCAGCGCAAGCGCCGCCCCGCGAAGGGCTCCTATCCGGTCGCCGAGGACGGCGCGCCCCTGGAGGACCCGGCCCTGTGGTCGCCCGAGGCGATGGGCGAGCGCGCGGTCTCGGACAAGAAGCTGCGCCGCGCCCGCCGGGACGCGCAGGGGCTCGCCGACGCGGCGCGCGACGCCGACGTGCCGGGGGACGACGACCTGCCCTGACCGTCCGGCGGCCCACCGTCCCGCACCGCGAGACGTCGGGAACAGCCGCGGTGCGGCGAGCGTCTCTGGTTGACAGCGATGGTTAGGGTCGTCGGACCAGCAGGCACAGCGACGTGCACGGTGGTGATCGTGACGACCATGCACGACGCGGAACGGAGGCCGAGACGATGACCGACCCGAACGCCCCTGGCAGGGACCTGTCCCGTGAGCTCGCGATCCTGGCGGCCAAGAACGAACGGCTCAGCGAGGCCCTCGTCGCCGCGCGCGAGCAGATCGTCGAGCTCAAGCGGCAGGTCGACGACCTCGCGAAGCCCCCGGGCACGTACGCGACGTTCCTCGCGGCGCGCGACGACGGCACGGTCGACATCGTGTCGTCGGGTCGCAAGATGCACGTCGGCGCGAGCCCGTCGATCGACGTGCACCGCCTGCGCCCCGGCCAGGAGGTCATGCTCAACGAGGCGCTCACGGTCGTCGAGGCCGGCGGCTACGAGAAGGTCGGCGAGATCGTCACGGTCAAGGAGATGCTCGGCGAGGGCCGGGCGCTCGTGGTCGGGCGCGGCGACGAGGAGCGGGTCGTCCGGTTCGCCGGCCAGGTCATCGACCAGGCGAAGGTCCGGGTCGGCGACGCGCTGACGATCGACTCCCGCAGCGGCTTCGTGTTCGAGGTCATCCCGCGCGCCGAGGTCGAGGAGCTGGTCCTCGAGGAGGTGCCGGACATCCAGTACGAGGACATCGGTGGCCTGGGCCCGCAGATCGAGGCGATCCGCGACGCGGTCGAGCTGCCGTTCCTGCACCCCGAGCTGTTCCGCGAGCACGGGCTCAAGCCCCCGAAGGGCGTGCTGCTGTACGGCCCGCCCGGGTGCGGCAAGACGCTCATCGCCAAGGCCGTCGCGCACTCCCTGGCGGCGACCGCCGCGGCCGCGCGGGGCGAGCAGGGCGCCGAGACCCGGTCGTTCTTCCTCAACGTCAAGGGTCCCGAGCTGCTCAACAAGTACGTCGGCGAGACCGAGCGGCACATCCGCCTGATCTTCGCCCGCGCCCGCGAGAAGGCGTCGCAGGGGCACCCCGTCGTGGTCTTCTTCGACGAGATGGAGTCGCTGTTCCGCACCCGTGGCACGGGCGTGTCGAGCGACGTCGAGACGACGATCGTCCCGCAGCTGCTGTCGGAGATCGACGGCGTCGAGCGGCTCGAGAACGTCATCGTCATCGGCGCGTCGAACCGCGAGGACATGATCGACCCCGCGATCCTGCGTCCGGGGCGCCTCGACGTGAAGATCAAGATCGAGCGGCCCGACGCCGAGGGCGCGCGCGAGATCTTCGGCAAGTACCTCACGCCCGACCTGCCGATCCACGAGGACGACCTGCGCGAGCACGGCGACTCCTCGACCGCGGCGGTCGAGGCCATGATCACGCGCGTCGTCGAGCGCATGTACACCGAGAGCGAGGAGAACCGCTTCCTCGAGGTGACGTACGCGAGCGGCGACAAGGAGGTCCTGTACTTCAAGGACTTCAACTCGGGCGCGATGATCCAGAACGTCGTCGACCGCGCCAAGAAGTCCGCCATCAAGGACCTGCTCGCGACGGGCCAGCGCGGCATCCGCGTCGACCACCTGCTCACCGCGTGCGTCGACGAGTTCCGCGAGAACGAGGACCTGCCGAACACCACGAACCCCGACGACTGGGCGCGCATCTCCGGCAAGAAGGGGGAGCGCATCGTGTTCATCCGCACGATCGTCCAGGGCAAGAAGGGCACCGAGGCGTCGCGGACGATCGAGACCGTCACGAGCACCGGCCAGTACCTCTGACGTCCGCCGCGCGCCGGGCACCCGCGAGGCGTGCCCGGCGCGCGGACGTCCGCACGGTCGGGCGCGCCGGGAAGCCTAGGGTGGGGCCGTGACCGTGCGCCGCGTGATGGGGATCGAGACCGAGTACGGCATCCTCCAGCCGGGTCGCCCCCTCGCGAACCCCATGCTCCTGTCGAGCCACGTCGTCGCCGTGCACGCCGCGGCGCGCGAGGGCGGCCGCACGCGCGCCCGCTGGGACTACGACGACGAGGACCCGCTGCACGACGCCCGCGGCTTCCACCTGCAGCGCGCGTCCGCGCACCCGTCGCTCCTCACCGACGACCCCGAGAACGCCGCACCCGCCGGGCCCGCGGCCGCGGGCGACGGCCCGCAGGAGCTCCCGCGCGGCACGACCGAGGAGTACGAGGACCCGGGCGCCGCGAACGTCATCCTCACGAACGGCGCGCGCCTGTACGTCGACCACGCGCACCCCGAGTACTCCTCGCCCGAGGTCACGTCGCCGCTCGACGCCGTGCGCTGGGACCGCGCGGGCGAGCTCGTCATGCTCGCGTCCGTCCGCGCGCTCGCGTCCACGCCCGCGCTGCCCGACGTCGCGCTCTACAAGAACAACGTCGACGGCAAGGGTGCGACGTACGGCACGCACGAGAACTACCTCGTCGACCGCGCGGTGCCGTTCACCGACCTCGCGAGCCGTCTCATCCCGTTCCTCGTCACGCGTCAGGTGTTCACCGGCGCGGGCCGGGTCGGGATCGGCCAGCGCGGCGAGGCGCCGGGCTTCCAGGTCTCGCAGCGCGCCGACTACATCGAGGCCGAGATCGGGCTCGAGACGACCCTGCGCCGGCCGATCGTCAACACGCGCGACGAGCCGCACGCCGACCCCGACCGCTGGCGGCGGCTGCACGTCATCATCGGTGACGCCACGATGCTCGAGGTCGCGACGTACCTGCGGCTCGGGACGACGTCGCTCGTCCTCTGGCTGATCGAGCGGGCCGTCGCGGAGGGCGGCGCGGGCGGCGCGCTCGCGACCGTCGACCGGCTCGCGCTGCGCGACCCGGTGCACGCGGTGCACCTCGTGAGCCACGACCTCACCCTGACGACGCGGCTCGAGCTCGCGGACGGCCGCCGGCTCACCGCGATCGAGGTGCAGCGTGAGTACCTCGCGGCGGTGCGCACCGCGCTCGAGCACGTCGGCGACCCGCTCGACGCGCAGACGACCGACGTGCTGGACCGGTGGCAGTCCGTGCTCGACGGCCTCGCGACCGACCCGGCGAGCTGTGCGCGCACCGTCGAGTGGCTCGCCAAGCTGCGCCTGCTGGAGGGCATGCGGCGCCGCGACCACCTGGCCTGGGACCACCCCCGGCTCGCCGCCGTCGACCTGCAGTGGTCCGACGTGCGCCCCGAGCGCGGGCTCTACCACCGGCTCGTCGCGGCGGGCGCCGTCGACCTGCTCGTCACCCCCGAGCAGGTCGAGGACGCCGTGTGGCACCCGCCGCACGACACCCGCGCCTACTTCCGCGGCGAGGCCGTCGCCCGCTACGGCGGCGAGATCTCCGCGGCCAGCTGGGACTCGGTCGTGTTCGACGTGCCCGGCGCCGCGACGCTCCAGCGCGTCCCCATGCGCGACCCGCTGCGCGGCACGCGCGCGCACGTGGGCGACCTGCTGGACCGCTGCGCCGACGCCGGGGCGCTGCTCGCCGAGCTCGGCGCCTGACCCCGGGCGCCCCCGCACGGCCCCGCCGCGTCCCGGCGCCGGAGGGCGCGCCGTGTCCGCCTCGCGGGCGCTCGACCCGGATGCGTCGGAGGATGGGCCTAGGGTGGGATCGAGCAGGTCAGCGCGACGCCTACGGAGGTCACCCATGGCTGGTCAGGAACAGGTGCGGCCCCGCCGCGACGACGAGGACCCGGTCGACGGCGCCGACGCGCCGGTGCCGGCCGCGCCGTCCGCACAGTCGCGCGACGCCGAGGTGGACGCGCTGCTCGACGAGATCGACGACGTCCTGGAGTCCAACGCGGAGCAGTTCGTCCGCGGGTTCGTCCAGAAGGGCGGTCAGTGAGCGTCGATGGCCCCACTGACACCGCAGCCCGACCGCGCCGCCTCGGGGCGGCTCCCGCACACCTTCACCACGCCGGGCTCGTCGTCGTTCGTCGACTTCCTCGCCGGGCATGCCCCCGAGCTGCTGCCGGGTAACCGCCCGGTGCCCACGTCCGAGGTCCAGGCGCCGCACGGCACGACGATCGTCGCGCTCGCGGTGGACGGCGGCGTGGTCATGGCGGGGGACCGGCGGGCCACGATGGGCTCGATGATCGCGAGCCGCGAGATCGAGAAGGTGTTCCCGGCCGACGAGTACTCGGCCGTGGGCATCGCCGGCACGGCGGGCCTGGCGACCGAGCTCGTCCGGCTGTTCCAGCTCGAGCTCGAGCACTACGAGAAGATCGAGGGCAGCCTGCTGTCGCTCGACGGCAAGGCGAACCGGCTGTCCACGATGATCCGCGGCAACCTCGGGCTCGCGATGCAGGGCCTCGCGGTCGTCCCGCTGTTCGCGGGCTTCGACCTCGACCGGCGCGTCGGCCGGATCTTCTCGTACGACGTGACGGGCGGCCGCTACGAGGAGCACGACCACCACGCGGTCGGCTCGGGCTCGGTGTTCGCGCGCGGGTCTCTCAAGAAGCTGTGGCGGCCCGGGCTGGACCCGGCGGGCGGCGTGCGCGTCGCGGTCGAGGCGCTGGTCGACGCGGCGGACGACGACTCCGCCACGGGCGGTCCCGACTCGACGCGGCGGATCTGGCCCGTCGTCGCGACCGTGACCGAGGCCGGCTACCTGCGGGTGCCGGACACCGACCTGGGCGAGCTCGTGGCCCGCGTCGAGGACGAGCGCCGTGCGTCGCACGCGGACCGCGGAGGTGCCCGATGAGCATGCCGTTCTACGTCTCGCCCGAGCAGCTGATGAAGGACCGGGCGGACTACGCGCGCAAGGGCATCGCACGCGGCCGGTCCGTCGTGGTGCTCCAGTACGACGACGGGATCGCGTTCGCGACCGAGAACGCGTCGCGCGCGCTGCACAAGATCTCGGAGATCTACGACCGGATCGCGTTCGCCGCGGTCGGCAAGTACAACGAGTTCGAGAACCTGCGCGTCGCGGGCGTGCGCTACGCCGACCTGCGCGGCTACTCGTACGACCGCGAGGACGTCACGGCTCGCGGGCTCGCGAACGCGTACGCGCAGACGCTCGGCACGGTGTTCACGACCGAGTCGAAGCCGCTCGAGGTCGAGCTCGTGGTCGCCGAGGTCGGCCGCGAGCCGTCGGGCGACCAGGTGTACCGGCTGTCGTACGACGGCTCGGTCGCCGACGAGCACGGCTACGTCGTCATGGGCGGCCAGGCCGACCGGCTCGGCGGGCTGCTCGCCGCCGGGTGGCGGCCCGGCATGACGTTGCGCGAGGTGCTGCGGCTCGCGGTCGACGTGCTCGGCGCGGCGGGCGACGACGGCGGCGAGGCGCGCACGATCCCGGCGCAGCAGCTCGAGGTCGCGGTGCTCGACCGCACGCGGCCCCGCCGCACGTTCCGCCGGCTCACGGGTCCGCTGCTGGAGGACCTGCTCAGCCCCGCGCCGGCCGGCGACGCGCCGGCGGCGGCGCCGCACGACGACTGAGGACGACGGGACCCGGAGGAGGGAAGCAGCGATGGACCGACGGATCTTCGGGCTCGAGACCGAGTACGGCGTCACGTGCGCCGCGCAGGACGGCCGCGGGCTGTCGGCGGACGAGGTGGCCCGCTACCTGTTCCGGAAGGTCGTCGCGTGGGGACGCTCGTCGAACGTCTTCCTCCGCAACGGCTCCCGGCTCTACCTCGACGTCGGCTCGCACCCGGAGTACGCGACGGCCGAGTGCGACGACGTGCGCCAGCTCGTCGCGCACGACCGCGCGGGCGAGCGCATCCTCGAGGGTCTGGTCGCGGACGCGCAGCAGCGGCTCGAGCACGAGGGGCTGCCGGGCCGCATCCACCTGTTCAAGAACAACACCGACTCGGCGGGCAACTCCTACGGCTGCCACGAGAACTACCTCGTGCGGCGGCAGGGCGACTTCGCGCGGCTGTCCGACGTGCTGGTCCCGTTCCTCATCACCCGCCAGGTGCTGACCGGTGCGGGGAAGGTGCTGAGCACACCGCGCGGCGCGCTGTTCTGCCTGTCGCAGCGGGCCGACCACATCTGGGAGGCCGTGTCGAGCGCGACCACGCGGTCCCGGCCGATCATCAACACGCGCGACGAGCCGCACGCCGATGCCGAGCACTTCCGCCGGCTGCACGTCATCGTGGGCGACTCGTCGATGTCGGAGACGACGACGATGCTCAAGGTCGGCGCGACCGACCTCATCCTGCGCATGGTCGAGGCCGGCATCCCGATGCGCGACATGACGCTCGAGAACCCGATCCGCGCGATCCGCGAGATCAGCCACGACGTCACGGGCAAGCACCCGGTGGCCCTCGCGAACGGCCGGACCGTCACGGCGCTGGACCTGCAGGAGGAGTACCTCGCGCGGGTCGTGGACTTCGTGGCGACCGAGGGCGGACCGACGCCCGAGACCAAGCAGGTGCTCGACCTGTGGGAGCGCGGGCTGCGCGCGCTGCGCACGGGCGACCTGTCGCTCGTCGAGCGCGAGCTCGACTGGGTCATCAAGTACCAGCTCATCGAGCGGTACCGCGCCAAGCACGACCTGGAGCTGTCGGACGTGCGCGTCCAGCGGCTCGACCTGGCGTACCACGACATCTCCCGCACCGAGGGCCTGTACAACCTGCTCGCGGCGAAGGGTCTGGTCGAGCGCGTGACGAGCGACCTGGAGATCTTCGAGGCGACCGCGGTGCCGCCGCAGACCACGCGCGCCAAGCTGCGCGGCGACTTCGTGCGGGCGGCCCAGGAGGCGCGGCGCGACTACACCGTCGACTGGGTGCACCTCAAGCTCAACGACCAGGCGCAGCGCACGGTCCTGTGCAAGGACCCGTTCCGCAGCGTCGACGAGCGCGTGGACCGGCTGATCGAGTCCATGTAGCGCCCAGGCGGGCGCCGTACAGTGTGCGTGCCCGCGCGGACGTCGACCTGCGCTGCACCCGCCCCGCATCCGGTCGGCCGGCGCTCGTCCGGTCGGCGACCAGGTACGGTGGCGCCTCGCGGGGGCGACCGGCACCCCCGCGGCGGGGGCGCCCACCTCGAGGAAGGACCGACGTGCGACGACTGCGGGACACGGCCGCCGCCGCCCTCGTGGCGCTGGCCCTGCTCGCCGGTTGCACGGCGCCGACCGCCGCGGACCCCGAGATCTCGGTCACGGGCGAACCCGGTGAGTCGCCGACGCTCACGTACATCACCCCTCTCGAGGTGGGCTCGACCTACCGCGAGGAGATCTGGCCCGGCACCGGCCCGGAGCTCGTCGAGGGCGGGCCCGTGCTCATCGACTTCTGGCTCGAGAACGGCTCCGACGCGTCGCTCGTCGACGAGAGCTTCTCCACCACGCCGACGCCGCGGCTCCTCACCGAGGAGGACCTCGGCACGGACCTCTACGAGACCCTCCGGGGCCAGAAGGTCGGCGCTCGGCTGCTCCAGGTGAGCCCGCCGCGGGGCTCGGGTGCCGTCGACTACCCGACGGTGACGGTGCTCGACGTGCTCCCGACGCGCGCGGACGGCACGCCCGTGCCGCCGCGCCCCGACCTGCCGGCCGTCACGCTCGACGCGGCGGGCGCACCGTCGATCACGCCCACCGGCACCGAGCCGCCCGACCAGCTCGTCGTCCAGTCGCTGCTGCGCGGCTCGGGCGCGCAGGTCGCGGCGAGCGACGTCATCACGGTGCAGTACACGGGCTTCGCGTGGACGACCGGCGAGGCGTTCGACTCGACGTGGACGCACGGCCTGCCCGTGTCGTTCGGCCTGCAGGACGTGCAGGCGTGGGCGGAAGGGCTGGTCGACCAGCCCGTCGGCAGCCAGGTCATGCTCGTCGTCCCCCCGACGTACGCGCTCGGCGTCACGGAGAGCCAGGAGCTCGCCGGCCAGACCGTCGTGTTCGTCGTCGACATCCTCGCGACCGGTTCCCCCGACGGAGGCTCCTGATGACCGTGGCGCTGCGCGTCATCCCCTGCCTCGACGTCGACGCGGGCCGCGTCGTCAAGGGCGTGAACTTCGAGAACCTGCGCGACGCGGGCGACCCCGTCGAGCTCGCGCGCCGCTACGACGCGGAGGGTGCGGACGAGGTGACGTTCCTCGACGTGTCCGCGTCGTCGGGCGGTCGGGACACCACGATCGAGGTCGTGCGCCGCACGGCGGAGGAGGTCTTCGTGCCGCTCACCGTCGGCGGCGGGGTGCGCTCGACCGACGACGTGGACCGGCTGCTGCGCGCGGGCGCCGACAAGGTCGGGGTCAACACGGCCGCCATCGCGCGGCCGGAGCTGATCGCGGAGATCGCGCACCGCTTCGGCAGCCAGGTGCTGACCATCTCGATCGACGCCCGGCGCGTGACGGGCGACGTCCGCACCGACTCCGGCTACGAGGTGACGACGCACGGCGGCAAGCGCGGCACGGGCCTCGACGCCGTCGCGTGGGCGGTGCGCGCCGCCGAGCTCGGCGCCGGCGAGGTGCTGCTCAACTCGATGGACGCCGACGGCACCGAGGCCGGCTTCGACCTGGAGATGATCGGCGACGTGCGTCGCGAGGTCCGGATCCCGCTCGTCGCGAGCGGCGGCGCGGGGACCGTGCAGCACTTCGTCGAGGCGGCGAAGGCGGGCGCCGACGCGGTGCTCGCCGCGAGCGTCTTCCACTTCGGCCAGCTCACGGTGCGAGACGTCAAGGACGCCCTGCGGGCCGCGGGCGTCGTCGTCCGCTGAGCCCTCGGCGCGTCAGACGGGCAACCGGTCCGTGAGGACCTCGACGTCCTGCGGGTCGCCCTGCACCGTCACGTCCGCGGCGGCACCGCGCCCGAACGCGAACAGCACGAGCTCGCCGACCGCCCCGCGCACGACGACCGTGCCGTAGCCGTCCTTCGGGCGCCGCACCTGGCGGCGCGGCCCGTCGTCGCGCACCAGCACGACCCCGACCGGGACGCGGCGCAGCCGTGCACCGCCCGCGCCCGACAGGTGCTTCCACAAGACCTCGACGAGCTCCGGGTCGAGGTCGCGCGGCGGCGTCGGGCCCGCCCCGCGCCGCACGTCCTCGGTGTGCACGAAGAACTCGACGACGTTCGCGAGCTCGCCGGCCCACGACATCGGGTGCCAGCGCGGCGGCTGCGTGGCGACGCGTGCCACGAGGTCCCGGTACGCCCCCTCGGTCGACGCGTCGTCGGCGAGCCGCTCGATCGTCGCCTCGGCCCGCGCCGCGAGCGCGGGCACCGCGATCCCGGCACCGACGACGGGGGAGTGCTCGCGGAGCACGACGTGCGCCGCGAGGTGGCGGGCCTGCCAGCCCTCGCACAGCGTGGGCGCGTCGGGCGGGACGGCCCGCAGTGCCTCGGCCAGCTGCGCGCGCTCCACCTCGTGCCACGTCATCCCCGCATCGTCCCACGTGGGGGCGCTGCCACGCGCCGCGACGACGAGCGCCGTCGCGCCACCCGAGGGCCGGGCGCCCGGTCCCTCCCGGACCCGGCGTCGGACGCGTCCGTCAGACCTGCGTGAGAGGATGACGGTTTCCCGCCCCCGCTCGGAAAGGCTTCGCGTGCGCTCGCGAGCTCCGTCGTCGCGACCGATGACGCTGACCGGCTCGGCCCCCCGCCGGGCCGCGACGATCGTGGTCCGCGGCATCGCGGCACACCCGTGGACGTACGTGGTCGCGATCGGCACGTCGGCGGTCTTCGGCGTCTCCGTCGTCGCCGTGAGCCGCGTGCTCGGCACGGTGACCGACGAGGTCGTGGTGCCCGCGCTCGCCGGGTCGGAGCAGGCCCGCGAGCGGATCTGGCTCGCCGGGCTCGCGCTGCTCGCGGTCGCCGTGACGCTCGCCGTCTCGGTCGCGGGGCGGCGGATCTTCGCCGGCATGGGGTTCGCGCAGATCCAGGCGGACCACCGCACGCGCGTCACCCGGCAGTACCTGCGCCTGCCGATGTCGTGGCACAAGCAGCACCCGACCGGCCAGCTGCTGTCGAACGCGAGCGCGGACGTCGAGGCGGCGACGGGCGTCTTCAACCCGCTGCCGTTCGCGCTCGGCGTCGTCGTCATGCTCGGCGTCGCAGCCGTCGGGCTCCTGCGCACGGACGTGTGGCTCGCGGTCGCGGCGCTCGTCGTCGTCCCGCTCGCGCTCGTCGCCAACCTGGTGTTCCAACGCCGGATGGCGCCGGCGGTCGGGCGCGCGCAGGAGCTGCGCGCCGCGGTCGCCGACGTCGCGCACGAGAGCTTCGAGGGCGCGCTGCTGGTCAAGGCGCTCGGCACGGAGGAGCGCGAGGCCGCCCGGTTCGCGGCCCGTGCGCGCGAGCTGCGGGACGCGAACGTCCGGGTCGGCGTCGTGCGCGCGTTCTTCGACCCCGTGATCGACGTGCTGCCGAGCCTCGGCACGCTGCTCGTGCTCGTCGTCGGTGCCGTCCAGGTGGCGGCCGGGCGGATCGGCACGGGCGACGTGGTCGCGGCGGCGTACCTGCTCACGCTGCTGGCGGTGCCGGTGCGGGCGTTCGGCTGGGTGCTCGGCGAGCTGCCGCGCGCGCTCGTCGGGTACGACCGCATCGCGCGCGTCGTCGACGCCCGCGGTGCGCTGCCCGCCGGCACCACGCCGTGGTCCCCGCCGCCCGGCGGGGCGCGCGTCGAGCTGCGCGACGTCGGCCTGACCGTGCCGGGACCGCGCGGCCCCGTCGCGCTGCTGCACGACGTCGACCTCGCCGTCGCCCCCGGCCGCGTCGTGGCCGTCGTCGGTCCGACGGGCTCGGGCAAGTCGACGCTCGTCTCCCTGGTCGCCCGCCTGAGCGACCCGACGACGGGCTCCGTGCTCGTCGACGGCACCGACCTCCGCGACGTCGTCCCCGCCGACCTCGCGCGGCACGTCGCGTTCGTGTCGCAGTCGACGTTCGTCTTCGAGGACACGGTGCGCGGCAACGTCACGCTCGCCGACGCCGACGACGCGGGCGCGCCCACGGACGACGCGGTGTGGGACGCGCTGCGCGCGGCACGCGTCGACGACGTCGTCCGCGGGCTGCCGGGCGGCCTCGACGCCCCCCTGGGTGAGCGTGGCGCGAACCTGTCGGGCGGCCAGCGACAGCGCCTCGCCCTCGCGCGGGCACTGGTCCGCGAGCCGCGCGTGCTCGTGCTCGACGACGCGACGTCGGCGGTCGACCCGCGCGTCGAGCAGGCGATCCTGCGCGGTCTGCGCGACGACCGCACGGGCTCGCCGACGGTGCTGCTCGTCGCGTACCGGATGTCGTCCGTGCTGCTCGCGGACGAGGTCGTGCACGTCGAGTCCGGCCGGGTCGTGGACCGCGGCACGCACGCCGAGCTCCTCGCGCGCGACGACGGCTACCGGGCGCTCGCGACGGCGTACGAGGAGGAGTCGGCGCGGCGCGCCGCCGAGGGCGGGCAGGCGCGGGACGAGGACCCGGAGCCGGTGACGGCGGGGGAGGAGGCCCGATGAGCGCCGCGACGTCGGGGACGCCCGACCACCGGATGGCGTCCGCGAGCACGCTCGGCATCCTCGCGACCCTGCGGCGCGGGCTCGAGGTGTCGCCGCAGATGCTGCGCGGCTGGCGCGTCACGCTGCTGCTCGCGGTGCTGGCCGCGCTGGGCAAGGTGCTCGTGCCGCTCGTGGTCCAGCAGGTCGTCGACACCGGCATCCTCGCGCCGGACGGCCCGGACGTCCGCCGCGTGCTCACCCTCACGGGCGCGGCGGCGGTCGGGCTGCTCGCCGCCGCCGCGTGCTCCGCGTACGTCAACGTGCGGCTGTTCCGGTCGAGCGAGGACGGTCTGCTCGCGCTGCGCACGCGCGCCTTCCGGCACGTGCACGACCTGTCGGTCCTCACGCAGCACACCGAGCGGCGCGGGTCGATGGTCAGCCGCGTCACGTCCGACGTCGACACGATCTCGCTGTTCGTCCAGTGGGGCGGGATCATGCTGCTCGTCTCGGTCCTGCAGATCGCCGCCGCCACGGTGCTGATGGCGTTCTACTCGTGGCAGCTCACGCTCGTGGTGTGGCTCGGTTTCGTCCCCCTCCTGCTGGTCCTGCCGCCGCTGCAGCGCCGCGTGAACGCCCGGTACTCCGCGGTGCGCGAGCGGTACGGCGCGATGCTCGGCGCCGTGTCGGAGTCCGTCGTCGGCGCGGAGACGATCCGCGCGTACGGTGCCGCGACGCGCACCCAGCGCCGCCTGGACGCCGCGATCACCGCGACACGGCGTGCGATGGTGCGCGCGCAGAACCTGGTCTCGGTCGTGTTCTCGAGCGGCGTGCTGGTGTCGAACGTGGTCCTCGCGCTCGTCGTCGTGATCGGGACGTTCCTCGGCGTGCGGGGCGACATCTCGGTCGGCCGGTTGCTGGCGTTCCTGTTCCTGGTCCAGCTGTTCACCGGCCCGGTCCAGATGGCCACCGAGATCCTCAACGAGCTGCAGAACGCGGTCGCCGGCTGGCGGCGCGTGCTCGGCGTGCTGGAGACGCCCGTCGCCGTGCAGGACCCCGGCGCCGGCGGCGTGCCCAGCCCCCGCGGGCCGGCGACCGTCGAGCTGCGCGACGTCGCGTTCGCCTACCCCGAGGGCCGGCGCGTGCTGCACGACGTCGACCTGGAGGTGCCTGCGGGCGCGTCCGTGGCGGTGGTCGGCGCGACCGGATCGGGCAAGACGACGATCGCGCGCCTCGTCGCACGCCTCGTCGACCCGGAGGCGGGCCGCGTGCTGCTCGACGGCACGGACCTGCGCGACATCCCCGCCGCGGACCTGCGGTCGCGTGTCGTGCTCGTCCCGCAGGAGGGGTTCCTGTTCGAGGGGACCGTGGCCGAGAACGTCGCCTACGGTCTGCGGACGCCGGACGGGACCGCGGCCGACCCCGCCGACGCACGCGTGCGCGACGCCGTCGAGGCGCTCGGCCTCGGCCCGTGGGTCGAGGAGCTCGCCGCGGGCCTCGACACCGACGTGGGCCAGCGTGGCGAGTCCCTGTCCGCGGGTGAGCGCCAGCTCGTCGCGCTCGCGCGCGCCTACCTCGCCGACCCCGACGTGCTGCTGCTCGACGAGGCGACGAGCGCCGTCGACCCGGCGACCGAGGTGCGCCTCGTCCGCGCCCTGGAGGAGCTGAGCAGCGGCCGCACGACCCTGACGATCGCGCACCGGCTGTCGACCGCCGAGGCCGCGGACCTCGTCGTGGTCGTCGACGCGGGACGCGTCGTCGAGACGGGCCACCACGACGACCTGGTCGCCACCGGCGGCACGTACGCGGCGATGCACGCAGCCTGGGTGGCGCAGACCCGCTGACGCGCCGGCGCACCGGGTCGCGCCCGCGACGGACACCGCCCGGCCGGGACCGGGCACCGTGGCAGGATCGGTCCGTGCCACGCGAGAACCCGTCCTCCACCCTCCTCGACCCGCAGGTCGCGCGGCGGCTGCGTCGCGACGAGCACGGCCTCGTCGCCGCCGTCGTGCAGCAGCACGAGACGCGCGAGGTGCTCATGGTCGGCTGGATGGACGACGAGGCGCTGCACCGCACCCTGACGACCGGACGCGTGACGTTCTGGAGCCGCTCGCGCCAGGAGTACTGGCGCAAGGGCGACACGTCCGGGCACGCGCAGTACGTCAAGGCCGTCTCGCTCGACTGCGACGGCGACGCGCTGCTGGTCGAGGTCGACCAGGTCGGCGCCGCCTGCCACACCGGCACCCGCACGTGCTTCGAGGCCGGGGGGCCGCTCGCGGTCGTCGTCGGCCACCGGCCCGCCGCGGCGCCTGCGCCCGCACCGGCCGCCGCACCCGCAGCCGCCACCCCCGCACCCGCAGCCGCCACACCCGCACCGGCACCCGCACCCGAAGGAGACGCATGACCGCGCCCGCCGCCCACGTCCCCGCCGACGTCGTCACCGCGGACGTCCCGTGGGGCGGCACGTGGCCGTCGGTCGACACGTTCCGGGCGCTCGCGGCGGACCGGCGGGTCATCCCCGTCGTGCGCCGGCTGCTCGCGGACGACGTCACGCCCGTCGGCCTGTACCGCACGCTCGCGGCGGGCCGCCCGGGCACGTTCGTGCTCGAGTCCGCGGAGTCCGACGGCACGTGGAGCCGCTGGTCGTTCGTCGGCGTCCGCTCGCGCGCGACGCTCACGGTCCGTGACGGCGCGCCGGTCTGGGTGGGCGACGTGCCGGTCGGCGTCCCGACGGAGGGTGACGCGCTCGACGTGCTCGGCAGCACGCTCGACGTCCTCCGCACGCCCGCGATCCACGGCCTCCCGCCGCTCACGGGCGGCCTCGTCGGAGCGCTCGGGTGGGACGTCGTGCGGCACTGGGAGCCGACGCTTCCCGCGAAGGCGCCCGAGGAGCTCGGCGTCCCCGAGCTCACGCTGCTGCTGGCGACGGACCTCGCGGTGGTCGACCACCACGACGGGTCCGTCTGGCTCGTGGCGAACGCGATCAACTTCGACGACACCGACGAGCGCGTCGACGAGGCGCACGCGGACGCGGTCGCGCGGCTCGACGCGATGCAGCGCGCGCTGCTGCAGCCCGCCGACCCGGGCGTGGCCGCGCTCGCCGACGTCCCGGAGCCCGAGCTCGAGTTCCGCTCGACGCGCGAGGAGTTCGAGCAGGCGGTCGGGATCGGCAAGGAGGCCATCCGCGACGGCGAGGTCTTCCAGGTCGTCCTGTCGCAGCGTCTCGACCTCGACTGCCCGGCCGACCCGCTCGACGTGTACCGGGTGCTGCGGACCATCAACCCGAGCCCGTACATGTACTACCTGCAGCTCCAGGACGCGGACGGGCACGACTTCGCCGTCGTCGGCTCGAGCCCGGAGACACTCGTCAAGGTGACCGACGGGCACGTCGTGACGTTCCCGATCGCCGGCTCGCGCCCGCGGGGCGCGACCCCGGAGGAGGACCGCGCGCTGCAGGACGAGGTGCTCGCCGACCCGAAGGAGCGGGCCGAGCACATCATGCTCGTCGACCTGTCGCGCAACGACCTGGTCAAGGTGTGCGAGCCGTCGAGCGTCGAGGTCGTCGAGTTCATGGCCGTCAAGCGCTACTCGCACATCATGCACATCTGCTCGACGGTCGTCGGGCGGCTGCGCGCGGGCGCGACGGCGCTGCAGACCCTCACGGCGACGTTCCCGGCGGGCACCCTCTCCGGTGCGCCGAAGCCGCGCGCGATCGCGCTCATCGACGAGATCGAGCCGGCCCGTCGCGGCATCTACGGCGGCACGGTCGGCTACTTCGACTTCGCGGGCGACATGGACATGGCGATCGCGATCCGCACCGCCCTCATCCGGGACGGCCGCGCGAGCGTGCAGGCGGGCGGCGGGATCGTCGCCGACTCGGTCCCGGCGCTCGAGTACGCCGAGTCGCGCAACAAGGCCGCGGCCGCGGTGCGCGCGGTCCAGGTCGCGTCCCGGCTGCGTCGGGTCGCCGAGTGACGACCGACCCTGCGGCGCCGGTCGCACGCCCGCGGGGACGCAGTCGGGCGGCGGGCGTCCTGGTGCTGCTCGCCGCGGCGTCCGCGGGCGCCGCGGTGCCGACGTGGCTCACGGCGACCGGCGTGACCGCGCTGCGCGGCACCGTCGACGTCCCGGCGACGGGCACCCAGGTCGCGCCCGCGGTGCTCGGGGCGGCGGTCGTGCTGCTCGCGACCGCGGCCGCCGTGGCGCTCGTCGGGCGCGTCGGACGCTGGCTGGTCGCGGCGGTCACCGTGCTGAGCGGCGCGGTCGTCGTCGGCGCCACCGCGGCCGTCCTCGCGGACCCGCGCGCCGCCGCCGAGCCGGTCGTGACCCAGGAGACCGGCGTCGGCCGGCTCGTCGGCGAGGTGGGCGTCACCGCCTGGCCGTGGGTGAGCGTCGGCGTCGGCGTCGCCGTCGTCGTCGCGGCCGGGTGGCTCGTGCGCGCGTCGCGCACGTGGCACGGGCCGTCGCGCCGCCACGAGGCACCCGCGGCCGGGGGCGGCGGCCCCGTCGACGAGCGCGGCGCGTGGGACGCGCTGAGCCGCGGCGACGACCCGACCTGACGACGTCCTGCGCAGGTCGCAGGGCCGTGCGGTCCGATAGGGTGGGCCGCGAACCGAGCACGAAGGGCACCACCTGATGTCTGACCAGTCTCTCGCGCACCGCGCGCAGAACGTCACCCGGACCGAGACGGTCCACCTCCCGCCCGCGACCCCGCCGGTCAACCACGGCAAGACGGTCGCCGGCTGGACGACCACGTACGGCGTCCTCGTCGGCGGTGTGGTCATGTCCGTCGCGGTGGTCTTCGCGCTCGTGTGGCTGTTCTGGGTCGGCCTCGGTGTCGCGGTCGTCGCTCTCGTGCTCGGCAAGGTCCTGCAGGGCATGGGCTACGGCCAGGGCGGCGAGCACACGCGGTCCCGGGACGGACGACCCGGGGCGCACTGACGCCCGGCCCGTCCGCGGGCAGCTCGATCCCGCGCGCGGCCGCACGCGGGCCCCGTCTGCGACCGGCCGTGACCCGGTCGCCACTCCGCCAGGAGGATGGATGTCGACCCCCAACGAGCCGCAGAACCCGTTCGAGAAGGGCTCCACGCCCGAGGGCGGCGCACCCGGCTACCCCGCGGCTCCGCCGCCCGCCGGTGGCGGCTACCCGGCGGCCCCGCCGCCCCCGCAGTCCGGCTACCCGTCGGCACCGCAGTACCCGTCGGCACCGCAGTACGGCGGCGCGCCCGCCTACGGCGGAGCCCCCGGGCAGGGCTACGGCACGCCCTACCCGAAGAACAGCCTGGGGGTGTGGTCGCTGGTCCTCGGGCTCGTCGGGCTCGTCCTCTGCGGCCTGTTCACGGGTATCCCGGCGATCATCGTCGGGATGAACGCCAAGAAGGCGGTGCAGCGCGGCGAGGCGAACAACGGCGGCCTGGCCACGGCCGGCATCGTGATCGGCTGGATCGCGATCGCCCTGTCGATCGTCGGCATCATCGTGTTCGCCGCCATGGTCAACAGCCCCGAGTTCCAAGATGCCTTCTGGGACAGCTACAACTCCTCGAACTGACGTGACAGCGGCGTCCGGGTCCGTCCGGACGCCGCTGCTCGTCGGTGCGGCGACGGCGCTCGCGACCGTCGCCGTCGCGCTGCGCGACCCGCACGTGCAGAACAGCTGGGGCGTGTGCCCGCTGCACGTGCTCACCGGCCTGTGGTGCCCCGGGTGCGGCGGGCTGCGAGCGGTGCACGACCTGGCGCACCTCGACGTCGCGGGTGCGTGGGGGATGAACCCGCTCGTCGTCGCGCTCGTCCCGGTCGCCGTCGCCGTGTGGGCGGTGTGGACGTGGCGCTCCGCGACCGGCCGGGCACCGCTGCGCACCCTGCCGGGTCGCTGGGCGTGGGCCGTGCTGGCGCTCGTCGTGACCTTCGCCGTCCTGCGCAACCTCCCGCCGTTCGCGCCGTTCCTCGCCCCCTGACGCCCCCCGCCGCACCCCGTGCGCGCGGCCACCCCACCCGGAGAGCCCGACGATGAGCAGCACCGACCCCCAGCCGTCCGCGTCCGGCGGCGACCCCTGGCGCAAGCCCGAGACGGGCGGCGCCCCCGGCGCCGCGGGACCGGGCCCGGCGGCTCCGGGGTACGGTCCGGCGGAGCCCCCGGCGTCGGTGCCGCCCGGGGCCGTGAGCCCGTACGGGTCCGGCCCCGCCTACCCGCCGGCGCCGGCCTACGGCGCCCCGCAGTACCCGGCCCCGGGCGGGTACGCGCCCGCGTACGGGTACGGGTACGGGTACCCGAAGAACAGCTACGCCGTCTGGGCCCTCGTCCTCGGCATCCTGTCGCTCGTCTCGTGCGGGTTCCTCACGGGCATCCCCGCGATCATCGTCGGCAACAACGCCAAGAAGGCCGCCGCGGTCGGCGAGGCGGACAACCCCGGGATGGCCACCGCGGGCGTCGTGCTCGGGTGGATCGGCACGGCCCTGTCGGCCGTGGGCCTGCTCGTCTACCTCGTCTGGATCGTCTTCGCGGTCGCGATGGTCGCGACGACCCCGTCGACCTGACCCCGTGCGACCCCGCCACCGCGCCGCCCGGTCCACCCTGCGGCCTGTGGTCGGGGTCACCCGACGGTCCCCGTACCATGGCCAGGTCAGACCCGCCCGTCACCACGGCGCGAGCGGACTGGGCCGACCGGGGGAAGGGGTGAGGCTTCGATGACCGTGCTCGACGACATCGTCGCAGGCGTCAGGGAGGACCTTGCTGTCCGGGAGGCGGCGACGCCGCTCGCCGCCGTCAAGGAGCTCGCGGCGAAGCGGCCGTCGGCGATCGAGTGCCTCGGGCGCCTGCGCGTCGAGGACGCCGTGACGGTCATCGCCGAGGTCAAGCGGTCGAGCCCGAGCAAGGGCGCGCTCGCGACCATCACCGACCCCGCGGCGCTCGCGACGGAGTACGAGAAGGGCGGCGCGACCGCGATCTCCGTGCTCACCGAGCAGCGGCGGTTCAACGGGTCGCTCGCGGACCTGGACGCGGTGCGCGCGCGCGTCGACATCCCGGTGCTGCGCAAGGACTTCGTCGTCAGCCCGTACCAGGTCTGGGAGGCGCGCGCGCACGGCGCCGACCTCGTGCTGCTGATCGTCGCGGCGCTCGAGCAGACCGTGCTCGAGTCGCTCGTCGACCGCGTGCACTCGCTCGGCATGACGGCCCTGGTCGAGGTGCACGACACCGAGGAGGTGGCCCGCGCGGTGGATGCCGGTGCCCGCGTCATCGGCGTCAACGCGCGCAACCTCAAGACCCTCGACGTGGACCGCACGACGTTCTCCCGGGTCGCCCCGTCGATCCCGTCCGACGTCGTCAAGATCGCCGAGTCGGGCGTGCGCGGGCCGCACGACGTCATGGACTACGCACGCGCCGGTGCGGACACGGTGCTGGTCGGCGAGGCGCTCGTGACCGACGACGCGCCCCGCCAGTCCGTCGCGGACCTCGTGGCCGCCGGGTCGCACCCGTCCCTGCGGGCGGTGCGCCAGTGACCGCACGACGCGGAGCCGGTCCGACGCAGACCCCGCTGCAGGTCGACACCGCGGGCGGACCGCTCGCGACGCACGCCGGGCCGTACTTCGGGGACTTCGGCGGGCGGTACGTGCCCGAGGCGCTGATCGCGGCGCTCGACGAGCTCGACACCGAGTACCACAAGGCGCTCACCGACCCGGCGTTCGGCCGCGAGCTTGCGCGCCTGCACCGCACCTACACGGGGCGTCCCAGCCCGCTGACGGAGGTCCCGCGGTTCGCGCGGCACGTCGCCGACGGCGTCCGCGTCTTCCTCAAGCGCGAGGACCTCAACCACACGGGCTCGCACAAGATCAACAACGTGCTCGGCCAGGCGCTGCTCGTGAAGCGCATGGGCAAGACGCGCGTCATCGCCGAGACGGGCGCGGGCCAGCACGGCGTCGCGACCGCGACCGCGGCGGCGTTGCTCGACCTCGAGTGCGTCGTCTACATGGGCGAGGAGGACACGCAGCGCCAGGCGCTCAACGTCGCGCGCATGCAGCTCCTCGGCGCGACGGTCGTGCCCGTGACGATCGGGTCGCGCACGCTCAAGGACGCGATCAACGAGGCGCTGCGCGACTGGGTCGCCAACGTCGAGTCGACGCACTACCTGCTCGGCACGGTGACGGGACCGCACCCGTTCCCCGAGATGGTCCGCGACTTCCACAAGATCATCGGCGAGGAGGCCCGCGCCCAGCTCCTCGAGGAGATCGGCCGCCTGCCCGACGCGGTCGCGGCGTGCGTCGGCGGCGGGTCGAACGCGATGGGCATCTTCAACGCCTTCCTCGACGACGCCGACGTCCGGCTGTTCGGCTTCGAGGCCGGCGGTGCGGGCATCTCGTCGGGTCGGCACGCGGCGCGGTTCTCGGGCGGCCTGCCGGGCGTCCTGCACGGCGCGAAGTCGTACCTCCTGCAGGACGAGGACGGGCAGACGCTGCCCAGCCACTCGGTGTCGGCGGGCCTGGACTACCCGAGCGTCGGTCCCGAGCACGCGTGGCTCCACGACATCGGCCGCGCGCAGTACCGGCCCGTGACCGACGACGAGGCGATGGAGGCGTTCCGCCTGCTGTGCCGGACCGAGGGGATCATCCCCGCGATCGAGTCCGCGCACGCCCTCGCGGGCGCGATCCAGCTCGGCCGCGAGGCCGCGTCGTGGCGCGGGGACGACGGCCACGACCCGGTGCTGCTCGTCAACCTGTCGGGTCGCGGGGACAAGGACGTCGCGACCGCGGCCGCGTGGTTCGGGCTCCTCGAGGACGAGCCGGTCGTGCTGGCCGACGAGAACGAGCAGCTGTGACCCTGCCGCCGCGCGGCGGGGCGACGACGACGCGGCGCGGCCGCGGGTCGAGTGACGAGGAGGGCCAGTGAGCACGGTGGACGTCCGGTCGGCCACGGGGGAGCGTCTCGACGCCCTGCGCGCGGGTGACGGCGAGGCGCGGGGACGCGCGGCCCTGGTCGGCTACCTGCCCGTCGGCTTCCCGACGCTGCCGGGCTCGGTCGACGCCGTGCGCGCGATGGTCGACGCGGGCGTCGACGTCGTCGAGCTCGGCGTCCCGTACACCGACCCCGTCATGGACGGCCCGGTGATCCAGCGCGCGGTCGACGTGGCGCTCGCGGGCGGCACGCGCGTGCGCGACACGCTCACGGCGGTCGAGCAGGTCGCGGGTCGCGGTGCGCCGGTGCTGGTCATGTCGTACTGGAACCTCGTCCTGCGCTACGGCGTCGAGGCGTTCGCGCGTGACCTGGCGGCCGCGGGTGGCGCGGGCCTCATCACGCCGGACCTCATCCCGGACGAGGCCGACGACTGGATCCTCGCCTCGGACGTGCACGGCCTGGACCGCGTGTTCCTCGTCGCGCCGAGCTCCACGCCGGAGCGCCTCGCCTCGACGAGCGCCGCGTCGCGCGGGTTCGTGTACGCGGCGTCGACCATGGGCGTGACGGGGGAGCGGGCGACGGTCGGCTCGCGTGCCGAGCAGCTCGTGGCGGACACCCGCGCGGCCGGTGCGCAGCGCGTGTGCGTGGGTCTCGGGGTGTCGCGGCGCGAGCAGGCGGCCGAGGTCGCCGGCTACGCCGACGGCGTCATCGTCGGGTCGGCCTTCGTCCGGCCGCTCCTCGACGCGCACGAGTCGGGCGACGTCGCGGGCGGCATCGACGCGCTGGCGCGCGTCACGGCGGACCTCGCCGACGGCGTCCGCTCGGCGGTGCGGGGCGACCGGTGAGCGCCGCCGTGCTCGCGTCGATCCCGAGCCCGTCGCAGGGCGTCTGGCACCTCGGGCCCTTCCCGGTGCGCGCGTACGCGATCGCGATCCTGCTGGGCATCGTCGCGGCGCTGTGGCTCACGCGGCGGCGCTGGGCCGAGCGCGGCGGTGACCCCGACACGGTGCTGGAGATCTCGTTCTGGGCGGTGCCGTTCGGCATCGTCGGCGGGCGCATCTACCACGTCATCACGTCGCCGCAGGCGTACTTCGGCGAGGGCGGCGACCCGGTCCGCGCGCTGTTCATCTGGGAGGGCGGGCTCGGCATCTGGGGCGCGGTCGCGTTCGGCGCGGTCGGTGCGTGGATCGGCTGCCGCCGTCAGGGCGTGCGGCTCGCGCCGTTCGCCGACGCGCTCGCGCCCGGGCTGCTCGTCGCGCAGGCGATCGGCCGGCTCGGCAACTGGTTCAACCAGGAGCTGTTCGGCGGTCCGACGACGCTGCCGTGGGGACTGCAGATCGACGACGCGCACCTGCCGGCCGGGTTCGACTCGGGCACGCTGTTCCACCCCACGTTCCTGTACGAGATGCTCTGGAACCTCGCGGGTGCCGCGGTGCTGATCTGGGCCGACCGCCGGTTCAAGCTCGGGCACGGCCGCGTGTTCTGGCTCTACGTCGTGATCTACACGACCGGGCGCCTGTGGATCGAGCTCGTGCGGATCGACCCGGCGAGCACGATCCTGGGGCTCCGGGTCAACGTCTGGACGTCCATCATCGTGGGCCTCGGCGCGCTGGTAGCGTTCGTGATGGTCGGGCGCCGTCATCCAGGGCGCGACACGACCCTCCTGCTGGCACCCCCGACCGCGCAGGACGACGAGGAGAGCACGTCCGAGGCCGCTCGCTGACCGCGAGCGGGGTGTGACCCACCTCACAAAGTGGCGATGCGGCTCGCAATGTTTCCGGGTTGTATCGTCACCCCACGTCTGGGCCGACGACGTCCCGCGTTCCCCCCATGTTCGTCAAACCCCGGCCCCCGGGGATCGTGAGGACGGTGCAGATGTCGACGTCGCACGTGAGCCCTGATGCGCTCGTCACGCGGTCGGGCGCGGCGCAGCAGGGTCTGTACGACCCGGCCGCCGAGCACGACGCCTGCGGCTTCGCCTTCGTCGCCACCCTGCGTGGCACCCCCGGTCGCGACATCGTCGACGCCGGCCTGACGGCGCTGCTCAACCTCGACCACCGCGGTGCCGTCGGCGCCGAGGAGGACAGCGGTGACGGTGCAGGCATCCTCACCCAGATCCCCGACGCGTTCCTGCGCGACGTCGTCGACGCCGAGCTCCCGCCCGCCGGGTTCTACGCGATCGGCATGGCCTTCCTGCCGGTCGAGGAGACCGAGCAGCGCACGGTCGTCGCCGCGGTCGAGGCCATCGCCGCCGAGGAGAAGCTCGACGTGCTCGCCTGGCGCGACGTCGTCGTCACGGCCGACCTGGTCGGCCCCACGGCGCGCGCGTCGATGCCGGTGTTCCGCCAGCTCGTCGTGGCCGACCCGTCGCGCGAGCTCGCGGGGATCGACCTCGACCGGCGCGCGTACCGCCTGCGCAAGCGCGCCGAGCGCGAGCTCGGCCTGTACTTCGCGTCGCTGTCGGCGCGCACGCTCGCCTACAAGGGCATGCTCACGACCGGTCAGCTCGAGCCGTTCTTCGCCGACCTGTCCGACCCGCGTTACGCGACCGAGATCGCGCTCGTGCACTCGCGGTTCTCGACCAACACCTTCCCGTCCTGGCCGCTCGCGCAGCCGTTCCGGCTGATCGCGCACAACGGCGAGATCAACACGGTGCGCGGCAACCGCAACTGGATGGCCGCCCGCGAGGGCACGCTCGCGAGCGAGGCGCTCGGCGACCTCGCGCCGCTGCTGCCCGTCTGCACCCCCGGCGGGTCGGACTCGGGCAGCTTCGACGAGGTGCTCGAGCTGCTGCACCTGTCCGGCCGGTCGCTGCCGCACGCGGTCATGATGATGATCCCGGAGGCGTGGGAGAACCACGCGCAGATGGACCCCGCGCGCCGCGCGTTCTACGAGTACCACTCGACGCTCATGGAGCCGTGGGACGGCCCCGCGGCGATGACGTTCACCGACGGCACGCTCATCGGCTCGGTGCAGGACCGCAACGGCCTGCGCCCCGGCCGGTACTGGGTCACGGAGGACGGCCTGGTCGTGTGCGCGTCGGAGGCCGGCGTGCTCGACCTCGACCCGGCGACGGTCGTCGCGAAGGGCCGCCTCGAGCCGGGCCGCATGTTCCTCGTCGACACCGGCAAGGGCCGGATCGTCGAGGACGACGAGATCAAGGCGCAGCTCGCGGCGCAGCGACCGTACGCCGAGTGGGTCCGCGACCACTCCGTCTACCTCCAGCAGCTGCCCGAGCGCGAGCACGTCGCGCACTCGGCCGCGTCGGTCCGCCGCCGTCAGCGCACGTTCGGCTACACCGAGGAGGAGCTCAAGGTCCTCCTCTCGCCCATGGCGGCGACGGGTGCGGAGCCGCTGGGCGCCATGGGCTCCGACACACCCGTCGCGGTGCTGTCGAACCGGCCGCGCATGCTGTTCGACTACTTCACGCAGATGTTCGCGCAGGTGACGAACCCGCCGCTCGACGCGATCCGCGAGGAGCTCGTGACCGCGATCGGCGGGGCGATCGGCCCGGAGCCGAACCTGCTGGAGGACGGCCCGGGGCACGCGCGCAAGCTCGTCCTGCCCTTCCCCGTGCTCGACAACGACCAGCTCGCGAAGATCGTGCACGTCCAGAAGGAGCCGTCGCTCGGCTTCCGCGCGACGACGATCCGGGGCCTGTACCGGGCGGCCGGCGGGGGAGCGGCCCTCGAGGCGCGCCTCGAGGAGATCTTCGCCGAGGTCGACCGCGCGGTCGCCGACGGCGTGAGCTTCCTCGTGCTGTCGGACCGCAACTCGGACGCCGAGCTCGCGCCGATCCCGTCGCTGCTGCTGCTGTCCGCGGTGCACCACCACACGCTGCGCCGGCACACCCGCACGCAGATCTCGCTCGTCGTCGAGGCCGGCGACGTCCGCGAGGTCCACCACGTCGCGCTGCTCATCGGCTACGGCGCGGCCGCCGTCAACCCGTACCTCGCCATGGAGTCGGTCGAGGACCTCGCGCGCAACGGCTACCTGCCGGGCGTCTCGCCCGAGAAGGCGGTCGCGAACCTCATCAAGGCGCTCGGCAAGGGCGTCCTCAAGGTCATGTCGAAGATGGGCATCTCGACGATCGCGTCGTACCGCGGTGCCCAGGTGTTCGAGGCGATCGGCCTGTCGCAGCCGCTCGTCGACCGGTACTTCACGGGCACCACGAGCCGGCTGGGCGGCATCGGCCTCGACGTGATCGCGGCCGAGGTCGCGGCGCGGCACGAGGACGCGTACCCCGCGTCGGGCAACCGGCAGCCGCACCAGCGGCTCGCGGTGGGCGGCGAGTACCAGTGGCGTCGCGACGGCGAGGACCACCTGTTCGACCCCGAGACGGTGTTCCGCCTGCAGCACTCGACGCGCACGCGCCAGATGGACGTGTTCCGCGAGTACACGCACCGGGTCGACGAGCAGTCGTCGCGCCTGATGACGCTGCGCGGCCTGCTCGCGTTCAAGGACGGCGTGCGCGAGCCGATCCCGGTCGACGAGGTCGAGCCGGTCAGCGAGATCGTCAAGCGGTTCAACACCGGCGCCATGTCGTACGGGTCGATCTCCGCCGAGGCGCACGAGACGCTCGCGATCGCGATGAACCGCCTCGGCGGCAAGTCGAACACGGGGGAGGGCGGCGAGGACCCCGAGCGGCTGTACGACCCCGAGCGGCGCTCGGCGATCAAGCAGATCGCGTCGGGCCGGTTCGGCGTGACCAGCGAGTACCTCACGCACGCCGACGACATCCAGATCAAGCTCGCCCAGGGCGCCAAGCCCGGCGAGGGCGGTCAGCTGCCCGGTCACAAGGTGTACCCGTGGGTCGCCAAGACGCGGCACTCGACGCCGGGCGTCGGTCTCATCTCGCCGCCGCCGCACCACGACATCTACTCGATCGAGGACCTCGCGCAGCTCATCCACGACGCGAAGAACGCGAACCCGTCGGCGCGGATCCACACCAAGCTCGTCTCCGAGTTCGGCGTGGGCACGATCGCCGCGGGCGTGGCCAAGGCGCACTCCGACGTCGTGCTCATCTCGGGCCACGACGGCGGCACGGGCGCGAGCCCGCTGACGTCGCTCAAGCACGCGGGCACCCCGTGGGAGATCGGGCTCGCCGAGACGCAGCAGACGCTCGTGCTCAACAACCTGCGCGACCGTGTCGTGGTGCAGGTCGACGGCCAGCTCAAGACCGGTCGCGACGTCGTGGTCGGCGCGCTGCTCGGCGCCGAGGAGTTCGGTTTCGCGACCGCGCCGCTCGTCGTGTCGGGCTGCATCATGATGCGCGTCTGCCACCTGGACACCTGCCCGGTCGGCGTCGCGACGCAGAACCCCGAGCTGCGGTCGCGGTTCACCGGCAAGCCGGAGTTCGTCGTCACGTTCTTCGAGTTCATCGCGCAGGAGGTCCGTGAGCTCCTCGCGCAGCTCGGGTTCCGCACGCTCGAGGAGGCCGTGGGCCACGTCGAGCTGCTCGACACGCGCGCCGCGATCGACCACTGGAAGGCCGAGGGCCTCGACCTGACGCCGGTGCTCGCGGTCCCGGACCCGGTGCCGGGCTCGACGCTGCACCACTCGGCGTCGCAGGACCACGGCCTCGACCGCGCGCTCGACAACCAGCTCATCTCGCTCGCGCAGGACGCGCTCGAGCGGCAGGAGCCCGTGCGCATCGCGCTGCCGATCCGCAACGTCAACCGCACGGTCGGCACGATGCTCGGCCACGAGGTGACCAAGCGGTACGGCGGCGCGGGCCTGCCCGACGACACGATCGACGTGACCGTCACCGGCTCGGCCGGCCAGTCGTTCGGTGCGTTCCTGCCGCGCGGCATCACGCTGCGGCTGTTCGGCGACGCGAACGACTACGTCGCGAAGGGCCTGTCGGGCGGCCGGATCGTCGTGCGCCCCGACCGCAGCGCCGTGCTCTCGCAGCACGACGTGGTCGCGGGCAACGTCATCGGCTACGGCGCGACGTCCGGGCAGGTCTTCCTGCGCGGCCGCGTCGGCGAGCGGTTCGGCGTCCGCAACTCGGGCGCGACGCTCGTCGTCGAGGGCGTGGGCGACCACGGCCTCGAGTACATGACCGGCGGCACCGTGGTGATCCTCGGCCGCACCGGCCGCAACCTCGGCGCCGGCATGTCGGGCGGCACGGCGTACGTGCTCGACCTCGACGTGCCGCTCGTCAACCTCGAGGCGGTCCGCTCCGGCGAGCTGTCGCTCGACCCGCTCGACGACGAGGACGCCGCGCTCGTCGTGGGCCTGCTGCGCACCCACCTGGAGGAGACCGGCTCGCCGGTCGCCGCGCAGCTGCTCGAGGACCCGACGGCGACCCGGGCGCGGTTCACGCGCCTCCTGCCCACCGAGTACGCCCGCGTCCGTCGTGCGCTCGCGCAGGCCGAGGCCGACGGCCTCGACCCCGCCGCGCCCGGCGTGTGGGACCAGATCCTGGAGGTGGCCCGTGGCTGACCCCCGCGGCTTCCTGAAGGTGCGGGAGCGCGAGCTCCCGCCCAACCGCCCGGTCGAGGTGCGTCTGCGCGACTGGAAGGACGTCCACGCCCACCGGCAGGACGGCCAGCCGTACCTCAAGGAGCAGGCGGGCCGCTGCATGGACTGCGGCATCCCGTTCTGCCACAACGGCTGCCCGCTCGGGAACCTCATCCCCGAGTGGAACGACCTGGTGTGGCGCGGGCAGTGGTCGGACGCGATCGACCGCCTGCACGCGACGAACAACTTCCCGGAGTTCACCGGGCGGATCTGCCCGGCGCCGTGCGAGTCGAGCTGCGTGCTCGGCATCAACCAGCCGCCGGTGACGATCAAGAACGTCGAGGTCTCGATCATCGACGAGGCGTTCGAGCGCGGGTACGTCACGCCGCAGGTGCCGCAGCGCCTCACGGGGCACACGGTCGCGGTCGTCGGCTCGGGCCCCGCCGGGCTCGCGGCCGCGCAGCAGCTCACGCGTGCCGGCCACACGGTCGCCGTGTACGAGCGGGACGACGCGATCGGCGGTCTGCTCCGCTACGGCGTGCCGGACTTCAAGCTCGAGAAGGTCCACATCGACCGCCGCCTGGCGCAGATGGAGGCCGAGGGCACGCGGTTCCGCCCGGGCGTCGAGATCGGCCGCGACATCACGTGGGAGCAGCTGCAGGCCCGCTACGACGCGATCGTCATCGCGACCGGCGCGACCGTCCCGCGCGAGCTGCAGGTGCCGGGCAAGGAGCTCGGCGGCGTGCACGTCGCGATGGACTTCCTGCACCAGGCCAACGCCGTCGCGGCCGGCCGCGAGGTGCCCGACCAGATCACCGCGACCGGCAAGCACGTCGTCATCATCGGCGGCGGCGACACCGGCTCGGACTGCCTCGGCACCGCGCTGCGCCAGGGCGCGGCGTCCGTCACGACGCTCGCGATCGGCAAGCGCCCGCCCGAGGAGCGCCCCGCGCACCAGCCGTGGCCGACCGACCCGATCCTCTTCGAGGTGTCGTCGTCGCACGAGGAGGGCGGCGAGCGCGCGTACCTCGCGTCGACCGTCGAGTTCCTCCCGGGCGAGGACGGCGCCGTGGCGCGGCTGCGCCTCGCGACCACCGAGTACCTGCCCGACGGTCGTCGCGTCCCGACGCCCGGCACCGAGCGGGAGATCCCGGCCGAGCTCGTGCTCGTCGCGATGGGCTTCACCGGGCCGGAGACCGCGCCGCTCACGGAGCAGCTGGGCGTCCAGCTCACCGCGCGCGGCCTCGTCACCCGGTCGGACGACTTCTCCACGACGGTGCCCGGCGTGTTCGTGGCCGGCGACGCCGGTCGCGGGCAGTCGCTCGTCGTCTGGGCGATCGCCGAGGGCCGTGCTGCCGCGGCCGCCGTGGACACCTATCTGTCGGGCGGCACCGAGCTGCCCTCACCGGTCACGGCCAGCACCGTGGCGCTGCGCCCCTGACCCCACCAGGACCGCCACGTTGTACCGGTCGGCGCCAGTGCCTCCACCGGGACGTTGGTCCGACCACGCCCACCAGGAAGGCATAGGCTCGAGCCATGCGTAGAGCAAAGATCGTCTGCACCATCGGACCCGCGACGGAGTCCGCCGAGCAGATCCAGGCCCTCGTCGACGCCGGGATGGACGTCGCACGGATCAACCGCAGCCACGGCGACACCGAGGCGCACAAGAAGGTCTACGACAACGTGCGCGCGGCGTCGAAGGCCTCGGGTCGCTCGGTCGCGGTCCTCGTCGACCTGCAGGGCCCGAAGATCCGTCTCGGCCGCTTCATCGAGGGTCGCCACGACCTGGCCGTCGGCGACGTGTTCACGATCACGACGGACGACATCGAGGGCACCAAGGACCGCGTCTCGACGACGTTCAAGGGCCTCGTGGGCGACGTCTCGCCCGGCGACCCGATCCTCATCGACGACGGCAAGGTCCTCGTCCGCGTCACGGCGGTCGAGGGCAACGACGTCATCACGCGCGTCGAGGTCCCGGGTCCGGTCTCGAACAACAAGGGCCTGAACCTGCCGGGCGTCGCGGTGTCCGTCCCCGCGATGAGCGACAAGGACGAGGCCGACCTGCGCTGGGCGATCCAGATCGGCGCCGACATCATCGCGCTGTCCTTCGTGCGCAACGCCAAGGACTACGACGACGTCCGCCGGATCATGGAGGAGGAGGGCCGGGTCGTCCCGGTCGTCGCCAAGATCGAGAAGCCGCAGGCCGTCGACAACCTCGCCGAGATCGTCGCGGCGTTCGACGGCATCATGGTCGCCCGCGGCGACCTGGGCGTCGAGCTGCCGCTCGAGCAGGTGCCGCTCGTGCAGAAGCGCGCGGTCGAGCTGGCCCGCCGCAACGCGAAGCCGGTCATCGTCGCGACGCAGGTCCTCGAGTCGATGACGACGAACCCCCGCCCGACGCGCGCCGAGACCTCGGACTGCGCGAACGCGGTGCTCGACGGCGCGGACGCGGTCATGCTCTCGGGCGAGACGAGCGTCGGCGACTACCCGATCGAGACGGTCCGCACGATGGCCCGCATCATCGAGGCGACCGAGGAGCTCGGCCGGGAGCGCATCGCGCCGCTCGGGTCGACCCCGCACACGCGCGGCGGTGCGATCACGCGCGCGGCCGCCGAGATCGGCGAGACGCTCGGCGTGAAGTACCTCGTGACGTTCACGCAGTCCGGTGACTCGGCCCGCCGCATGTCGCGGCTGCGCTCGTCGATCCCGCTGCTCGCGTTCACGCCGGTCGAGTCGGTGCGCAACGTCCTGTCGCTGAGCTGGGGCACGCAGACCTACCAGGTGCCCACGGTCGAGAGCACGGACCACATGGTCGCGCAGGTGGACCAGACGCTCCGCGCGAACGGCCTGGCCGAGGTCGGCGACTACGTCGTCGTGGTCTCGGGTGCGCCGGTCGGCGTCGTCGGGTCGACGAACTCGATCGTCGTGCACAAGATCGGCGACGAGGAGAACCCGGGCGGTCGCGTCGCCTGACGCACGACGTCCGACGGCACCCGAGGTGCCGAGGAGCTGGACGAACGGGCCCCGGTGATCCGGGGCCCGTTCGTCGTCCTGGCGAGAGGAGCGCGGTGCGCGAGCTCGTGGTGCTGGGGACGGCGTCGCAGGCGCCGACGCGCACGCGGAACCACAACGGCTACCTGCTGCGCTGGGACGACCAGGGTCTCCTGCTCGACCCGGGCGAGGGCACGCAGCGGCAGCTGCTGCTCGCCGGGGTGGCGTCGTCGGCCGTCACCCGCATCTGCCTGACGCACGCGCACGGCGACCACACGTTCGGGCTTCCCGGCATCCTGTCGCGGATGTCGCTGGACGGTGTCGGGCACCCGGTGCCGGTGCACTACCCGGCGTCGGCGGACCCGGTGGTGCGCGCGCTGGTCGCGCTGGCGCGCCCCGGGGTGGACGTGCGGCTGCGCCCGCACCGCGCGGCAGGGGAGGTGGCGCCCGGTCTGCGGGTCGAGCCGCTGCGGCACCGCGTGGACACGTTCGGGTACCGGCTGACGGAGCCGGACGGGCGGACGCTGCTGCCGGCCAGGCTCGCTGCGGCCGGGGTGCGCGGCCCCGACGTCGGCGTGCTGCTCGAGCGAGGGCGGCTCGGGGACGTGCGGGTCGAGGACGTGAGCGTCCCGCGGCGCGGGCAGTCGTTCGCGTTCGTCATGGACACGGCGCCGTGCGACGGCGCGCTCGCCCTCGCGCAGGGTGTCGACCTGCTCGTCGCCGAGTCGACGTACGCGGACGAGGACGTCGCGCTCGCGCGCGAGCACCTCCACCTGACCGCGGGGCAGGCGGGCGCGCTCGGCGGGGCGGCCGGGGTGGGGACGCTGGTCCTCACGCACTTCTCGTCGCGGTACACGGACGTGACGCGGCTGGTCGAGCAGGCGCGGGCCGCCGCGGCGACGTCGCACCGTCCTGGCGGCACCGCGGTGTTGGCGGTGGACGACCTCGACCGTGTGCCGCTCCCGCCTCGCCGCCGGGTCCGCTGACGCGGGTGCGGTCAGCCGCGCCAGCTCACGGCGTGGAGGCCGTCGTCGTCGACGACGCACCCGACGGCCAGGCCGAGCTCGTTGACGGCCGACAGCACGAGCGCGTCGGCGCCGTCGGGCGGGCTGACGAGCCGGACCGGGGCTCCGGGCTGCTGCACGAACCCGTGCTGGGGCAGGCCGGGCGGGACGGTGCTGCCGACCGCGACCCCGCGGTCGTTGAGGTCGGCGACGATGCTGAACCCGTGGCCGGGGACGGAGACGTCCGTCACGGCGGTGTCCGCGGACCAGCGCGCGGCGTGCATGGCGCCGTCGGTGTAGGAGTACCCCGCGGAGCGGCCCTTGGAGTCGAGCGCCGCGGCGAGCGCGTCACCGGTGCCGTCGCCGAGCGTCGGGAGCGTGGTGAGCGTGCCGTCGGGCTCCCAGCGGACCGGCACCTGCCGGGCCCCGAGCCATGCGTCGCCGACGACCTGCCCGGCGTCGTTGACGTCGTTCGCGCCGGTCGAGCCCCCGAGGCCGGGGAGCGGGGTGAGCACGCCGTCGCGCCACCGCCACGCGTGCCGCTCGCCGCCGAACGTCCCGGAGGTGCCGACCACCTCGCCGCGACCGCTGACCGAGGAGACGGCCTCGAACGTGTCGGCGGGGTCGACCACGCCGATGCGGTGCAGGCGCCGCCCGTCCCAGAACGCGGCGTGCCCGTCGACGAGCCCGGCCACCTGGCCGCGGTCGTTGAGGGCGACGCCGGACGTGAGGCCGCCGGGGAGGGGGAGGACCCGGCCGCGGTCGACGAGGTGGGTGTCGGTGAGCACGACGCCGTGGGCGTTGACGTCGACGGCGCACTCGTCGACGCCGAGCGGGCGGACCTCGGGCGAGGACGCGCCGGCGGGTGCCGGAAGCGTCACGGCCAGCGCGGACGCGGCGGCGAGCGCGGCGAGCGCCCCGCGGGCGCGCCGGCGGCGGGCGGGTGGCGCGGGCAGCGTGGTGCGCTGCGGCTGAGGCATCGTTCCCCCTGACGTGGGCGCCACGGAGCCGCCGGTGTCCTCCGGGTTGCCGGGCGCACCCCGAATGCTGCGCGGGTCAGCGGGGCCTGCACAACCGTCACGACGAAAGTTCACCTGGTCGTGGCCGAGGGCGGGCGAGAAGTGGGCGAAATCGGGACAAAGCGTCTGGACCCGCCCCGGCGACGGTGGGACGCTGGCCGGTGCAGGAACTCGACGAGGGGGACGACGACCATGACCGGCTACTCGCTGCACATCGGGCTCAACCGGGTGGACCCCGACGCCTACGGCGGCTGGGACGGCAAGCTCAACGGGTGCGTGAACGACGCGAACGCGATGCTGCGGCTCGCGACCGCCACGGGGTTCGAGCCCGTGCAGCTGCTCGACGCGGCCGCGACGTCGCAGGCCGTGATCACGCAGATGGGCGCGTACGCGCGCAAGGCCGTCGCCGGCGATCTCGTCCTGTTCACGTACTCGGGCCACGGCGGCCAGGTGGCCGACATCGACGGCGACGAGCCGGACCAGCAGGACGAGACGTGGGTCCTGTTCGACCGCCAGGTCCTCGACGACGAGCTGCGGCGCATGTACGCGCAGTTCGCGCCGGGCGTCCGGGTGCTCGTGCTCAGCGACAGCTGCCACAGCGGTTCGGTGGTCCGGGACGTCGAGCGCGACGCGCTGCTGCAGCAGGAACGTGAGCGCGACCTCGGCCTGGAGCCGGGCGCCCGCGGGGGCCCGCCCGCCGTGCTGCCGCCGGAGGCCGTCGCGCGCGTCATGCCGCGGGGCGTCGCGGAGAAGGACGACAAGACACGCCGCACCACGTACGAGTTCGTGCAGTCGCTCGCGGGCCCGACCACCGACGAGGACGTCGCCGCGTCGGTGCTGCTCATCTCCGGCTGCCAGGACGACCAGTACTCGTACGACGGTCCCGTCAACGGCGAGTTCACCGGGACGCTGCTGCGCGTGTGGGACGAGGGCAGCTTCTCCGGCACGTACGCCGACCTGCACCGCAAGGTCCTCGACCAGATGCCGTCCCGGCAGCAGCCGAACTTCTTCCCGATGGGCGCGCGTGACGACGCGTTCGTCGGGCAGCAGCCGTTCACCATCGCCCCGCCCGGGGGCACCACGACCGCGGCCTGAGCCCGGTCCGCGGACGCCGCCCCGGCAGGCCGTGCGTGCCTGGCGGGGCGGACCCGCGCCCGGCGAGGCGCCCGAGCGCGGCGACGGTGCCGCGTCAGCCGGCGGGACGGTGGTCCGCGACCCAGCGCAGCGCGTCCGGTGCGGCCGTGAGCACCGCGATGTGCCCGGCGCCGGACACGACGCGCAGCTCGGCGTCCGGCAGCCGGTCGGCGAGCCAGCGGGCGTGCGCGACGGGCACGACGCGGTCGTCGGCCCCGTGCAGCAGGAGGACGGGCACGTGCACGTCACGCGGGTCGAAGCCCCACGGCGTCACGTACGCGAGGTCGTCGTCGACGAGCGGCGCGGGTCCCTGCGCCGCGGCAGGCCCCACGACCTCGTCGAACCACGCCCAGTGGCCGTGCAGCGCCTCGAGGTCGGACGCGGTGAACTCCGGGTCGTACGGGGGAGCGGTGCGCTCGTGGTGCTCCTTCGCCGCCCGGCCTGCGGCGGCCGCGCGCAGCGACGCGACTCCCGACGCGGCCATGCCGTCGAACCAGTCGATCCCGTCGGCGTCGGCCGGGGCGAGCCCGGCACCGCTGACCGCCGCGACCACGCGTCCCGGCAGCAGCGCCGCGCAGGCCAGCGCGTGCGGGCCGCCGCCCGAGTGGCCGACGACCGCGCACCGGTCGAGCCCGAGCGCGTCGAGGACCGCGGCGACGTCGCCCGCGGCGGAACCGACGGTGCGATCGGGCCGCGGCGTGGAACCGCCGTAGCCGGGCCGGTCGTACGAGACGAGACGCAGGCCCAGGCGCGCCGCCGGACCGAGGAGCGGCCGCGGTGGGGCGCCGATGTTCGGCGTGCCGTGGCACCACACCAGCGGGAGCGCGGCGCGGCCGTCGGGCGCGGTCGCCGGACCCGTGTCGTAGGCGTGCAGCACCCCGCCGGGCACCGGGACGTCGAGCTCGAGCTCGTGGATCGTGGACTCGGGCATGCGCCCCATGCTGCGGCACGACAGGCCCCGTCACCCGCCGACCCGGCCGTGCCGGCGGACGCGACGCGCCGCCACGCCCGTCGCGGCCTAGCCTTGCGCGAGGCGACCACACACCCGGCGCCCCGACGGACGGCCACCGGGCCGGTGAAGGAGGTCTGATGGCAGGCGGTCTCGCTGCGCTCCTGGACGACATCGCGGCGCTCGCGAAGCTCGCCGCGGCGTCGGTCGACGACGTGGGGGCGGCGGCCGGGCGGGCCAGCGCGAAGGCGGCCGGCGTCGTGATCGACGACACGGCGGTCACCCCGCGCTACGTGCACGGCTTCACGCCGGACCGCGAGCTGCCGATCATCCGCCGCATCGCGGTCGGCTCCCTGCGCAACAAGCTGCTGTTCATCCTCCCCGCGGCCCTGCTGCTCAGCCAGTTCCTGCCGTGGCTGCTCACCCCGATCCTCATGGTGGGCGGCGCGTACCTGTCGTACGAGGGTGCGGAGAAGATCTGGGAGCTCGTCAGCGGGCACGCGAAGGAGCACACGAGCACGCCGGTCGCGGCCCAGGGCGCCGACACGGAGAAGACGATGGTCGGCGGCGCGATCCGCACCGACTTCATCCTCTCGGCCGAGATCATGGTCATCGCCCTCAACGAGGTCGCCGACGAGCCCCTGGTGTCCCGCGCGGTCATCCTCGCGGTCGTGGCGCTCGCGATCACCGTGCTCGTCTACGGGGTCGTCGCGCTCATCGTGAAGATGGACGACATCGGCCTGCACCTCGCGGGGCGCAGCAACGCCGCCGCCGCGGCGACCGGCCGCGTCCTCGTGCGCGCGATGCCCAAGGTGCTCTCGGTGCTGTCCACCGTCGGCATCGTCGCGATGCTCTGGGTCGGCGGGCACATCCTGCTGTCCGGCGTCGACACGCTCGGCTGGCACGTGCCGATGGACCTGCTGCACCACCTGGAGGACGCCGTGCACCACGTGCCCGGCGTCGGCGGCCTCCTGGCCTGGCTCGTCGACACGCTCGGGTCGGCGCTCGTCGGCCTCGTCGTCGGTGCGGTGCTTGTCGGGCTCCTGCACCTCGTCCCGCGACGCAAGCAGGCCGCCGCCGCGCACTGAGCCGTCGGCGGCGCCGCGGCCGGGACGCCCGACGGTGCTCGGGTGCCGTCAACGGGTCGTGCGGTCCGGGGTGCGCAGGGCGCCGAACGCGGTCCGGCGACGCAGGTCGAACCCGAGGCGCTCGTAGATGCGGATCGCTCCGGTGTTCGTGGCGGCCGCGTGCAGCAGCGCCCGCTCGCCCCGCGCCCGGACGTGGTGCGCGACGTCGAGCACGAGGCGCGTCGCGAGCCCCTGACCGCGGAACGCGGGGTCCGTGCACACGGCGCTGATCTCGGTCCAGCCGTCCGGCTGAAGCCGCTCGCCCGCCATCGCGACGAGCCGGCCGTCACGACGGACACCGACGTACCGGCCGAGCTCGTGGGTGCGTGGCGCGAACGGTCCGGGCTGGGTCCGCGCGACCAGGTCGAGCATCTCCGGCACGTCGTGCGCGCCGAGGACGACAGCCTCGTCGTCCGGGAGCGTCTCCAGGCGGTCGGACTCGACGAGCTGGACGCCCTCCCCGCGGCTCGCGACCTCCCAGCCCGGCGGGAGCACCGGGTCGGCGCCGGAGAACGGGAACAGCGCCCCGGGCCCGACCAGGTCGAGCACGGCGTCCCACACGTCGGGGTGCTCCCAGGACCGGACTCCCGCGAAGACCGACACGTCCGGCAGGAAGCGGCGGGCCAGCGCGTTCCCCTCGGACAGCGCGGCGTGCCGGCCGACCAGCGAGTGCCAGGCCGGGTTGTCGAGCACGTGCTCGTCGGCCTGCGGGGGAGTCGTCGGCTCGACCGTCACGGCTGCTCGTCCTCCTCGTCGTCGTCCAGCGGTCCCGGGGAACCCGCCGCAGGACCGTAGCCCGTGCTGCGACGATCCCGACGCGCGCGGCCGGTGCGTCCCGCGCAGTGAGACCGGTCGCACCGGACACCTTGACCCCCGCGCGTCCGGGCGCCAGCATCCAAGAGCACCGTGAGCGCGCTCCCACCACGGTGCCGGCCGATCGCGAGCGGCCGGCACACCCACCTCCACACCACCGTCCAGGGAGACACGTCCATGCGTCACGCACCGACCCGCGCCCGCCGCGCCGGGGTCGCACTCGTCACCCTCCTCATGATCGCCGGGCTCGCCGCGTCACCCGCGGCCGCCGACGGCAGCCGCTTCGTCGCCGTTCGCGGTCTCGCCGTGTGCGACCCCGTCGCCGAACGGTGGGTCGTCACGTGGGAGCTCACCAGCCACGCCGACGTCGCCGGGACGATCGGCAACGTCCGCGTCGAACCGGCCGGCAGGCCGCTCGTCGGGCTGCCGAACCGGCTCCCGCCGGGCGGGACGATCACCGGCGAGCAGCGACTGCTCGCCGACGAGTACACCGGCTCGATCGCCTTCGACGTCAACTGGGACGACGGCCCGGTCACCTACGACCACCACTGGCCGATCTACGTCCGGACGCACTGCGGGGCCTGAGCCGACGACCCCGGGCCGGGCGGGACTCCTCCCGCCCGGCCCGTCGCGGTGCCACCCGACGCGCGCGGCACGGGTGACGCGCCACGGAACACCGCTGGTCGGGCACGTGCGCGCCCTACCCTCGGGGGCGTGCCCGGCCCCCGTGCCGCAGCGCACGACCGTCGACGACCGAGAGGACCCCATGTCCGACACCACGCTGTCCGCCGGCCAGAACGTCCCACTGCCCGGCACCGCCGTCCGCGTCGAGGTGGCCGGGGCGGTCGACCTCACCGCGCTCGTGCTCGACGCGTCGGGCACGGTCAGCAGCGACGCCGACATGGTGTTCTACAACCAGACCGAGGCACCGGGGGCCCGGCTGACGGGCCGCACCCTCGACCTCACGCTCGGGTCGCTGCGCCCGGGCGCCGACCGCGTCGTCCTCGTCGCGTCGCCCGCGACCGACGGGCACACGTTCGCCACGGTCGGCGGCGTGAGCCTCACGCTCACCGCCGGGCCCCTCGTCGCGCACTACGCGCCCGACGGCCTGTCCACCGAGACCGCGCTCGTCCTGTGCGAGGTCTACCGGCGCGGCGACGCGTGGAAGGTCCGCGCCGTCGGCCAGGGCTACGCCGACGGCCTCGCGGGTCTCGCCCGCGACTTCGGCGTCGACGTGGCCGACGAGCCGTCGGCCCCCGCCGCCCCCGCACCGACGCCCGAGCCCGCCGTGTCCCTGACGAAGGGCGCCGAGAAGCTGCCCCCGCAGATGCGCGAGACGCTCGACCTGCGCAAGAAGCTCGTGACGGTCTCCCTCGAGAAGAAGGGCGCGTCCGGGCTGCGCGCCCGCGTCATCGGCGTGCTCGACGTCAGCGGCTCGACCGCCGGCCTCTACCGGCACGGCGTCTTCACGCGCGCCGTCGAGCGGATCATGCCCGTCGCCGCGGCGCTCGACGACGACGCCGAGATGC